>NZ_VCPE01000029.1 GCF_005938105.1 Brucella haematophila | reverse complement strand
GAAAACGAAATCCCTTCAACCGGGGAAAAGAACTCGGTAATTTCATGCCTCATCGATACCGGAAACAACTAGATCAAACAACTTGGCAGTGCCGTCGATCTTGATCTTTGAGAAGCTTGCGCTTTGCCATCACCCGACTCCATTAACGACCAACCTGCGTGAAGCGTTGTCGAGTCGGGTCAGACAGAGAAATCAAAACAGGCGCATGTCGACGGCAATCCACAGAGATCGGATGCTGCACATCCGATCTACAGCATCGTTCCGGTTTCGTTCGGCCTTAGCGTACGATTTCGGACTGCTCTTGTTCCGACCCCATATCGTCGTGGGTTGATGTTTGCATTGCTTCACCTTTAACCAAAATGAGTATAGTGACTATAATGCGCCAACGGCTTTTCTGCAAGCGCTTGAACGGCAGGGGAGGGGATAGCTAGAGCCCTGACGCCTTGGTCAAATTCACGCGAAAGCGGTCCCGTCGCCGTTGATATCTGCGTGTCATCTCTGCTGATGTGTGCCCGAGCTGCTTCTGTACGTAACGCTCATCGACTTCAGCAGAGGAGGCAAGGCCAGCGCGAAGGGAATGCCCGGAAAATTTGAACGCCCGCTCGATCTCGCTGAGATCACCGCGAACGCCGGCCGCCATGGCGGCCCGCTTCACCAGCCGAGCCACTTCCTTGTCATTCAGCCGTTCCGGCCCAACTGCTTTGCCTTGTCCCGTCACGCGACGGAAGAGGGGACCGTGCGCAAGCTTGGCGAACTTAATCCAAGTCTCGATTGCGGCGACCGGGCAGGTCGCATCGGCCGAGCCGCGACCGACCTCCACCTCTCGCCATCCGGTTTTACCGCGCAGCGTAATAATCATACCCTTGTCGAGGATCTCGATCCAACCATGACCGTCCTCAGTCTGGTCGGCCTTCAGGTCGAGGCCGACGATCTCGGAGCGCCGAAGGCCGCCAGCAAAGCCGATGAGCAACATGGCCCGATCACGCAGGCCGCGCAGGGAGCCGCGATCGAGCGTTTCGACCATGGCAATGATATCCTCAGCCATGACCGCTTCCTTCTGGACAGGTGGCTTGGCGTGGCTGTTGCGGATGCCGGCCATCACGGTGGCGATATGCCGGTCCTTGCGATCGAGCGAGAGGCCACGCTCGGCATAGTTCCAGGAGAGTGAGGAGAGGCGGCGTTCGATGGTCGAGACAGAGTTCGCTTTTGCACCCCGTTCAGCTGTGCCGGAAGCGCAGGCTGTGATGTAAAGTCCGATGGTTTGCGGATGCGGGGGCAGGGGGGCCAGATTGGAGCGCCTGCACCACGCCGAAAAATGCTTCCAGTCGGCCGCATAGGCCTTGCGCGTGTTGGCGGAACTGGCCGCCTGGACATAGCCACGAGCGCGATCGGCGAGGCTGGCAAGATGAGCAGGTGTCTCGCCACCGCCGGCGAGAGAGGGGAGGGGGCTTGCGCCTGACACCTCCGGCGCGGAAACATCACGCCCACCCGCCGTGCTGAGAAACGGAGCTGAGGTCTCCTCGACGTGATTTTTGGTGTTTTGCTCGATGATTTGGGCCATTTCTCTATAATGAGAAAAACGTCCGATAATGCAAGATTATCGGACGTTTTAAATAACATACAAGCCGTGCGGTTTATTGGGATGTAACTGGCGTAAACTGCGCACATGAACTATGCTTCCGGGCATGGATTCGATCGCGACCCCGCACTCACACTCACCGACCTGGTCATCCCGCCTGCCGGGCTGGGCGCTGTCACGCGGCCGCGACCCGAGCGATATCGACGCCGCCTTTGTCGCCGGTATCGCTCTGAAATCGCTTGATGATCTGGTCCGCGCGGACCCCCCGTGGATCGGCTGCTGGCGCGATCGTCTCGCCTTGAAATCAGCCGCGGTCGCTGCTCGGATCCTGGGCCGGAATGAGGAAGAGGATGCGCTGCGCGACGCCGTTTTGCTGACGCCGGCTGATGGCGATCCAGGACCGGCCGGAAAGCTGTTTTTGGCCACACGAATGCTGGCACGTCGAACAGCGATGCCGGGTACTGCGTTTGTCAGGGAATTGGTCGAGCTTCTGTCTATCCGATGGGACACGGAGCTGTCCTCGATCGCGGATCTCGCCGATGTGGCAATCCAGTCCGGGCGCGCGGCCCCCATTGCGATCGCTGATCTGGTATCCGCGATCATGGCGCTTCGTCCGGACGCGGAAGTCCTGGCTCTGGCTTTGGCAGACATCGTACTGGCCCAGAAGCTGAGATGGGCGCGACCCGTGCCGCTTCTGCTACCTGTACGGTTTGGGTCTGCATTCCGCACCATCGGCGGAAGAGGTCGAGTGCGGCCAGGTGAGCCAGCTTATCCCAAGGCAATTTGTCTGGCGCTGGTCAGCAGTGTCGAGGCGGCGCTTCAATCTGCCGCCGACATTGATCGCCGTGCCGCTCGGTTAATGGCAGCAGTGCCAAAGGTGAGGACCAAGGGGGGCGATGCGGTTATCCAAAAGCTACTTAATGAAGACGCGCTTCCGGCCTCGGCGCCAGGGTGCCATCTGTCACGCTGGGCAGCCACTCGATTGTTTGAGCGACTGGAGAGTTTGGAAGCGGTGCGGGAACTGTCCGGCCGCTCTTCCTTTCGAATTTATGGGTTATGACGATGAGGGGAGCGAGCGCAGCAAAAACAAGTCAACGCCAAGCGAAAGACCGGCAGCAGGAGGTCCTTTATGATCGTGAGCTCGAGGGACTGCCTCCAGAACTGCGCTGGCGTGAGTGGATGTTGCGGGTAGAGGCGGTGATATTCGCCTCGTCCGAACCGGTCAGCCGCGAGATGCTGGCGCGGGTGGTCGGCAAAGAGTGCAGTATTGATCTGTTGGTTGATGACCTCATCGACGAATTACGAGAGCGACCATACGAACTCGTGTTGGTCGCAGGCGGATGGCAGCATCGCACCCGAGCGCGGTTTGCTGAGACAATTCGCATTTCGACCGCTCCCGCGAGATCAATTGCACCACGGCTGTCAGAGACCGAGTCTATGGTGTTGACGGCGGTGGGATATTTTCAGCCGATCACCCGGGCCGAATTGTCAGAGATTTTCGGCAAGGAGGTCAGTCGTGACACGATCGCCGGCCTGCGAGATGCGGGCCTCATCGTATCAGGGCCGAGAAGTCCGACACCCGGTGCGCCCTACACCTATGTGACAACACCCCGATTTCTGTCGGTTTTTGGCTTTGAGACCCTGCGTGACCTTCCCAACATCGAGGCACTCGAGGATGCTGGTCTTCTGAGCAGGCGAGGCAAGTTCGATACCTCCAACAAAGATCTTGCCGACATCGCTTCTGGTGGACATGACGCCGATGAGGCCGACTGATATCCTTTCTCATCGTGAGTTCGTTCGATAACGACCTTTTCTTCGCGATCCGATGTACTCCAGTAACTTGGAATGAAGCAATGCGCTGATATCCCGACGCGCGGTTTTCAAACTGACATGCCAAGTCGGAACGATCTCCTTCGCACTGAAGCGCTCACCCATTCTGATCTGCTCCAAAAACCATAGCTGTCGCTGATTGAAGGATTGTGGTTCAGGGTCATCTTTAGGGTCACGTTCAGGGACACTTGTGAACAACTGGCTGTTTGCGATCCCTGTCATTGCAAATGAATGATAGTCGCGTGCATGTGTCTGCCGGCAACTGATGTTTTCGGTAGATCATGATTTGTGGTGCTCTGACTGCTGCACCTGCGCTCCGTGCGGGGATCATTATCTTTCTCGACACAATCAATGGTTGATTACGAAAAGACACGTGAACTTTTCATTGACAGATCCTGCGGAGGGCGGTATTCATTCGTCATCGATCTTTTGCTTGCCGAGCTTTGTCTACCGCGCGATTGGCACCGCGCTCTAAGCGAATTTCTCTTTCAAAATCAGTCGGTTCTTGCCCGCGTTGCATTCGTTACGCGGTACATCACTCTATGCTTGGAAAGGGTTCATCATGACCACTGGCACAGTAAAATGGTTTAATTCCACAAAGGGCTTCGGCTTCATTCAGCCTGACAATGGCGGCGCAGATGCATTTGTTCATATCTCGGCTGTCGAGCGTGCAGGAATGCGAGAGCTTGTAGAAGGCCAGAAGATTGGTTTCGAACTTGAGCGCGACAACAAGTCGGGCAAAATGTCTGCGACCAATCTGCAGTCTGCATAAGTGAGATCCGCTTCCCTTTGACCACGGATGTACTGGCACTGCCGGGAGCAATTTCATTGAGGCCAGGCGTTTCGCCTGGCCTTTTTTATTTTGGCCTTGGGCCAGATAGGTAGATAACATGACACAAAGACACAGCAGGCCCCGCCAACAAGCCGAGATCGCGTTCAAAAAGCTTCAGGCTTCTGTCATCGCATCGGATCTTGACGAGCATGATCGGCAAGCCGAGGCGCGGGATGAGAAGACTGCGCGGCTTAGAGCCGCACGCCTCGCAAAAGAGCTTGCCGACCGAACATCTGCGGCAGCAGCACTCATCGCAAGGCGATCCGTGAGGACGCCACCCACTCTCGCGACCGACTGAGCGCATTCGGATCGCATTGGCACTAGTTTCCAGTCCAGCCGTAAGAGCCCTTGGTCAACAATGACGAGGGCACTTGAATTAGCAAAGGAAGACCAATGTCATCGACGACAAGTGAGTTGAACACCATTAACACCGCCTGGCAGATTGCCGTCCAGGAAATCCTGAGGATGGTTATTCGCGATCTTTATCGCGGCGAAGGCGAGGCGCAGTTCAAAGAACATCTTGAACGCATTGAGGCCGCAGCTGTTGACAGTATCCAGACTGACCTGAGATTTCGGGGAACAGACGAGTGGACAGAGCTGCTCGTCAAGGAAAAGGCCAGCAATTTCGTCACGACCTTGCTGACATCATTTACCTTCGACCGGGCATGATTTCGCACTCTTACGGTTTCAGTTCCAGCGCAGTCCGGGGGCGACTTTAGAGAACGAAGAGGGGCACTGAACATGACAGACTTCAAGCAGTTTGCTACAAGTTCGAATGGCGACAGCTGGTTCGTTGGGAAACGACAAGACGGTGTGGCCGTTGTGCGTCACAAGGCAAACGCCGCGTCTGGTGGACATGAGACGATATTGCGCGTTGAAGAGTTCTTGCTTCTGAGGCACGACAGCCCCGAGCAGGCGGCACTGTGATTAGGCCCTTTAATTGCGGATGCTTGTCAAGCACCTGCTCCATCCTTGCCGGGGTCATGGTCCTTTTCGAGGTCTTCGCCTCACGATCATGTTCGGGTCCAGTGCTTCAACGTATGGAACGGAATACGGCGTAGCCGTTTTCAGCCTAATCAACGAAGTCACTGCAACCACCGTCCCGGCGGGGACTTTGCAGGCCCGCTCGGGCCTACAAATTATAGAATCCTATGTTTCTTTTCCGGCGCTCCATTCGAAGGTCGTACCGTCGACCCAAATGCAGTGAAGGATGACAGCGAGCTTACGAGCTACGGCGACCTGCGCCTTTTTCATCCCGCTGCGCTTGGCCAGCCTCAATCCCCAAGCCTTCAGCGAGCACCATTTCTTTGTCCGATGTAGTAACACGGTTGCGGCTTCGAACAGGTGTCCCGGATCAGCGCCTTTGAGACAGAAGTGTTTTAATTGAGAAGAGAGGATTTTCGGCTCATCGTAGCTCTATCAAAGGAAGCGAAGATGAGACAGAAAACCGTGCCACAGACATCGGCGGCCGAGAAGACGATCAAGGATATCCGCCGCGCGACGCGCAAGCACCATTCGTTGGAGGAGAAGATCAGCCGCCTGATCGCCACACGCTCTCCTTTTTGTAAAGGGCATCGGCTTAGGGGCCCGCCTCATGCCTCGACCGTCTTCAAATGGGGGTGCGCCGGACCTACTCGATAAATTCGACCACGACGCCCGGCTTGACCATGCCGGCCAGTTCCTCGACGTCCCAGTTGGCTAGCCGAACACATCCATGCGAGCCAACCTTGCCGATAAGCTCGGGTTCAGGCGTGCCATGAATCCCGTAGGTCGGTTCGGTGAGGTCGATCCAGACTGTCCCGACAGGACCGTTCGGCCCGCTCGGCAGTTCAAGGATCTTCTTGTTGTTGCCCTGCTGGAAATTGATCTTCGGATTGTAGGTGTACGTCGGCATTCGCGACACGCCCTTGACCTTGTGTGTCCCGGTTGGAGAGGGTGAATCCTCGCTGCCGATCGTCGCTGGATAGACCGCCAGCAGTGAGCCGTCTTCGGCGAAAGCGAAGACCTGCGCCACCTTGCGGTGAACCTCAATCCGCCTAACCGATCCGGACCTGGCGGCGCCGGGAACGGCGACGGCGATCGTCTCGCCCGGCTTGAAGGCCGCCGTCGGATTGAGGGCCTTGATCAGCGCGATATGCGTGTGGAACCGCTCGGCAAGCTTCTCCGCAATGCTGGTGTAGCCGAGATGCTCCATCCTGGCCTGTTCGGCATAGTCTTTTGGAATGCTCTCGACGATATCCTCTCCGTCTTCTTGCGTGATGGCATAGGCCTGGATGGCCGGGGCATCATCGGTCAAACGGCCCAGTACGTCGGGATCGAGCTTCCCATCCACTGGCAGACCCTGAAGCGCCTCGAAACCGGCAATCGCTTTCGTCAGGTTGTCGCCTAAATAACCGTCGATGACGCCCGGCGATGAACCAGCCCGGTCGAGCAGGACCTGCAGATGCACGATGGCGGGATTGGGCTCGGTCTGTTTTTCCGCCGGCGCCTCGATCGGAAGGGACGCGATCGCCGCGGTATTGACGGCTTGTGCGTCGATCGGCGCTGCAAAGGCTGGGGAACAGAGCGTTAGAGCGGCGGTCAGTGAAAAGTACCGAAAGGCATTCTGCATGGAGGCTACCGATAAATTAGGGAGAGACTCTCCACCCGGTGGATGGAGAGGCTTCATTGGAGAAAGGTCAAGCAAGGAAGAAGGCCGCCGTTTCCGGCGGCCTTCATCTTGTCAAATCGTGCGGCGAGTGGTGGTTTCGGCCAGAAGCAACGCCTTCTTCGTGCCGTAGGAACCGCCGAACCAGGCCGCCACAGCCCCGAGCAGGAGGGCGAAGAAGCCCAGGATCGCGCCGGCCGACACTGCCTTGGTGGCCGTCTGCGCCGCCTCGAGCGCCTGCTGCTTGGCCGCAGCAACATTGTCGCGATAGGTCTTCTCGTACTGCTCGACCTGGGTGCGGGCCTGATCGACCGGGATGTTCTGTGCCTTGGCGATCGCATCAGCGGCGCGATTGCGGGCATCTGCGGCTTTTGCCTGGTCACCGGTCACCGCGGCCTGGACCGCCGAAACGGCTGCATCACGCAGGGCTGCCGGATCGTTGCCGCCAGACGCGTCACGGATCTGTTGCTCGATCCCGGCCATCGGGTTTGCAGAAGTCGCAAGGGCAGGGGCTGCCGACGTGGCAGCGGTCGCGGCCGTCTGGCCAACGCCACCGACAATGCTGGACAGACCACTGAACGCGCCGCCGATGAGGGCACCGACCGACGTGGTCAGCAGGTAGAGGATGACAAGAGTGGTGACAGCCCAGGTGGTTACACCTTGATACCCGCCGGTCGAGCGGCTCGGACGGCCGGACAGGCGGCTGGCGGCATAACCGCCGACGAAGGAAGCAATAATGCCGGCCACAACGAACCACGCGCCACCGGCTATGGAAAAGGTGCTTGCATTCGGGTTATCATAGGTTGCGGGATCGATCACGGCGGCGCCGATGCCCACTCCCAGAAGATTGAGGAGGAACTGGACGGCAAGCGCCAGGACGACCCCGGCGAAGATCGCGCCCCAAGACACCTTGTGCAATGTGGCTGTAAGGGAGGGGTCGACGTAAGCCGCTTCGCGCGACACGTGGACTGAGACAGGTTCGGTCATGGTGCATCCTCTTCATCACGGGAATGTGAGTGCCATACTAACGCCGCAATCGCCGTTCGGTTCCCGTCCAGCAGGATACAAAAAAGACCGGCGATGAGATCGCCGGTCTTTGCTGCAGTTACATCAAACGAAGAGCCTTGATTAGTCCTTGCGGACGGCGCGGTCGGACCGCTCGTCTTCGACTTCCACCTCGGTACGGCGGACGCTAGCGTTGATGGTCTCCTCGCGCTGCTCGGCGGTCTTGCGCAGCGCGATCTCTTCGACGACGCGCGCATCCTTCGAGACGACAGCCTCTTCATGGTGCTCTTCTGCCTCGATCGTGCGGTCGACGAACGCGTTTTCCGTTCCCGATACAGGGCGGTCGACCGTGCGACGCTCGATGCTGACGTTCTCGTCGCGCAGCGATACCTGTTCGCTGACAGGATTTTCGACCACGTAGGAACGGACACGGACGCGGCCATGGTTGAGGTCGCGCTTGCCGACACGAAGCTCTTCCTCGACCACCGGGATAACCTCTTCACGGCCGGCATCCAGGGCTGCCGTTCCGGTTGCGCCGGCACGATTGGCGGAGGCGCCATACGACCTCACGGTCTCCTGCTGGTTCCAGCCTTCCGAGCGCCAGCTCTGGGCGCGCTGATCGAGATCGATGCTGCCCTCGTCATCGAGGATATCGATAACCTTGTCATAAGAGGCGGCGGTGACGTTGCTGACAGTTACTAGATAACCACCGCGGCGAAGGCCTTCGGAATAGACGGCGCGATCCTCGTCGGGAAAGAAGAAGTCTTCCAGCTTCTCCCAGAAGCCCTTGTGCTCGGAGGCAACCTCAGTCGAGGTAGTAGACTCCTTGCCGGCGACGACGCGAATGCCGTCGCGGGCAATCCCGGCTTCGGCAAGGCGTTCGACGGCGGCATCCGCATCGCTGCGGTTTTCGAAGAAGGCCGTCACCGTGTTAGACGAAGAGGCGCCGTAGGACGATGTGGTTTCGCTATAGGTCATGAGTTTCTCCTTTTCTCGGATTAATAATTGGCTTAGGGGTCGTCGCGCTCGATCGTGGCACGTTGCTTGCGCAGTTCGACCGGAATGGTAACGTCCTCGGTGGTGGCGACGCGGCGGATGTGGATCTCTTCGACCAGCATCAGACGCTTCTCGACAACGAGAACCTCCTCCACCACAGGCACGATGGTCACGTCACCGTCCGTGCGAACGGCCGGCGCTTCTGACACTTCACGTCCGATTGCCACACGCGTCACCTCGACATTCTCGCTGTCGAGGCGTGCCTCCGCTGCTTCTGTAACAAACTCGGTTTTGGTGCTGACGCGGACGCTGCCGTCGCGCACGGCGCGCTTGTCGATGACAAGCTGTTCTTCGATCAGCGAGAGTTTCTCGTCAGGCTTGGTCATCCGCATTCCAAATTGTTGCGACCAGCATTGAACGAGCGGAATCCAACTTTGTTCCTTGGAAAAGGTCGCACGTCACCAGCTGCGCAAAAATCGCCCAAGGCCGGAACAAAGTATTGACGCAGTGATTTTGCCGCTCACGAAGAAAGGTTGGATAAGCATGATGAATATCCTGATCGTCGAAGACCAGTGGCTGTTATCGAGCGCGGTCGAAGAGGCAGTGTTGTCGCTTGGGCATGAGGCCATCGGGACGGCAACCACGGCAAAGGAAGCGTACGAGCTTGCCGACAAGGCAGAAGTTGCATTTGTCGATGTCAATCTCATCGATGGTGCGACCGGACCGGAAATCGGCCGACGCCTGGCGGCAGACGGCGTCACCGTCGTCTTCATGACCGGCAACCCGGAACAGCTTGGCTCAGGCGTCGATGGCGCCCTCGGGGTGATCTCAAAGCCGGTGATGGACCTTGAATTGGTCGAGGCGATCCAGTTCGCAACGGATCGTCACGCCGGGCGGGACTGTATCGCTCCAAAGCGGTTTATTGCGTTTCATTGACGACGACTACTCGGCGAGACCGTTCTATTCGTCGAGCTCGTTTCGTGTGACGCTCGCCAACTCGTGGAGCCCCTCGGCGCGGCCTGGCTCCTCGTCAGCGGCCAGAATAACCGTGTAGAAGGCGGCCCGACATATTTCTTTTTTGGACGCAGCAGCGTGTTTCTTACTGACCGCGTCTACGAGATCCTTCGGTCGCATTCCCGGGAGAGCGAGTTCGGCGATCGTCCGCGCGATATCCTCAATGTCTGATGCCAGTTCTCTTGCCATCACCTTCTCCATTCGAAGATGAGATAGCGAAGGGAGATGACAGCGCGATGTCAGAACGCGTCTGGTCCGCTCAAAGTCAGATTTGCATTCTCAGGCGCGTTTCCGGATGCGTCAGGTCAGGCCTTGCCCCAACGATACGTTTCGCCGCTCAAGCGAGAGTGTGTAGGCGGGTAAATTCCGTCAACTTCCCGACTGAAGCCGCATCTTGCGCAAGCGCTCGGTCTTCAGCCACCGCTCCTCCGCCTCCGCCTTGATTGACGCCATGGCGCTGGCATGCGTTGCGTCGAAGCGTTGCTTCCTGTCCGCCAAGGAGCTCTTCTCGCGGTTTCGTTTTCGTGGAATGTCGTCATCTTTCCATCACGATGAACTAATGCTCAGCAAAACAGCGACAAGTAGAGGGGGACGTCAACAAGAAGAATGTACGACAGGGTACGGTGCTGATGCACCATCGGAACTTATCGTTTCGGGATGACGTTATCTGGCACCTCATCCTGGAGAGCCCCGATGGCCGACGATCCCAAATCTTCTTCACCCGCAGTTCAGGCTTACGAGTTGGAGAAGGCACGACAGCGGCAAGAGGAGGACAAGGGCGATCTCGATAAAGGCCTCGAAGATACCTTTCCCGCGTCGGATCCTGTTTCTCACACGATCACCTCCGTCCCGGCAGGCCGCACCGATCCACAAGAGGCTGAGCGCGTCAAAGCCAGCGCTCCTGAGAACCAGCAAAGCGAGGATTTCACAAGTAGCGTTCGCGGCTGAATCAAGGAAAACCCGCTCACTGCTGTAGCCCTCACAACTGCGGTCGCCTGGATCTTTGGCGCGACCCGCTAATCGGGACGACTGATGTGAAGACCTCAATTGACGGACCGCTACCCGCGCCCCCTTCCGGGCATGCCACGTCGCGTCCGACATCAGGCTCGGTTCTGAAGAAGCTTGGCCCTGGCCTAATCACTGGAGCCGCCGACGACGATCCAAGTGGGATCGCAACCTACTCCCAAGCCGGCGCCTAGTTCGGCTTCAACACGGTCTGGACCATGTTACTGTCTTATCCGCTGATGTCGGCAATCCAGCTTGTCAGCGCCAGAATTGGCCGCGTGACCGGATCGGGGCTGGCGGTCAACATGGGTGCCATCTGGCCGAAATGGCTCGTCACCGGGTTGGTCTGTCTGCTATTCGTTGCCAACTGCATCAATATTGGCGCAAACCTCGCGGCGATGGGTGCGTCGGTCGAGCTCGCGACGGGAATGCCGAGCCTGCCGATCACCATCTTCTTCGCCCTCTTGTCACTAGGGCTGCAGATGTTCATTCCCAATGAGCGATATGCCAACATCCTGAAGTGGCTGACGCTGGTCCTGTTCGCCTACATCGCCGTCCTGTTTGTGGTGAAGATCGACTGGATGGCGACGTTGAAAGGATTTGTCTGGCCAACCTTTGCCTTGAACAATGACAGCTTCACCGTGGTCGTTGCGATCCTCGGCACGACGATCAGTCCTTATCTATTCTTCTGGCAGTCGAGTCAGGAGGTCGAGGAGATCGATCGCAAGGAGGAAGCCAAGCCGCTTGAGGAGGCACCGCCTCAAGCTCCGAAAGAGCTGAACCGGATCGAGCTTGATACGCTCGCGGGGATGGCCGTTTCCACGATCGTCGCTGTCGCGATTATGATTTGCGCGGCCGCGACGCTGCACGCCAACGGAAAGACCGATATCAACTCGGCCGCGGATGTCGCCGAAGCGCTGAAGCCGATCGCCGGCAATTTTGCCTTTGTCCTCTTCAGCCTCGGCATCGTTGGGACGGGGCTGCTGTCGATCCCGGTTCTGGCTGGCTCTGCGGCATATGCCTTCGCCGAAACGCAGGACTGGAAGGCGGGTCTCGACCACAAACCGTGGGAAGCCGTGGGCTTCTACGGCGTTATCGTGGCGGCGACTCTGTTCGGACTCAGCCTCGAATTTGTGCCGCTCGATCCGGTCAAGGCGCTGTTCTGGAGTGCCGTCATCAACGGATTTGTCGCCGTGCCAATCATGATCGCGATGATGATGGTCGTCAGCAGCAAAAAGCAGATGAAGGAGTTCACGGCTCCCATTGCCATGAAGATCTGCGGATGGGCGGCGAGCGGCGTGATGGGTGTTGCAGCGGTCGCGATGCTCATTGACTGATGCATGAGCCTTCAGGTTAATTGGCATTTTATTAATATTGTCGGCATCTAATAAACAAACGCGCTGATCGTTTTGCGCTGTATTGCGTTTCGCTTGCAGAACGAGGATATCGAGATGCCGAACTCAGGTGATACCGTGCTTGTCGTTGAGGACGAAGCTCTCATCCGCTGGAATATCGTCGATGCCCTGGAAGAGGCTGGTTTCAAGGTCCTCGAAGCCTGCAATGTCGTCGACGCAGTCGCGATCCTTGGCGTGGTTCCCGACATCATTGCGGTGTTCACCGATGTCGACATGCCAGGCCCGAAAGACGGGTTGGATCTCGCGCAAGTGGTGAGTACCGACCGACCCGACGTCAAAATTCTCGTCGCCTCTGGACGCCATCGCCCCGCGAATACCGACCTCCCAGCAGAATGCCGCTTCTTCGCCAAACCCTATAGCTGCGCGAACGTCATTGCCAGTCTGAACGAGATGCTCTCGGCCGCATAACAAACGCCGACGGCACCCTTCGTCAGTCTCTTGCTGCCACGCCCGAAAGTATTCGCTGAAGATCCGCAAGAGGCACAGGCTTGGTGAGGTGGAAATCGAACCCCGCATCTCTGGCCAGTTCCTTGTCCTTATCCTGGCCCCAGCCTGTCTGAGCGATGATGGTGGTGTGTTCGAACAGGTGGTCCTGCCTCAGCGCGCGGCAGACCTCGTAGCCATCCATACCGGGGAGGCCAATATCGAGCAGGATCGCGTCTGGCCTATAGTTGCGAGCGGCATCCAGAGCTTCTCGTCCATCGTGGACCGCCTCGAATTCATGGCCGATGTCCTCCAGCAACATCCCCATCGTGTCGGCGATGATCGGGTTGTCATCGATGACGAGGACTTTCAGCCTCTGGGATGGCTTCTCCGTTGGTTTGGCGGACTGTTCCGCAGTTGTGATTTCCTCCGGGGCTGCGGTTAACGGGATCTGGACAGTGAAGACGCTTCCTCGATCAGTCCCCTCGCTTGATGCGCTGACCGAGCCGCCGTGCAGTTCGACCAATTGCTTGACGAGGGCCAGGCCGATACCGAGGCCACCTTGCGAACGCTCTCGATGACCACCGACCTGCGCAAACAGCCGGAAGACGTCGCTCTGCATCTCGGCCGGAATGCCTACTCCATTGTCGCGGATGGTGATGACAGCTTTGCCGCCGTCCGCGGTCGCCGATAGTTTGATCGTTCCGCCGGATGGCGTGTATTTTGCTGCGTTGGTCAGCAGGTTGGCGATGACCTGCGACACGCGGGCCGGGTCCGCATCGATCCAAAGATCTGCGGTGGGGATATCGAGCTCGAAGGTGTGTGCTGCGCGATCGATAAGCGGGCGGCTGGCCTCGGCCGCTGAATGAACGACGTCCGCGACCCTGACCTTCTCCTGGCGCAGCTCGATCTTTCCTTGGCTGACACGCGAAACATCAAGGAGATCGTCGATCAGCCTAACCAGGTGGTCCAACTGACGGTCCATCATCTCGCGAAGCTCGTAAGCCCTCACATCGTCGGGATCGCGCCGCAGGATATCGAGACCATTGCGAAGCGGTGCAAGTGGGTTGCGAAGCTCATGGGCAAGAGTGGCCAGGAACTCGTCCTTGCGGCGGTCCGCTTCCTTCAGCGCCTCGGCCTGGGTCTGAAGCTGGTCCCGCTGCTGCTCGATCTGTTGGCGCTGACGATAGAGTTCGAAAAAGACCTCTGCCTTATGGCGCAGCACATCGGGCTCGATCGGCTTCTGGATAAAATCCACGGCTCCCGCTTCATATCCCTCGAAGCGGCGGCGCTCGCTCGTGCTGCCGGCGGTAACAAAGATGATCGGGATGCGGCGGGTTCGCTCATTGCCGCGCATCAGTTCGGCAAGCTCAAAACCGTTGAGGCCAGGCATCTGGACGTCTATCAAGGCGAGCGCGACATCATCCTCAAGGAGGATTTCGAGCGCCTGGTCGCCGGAGCGGGCTTTCAGAAGATACAGGTCGTCGCGACGAAGCAGCGCTTCGAGAGACAGGAGGTTTTCTTCGAGATCGTCGACAAGCAAAAATTTGACGGGGTTCATGGCTCAACCTTTTGCAGATAAGTAGCTATCGAAGCAAGTGACAAAATATCGGCTTTCGCAACGGCTTTAATCGCAGCCTCTGGCATGGCGTCCTGAAACGCCGTGTCTGGTTCCTGAACAATTGCGATGCCGCCTGCGTCGGCGATCGCTTTGAGGCCCAAAGCCCCATCCTGGTTGGCGCCGGTCAGAACAATACCAATCAGGCCGGGACCGTAAATGTCTGCAGCCGATTCAAACAGGACATCGATCGACGGACGGGAAAACAGCACGGGCTCATCGGCGGATAGCGCAAGTGACCTGTCTGTTTCGACAAGCAGATGGTAGTCTGGCGGCGCGAAGTAGATAGTCCCTGCTTCGAGCGGAACCTTGTCCTCTGCCTCAACGACATTAAGGGCGCATTTTGCGGCAAAGAGCTCGGCAAGAACGCTGCGTTTGTCCGGAGGTATATGAACCACCACCATGATCGGTAATCCGAAGTCGGCAGGAAGCGCTGGCAGGATAACGGATAGCGCCTCAAGGGCACCAGCCGATGTACCGATCACGACAGCCTCTGGACTGGAGGTGCTCATCGGCCCGCCTTCTGGTAGATCTTCTCTTCGCGAACGACGTCTGTGAACGCATTGGCATGCGCCGAGAACCGAAGGCTTTCCTTCGCGCCGATCCCCAAAAAGCCTTTCCGCGCGAGCGATTCCTTGAACAGGCCGATGGCCCGATCCTGAAGTGGCCGATCGAAGTAAATCATCACATTGCGACAGGAGATCAGATTCATCTCGCCGAAGACCGCGTCTGTCACAAGGCTATGGTCGGAAAAAACGACACGCTCCCTGAGGCTGCGGTCGAATGTCGCCCGGCCATAACCGGTGGTGTAATAATCTGACAAAGACGACTTGCCGCCTGACGCTCGGTGGTTTTGCGTGAAGAGCTGCATGCGATCGAGATCATAGACACCGGCTTCGGCGATCCTCAACGCTTCCTGGTTGATATCGGTGGCATAGAAGATCGTCCTGTCCTCCAGACCCTCCTCGCGGAACAGGATCACAAAGGAATAAAGTTCCTCCCCGCCGCTGCAGCCAGCGATCCAAATCTTAAGCGATGGATAGGTCTTAAGATGCGGCACCACCTTCTCGCGAATGGCGCGAAAGTAGCTCGGATCGCGAAACATCTCGCTCACCTGCACGGTCAGATAGCCAAGCAACCGCGGCAGCATCGCCTCGTCGTGCAAGACGCTTTCCTGGATGGCTGAAATAGTCGGAAACCCCAGTTGCTCACGGGCCTGACGCAGGCGTCGCTTCACCGATGCCATCGCGTAATTGCGGAAGTCATAGTGGTAGCGGACGTAGAGCGCCTCCAGCAGCAGCCGGATCTCGATGTCCTCGATCTTGTCGAATGTCTCGCTCATCGCGGCATCCAGACGCGGACGAGCGATAGCAGCTTTTCGACGTCGAGCGGTTTGGCCATATAGTCGTTGGCGCCGGCGTTAATGCAGCGCTGCTGATCGTCGGGCATCGCCTTGGCCGTCAGAGTGATGATCGGCAGCTTTTTCCAGTCAGGATTTTTTCGGATCGCCCGCGTCGCTGTGAGGCCATCCATCACCGGCATCATCACATCCATGAGCACCAAGTCGATCTTGGACGCGTCATCGGCGATCGATTTCTCCAAGGCATCAAGGGCTTCCTGACCGTTTCGCGCGATCTGGATGAGCGCGCCGCGAGGTTCAAGGATATTGGTCAGGGCGTAGACATTACGCACGTCGTCTTCAACAATGAGGATCCGGCGTCCCTCAAGCAGGGCGTCGCGGTGACGCGCCTTGCGGATCATCTTCTGCTGCTCGTCCGGCAGCTCCGAGACGACCTGGTGCAGGAACAGCGACACCTCGTCCAGCAGCCGCTCCGGCGACTTTGCCCCTTTGATGATGATCGACTTCGAATAGCGACGAAGTTTTTCCTCCTCGTCGGATGCGAGCACGCGGCCGGTGTAGACGATCACCGGTGGGAAGGAATGCGTGTCGTCCTGGCTGATGGTTTCAAGCAGCGAGTACCCCGACGCGTCCGGAAGTGAAAGGTCAAGAACCATGCAATCAAATGTCTGGTCCTTCAGCAGTGCCAAGGTTTCCGCTGCTGTCCCGGCGCTGACCGTCTCGACGTCGTGTGACGTGAGAAGCTTGGCGACGGCCTCTCGTTGAACCTCGTTGTCTTCAACGATCAGAACACGGCGCACGCCTTGCGTAAGCTTTGCTTCAAGCTTGTGCAGCACTTCGACCAGTTGCTCGCGCTGCACCGGCTTCAGCATGTAGCCAACAGCCCCGAGCGACAGGGCAGTCTCCGTATAGTCGTCGCCCGAGACGATATGGATCGGAATATGCCGGGTGCGGACATCCCGCTTCAGACGATCGAGGACGGAGAGGCCGGACTGATCGGGTAAGCCAACATCGAGGACGATGGCGCTCGGCATGAACTGCTGCGCGAGGTTAAGGGCGTCCTGGGCGGTGCCTGCTACGAGCGAGCGGAAGCCCATCTCGCGGGCGAGGTCACGCAAGATCGCCGCGAAGGTCTGATCATCTTCGACGACAAGCAGAATTCGTCGCTCGTCCGAGGGCATAGCGCGGTCGTCCTCCACAATCGCTCGCGGCAGTAGCGCCGTCGGTTGACTTGGTGCTGCTGAAGCAGCGGGTGCGAGGGGTACGGCATTGCCGACCGGAGCTCTCGGCGCGACGATGGCAGGATCGTAGGCGAGCGGGAGCGTGACCGTTAAGGTGCTGCCTTTCCCTTCCTGGCTTCTGATATGGATCGTACCACCGAGCAGGCGCACGAGTTCACGGGAAATAGACAGGCCTAATCCCGTGCCGCCAAACTTGCGGCTGATCGTTCCATCCGCTTGATGGAAGGCCTCGAAAATCCGTTTTTGCTGCTCCGGCGCGATGCCGATCCCCGTGTCCGTCACCCCAAAGGCGACCTGGCCGTCGCCCGTTCGGTTCATCGAAAGCGTAACCTTGCCTTTCTCGGTGAACTTGAAAGCGTTAGACAGCAGGTTTTTGAGGATCTGTTCGATCCGCTGCAGATCGGTCTCGATGACTGCGGGGCATTCCGGCGAGATGTCGATCTCGAAACCGAGCGACTTGTTTTTGGCAATTGGTTCGAAGACTTGACGCAGGTTGTTGGATAGACGCTCGACGGAGACGGGTTCGGGCCGGATGTCGACATGGCCCGCCTCGATTTTGGAAAGATCAAGAATGTCGTTGATCAGGTTGAGAAGATCGTTACCTGAAGACTGGATGGTCTGGGCATACTTGACCTGCTCGGCCGTCAGGTTGTCGTCGGGATTGTCCGCCAGCAGTTTCGCCAGGATCAACGACGAGTTCAGCGGCGTGCGCAGCTCATGCGACATGTTGGCCAGGAAGTCGGACTTGTATCGGCTGGCCTGCTCCAGCTCGCGGGCTTTCAGCTGAGTTGAGGCGTTGGAGCGCTCCAAGTCGTCTTTTTGCGATTCCAGCTGTTGCGCCTGCTCCTCAAGCTGAGAGTTCGTCTGCTCCAGTTCGACCTGCTGCTGTTCGAGCCGCGCTTGCGACTCCTTCAAGGCCCGACCCTGTTCCTCGAGTTTTTCGTTCGAGACCCGCAGTTCCTCGCTCTGCACCTGCAGCTCTTCCGATTGTCGCTGGGTTTCCTCCAGAAGGTTCTGCAACTCACTTCGATAGTTCGCCGAACGAATGGCGGTGGCGATCGTGCCGGATGCCTCTTTAAGGAACGCGAGGACGCGTTCATCCACAGGCCGCAGGAAGCCGAGCTCGATCACAGTGTTCACGTTGTTGTCGATCGCCGCCGGGGCAAGAACCAGGTGCCGCGGCTTATCCCGGCCAAGCGCCGAGCCGAACTCCAGATAGTTTTCCGGCACGTCGTTGACGATGACGGGTTTGCCCTCGACCGCCACCTGTCCGAGCAGACCTTCACGGGGCCTGACCAAATCCGGAAGCTTTGCATCGGCGGGGACGCCGTAGGTCGATGAACGCTTGTAGGCAT
Organism: Brucella haematophila; assembly: GCF_005938105.1. Taxonomy (GTDB): domain Bacteria; phylum Pseudomonadota; class Alphaproteobacteria; order Rhizobiales; family Rhizobiaceae; genus Brucella; species Brucella haematophila. Next base: position 5,125 of record NZ_VCPE01000029.1, on the reverse strand, counting down.
CTGACCCACCCACGAAGATTGCCCCGGCGACGGCCCCGACGTGGTTTGCTAGGTAAGTCAGAATGCTGCCGCCAAGTTGCTCAGTGCGCTGGTCGCCCATCATCGCGGATGCCAGTCCAAGATTACCCGCCTGCAGCCATTCTTCGCGGCGACGGGCGAGGGTAGAACGGCGGATCAAAACGCCGATGGCGATGGTTAGGAGAATGCCGAGGATGCCGGCAAGTACGCCGCTCAAAAGCGCAGTACCATAGGCATTGTTCATTTCCTCGAGGCGCTTTGCCCGCAATACCGCTTCTTCTCGGCTCATCGCCGAGAGCTGTCCGCGCACGGCATCCATAGCCACCTTGCCGCGATCGGAGTTGACGACTGCCAGTGCCGCGTCCAAACCTTGGCTGCGACGAAGATCGATCGTCTGCTTCAACTCCGCCAGCTTGGCATCGACATGCTGCTTGAGTATGGGCAGGCGCCGGACCTGGGCCGGATTATCGCTGGTGAGCTCGCCAATTTCCTGGATCTTGGCCGGGATCGTATCAAGGGCCGTGTTGTACGGATCGAGGTACCGTTCGTTGTTCGTGAGTAGGAAGCCGCGCTGGCCGGTTTCCGCGTCCTGCGTGCTCGACAGCAACTCGTCCAATGTGATGATCACCTCGTGCGAATGGACGATCGCCTCTGTATTCTCCCGCAGCGTCTTCAGGTTGATGTAGGCAAACGCGCCGCTGATCAGGAAGAAAACAATCGCGCCGGCGAGGCTGAGGGCGACGACGGGGTCGAGACCGAGACCACGGCGGGTCAGGTCTTGAGAAGCGGTCTGTGGCATGTGTCTGTTCCTGAACAAGGCGAGGCAAGGTCGTGGCGGAGTATATGGACGAGCTACTTCTAGCTAGTGCAACAGCCGCCGTCATCAATGTTCTGCTATTATTCCTCCGACGGGCTGTTGCCGACAGGCCCATAACAGGCGAACCATCACTTGCTTGTGTGCGGTCGGCTGAAGCCTGCGGACGACCCATGCGCGCCGGCGTTCCTGCCGAAGGCAAATGGCCTCGCGGAAAGAAGATCCGGAAATGGGTATCCAACGCAATGATGCAGAACTTGACCGGTACAAAACGCGTTTCGCACGTTGCGGGAAATCTTGCATGAGCGTCACTCATACAAAAGCCTAGTTCTCGGCGTCCACGTCTGGAGCACGGATGGGAGCTACGAACTCAAAGTCGTGCAGGGAATAATGCTGATCCGAACCAAGCACTCCGACGCTCCAATAGTCGCGTGCGTGCCCGAACACGGTGCTGATCTGGACGACGTCGCATTCGTCGCTTTCCGCATCTTGCGTCTTTCTCCGTGCCCAATAGACGGACAATGGTTCAACCGAGAGCGGATCAATCATGTTTACTCCACGCATGTTTTGATCGATCGGTAGGACGATTCGCAGGCGTTCGTCACGCTCTTCTCTCAATGTAGCGACCCGTTCTCCACTCCTCTGTGAGCTGTGTGAGCGGCTCAAAGGATAGCATGAGTCCGGAATTGAGAATGATCGTTTTGCCAGTTTGTTCGATGACCTGCACGCCGTAACTATTTCAAATTGCTGCATTTCGTGACGTGACGTTGGGAACGAAAAGTCTCGATCAGGCCTCTTTTGTCATTGGTAACCGAACAGGAGAAAACCAATGCGTAGAACAATTCTCGCCTCTACTGCGGTAATCGCAGTCCTACTCGGAAGCAGCGCTGGTGCGCTCGCCCAGGATGGAACGGTTAAAGGTGCCGCTGGCGGCGCCGTGACAGGCGCCATTGTTGGTGGTCCCGTCGGGGCAGCAGTCGGCGGCGTAGCTGGCGCCATTGTTGGGACCGCAATCGATCCACCGCCACAGGAAGTGGTAACCTATGTTCAGGAGCAACCCGCCCCGGCTCCGGTGACCGTGAGCCAGGAGATCGTCGTGGTTAAGCCCGTTCCCGAAACGGTCGTGTTGACGCCTGTTCCGAGCAACGAGCATTACGCATACGCGGTGGTTAATGACCAGCGTGTGATCATTGACCCTCGCACCCATACCGTGGTGCAGATCGTCCGATAGTCCCGGGCCAATCAACCGTTTCAAACGAGCCGGAAGCTGCCACGCAGCATTCCGGCTTTTTGTTGCAATGAGCCCGCGGCCGTTTATGGCCGGGGTACAGGCTCCCAAGCCTTATGCCTGTCCCATAAGCGGGGCGCCAGGAATCAGGAGTTGAATTGTCTTGTCGATGAAGGCGCTTTGCGCTTGTGGCACGCCGACTTGCCTCAATGCGATAAAAAATTGTCTTCGCCGATGACTTGATCTCTGAGACCGGCACCTAAATGTCCCGGCAGCAGCCCCAACAGTGAAACTCATCGGACATGGAAAAACATACCGAAGAACGCCTTGGGGCCATTGTCGAGTTCGACGCGATCATCAGCAAGGATCTCTCCGGCACGATCGTCAGCTGGAATAAGGCCGCCGAGCGAATGTTCGGCTACTGCGAGGCGGAAGCTGTTGAACAATCGATCTACTTGATCGTCCCGGACGACAAGCGGGATGAGGAGGCAGAGATCCTTCGCCGCCTGAAAGTCGGCGAGCGAATCGAGACGTTCGAGACCACGCGGCGCCATCGTAACGGGCAACTGGTTCCGATTTCTATCACGATTTCACCGATCAAAAGCCGGGACGGGCAGCTCATGGGGGCGTCGAGCATCGCCCGCGACGTCACGCAGACGCGAGAGAGCGAGCGCCGGCTTCGCCTGCTGATGCGCGAGATCAATCACCGCGTCAAAAACCAGTATGCCGTGATACTTGCGGTGATACGCCAAACGGCGGGACGGTCCGGATCGATCGAGGATTTCGAGAAGCGGATCCGCGAACGCATCATGGCGCTCTCCCACTCGCATGATCTCCTCTCCCAGGTCGATTGGGCCGGCGTCAGCCTCGCCGACCTCATCGCGCATCAGCTCAAACCCTTTAAAGACGTCTATCCTGTCCAGGCACTTGGACCGGAGATCGCCCTTGATGCCAATGCCGTCCTCAATATCGGCATGGCGCTCCACGAATTGATCATGAACGCGATGCACTTCGGTTTGACAGAGAGCGAGGGTATATCGGTGAGCTGGAAGCTATCATCGGCTGAGGACGGTAACCCGGTCGAATTCGAGCTGAGTTGGTCCGAACCAGCGCTGCAATACGCTGACCTCTTGGCGCAAGACGAAGGGTTTGGCAGGCTGGTTCTTTGTCGGCTGGTGCCGTCCGCTCTTTCGGGACACGCAGCCTGGAGCCTCGCAGACGGCAGGGTCGTCTAGAGGCTGACGGCACCTCTGTCACGCATCCAGGTTGGCTTGCGCGATCCGTTCTCGGAATGATCTTGTTAAGCTGTTGCTTGAGAAGGCGTTGACGCCTTGATTTTACCTGTATTAACCTGTGATAGAGCGGTGGACGCAAGGACGGGGCTTAGGGCAAAGTGATGGATCAACCAATCGAGCGAAACGGCAAGAGGGCATCGGCGCGCGAACGCTTCCTCGAGGCCGTACTGCACAGCGCTATCGATTATGCCATCGTCTCGATGGATCTCGACGGACTTGTGACGATCTGGAACGAAGGTGCATCCCGCATCCTGGGGTGGAGCGAGGAAGAAATGCTCGGCAAGCCGGCGGCGATTTTCTTCACCACTGAGGATCGTCGGGCCGGTATACCGCAAGCTGAGATGAAGTCTTCCCTTGAGCAGGGCCGCGGCGCCGACGAGCGTTGGCACCTGCGCAAAGACGGCACGCAATTCTGGGCCTCTGGCGAGATGATGGTTCTGCGCTCGGAAAACGGATCGGCGGAAGGCTTTCTCAAAATCCTTCGTGATCGCACGGAGGAGCGGCAGGCCGTCGAGCGGCAAAAGCTGCTGATGCATGAGCTCAATCATCGGCTGAAGAACTCTCTTGCTGTCGTCCAGTCGATCATCACGCAGTCTCTTCGAAACGCCGGCTCGATCGAGGAGGGCGGTGCGGCCCTGCAATCGCGTATCGCAGCCTATTCCAGGGCACATGACATCCTGCTGCATGAGAACTGGACGAGCACCACGGTCGTCGCAGTCGTCGAAGCTTCCGCTGTCAGCCTGGGTCTGGAAGGTAGCCCGAGGTTGCGGTTCGAGGGATCGCCGGTGCTGCTCGGGCCGCAGGCCGCTCTCTCACTGTCTCTCGTTCTGCATGAACTCGGGACCAATGCCACGAAGTATGGTGCTCTGTCCGGGGCTGAGGGTCAGGTTTCCGTCACCTGGTCGGTTGCCGATGAAGACGGTGCGCAGCAGTTCACGTTCAGGTGGGATGAGTCCGGCGGCCCTGACGTCGAGCAGCCAACGCGGACCGGGTTCGGATCGCGGCTGGTCGTATCCAGCCTGAAGGCTTACGGCGATGTTTCCCTAGACTACCAGCCGTCTGGGGTGATGATGAGGTTTCAGGCGCCACTCTCAAAGCTGCAGCGTGGTGAGACGGAGGGCGCGGCAACAAGCGCCTGACGTGCAAGCATGTTGACTGAAACAGCGGGCTTGCACCAAATCGTTGATCATAGCTGTCACCGTGTTGAGACGATCTCGATGGATGGACTGCTTTCGATCAGTTCGACAAACGGAGGCGTCGCCTTAACCGGCTGGTGCGGATCGAGGCAATAGTCTATCGGCATGACTGACGATGCGTCCGCCCGATACAAACGCCACCGCTTTCCAGCCGAGATCATCGCGCATGCGGTATGGCTCTATTACCGGTTTCCGCTGAGCCTGCGCGATATCGAAGACCTGCTTGCCGAGCGCGGCATTGCCGTCTCGTTTCAGACCGTCTCAGAATGGACGACTAAGTTTGGCCTGAAATTCGCCCACCAACTCAAGCGGCGGTCGATCGGCAACTTCGCAGACAAATGGCATCTCGATGAGATGGTCGTATCGATCAAGAAATACTGGCTGTGGCGGGCCGTCGATGCCAACGGCTACGTTCTCGATGCTCTGCTGCAAAGCCGCAGAAACAAGGGAGCCGCTCGGTGTTGTCACGTTAACTGGGCTACAGTTGCCTGCCTGACGGTTTGGGCGTAAATTTTGGCGATGCAGACATCAGATATCATCTTCAAGCGTCACCGTTTTCCGCCACAGATCGTTG
>NZ_VCPE01000028.1 GCF_005938105.1 Brucella haematophila | reverse complement strand
GCCCGCAGAAGTCTTCCGACAAAAACTCATCGCAAACAGACATCGTTTTGCGTAAACTCAAATCGAAAAGTCGCGCTTCAGCCTGACCTCACATGAGGACAGCCAATGGCTGCCCTCAAAACCCTTCTCGGCGTGTTTTCAGTTCATCTGCGTAAAGAGATTGCGGAACTGGCGTGGCTGTGAGCGCAGAAACTGCGGTGCAGCTTCAATCGTCTCGCCAAAATGGGCTGCTGCATGCCACGGCCAGCGCGGATCGTAGAGAACCGTGCGCGCAAGCCCGATCATATCGGCATCACCGGTGGACAGAATGGCTTCCGCCTGCTCGTAATCGGTAATGAGACCCACTGCCACAACAGGAATATTGACGGCTGCCTTGACCGCACGCGCCAATGGCACCTGATAGCTTGGTCCGACTGGAATCTTCTGACCTGCATCAAGTCCTCCGCTCGATACGTGAATTGCCGCACAGCCTCGTGCAGCCAGAGCCTGCGACAACGCCACGGTCTGCTCTATATCCCAGCCGTCTTCGACCCAATCCGTCCCGGAAAGCCGCATGGTGACCGGACGATCCGCTGGAAAGACTTCGCGAACAGCGTCAAAAATTTCCAATGGGAAACGCATGCGGTTTTCCAAGGAGCCACCATATTCGTCACCACGCTTGTTCGACAGTGGCGACAGGAATTGATGCAGAAGATAACCATGCGCCCCGTGAATCTGAATCGCGTCCAGACCCAGCCTCGCGGAACGCTTGGCAGCATCTACAAATGCTTCGCGGATGCGCTTCAGCTCGTCCTTGTCCATTTGTGTCGGAGCGTTGTCGGCAGAATTGAATGCAAACGCAGACGGCGCGATGGTCTGCCAGCCATTTTCGTGCGTTGGCGCAATCTGACGCCCGCCTTTCCACGGCAGATCGGTGGAAGCCTTTCTGCCTGCATGAGCAAGCTGAATGGCGATAGGCATCGTCGACCAGCGGCGAACGCCATCGAGTGTCCGTTCCAGCGCCGCTTCCGTTTCATCGGAATAAAGGCCGACATCCGCATAGCTGATCCTGCCTTCAGGGCTGACCGCCGTTGCTTCTATCGTTAACAGCCCTGCTCCGGATTGGGCCAGATTGCCCAGATGCATCAGGTGCCAGTCTGTCGTTTTGCCGTCTTCGGCCGAATACTGGCACATTGGGGCAATAACAATGCGGTTTTTCAGATGCAAACCGCCCACTTCCAAAGGAGAAAATAGCTTCGTCTGGCTCATAGCTCGTGCGCCTCTTATCGGAATCGATCTGACAATGCCCCCTGCTCTCAGGAGGTTCGCGATCACACTTATCACAGGTCATGTTTCATTTTCATTGTCTATAAATCATATTACGTTCAATAAAATTGAAGCATGTTCGGCACTGCGCGATCAAGCTGATGCCAAAATTTCCGGTTGTATTGCGAGACAATTTTCGCGCGCGAATTAATACTTTTCCGACGATTTGCAATTAAACAGAGGCCAACATCGTTTGGGGGATTTCATGGCCTGGAAGTTCATGCTGGCGACAGCCGTTATGGCGGTTGCGCGTACAATGCCGAATGTTTTTAAGCCAAACATTTTTACCACGCCGGTAAGGCCAGCGCTTGTCGCCAACAGCGCCTTTGACATGGAGCTTAAGCCAGCGCCAATCAATCCGGACTGGATATTGGAAGGATCGCCACAGGCGCGTTCATGTGAGCAGTCGGCCAGCGGTGACCGTGCGGCCTTCACCGCGATCTGGGATTGCACCGCGGGTGAGTTCCGCTGGTATTTCGGATGGGATGAAACAGTCTATATTCTCGAAGGCGAGGTGCATGTGACCGACGCCGACGGCAAGCACCGTACGCTGAAAGCTGGCGATGTCGCCTATTTTCGCGGTGGAACCTGGGCCACCTGGAAAATCGACCATTATCTCAAGAAAGTTGCGTTCATGCGGCGCACTCTCCCTGCCCCGGCTTCTGCAATTTATCGCGTCAGCGACGCTGTGCGGAACAGAGTTGCACGCCTGTAGAGGTGAGCGGCGGTGACGACGAACAGCCATCAGGCGGGACAGGATCGTTGACGTGAGGCGCGGCTTTTCTGTATAAACAGCGTGCATGATGGGAATGGGGTTCTCCCGAAACCGCCGCTTCTGGCTGATGACTCCTGATCGAATTGACAATCGGAACGCAATGCGTCGATGGTTGAAGCCATTGAGGTCATGGGATATCCCCTGCCCGGCTTTATCCAGCAAGCATTTTCGTTTCGCAATTTTGACAGGTGAATTATGCAAGCAACCATCATGGTAGCGCTCGGCGGAGCGATTGGAAGCGTGGCGCGTTATTGGCTCGCCCTTTTGATGCTACCAGTCAGCCGTGACCTGCCTTGGGGCACAATTGTCATCAATATCGTTGGATCATTCGCGATTTCCTTTTTCGGAACGCTGACGCTCGAACACGGACGCTTCGCCGTGCCGGAAATCTGGCGCTTGGCCTTTATGGTCGGTGTTTGCGGCGGCTTCACCACCTTCTCGTCATTCAGCCTGCAAACGCTGGATCTTCTGAGAGCCGGTCAGCCCGGCAAGGCCCTTCTCAATATCGGTATTTCGGTGATTATATGCCTGATTGCGGTCTGGCTGGGCTTCCTTGCTGCACAACAGATCAACGCGGGTTCTCAACAGATTGCACAGACAACCGTTGAAGAAGAGGCGTCGTAAGTCGCCTCTCGTGATTTTTGTGTTTAACAGAACGATCATGATGAGATCACGTCAGACATAGACTGTAAAAAAACCGGCCAAGTGTAAAATCGGCTTTTCAATTTTAGGGCTAAGTCTTTGAAAGTGGTGAGCGCGCAGGGATTCGAACCCTGGACCTACTGATTAAAAGTCAGTTAATAACATGTTTATTTTCAATATGTTATAAGCATCATGTGCCATTTGTGTGCCAATCTATCATGAGGCGAGCGTTTCGGCAATCCTGTCGAATGCTGCCTTATGATCGTCGGATGGGAACAGATGGCCGTATCGATTCATGGTTATTGCGTAACTGGCGTGGCCCGCCAATGTCTGCACGGCCTTGGGGGAAAGGCCGGCTTCGATCCACGTCGAAATCGCATAATGCCTCAACGCGTGCCATCCGATATCCGGGGCGTTCGTCTTTGCGATAAGGGGCTTCCAATCCCGTTTCATAAAGTTCGTATGGCGAATGAAGCCGCCCCTGCTGTCGGTGAACACGAAGTCATCAAATCCGTTATGTTTGGATGTAGCCTTCCAAGCCTTCAGTTGGTCAATCATCGCCTTGCCAATTGGAACGGTTCGGCGGCCCGCCCCTGACTTTGTCGTGTCAAACTCGCCATAGGCATCAACGCGCGTCTCGACACTGACATGACCGTTTTCCATATCTATATGCGTCCATCGCAGCGCCCACTGTTCCGAAGCACGCAGGCCAGTGGCGGCGGCAAAGCGGATACGCAGGTCGATAGGCGCCTTAGCAAGATTGAGGATTGCCGCTAGAGCCATCTTGGACGGTGGCGTTACTCGCTCAGATCCTTCGTCTCGCTTTCCAATGACGCGGACACCCTTCGCAACGTTTACGCCGACCTTGTTCGTTTCAATACCATGCTTGAGGGTGCGGCTTAAGGTGCCTAGGACGCGCCGTGTTGTGACGATTCCCGCCCCCGCATTGCGCATGTCATCACGAAACTTGATGACATCGGCTGTCGTTAACTCTGCCAGCGTTTTCTCGCCTATGCCGTTTTCGAAGCTAATGCTGCTTTCGTCGGTAGGGTTGATCCAATTATCGAAATGCTGCTTCGTCGTCCGAAGATAGGACTGAACGACCTTCTCCCCGCGCTTGTGGCGAAGCTCCATGGCTTTATAGAAATCGTCGCAAACATCCGCGACTGTGGTTTTCTTCGCCTCTTCCTTGTAAGTGGCTGAACCTGTCGTGGCGATGAGTTCCGCCAGCCTTGCTTCCGCTTCGCGCTTCTTTGTGAATTGTTCACGGTGCCGCTTGCCAAGACGATCCGTAAAATCGAGTTGCCAAGCCTCATGCTGCCCGCTGGCATTCTCCCAGGATCGCTTCTTAATTTTGGCCAAAATGAACTCCTGATAATTTTGGCACACAATATACAATGGCACACGAGCCGACAAGTCGACGGAACGGAATCATGGCCTGTTGACTTTCGTTCTATATGAGAACAAAATGGGAACATATAAATTAGCAGGAGGAAGCCATGAACGCTCTTGTGCAAAATTATGAAGACGAAATTCAGCAGGTACTCGCCTACCATAGGGGAGATGTGCGCGCGGCCATTGAGGCGCTTCTGAAAGACCGCGACTTTCTGGCGCGTGAAGTTGAACTCGCTCGCATTGCCGTCACACACGGCCAGCGCGCCGACATCTTCAAGAGGGCAGCGTGATGAAAACGTTCCAAGTCGCCCTTCCTGAAGCTTACGCTCTGAAATGCGCCCGGCGCGAAGTGCATCGCGATGCCGACCGCCTTGGCGCTCGCTTACCTCATCGCATGGCCCGCAAGTCCGGAATCGATTTCTGCGTATTCAGTTTCCCTACTGAAAAGTGCATGAGCGCTTTCATGCGTCGGCATGGCGGCAAGCCTTTTGGTGTCACCGCTTCTGCCGACAAGTGGGAAAGAATCGTTGTGCGATAAGAAATGAGTCTCCCAAATGAGCCGTTCACGCGGTGAGCCGCCAAAAACGCTGATCAACAAGGAATACCCATTTCAGGTCGTTCTTCTACTTACCGAATGGCATCGGATGCGTCTGGTTCAAATGTTGACCGACCGAGAGAGATTGGGCGGCTACCGGCTTTGGGGTGGAGCCCAACACAATCTGACGGGATTTAGCATTGCGCGCTTTAACACTCGGGAGGGACAGAAAGAGTTCATCCGCCTTTATGGTGGCAAGCCGCACGACCCCGCCGATAAGTCTTCCAAACCATGGGAGACGTATTTTGAAAAATGAAGATTCGACCACCTTACTTGATGGATATGCCGGTCTCGACGCGGATCATGGATTTGTTTGGCTGGTACGAACTGTACGGTTATTGCTGCCGCTGCGGTCATATCGGATCGGTCGACAAACGGATCATTCTGCGGAAGTTCGGAACACATACATACTTTGTTGATCTTCACCGACGAATGCGTTGCCGGGCCTGCACGGCCAAGGGCGATGCTCAGTTCGGAGTGACAAAACCACCGAGATAGAGAATGACTGGATACAAGACCGACCGAACTCCCAGCGCCAAAGGCAACAAGCTGTTTGAGCACTTCTGCGATGCGAAGGGCTGCAAAGCGTGGGGATCATTCGGCTACAAGACCGCTACTGTCCAACGCTGGTTCTGCCGCGAGCATAAACAGGAAGGCGAAGAAGCCTTGGCTGGACGGCGCAAATAAGAGCTACTTGGTGCCACGCTGCTTTTCAACGCAGGTTTTTGCTTCCTGCCCAGGAGAACATGCGTCTATCTCCGGCTTCTGTATCTGATCTTGCTTTTGCGACGACGGGACTTGGGTGCTGTCTGGATCGGATGGTGGCTGGCCCGGTGCTGCTGGAGGGTTACCCGGCACTTCAGGTTCCTGCCCACCAGATTGCGATGGCGCTCCAGATCCTTGTGCAAATGACGCGCTGGACACGATCACGAGGCCAACTGCTGCAGCTATCCATTTCATTTGACCGGCTCCTCGGCATGTTCAATCGTCTAAGGTAACTGTCTTATCGCAGTGATGTTCCATCGACGTATGGACGCAGAAAATAAGCGCCCTACCTTCTTGTAAGCGAGGAGGCGCGCATGTGCAATCTATACAACATCACGACGAACCATGAGGCCATGCGCCGCCTGTTCCCGAAATTCTCGGATATGACAAACCGCATTAATCCGGTATTGGACATCTACCCCGACTATCCAGCGCCAGTAATGAGAAACGTCAAAGGCGATGAGCCAGAACTGGCGATACTTCGATGGGGCATGCCGACACCGCCAGAGAAGTTGAAGTCTGATGTCGACAGCGGCGTCACCAACATACGAAATCTCAAGTCAGGGCATTGGCGGCCATGGTTTGGCGTCGAGCATCGTTGCGTCGTCCCGGCCACCTCATTTTGCGAGTACGGTAAAGTCCGCGACCCGAAAACAGGGAAGCTCACCGCTCACTGGTTTGCTTTAAATGAGGAAAAGCCTTTGTTTGCGTTCGCCGGACTTTGGACGCGATGGAAGGCGATCCGAAAGCGTAAAGAAGGTCTGGTCGAGATCGATATCTTTGCATTTCTTACGACCGAGGCGAATGGTGTTGTTTGGCCCGTTCATCCAAAGGCTATGCCAGTCATTCTCCGCACAACGGAGGAGATAGACACGTGGCTACGTGCTCCGTGGAATGAAGCCAAAGACATGCAGAAGCCCCTGCCCGACGCCGATCTGATCGACCTAACGCCAAGCATTGACAACAAGGAAGCACAGGCGAGTTTATTCTAGGGAGGATTTAATGTTCGGACCAAAACAACCCAGTGATTATCCAGATCGTGAAATCGACTGCCAAGAAGCGGTTTCGCAAGGAATTGCGGAGCTGGTCGAGCGAGCTGTGGTATCCGGCGCCAGAGACGCAGAGGTCACTGCGGCCATAGCCCGCACTCAGGTGATAGGTGTGCCCGAACTCATCCAGGACGCTGTAGAAGCCGGATGGTCGGAGGAGGAAGCGGCGACTGCAATCAGGATAGTTGCTGAGAACATGCACCGCGGCGTGAAAGGAACTGATCCTGCAGAATGAGGAACAACCTGTTGTTTCACCTGTTAGGGGCTGCAACGAATGTCAGAATGCGCCTGTTTACGGCGTGGCTCGCTTCGGCAGGCGCATACCCCGTCAGCTAAACGGCTGGCGGGGTTCAATATTTTCGGGTCCACTTATAAAGTAATATTAAGTGATATTATTTATCTATCTAATATTTCTAATCAGAGTACGATTGATTGATAAATAAAAGGAGGCTGACATGCCGTTTTTTAACGAAGCGAGCCGAATATTTATGCCTAATGAAGTCAATTTCTTACGTAGCTGTTTTAATAATTCAGCCATTATCCTCGAAGAAAGCGACCGAAATTATTCTGCTCAAGAACTCGCATCATGCATAATTATGCTCTTTCAGAATGGTCTTCGTGACCAGTCGCAATTATGCGAGCTAGCATCTCGCTTGGCTCACCAAAGATATATAGTACGGCACGATATCAGTGCCATACCGGCAAATTCGAACAAGGCCGAGGGAACAAACGTCCCGATGGATAGTTGATTTGCAGCAATGACACCAAGTTTGGCCCCGCCGTAACTATCTCAGGTGGGGCTTTTTTCGGAGTGCGTGCAATGCCTTGGGGTGATCCTGTCGACGTAGAGATCTACGTAGTAGGTAAATACCGCATTATAACAAGCACCGCTGGAGCGGCAGAATGCTTGCTTGAATCTTGGCCTGAAAATGCAATTGGAAAAGAATATCGATCTGCGCTCCGCGCTTGTTTGGCTGACCTAGAAGGAAAACGAAGTTCACCGCGCGCCGCCTTTATCAAAGCAGCAAATGCGGCAGGCATGACAATTAGGCCATCCAGCTACCTTTAGTATTCATCCAAACGAGTGCGGCGAAACAAACGTCTGGATGACGTAAATTCCGGTGTCGTTGGGATGCGACTGGAGTTTACTCTTTTTTAATCCATCCCGTATGCCGGGGCTTTTAATGAGTTCAATAAAAATCTCCCCACCCAAGAGGATAGGGAGATACTAGCGGCAAATTACTTAGGCTTTATCGACAACCGACTTTACGGCGTCTTTTGCCTTGCCTTTGGCTTCCTGAGCCTTGCCCTTCAGCTTCTGGGCCGCACCTTCTGCTTCAACCTTTCGGTTACCTGTAAGCTTGCCAGCTTCTTCCTTGATCGCTCCGCCGGCCTGATTGGCTTTTCCCTTAATTTTATCCGTGGTGCTGCTCATCTCTTCATCCTTTGAACGATGGGAATTTCTTCGCAGTGTGAAAACGAAGAGAGTGATAAAACGTTCCCCATTTTTTCACGGGTACTTGCTAACGCATCTAGGGCGCCACAGGACCGCGATCAGTGGCTTTCTGACCCTACAAACCAGGTTGGCTTTGTTGACACCCCTACTGGTATGTAGCCCCGGCGCCCCCCCTTCGGAGCCGGGGTTACTTTTCCGCGCCCATGCGACAATTAAAGCACCCGATTTTCGAACGCAAAATACCACTTGAAATTTGCCAAAACTGAGCGCTGTGGTTGCATAGAAGGAGCCACCGATGCCGTTCAGATCCGCAGACTATCAGGGAACATATAACCCGACCGAACTGGAGCTTTTACAGCAAGCATATACCCAATGCTGCGATCTCCTTGAACGATGCCCCTCCACCCATGAGGACAAGGACCGACTAGCCCGACTCGTGATGAGAATCTTCGAGGAAAGCAACCACGATCCAGAAATAACGGCAACGCGCTCGGCCGAATTGGCTAGGCTTTTCGATTGATCGGTTGTGCTTGACCACTAATCTAGTCCGCATAAATTATAAATTGCGCAGGCTTTTCAGACCGATGAAAACCCAACCTGCGTGACCCCGGCACGGCGTCCACCTTGCCGGGGTTTACTTTTTTTGACCAGAAGGGTAAATTTTGATTGTCCTTTTGGAGAGGGGACGCAGTCGCTTGACCCCGCGCGGTTTTCGCTGCGGGGTTCTTTTTTAAGCCGCAAGCGTAGGCGTATCCAGAAGGATAATGGCCGAGCAGGCAATTGCGCTCGCGGGCGCATGCAAACTCCCGCAACTTAGTTATTCAGCGCAGCAGGCAGCACCCTTCATTTTGGTGAAAGGTGCGCTCGTGCTTCGCGAATTCGCTCAATAACAAAATTCGGTTATCTGATCCGACTGCCATTGGCAATCTATTGAACGACCCTGGCAATCTATCACCTAGATTGCATCTCTAATGGTTCCATAGATTGGGTATGTTGCCTTTCAGATATTCCACTACCAGATTACTCAAAGACGCCAGTTTACTCCGAACAGGTGGGTTATGGTGTTGACACGTTAAAGCAAGTTGCACGGCTAGATCTGAATTGGCCAATACAAGCCCTCTAGCCGCATCCATAATTGGTGGGCGCTTCAACGTATTGCCAGCAATAGCTCCGCCCAAGCCACCAGGTATATTATTTATAACGCCTATAATTGTGCTAACTTGGTTTGCATACCCTGCGGACACTATAGTATTTATAAGATTTATTGCCTCTTGAGCGCCCTCATTAAACCCCCAATCTTTATCAGCCCATCCTAAATTTACGCCAACATACTCTGAATCAGCGTCCATTTTCTTTTCCCCCTCTCGTTAACCAAGGAATATGGCAACAAATAACTATTTTATTGCAATATCCCACGTCCAGTATAACGAAGGTATAATTGGGCCTCCAAAAAAGAGGTAGACAGCGTCATTGTTGACTTAACCATGAAAACCACTAAGCGACCCGCTTCTCCTCTACTTTTTTAAGCCTCTCCGCAAAATAAACGATCTTATTCAGATCATACATTCGGCTGGCCGCGTCTTTCTCGCCGAACCGATAGCAAGCCTTGAAAATGTTGCCGAGAGCAAAGGACATGCCTTTGTGCTCGATCAGGTCGTTTAGCTCGGTCGCATGGGGAGGCAGCTCGTAATAGCTCGTGCTGCCGCCGTCGGAGGTGACTGATTTAAACTTGAGGTCGGCATAAATGGGCGCTGTTCTGTCGACGACGAAACTCATACCTCTTCCCTCACCTTCCGCTTCGGCTCTTCAAACTTCTCAGTTACTGGCCCGCCCGCAAGCAGACCGCGCAGCGCCGACAGCTTATCGCGAACAAGCGGGCGAAACCGACGCGCCGCGAACGGCGGATTGTCATAACCGAACTGCGGGCAGATGCCTCGATCAATGCCCTTAAGGCGAACGCCGATGTAGTTGCCCTGCGTGTAATGTTCAAACGGGCCTATCCACGAAATGGTGTAAACTTCGCCTTCCCGGATTTCGATGAACTGCTCGAAGCCGACCTTGGCATCGATGCAGACGACCTTCTGGCCTACGTGGAAGTTAGTCATGGCGCCTCCCCGATCATTTCGAGAGCGGCGGTGTAGCGCACTCGATGCTCCTCATCGTCGCCATAGGAACGTAGATTGTCGCGCAAGTCTGCGATCTTCACCGGTCGCGCAATAGGATTGGAGCAGGCCCGCTTGACGTAGACGAGATAGTCTTCATCATCGCGACAGGTGATCGCATTCAAGGCCAACACGATGTCATCATCAAAGCCGAACGAATAGATATCGTTAAGCGACGTGTTCGTGTGCTCGATCATGTCATGCATAACAGCGAGGATCTGCGTTTCGCGTGTCTCCTGAGCCATCATAACGCGCAGTGGATGCAGAATGTACGGATCGCCGTTGTCGCTCTTCTGGTCCATATGCGCCGCTGCCGCTACCGCAATTGCTGTTTCAAGGTTACTCATGGGTTTTCTCCTGCGGCGCTCTCAAGCAGCTGCGCTTGCTTCAATATTGCGGAACTCGATCGGCACGCCAAATCGCTTGGCCCGCTCGATGCCTTTAATCATACCACCGCTAATGCCACGGTCACTGTAAACAACGCATTTCTCCGCCACGCGATACCATGCAAGCCCAGCCTCTATGCCTAGCTCTCGCTCGTCGGGGTGCATATCATCCAGCACTTGCGTATGCAGCAAGTGGCTCGCAATCGGCGCTTCACCCAGGCGCAAACTGTCCAGAAGGCAGGCTTGCGCGTACCATATATTGTCCAGCGGGCCGCTATATGGGCTTTCGATGATGACAAGCGGCTTGCGTGCCGGTTGATGGGCAACTGACGCCGGCTGCGGCACGGGAACGTCACCGATATATAACTTGTCGGCCCTTATCGTCACTCTGGTTACCGGCAAGTTGTCGTTATAAGGTTTTGGCAGGCGACTTATAACCTTCCCACCTGCCCTCATCTGCCGCCCTTCAACGGCGGCTCGCGCAGCGCGGTCTTCTGCTTCTTCAAGCATGTTGTCTCCTCGTGTGTGTGGTGAAAGCGCTACTTGGTGGGCGGCGCGGTGGTTGGTTAGGCTGCAGCCCGCTGGGGTGATTATCATTTGCGGCGACCGGCATGCGTACCGCGCCCTGCACCATTTCAGGCCGGAGTGTCAGCCGTGAAACTTCGCCGTACAGCTTCGAGTACGTGATGACCTTCGCCGATCTGCCTGACAACCAGCCGCCGCCAGCAGCATATGCGTCTGGAGCCGCCAGCGTCTCATGGCGCTCGACATACATCAGTCCGGACTTACGCCCCTCGTCCGAATGCAAATGGCCGATGTGCGCATAGGCATATTTGCTCCGGCCGTACATTTCTCGAAACATGCCAGCGAGCGTCGCATCGACGTTATTAACGCCGCGCTTGTGGCCGTGGTGTGCGAATACGGCTGTCTTACCCCACTCGTAGGCGTAATAAAGGCTGGGCGAGTTATCGACGGAGATGCGGGGCTCGTTCTCATACATCGCCGCCAGCATTTCTCGCAGCCACGCCGATGAGGCCGGGTCGTGATTGCCCTGTGCCATAATGATGTGCACGTGCTGGTGCTTTTGCAGCAGCATGTCGATGACACGCCGAACTGTCCGGATGATGACGCGAATTATCTTCTGCAGGCGTGAGTCCGAATCCAGCACGTGCTTGCTGGCAGGCGTAACGGTTTCCATGCTGTCGTAGTGAGCAAGGTCGCCGAGCTGCGCCAGCACAGCGGTATGAGCGTCAGGCGCGAGATCAATCGCGGCAGCGAACCAGTCCGTAACAAGCTGCTCTGCAATCTCGATATCGTAATCAGCGCCGGTTTCTTCCCGCCATGCCAGCATCCCAAAATGGGCGTCCGTTAGGCAGAAGAAGTTCAATAAATCCGCACTAGTGCCGCGCGGAGCGGGCATAATACTGACGCGCGGTAAGCTTTCGGACAGGGCTGCCACCATGGCATCGAGTGCCGCCCGCTGTGCGCTGGCATCAGCCCGCTCCATAATGTGCTGCGTAATCACCCTGCCTTCGGCATTGACGAGCGTCGTCTTGCCTTTGACAGCGAGGCCAGCCGTTGGCTCGTAAACCGGATCAGCCTCTTTCGTCTGGCGCATATATGTGCCGTTCGGCGTCTCGGTCAGGCTTTTGATCGCATAGCCGGGCAACGTCGGCGACGGACCCAACAGCCCAATCTCCGCGGCCCGCTTAATGCTCTCGTGGAATGCCGACTTCTTGATGCCAAGCGCAGCAGCAGCCTTAACCAGCGTGCCGTGCTCGCGGTAAGCCTCCGCGCGCCGCAGGAGTTCTTCGTGTGAAAGGCGCGCGCCCGCGCCCTGTCTGTCATGGGACATACAGTCTCCTCGTGTTTGGTTGGTAGCCGTGGTGAGCGGCTCGGATTGGTCGTCCGAAAGCGGAAAGAGAATGAGTCTCGAGGTGAGATGTCAAGTGGGAAATGGAAAAGCTGCAACACAACCTTCACGCAAGGTTCATCCCCCAGCCTCCGCTTTGTGAATATGGAACAGGTGTAGTTGTTGATGAATGAAACCCGTAGGCGTGAGCGCCGTGGTCGCCCAAAAAATCCAATCGAAAAGACCAGTATTTCCATTCGGCTTGAAGTTGAATTAGTGCACAGAATACAAGCGCCTGACCCCAATTGGCGCGAGAATATCGCCGAACTTGTAAGACGGGAATATCAGTTAGATGTTACGAAATGATCAGCACAGCCTCGCTAACCGTGGTGAGCGGCGCAATATGCAGGATGGAATATCTCGATAAATGTGGTGTTAATGGACTAAATAAAAAGAGCGGCCCGAAAGCCGCTCTCTCAAGAACTGGTTACTTTGCCCAGCGGCCCTCGTATTTAAACTCGGTGGCCTTTTCGAGCTGTTCCTTGGTGGCGTTCATTTTCGCCGACCATTTCTTATCGTTCTCAGAATAGACAATCTCGATGGCATCCGGGTCAACGACCACATACTTTTCGCCAACGCCCAAGAAGCCGCCAACCGATACGATATAGCCTTCGACGTCACCGTCGCCCATCACCACATCCTGGATCTTACCGATGCTCTCATCGTTAGAATTCGTAACATCAAGGTTTAGAATATTACTAGTAATAACGTCGGTAGTCTTCGCAGTAACAAACGCCTCTTCTTGTGTTGCGGTGGCGTTCTGCGCATTTGCAAAAGAAACGAGTGCGGCAGTTGCAACAGCAGCTAGAAAAATACGACGCATATTATATTCTCCATTCTTACTTGGTATTTCCGAACATATAATGCGTATGCAGTATCTTTGGTTCCAGCCTTGTTGGAATTAAGTTCTACTTCTCATCGCTTTTGGCTGCATCAGATTATCAATCCGCTCGGTGAGCCCGTCGATACGGTGCGCCACACTTTCAATGGCCCGCATGATCTGCGACGTCTGCTCCTGCATGCCTGCCTTCGTGGCGAACGTCTCTGCCGCGCGCAGCTTGTAGTCGGAAAGCTCCTGACGGGTCAGGCTGGCAAGAGCGGTCGCAGCTTCTGCCTTCGCCGCGTTGCGCGTTTCGGCTTTCGCGATCTGGCTTTCGACGTATTTCCAAAGTCCGAACAGGAAGCCCATCAGCATCACGATAAAGCCGACAACGGCCATGATTTCAGCGCCGGTCATCCAATAATCCCCCTTGCTGCCACACCCAGCCACAGGCAGGCCAGCCACATTCGCGTCCTCACGGCCGCACCCCGCATAGCTTTTCCAGTTTCGAGTTCTCCGCGAGGATCTGGCGCTTCGTGCTGTCGGTCAGGCTGTCCTCAATGCTCGGGCGAACGGGCCGCGCAACGTCGCAATAGCTACCGGCTGTCACGCATCCACCGAGACAGAGCAGCGTCAACATCACCGCCGCCAAGCTTGCTGGTTTCATCTTCGATCTTCCTTGCTTTATTGGCGGCATTCAGCCGGTCGGCGGTGGCGATTGTGGCGTTGTCCGCCACGCCCTTGAGGTAAGCACCCGCCAGAATCGCAAGGGCCGCAGCGATTGCCACGGCCCAGCCTGTGATTTTGGAGCGCAGGGATAAGAGCCAGGTCATGTCGGCACTCCTGTCAAAATAAGCGCGCGCTGCTGCCCTGTGATCGGCAGCAGGTAGCCGTCGCGCGTTTCGATGGCATCGCAGACTGTGAGTTTGGCGTTGTTCCACTGCTGCGAACCGTTATCGATCCTCACCGTGGCCGTTCCCGCGTCGCTGTCATATTCAAGGGCAATCCTTGTGATCCTCACGCCGCCACCCTCTTCAGTTCGAGCCTACCGCTCTTCCAGAGCCAGAAGCCTGCGCCTGCTGCGACCAGCAGCAGCGCGACAGTTGCGAACGCCCAAGGGTTGCTCACCGCGCCGATAACGCCCGTTATGAGCGTGCCGCCTGTTCCAGCGACGATCGTTTGCACTGTCTTGTCCTGCAGCAGAGGCACATCATCAGGCTTGGCGTCTTCGGCGGCGGCAGGCTTCATTTCACGGGCAGCCACGAGGCTGTCGAGGAAGTTGCGGTAATACCCCGCAATAAGGCTGGCCTTGTCGCTGTCGTTGACAATGGCTCGCGCACCTTCTGGGTTGGCCTTACCGCCGCCGAAAAAGTCAGCCAGCCGCTTGCCCGTAAACTTGCCGTTGATCATCCCGTCAAACAGGATGCGGATAGCTGTCGCCATCTCCAGCGCGGCGTCAGGGTTATCGCTGAGACCATATTTCTTATAATTGTCCTTGCCGGTGATCATCGCCAAGGCACGACCGCGGTATGTCCAGCCGTCGTTCGCACCGGTATTGCCCATGCGCCTGCCGTAGACCTTGTTAGCCAAGGCCTGCGGATTACGCACATAAGGCTGGGCGGCAGCAACAGAAGCGAACCGCGACGGCCAGACCTGCCTGATGCGTGCCGCACTGGTGTAGTTCAGGTTTTCCTCGATCGGCTGCATCTTGCCGCCGGTTTCGTGGAATGCCGTTGCGAGCACATAAGCCGTCTGCTCGGCTGGCAGGCCTCGGCGCTCAGCTTCAGCCAGAATTGCCGACGTGCCGTCGACCTGCGCTTGGCTCAAGCGCCCGCCAAAAGGCGCGCGCCTCGCATATGCGAAGAATGTTGTTTTGTTCATGGGGATTTCCTGAAAATTAAGGATAAGAGGTTCTTGAAACCGCCGACGCAATCACTAAATCGAAGCCGTCATTCCAACACACTTCGTTCGATCAAATGGAGGTTTCGATGAGCGACCGTTTGTTTGACAGTCCAATTTTTGTGAAGGACGGCAAATTTCTGATCAGGGAGATTGCAGGCCCGATTGACGCAATCGATTTTCTTTATGAATGGCCAAAGGATGATCGCGACATCATCTATGAAGTGGCATGGAGCGCCTGTTGTGAGGCTCACAGCGGGCTGAAACCGCTAATCGTGGCGCATAACGCCTTTGAAGGCTTCGCTCGAAAACGCAACATTCTCGAAAAACCTGAAGCCGCCATGCCGTGGATGACTTCGCATGGCGACGGCGGTGGCCGCGTTCTGGTATGAGGGAATATCAATGCATTGGTATTTTCTAATCGAAGTCCCCATCCTCGCTGCATTGCTCAGCGTCATATCGGTGCTTTTCTGGGACACCAGGCGGCGACAATAGCCTTAACCCCGGCTAGTCCGGGGTTTTTCTTAAGCAAAAAAAGCCGCCTCAGTGGGCGGTAATTCCGGTTGTTACATTAGTTGTGTTGGCCAGTAAGCAATGCTATCTATCTAGCGACTTGCAAGGGCAGCAAAATGGGACGGATAAAAAGCTTCGACGGCATTCGCGGTATTGCTGTGCTCTTAGTGGTATTTCATCATTTCGACAGCTTTTTAGGTGTACGTAGCGCCCAACTTGGCGTTGACCTATTCTTGGTTCTAAGCGGTTTCCTCATTACGTCCCTGCTCATCTCAGAAATAGATAGGACAGGAACAATCTCATTCCGCACTTTCTTCGTTAAACGTGCGTTGCGCCTAGTGCCTGCTTTACTTTTAACAGTTTTGATTTTTGGGGTCGGAGGGGTAGCGCTCGGATTTTTGAGCGTACAACAGACATTTTGGCCCGCTTTATGGTCCCTGCTTTATGTAAGCAACTGGGTCCGGTCACTCGACCTTATGGATATGAGACAGTTCGCGCATACTTGGACGCTCTCTATAGAGGAACAGTTTTATCTTTTTTGGCCGCTTTTATTGCTCGGCTTAATTAAGGTTTTGCCGCGCTATCGGGCTGTTATTTTCGCAGCCATCATACTAATTGTTGTTTGCCAAGCGACACTACTCGCATCCGTCATTTTTTCAGCACCAATGTTGTGGGTCAGCAGTAGCTTGCCAACCAGATCGGGAGCGCTCTTTATGGGAGCACTTGCGGCGCTTTTATTGAATGGCGGCTTTTTGACCCATCTCAATCAAGCGATTAAATACCTGTCATTTCCCGCCGCAATAATTGTGACAGCGGTTGCAGTTTACCCAGTAGATTATCTTATATGGAAACAACCGATAGCGATTACTGCAACTGCGGTTGTTGTTATCTCTTTAGCTATGCATAAGAAAACTCTGCTACACCAAGTTCTTGAGTTGAACTGGCTGACATATGTAGGCAGAATTTCCTATGGCATATACCTATACAATTTCCCAATTGTTTGGTTCGATGTAACGTTTTTCCGATCCCAGGAAATGTCGTTGCTGACGAAACATCTCCACGCTATTTTTATTCTTCTCCCACTGACGATGATGCTCTCATGGGCATCATATAAATATGTCGAAAAGCCGATGTTGAGACTGAAATCAAAGTTCGCGCCATCACGCGACCACGTAAGTGGCCATTTTTTTGCCTTCAAACACAAAGAAATTCGCGCTTAAGTATACTCGTTAACTGAACAACAGATCACCTGCTCTCTCTTCGCCAAACAATTCCGTCGCCATCTGAACAAGCAGCGGCCAAAGCTCATGATCTGATCGGAACGTATTCGCCGTCAGGAAGATTTGTCGAGTTCGGAAAGGCTGCGTAGCCATCGCCGCGTTGACCTGCTCTGCCTCGTCATCAGTCATGCGTTCCCAGAGAGTAACGGCTGGCAGAACGGTGGCGTCTGGCTCTGGCTCTGGCGGCGTATGTTCGACAAGCTGATATTCACCATCATCGTTTTTGATGAACTGGCGTCGGCCACTATTTTCAAGACATTCACGCCATTGTGCCTCCGTAATCTCTATAGCCTCTACGGGAATGCGACAATCAGGGTTTGTCTCTTCCCCAATTACTGGCGCAACTGGGTATGGATCATCCGACGTTGGTTCCGGAGTGTTCCCATAAATCGGTCGGTTTCTAGAACCGTGAACATCATCTCGGTAAAAGCCCTTCGGCACATTGTTATCGTCTAATACAGCGAAAATCATATCAAGTTCTCCCCACCGCTATCCATCCGACTGGTTGAGTTGCAATAGCCGGCCCACTTGTTCCGTTGATGTATCGTGGCCTGATTGTAAATCCAGTTGTGGCAAAAGCACTGACCGCAACGAATACAGAACTTCCGGCATCGGACCCCGCTCCATTACTAATTGCGGGAATGACAGTGTAATTATTAGCGAAAGCAATAGGGTAGGTGATCGTTCTATCACCTGAACCTGTGTCATACCCCCACTGAATGGTCAGGCGATTGGGGGCGGCTAGATTTGGGAACACGATATACCCTTGAGCGCCCATCATTACGAAGCCAGTCCCACCAGCACTATAGATCGGATACCATGTGGTCCCGCCGTCATAACTGATTGTCCCGTCGTAACGTAATAGCGTCCGCGTTCCGCCAGCGGCACCAAGTTGGATTGTACCCCCGGTGAAGTTAGTCTGGCCTGAAATATCTCCACCAGCAGAGGCGAATGCCCCAAGAACCAAACGAGCAGATGCAGGATCAGCGGCGGCAAGGAGTGAAATGGCCGTTGCCGTAATGTCAGACTGGGTAAGATCACCTGATGCATCGGTATTGAGAATTTTGTTCGCCGCGAGCGTTAGCGCCGCCAGCTTGCCAAGGCTTCCGTTCGGGTCTTGGATGCCGATTTTGCCTTGGTCCTTCAGTTGCCATTCCCCTGTCGGGCCACCGATGAGAACCTTGCTCTCTTCGACGCCAAGTTCAGCGATATTGGCCAGAATGCCATTGCCCAGCAGTTCGATAATGGTTGCGGCTTGCGTCGAGACCCGCGATCCATCGCCAAGCTGGCGAGCACGGTATGCACCGTTGACGATGCTTGCGCCGGTCCAAGGCTCAGTGAGCGTCAACTGGGTATTGCTATCGACGCTGGCAATGACAGCCGTCAGGTTCTGGATTTGAAGAGTGTCGCCTTCCCGAAACTGCGTCACCTCGAACAACGTCCCGGTGCCAGTGACCGTCACTGACCCATTGGCGAGCGAAATCGTTCCCGACACATAGTCGGACAAAATAGTCATGGATTTTTCTCCTGAGATCAGCTCGGCGTTATGCCGAAGATGTAATACCGGACACCCTGAATACGGGCACCGTAATCAAGGCGGGTCCAGCTGCCAGCCTGACTGAAAGCATCGGACCAACCGCTATCGGGCGAGCAGAAGAAATCGACATAGGTGTCGTTCACTTCGGCCAGCATGGATATGTTGGAGACATCAACCCCGCGCTCGGCTCTGTAGATCGGCGTCGTCACGCAGTTCGGAAACACGGTTGAGTATTTCAGATAGGGCACGAAACCGGCATTGTTGAAGTTCAGCCGATACGTTCTCGCGCCCTTATATACCGCGTCCCCTGCCGACGAATTGCCAAAGCTGGATATCGGAATAAAGCCCTGCGCGATGATCTGGAATTGCGGGTAGCGGCTGTCAAAGAGGATATCGTTCGGACGACTGGCAGGGTCACTCGTGCCGGGTTTCTTGATCTGAACGAAATCCCTCGCTCCATCGTTTCCCCGAAAGATAACCTGATTGCCGCCCGTTGATGTCGGCTGATCATCCACGTTGAAAACGACATACCGCAAATCAACGGCGTCTTTCTCCGAATTGTAGAACGTGACGCTGTTATTGGACACGGTGTAAGATAAACGCCAAATTCCCGCCGCTGTGGTGTCGGTCAGAAGTCCAGGTACGCGCCACGTCTGACCGGAGACACGGAACATCACGTCAACGACCGCCCTTTGCGAAAGAATGACGCCAGCAGGTGCTGAAATCGTTCTCGATCCATTGCCCGGGATATTATTTTCTGTTCCGTTCATGACGCAGAGAGCAGGCGAACGATTGTTCGAGCTGATGATCGTGCCAAACTCATTCGTCGTATTCACATCATAGCCGGGTCTGGACAGCACAAACCGGCTGGAACTTGCTTCCAACGATAGAAGGCCCGCAGTAGACGTATAGGTCCGCATAGCCGACGCATCGGCAGGCAAATCCCATACACTCGGATAAATGGCGTTCGGGTTTCTATTGTCGGTGTAGATCAGCTGATTTTTCCAGACGAACCATTCCCCCATCCCGACAAAGCCTTGGTCAGTCGAGGAGATTATGCCGTTGTAAACTGTCGGAAAGGTGGTTGATCCGCTCGTTGTTCCAACCAATCGGCCCATCACGGTATAGAATTGCTGCGCCGTCACCACGTTATGATTGGTCGAGCCAACCAAGGCGTAATAGCTGAGGAAAGACCCGCACTCAATTCGGTTGGTCAGCAAGTCAACCTGTCTGAACTCCGACATTGGAACATAGCCCATGCTCGGATAGGCATTCGTTATTCTGTAGTACGTCGTGACATTGTAGAAAGTTGTTCCAGATGATGGGTTAGCACGTCCAGAAATAACAACATTGCCCCGATCATTTGTAATGTTGAATGTCGCCGGAAGCGCGGACAGCTCTGCCGAGCGATAGAAAAACGGGTTCGTCGGGAACACATAGGACAGGTTGCTATTCTCGGAATTGTAAAAGAACCTGTCGAATGCCGTGTTTGCCAGTGTCAGCGGATCATCCGTGTCATATTTCAGGCACTTCAGAACCGGGCCAACGCCCGGTTTGAAGCCAAGGATAATCTGCGTCATGTGAAAATCCTGATATCTGCAAAGTTGTCGTAACCGCGCATGATCAACTTGCCATTGTTGGACTGAAGCACGTCGAAATACAGCGTTCCGAGACGGGCATTTTGAATGTAGACCTGCCCGTTCTGCACGACGAACGGATAGGTGAAGGTGCCGTTATTGTTCGGATCGGCAATCGCGAACTGGTTGGACACGACGATGAACTGGCTTCCCGTCGGGGTCACGTTGATGAACCAGCCAGCCTGTTTCCAAGTGTCGCCGGTGCTGATGCGGGCATAGGCCGATATTCTGGCCGATGTGCCACCCGCGCCAACCGTCGATGTCATGCGCCAGCCGGAGTTAACCACAGTGCCATCGACCGACGCGTTCACGTCAGTGATCGCATCCGCGACGGCTGTGTATTGGCCCTCAACATTATCCACTCGCGTAGACAGAAGCGTCACGACGCTGGCATCAGCCTTGTCATCAAGCTCGGCGTTCAACTGTGTCAGTTGCTGCACGATGGCGCTATTCGGGCCGGTCGCCACATAGATGTCTTCCGACCACGAAGCTTTCGCCTTGCCGTATGTGCTGGCAAGTTCGCGACGAAGCGACCGGCTATCTGCATAACCGGCCAGCATGCCATCAGCGGTCTTGGTGGCGTTTTCCTGCGCCTGACGAAGCGCCTCGCGCCGGTCGTCAGTCATCCAGTTGATGAGGCCCTTCACGTCACTGTCGAGGCGCTCGTAATCAACCGGGCTATCGTCGCCCGCTGCGTTGAGCGTGGTGAATGGCGTATTCGTTGACCACGCCACCGATCGGCCATTGTCGACGCGCAAGCGCGTACGAACGAACCAGTCAGTCAGTGAGGTCAGGCCTTCGACCAGTAGGACGTTCGTCACGTCCCATGTCACAAATCGCGTGAACACCTGGCTGGGATCGTTCGCCGGCCAGTACTCAATATTGACACCAACGACCGAGATATCATCGATACTATCCCAGATCAGTCTGGCAGCGGGTAGTTCACCTTGACCATCCGCAACAACAAGCGTCGGGATGGCGAAGAAGTTCTGCACTTCAGCCAGGTATTGCGGAGGCGGAATAACGACGATGTTCGGCGGGTTGGTTTCATAGGCCGTCGGATCAAACACGCCATTGCTGATCTGCTGCAAAGATAAGGAAATATCGCGAGCGCCATCGGTATTGATCCCGCCAAGCTGGCGCGTCAAAACCTGAAACGTGCGGTCGCCATATTTTGCGCTATTCCAGCGCACCCACCGGCCTTCCTTGATCGTGTCTAGGAATTTCGGATGAACGACAATTTCGGCTGAAGCCTGATAACGAGCGCCGCGGATCGCGATATCTGCAAGCCGATCCACCTGCCGAACATCAGTGACGGCGGCATAAGGAATGGCGCTGGCAAGCGTTTCGCGATCTTCAGCCAATGCACCGGCATCGATGCGGGTTGCCGCGTCCTTCGTTTCATAGAAGTCATCTGGCGAGACATACGAGGCCGCGACAGTGTTGATCAGTTCCGTGCGCTTGCGCTTGACGCTGAAGCGCAACGCCGCACCACGCTTGATATCGTCATCGGTGATCGTGGCAACGATGGCCTGTGGAGCGCCCGCAATCGGGAACTCGCCGTCAACACGCTCCACCCATGAGCCGCACATGGCTTCAAGGATCGGTGTCAGGTTAGCGTCGTGATTAGCGCCGGGGCCGTCCTTGGCAATCGCATGAGAGCGATAGCGCTTCGAACCGTCCGACATACTTTCATCGCAGATGTTCGCCGCCTGGGTATACTCAGCCAACGGCAACCGGCTTGCACGAACAGCCTTGCCAACCATGCGCTGCGTGCCGTTGAAGAAACCGCGCTCCAGGTTGTAGATCTGGACAACCGGATTATCGGAGTATTCCCACGTGCTCTGGTCATCCCAGCGATGCGCTCCCGCACCGCCCATCGTGGTGTCTTTGCGCCAGTCATACAGCGGCGCGCCGACAACTTCGAACAGCAACTTTGCTGGCGAGGTGAGGCCATCACCATTCTTGCGAAGTTCGGAAAACACGATGGCATAGGCAACGCCAGCGCCACGATGGTTCGTTGTCCAGCGACCAGCAGGACGGGCATTATTGATTAGCGTCGGCTCGGCCTGCTGATCCATCGCGCCGTAGTAGAACTTGACGCGTACATTGTCGTGATCGTCGCCGCTCGTGCCTTCATTCGGCACAAGCCAGTATCCGTCCGCGTCTTGCGCAATAAGCGTGCGCCACTCACCGTTGTATCGGACCCGCGGTACAGACGTAATGCGGAAGCTTGACAGAACGAACACGTCTTGGATTAGACGGCCGCCGCTACCGTAGCTATTGCGATAAATATGATGGCCTTCGGTCGCACATGTGCCGAGAATGACAGAGCGCGGGATATTTGCGCCATACTGGGTTTCCAGTTCAGATGCGCGGCTCTGCGTCTTGGGAGGGAATAGAGCATTGACCGCGTATTTCAGTGCAATGCCGAATGCGGTCTGAGCTATACCGGCGAGGATCGGACTGGCTGCCGCCCATGCGGCCACGCTCGACACGATGCCGCCGATAGCGGTGAAGATAGGCGCTAAAAATGGCATACGGCGGCCTCATAGGCGCAACAAAAAAGGCCCGCTGTTGGCGGACCTTCAAAGGCGCAAATTGTAGTGGTGATTAGCTGCCGACCCTGTAGGCCTGCTCGATTTCGGTCACTGGAAAGAACGCGAGGCCGCTGGGCTGTTTGACCGCAAAGCCAGAGCCGCAAATGAACCCGGCGACGTATTCGTCGTTGATCAGCATCACGCCGACGTCGCCACGACGCGCAGAGAGCCGGTTGACGGGTTCAAGCTTGAGGTAGTTCTCAAAAACGTCCTTGACGTTCTCGCAGCCATTGGCGCGCATCTTGCGAGCGGCCCCGGCCTCGGTTTTATATTTGCCCCGGAACTCGGCGAGCGGGTTTTCACCGATAACCGCTTCGATCGCCTCTGCCGCCGTCATCAGGCAGTCCGAGATGCCCCATTCTGGCGTGATGGATACGTGCGCCGTCGCGATATCTTCCAGCGCCCGATCCCAACCCGAGATCCTAGCCGAATTTGATTTTGAAGAATTCATTCTTGATCCTCGCTGCGTACTCGAAAAGCATGTCGCCTAACGAAACAAGCTGCTGATCCTCGTGCGAGGCATAACGATAGCCTTCGCGGAAGTTGTCGACCGCACCGGTTTCGATATTGCCTTCCAGCCAAACATTGTCGCCTTCCTCACGGTGGTCGATAGTATCGACATAGCCGTACCAGGTCGGCTCAGCGTGAAGGAACGCGTTCGTGTCTGGGTCGAAATAGAAGTCGTAAAACGTGATAGGACGGTTCTTGTAGTCTTCCTGCTCAATCAGCTTCAGCTTGTCGGGTGTGAGCCCAAAATCAGCAGCAGCAGGCAATCTCATAGTCACAGGCTGGGCAGCAGTGCCGAGCGCATACATAGGCTCGTCGATGTCGATCAGCGTATTGCCGTTGTACGTGAGGCCGCCGTAAGGGATGCTGCCTTTGCCCGAGAAAAAACCATAAGTGCCGGTGCCGAATTCGACTTTGACGGCCGAGGCTATCTTGCCCCTGCCCTCGTCGAGCAATTGCTGTAGACGTGCTGGGAAAGCCATTAGCGCGGCACCTCAATTAACTGAAACGACGCATCGGGAAACTTGCCATCGCCGATTTCCCACGACCTCGGCATCAGCCGCATGTTCATCACCGGGCTCTTGAAGCGCACTGCCGCGCCGACGGTTATGTAGGACGGTAAGAACGGCTCGATCTTCACCTGCACGCTCGTGCTGGCTGCTGTGGCATCAGCAACGATGCGGGCGATGAAGTTGTAATCGCCGACCGTAAACCCGATCAAATCGCCGTTCATCAGTTTAAGACCGACTGCGACGCCATTTAGCGTAAGTGTATTGCCGTTGATCGCAGCCAGCGTCGCGGTGCCAGTTATTGCCGGGTTATTGGCGTCGCCCCAATAAGCCTGCGGGATGCAAACATGCTTTGGGGTGTAATGCACCGTAACCAGACCGCCCCGACACCGATCGATGAACGCCTCAAGTAAATTTCTCTTGGCATTCGTCAAATCGGTGACTTTGGCCGTCCACGTCCAGAACGGATCGCCGTTTTCAATCGCTGAAATCGCCCGATCTCCGTATTGAGACATTGAAACCGGGCGATTCAGGATCGGGAAAGTCGGCTGATATCGAAGGCCAGTAGGAAGAAGTTCAGCCATTACCTTGCTAGCCCCCTTGAATTGACTTGCCTTAGATCGCGTGCCGTTCGCATCGCGCCCGTTTTGTCAAAAGCGGTAAGCCCCTGTTTTACGTTCCGCTGTGAAATGCGCTCGACTTCGGCCTGCCAATTGCCGTCACGATCCACGTATACGCGAACGTCGGCAATGCCGGATTGCGCTTGCTGCGATGAGGCAGATGAGCGGAGGGTCGGCATGGATGGCCCGCGCAAAGGTGATCCGCCATCCTTCAGTCTAATGACGCCGCCGCTGTTGATGGCTTCCAGCAAAGCGCGATTGCGCTTTGTAGCTGCCGCATTCACCACGAATTCCTCGTCGCTCAGCATCGCCGGAATTTTATCGCCGCGCGGCCCGCCAGGACCGCGAACGATACCGCCGCCAGCACGCTTTACCGGGCCACCGTTCTTACGGAACACGCCGCCCAGAGCACCGAATAGATTGAAGCCTCCTTTGTCGGTATCGAAGATATTCGCAAGGCCGATCTCGATAAACTTGTCTGCGATACGTCCGAGGGAGTTAGCAAATATCTCCGCTGCGTCAGCCCCGTTCAAAAGATCGCTGGCAATTCCTCCAACCCATTCTTTCTGAAAGGCCGCCATGTCTTCGGCGTTTTCCCGAATACGGTTCTGCGCTTCGGCAAGCTTATTAGCCTCTGCACTCGCAAGTGCCCACTGATCGGCGGTCTGGGCGATCTGCGCTCGCAGCTCAGGAGTAAGCGCAACGCCCGCCTTCTGGGCAGCATTCAGCAGTTCCTGCTCTGTGCGCGCCTTTTCCATGGCAAAGCCATAGTCATTAATCAACGGATTGATCTGACGTTGCGCTTCAGTCTCCGCGACAAGAGCCGATGTGCGGTCGGTGATACGTTGAATATCGCTGTCGAACCGTTCGGCGGGTGTCTTCTTCGTGCCGCCCTTCTTCTTGTCGTCTGGTGCAGTCGCGATGCCGCCGCCGTAGCCAGATGGCGTTGAGGCGAGGATCTTTTCGGCGCGGGCTTTTTGCTTTTCCAGCTCATAAACTGCTTTTCCCGCATTTTGCGCAGTTTGCTTGGCTGCCGCCGCAAATGATTCAATGGGCTGGAATTCTAGTCCCATACTACGAAGCGCTTGGCTTTTTGCCAGCCAACCGTCGAATGCGGTGTCAGCCGCAGTCGCTGCAGACTTTGCCGCTTCAAGCTGCAAACTGATCTGCTTGACCAATTCAGTCTGGTACTGGCGCGATGCTGTGGCGGCGCCTTCGAGCGCTGCTTTGTTGGCATCTATGGCGTCACTGAATGCTTTTGCAGCCCGATCACCGGAGGACATATTGTTATAGAGCAAATAGACGGCCCCGGCGGCTGCACCAGCCAGAAGACCAATAGGGCCGAGCGATGCACTGAAGGCGGCAACTACACTCGTACCTGTACGAAGTGCGGTCAGGAATGAGCCCAATGCAACAACAGCTTGGCCCAGTCCAACGACGACGCCTGCAATTGCCCTGCCAGTAAAGGCCGTAATCAGCACGGTCGCAAAGGCTGCGACGACGTCGGCTATTTCTTTGAAGTTGTCAGCAACATACTGCAGCGCCTGAACCAGTTGCCTACTCGCGCCAGCTGACTTATCGGCATTGCCGATATAAGCGGTAAACTCGTTATTAATCTGCGTAAAGGCGTCGGCAATGGTCGCGTTGGTGGCCTTGAACTGAGCCTCAATACCCTTTTGTGCATTCAGGATAGCCTTGAACACGCGATCGGACGTCAGTTTCCCATCGGCGCCAAGCTGCTTCAAGCCTGCGATCGTGGTCTTAAACTCGTCAGCAATTGCCTTCGCAATGACCGGCGCGTTTTCACGCAACGACCGGAGTTCATCGCCCTGCAATACGCCAGAACCCAAAGCTTGCCCGAGCTGGAGAATGCCAGCAGCTTGTTCCTGTGCGGACGCACCGCCAGCCTTAAAGGCTTTCGAGACAAGCGACGTTGCCAAAGCAATCTCGTCTTCCGACTTGGCTACGGCGGAGGCCGATCTGATCAGCCGAGCATATAGGTCAGTATAGGCTTCGAGACTTGTCCGAGCTTCGTTCGCACCGTCCTTCAACTCATTCAGCGAACGTGCGCCAACACCAGCTGCCGTCGCTGACGAACGAATAAGGTTTCCAGCCTGCGTCCAAGCATCCGCATACTGCATCAACTCGCGCGCGCCCAATGCGGCAGTAATGCCGGTTAGGGGAGCAGCGAGGTCTTGCATTGTGCCCTTGCCGATGTTTCCAAGCGCCGCATTTATGCGCTGCACACTGGCATCTGCGGACTTTTCCATACGGCTCATTTGGCGGGTGAATTGACCACGTTGCCGATTAATCGCGTTCTCCAAACGCTTGAAATCGGCTGAAAATTGAACGACAAGAGTCTCTACGTCAGTGGCCATGGTGGGGCACCTATGAAAATAGAACAGAGATTTAATGGAGTGGGCTGGTTAGGAATCGCGTTCCTATTCGTCGGCCCTCTGGTGTCCGCGTATGGCTACTGGGATCTGCTCGCGACCGTTGCGAAGAACGTCCAATTTGGCGGCTATTACAATCAAAGTATGTTGATGCCGTATGCGCTACTGATCATTGGCGGCATCGCATCACTGGCGTCGTTGCCGCTCATTATTATCGGTCGTGATTTCGAAGGATTTGCCACGGGAGTCGACGGCGCCAAATCTGCATCTCGCGTGAAGGAACCGACGTTTTAGTTTTGCGAGAGAGAACGCGAGATATCTTAGCCCATTTCGCCGTCTTGGATCGGCATAGGATCAATGCATGCCAAAATCATCCCAAATTAACCGGGGCAAATTCGTGCGTTCTGACGTCCTTTCACCAGTTAAAATCATCCCACTAGCAAGCTTTATTCTCGCGATTGCCTTATTATTTGTAAAATCTACTTTAATAGAAACAAATCTTATTCTTCTTGTACTAATAGAGGCTGGCGCTTCAGCGCTTGTTATCTGCACAATATTTGCGGCGCTGCATCACGCTGAGTATATCGCGCATCGAGTTGGTGAACCTTATGGGATATTGATCCTAACATTGGCGGTCACATGTATCGAAGTCTCCATTATTTTATCAATGATGTTGCACGGCGATAACAATCCAACGCTAGCTCGTGAATCCGTCTTCTCGACTGTAATGATCGTCTGTACAGGGGTGGTGGGGCTTGCAATTACCCTTGGCGCCGTCCGCCACAAGAGGCAAGAACTTAAAACGCAAGGTACGAGCGCGTTTCTGTCCGTCTTAATTGCCTTGACGGGCCTAACGATGATTTTGCCCAACTATACCCTATCGGTCGATTCCGGAACGTTCACGCCCGTGCAGCTGATGTTCGTGGCCGTACTTTCATTTCTCCTCTACGCATGTTTTTTATTTGCGCAGAGCAAGGGGCAAAAAGACGACTTCATCCAGGTCGACACCGCACAACATCATGACAATCACAGAACAGATTCCAGTATACTTTCCCACCTTCTCTTCTTATTCGGCGGACTAATAGGAATCGTGTTGCTAACCGAATTCGTCGCATCTGGAGTTGAAGACGGATTGGCTTATTTCGAAGTTCCACAAAAAGACGCGATCATCGGCGCCATGATTGCACTAGTCATACTGCTACCCGAGGCAATTTCGGCCATCAAGGCATCGCTAAACAATCAGCTTCAACGCGGCCTCAACATTGCTCTTGGATCAGCATGCGCCACTATCGGCTTGACGATACCGGCCGTGGCTGTAGCCAGTCTCGTTGTATCTCGTCCGTTGACGTTGGGGCTTGAACATGGAGACATTGTTCTAATTCTTATGGCCTTAGCAATGAGCGTAGTAAGCTTCGGAACCGGACGCACCACTTTGCTTACCGGATTGTCGCATTTGGTCATTTTTGTAGCCTATTTGATGTTGATAGTCGCTCCCTGACTATTCATCGCCCGTTGCTGTCTCTACCCCTCGTTCACCCACTCCCAAAGCTCTTCTTTTTCCTTCTTGCTCAAGCCGCCATCGTCGGTCGAGTTCGCCGTCACATATCCATCAACGGCAGCCATGAACTGCCACATGGACATGCGCCTTACCTCTTGCGGCGTGAAGCCGAGCGCCGCACCGTTGCCGTAGACCGCGGCAAATCTGACTTTTCCGTTGGGGAGACTGTCAAGTTGCTCTCCGTCTGATTTGCCGCCGTTTGCTCCCCCACCGGTTCCTCTGGCACGCCTTGAATGCCAGCCTGCAAAATGACTGTCGCGAAGACGACATTCTCAGCTGGCGGGCGTTTTTCGATATAGGTTCGCACAAGCTTCGTGGCGGCAGTCGGCTCCAAGCCTCCACCAATCAATCCCTGCCGGATAACGTGGGCAATATCGCCAACCCGGCACTGTTTAGTGAATAGCCGCTCCAGAATAACCCAAGGGCCAGCGTCGCAGGCTTCCTGCAGCGCTTCCAATTCACCCCATCCGAGGCGGAAGGTATAAGTACCATCCGCCCAGTCGAGTTCAACTTTAGCGTCTCTGCTCATTATGGGGCCGTCGGAGCGGAGGTTCGGACCATTTCACCATCCGACTGCAGCGACACATTAAGTGTGGCACGCTCGCCGTTGTTGGCGCCGATTTCGAGGCTTTCGGCGTGCATTTTGCCGGTATAGGTGTATGTCGTGGCTGGAAACTCGATCTCAACCTGTACTGGAATGGAGTCGATACTTTCACCAGCATCAAGCCAATCCTCGACAGATTCAGAAGCCAGAACGCCTTCACCGCTAATACTCATCGAAAGTGATGCGGCGTCACGTCCAATCCAGTCCACCTTGTCAGGATTTTCACAATCCGGAATGGAAACTTCATTGAGGTTCTTTGTTAGCGTAATCGATCGCTGCGTGAACCCGCAGGGCGAAGTATAAACAATCGGCGTAGCGCCGTTGCCGATCTTGACGCGGACCTTGCCGCCTTTGATCGTGGTAGCTTGGGCCAATGCGGCCTCCATACTAAAAAGGCCACCCAAAGGGCGGCCATTAATTGTTTTCGGGGTGATCGGCGTGGAGGCCTTAAGGCTGCTCGATAATCGCCGTGTAGCGGATCGACGCGTGGTTGATTGCGCCGTCCTTGATGTAGTCAGTTCGCGAATATTCGAATGTCACGAGGGCGTTGGCCGTCAGAACTGGTTCCCATCCTCGTGTTGCGAGCCGCACGGCGTTAGCGACGTCGCGCATCTGCTTCTTGGCGGGCTCGATCGACCAGACATCCAGCTGGAAAATGACATCGTCAGCATAGATGCAATCGGCGTCTGCCTGTTGAGCACTTGATGCGCCGATGCTGACGTAGGGGAAAATTGAGGGGGAAACCAGCCCTTGATCATTCGTTGGTGGATTATCGTAGCTGCGCTGGCCAATAAGCGAGACAAGCGCCGGATAGCTGCGTAGGCGCTGAATGATCGCGCCCTGAAGCTCTAAAACCGGGTCCATTAGCGATCCGCCGCAATTTGTTTGGCTGCCTTGGTGATAGCGCGAGACACTCGGGCCCTAGCGCTACGTCGCTTGGCTCGCCAAGAAACGTAGAAAAACGGCTGCGCCTTGGCGCCGGGATTAAAAGTGCCGGGATACATGCCGCCATTCACGTGCGGAGCGCTGCCGAACTCGACCAGATGCGCGTAACGCACTTTGGAATTGCCGGCGTAAATCGTGATTGTCAGCTTGCCGTCATTCGACTTTACGCTGCCAATGCGCTGGCTGTATTTTGGAACTTTACCCCACGTCCAGCCGATGCTTTCCATCAGTTCGCCATCATCGACGGGAACCAGGTTTTGCATCATGTTGACGATTTCCTGAGCGCCTTGCTCCATCGCCGCTCTAACGAGTTTTTCAGCCACTTCTGGGAACTTAGCTAGCTTGATCTGTAAGCGGTCGAGACCGTTAATCTTAACCGCCATCAAGTTTCCTCGCCTTCAACAACAAGCATTTCCAAGTAAGCGCCGCGCTCGTCAGGATTGACGACGGTCTTGATTCCGAAAACCCGGTTCGGCTTTCCGCCGGTGAGGCCAGCCCGAGCATCATAAGCCCGCCACGACGCCGTAATCTGCCGTGCCTGTTCGCTGCCACGGATCGTCAGGTTATAGGGCTGCATGGACCGCATTCTCGCGGCCATGACGCTTTCGACATTGCTGCCGTAACGTGGTTCCAGCCTTCCCGGCACGGTGAACTGGTCAACCCATTCACCGCGAGTACCGCCAAACCCATCGTCTACGTCCTGCCGAACCTGAAACGTCAAACGGCAGTTTAGGCTGCCGGCACCTGCGCGCTTCGCCATGCTTCGGCCTCGTCTTTTGTAGGGGTTGGAAGCCGCTCGGCTATGCCAGCGGCAATGGCGCGGTTAGCGCAAGGCGTGGTCACTAGCCCGACGTAACCTGCTGGATAGCGGATGGTCACTGCAGGCTTTGGGATGAAGTCGTAGGTGGCTGTGAAGTGGAGCCAGGGCATTACTCTTCCACCGGCAACGTGCGCCACACTCGATATGGTGCCAGTAAAGCCCGAACGTGACGCGGCAGAACGGCATTGCCTTCGGCTTTCATGTCAGGTTCGCGGTTCTCGTACAGATCAGCCGCGACCAGTAAGATCGCTGCCGTAATGGGCGGGGTTAACTCAATGCCATCTGGCAAGGTTGGCGTCACGCCGGTGGCCACGATCTCCCGATCGACATATTCGACGACAATAGTCTCTGCCGCAGCCAGATAGACTTCAAGCTCAGCATCTTCGTCGTCATAAAACACACGAAGGTGTTTCTTCAGCAGTTCGAGGTCAACCAGTGCCATCCCCACCACCCTCCGATGGCGTTTCAGGCTCCGGCTCTGGCTCGGGAGCCGGATTTGGATCGACGATTCCCGCTCCGATGTAGCTCGCCACCCGGCGCTTGCGTGTCTTCGTGTCGGCCATCGCCAACCTCCGTAAACTTCTCGACGTAACCAAGCGCCAGAAGTGGGCCGGCTTGCCAATTAGGCAGATCGGCGACCGTGCCTTCGTCCAGACGGCCGTAATTGCCGACCAAGGTTTTTAGCGCTTTGATTTTCATGTTTTCCTCGTGAGAAGGGGCGCCGAAGCGCCCCATCAACGATTAAGGAGTAGGGTTCACATTGCCGGTCACGAATGCCTCTGGACGGTAAACCGCAAGCGCAAGGCGCTCTTCGATGCGGATCGTGAACATGTTCTTTTCGAAGTCGTCCACGTTCTCGCTCGACATCAGGACTTCAATGTCCATGCGATCGAAGATCTGCGCAGCCAGATTGAACGCACCGGTCAGGAACTTGTCGGCAGCAATTGCCTGCGTCTGAACGACCGGCAGGTTCCATAGCGACGGACCCATTGGCGATTGCGCATTGCCAACGATGTAGTTGCCGCCGAGATCCTTGGTGAGCTCGATCTTCGTCCAGTCAATTGGATTGAGAACGAAGCCGTTCGCTGGATATTCTGCCAAGATGACCTGGAGAATAGCTAGGCGCAGACGGTCAATAGCCGTTTCCTGTTCAGGAACAAACGCTGGAGTAAAAGCCTGCGCCTGGGGAACAATACCATGCAGATTCTGACCCGTGCCGTCACCGTTCAGAAGCTGGCCCTCCTCAACGAACTTAAGCCCATAGGTGCCGCGAGCGTTGATGTAGCTTGCAAGGCCGGGGGCATCGTCGAGGATCTGGCGCGACGCTTTGAAAATGTGCGGAATGGTACGCACTGGCGTCGTCTCGAGATCGAAAGTCAGGTCAGACTTCGGCTTTTGTGCACCTTCTGCAGTCGGAGCAGCGTTATTCGTAAAGCCCGTCTCCTTGACAAACTCAACGCTTGACTGGCTCGTGCGTCCGGGGGCCAAAAGATCACGAATGGTCAGAAGACGCTGGGGTGGCGCTACGATACCAGGGACGCGGTGACCAGGAACGAGCGAAGTGCCTGCCGAACGGCCGGCGCCAACCGTAGTGTTTGCTGAGGTAATGTCAGCGCGTTCCATACCTACTCGAATAGAGCCACGCCAAGAACCAGATACGTCCGTCGCCTTGAACTTGTCGGACGCTACGACGATATCACCGATGTCCATTGGTTCGCGAGCAACGTTTTCCACCTCGCGCGCGGCGCGCTTTTCAAGATCGCCAAGGCGAGTTGTGGTGTCTCCGAGTTCGAGCAGCGCCTTGTCAACCTTGCCGGTCAGCTCGGTTGAAACAGTTCCGTGCTGCTGGAGCTGCGTGGTGAAGTCGGTTGCAAGATTGCCGACCTTTTCCTTGATAGAAGCCAAAGACTGGCCAAGCTCGCCAATCTTCTCGGCAAGAGAAACTTCGGACATACGTCCTCCTGATACTAAATGGTGAAAGTGCGTGTTTCTGTTGATTGCCGCTGAGAAGTGACCCGGTTTTTCCACCGAGAATTGACCCGCCTTTTAATTAATGTTCGGGTTTTTATTCACGGTCAAGTTTC
>NZ_VCPE01000027.1 GCF_005938105.1 Brucella haematophila | reverse complement strand
GTAGGCCCCATGGGGAAACTCCTTCATCCATCCATGAAAAGCCCTTCGCAGATCAAACAGCGCGAGAAAATGTGGGGCCGAAACAGCGGTTACCGTTATCCTTTACGTGAGCGCACAGGAATATTGAGGGGAGTAAGGGAGTAAGGGAGTAAGGGAGTAAGGGAGTAAGGGAGTAAGGGAGTAAGGGAGTAAGGGAGTAAGGGAGTAAGGGAAGAGGATCGCGGGCGCTCGTTCGGCGCAAGAGATTTTTTTTAGAGGCTCCGAGTTCCCACCCTATTCCCCTATTCCCCTATTCCCCTATTCCCCTATTCCCCTATTCCCCTATTCCCCTACCGCCCTGCCACTCCGGCCCACACGCCTATTGACGCATCACCCGTCTGCCAGTATTAAATGCAAATAGTTTGCAAGTGCATATTGGCAATAAAGGTCTTTATAATGACACCCCATGGTGCGGGCCCGTCCGAAGGTCACGACGTCACCTTTGAAGGCTGGCGGCGGGATCGAGGCGAAGCCTCTATGTCCGATGTTCATCGCTCCGTAGCGGTCAACCGCTCCGGTTCGCGCTTTCGCAGGGCCATGGCCTTTGTCGGCCCCGGCTATCTCGTCGCCGTCGGCTATATGGACCCCGGCAACTGGGCGACCTCGCTCGCTGGCGGTTCGCGTTTCGGCTATGCGCTTCTGTCGGTCGTGCTTCTGTCCAATCTGATGGCCGTTCTGTTGCAGGCGCTGTGCACGCGGCTTGCAATCGCCACCGGACGCGATCTGGCGCAGGCCTGCCGCGACGCCTATCCGCGCTTACTCGCCTGGCCGCTATGGCTTCTGGCGGAACTTGCAATCTGCGCCACCGATCTTGCCGAAGTCATCGGCACGGCCATTGGCCTCAATCTTCTCTTCGGCATTCCGCTCGAAATCGGTGTCATTATCACCGCAGCCGACGTGCTTCTGGTGCTCTATCTGCAAAACAAGGGCTTCCGCCGCGTCGAAGCGCTCATCATGACGCTTCTGGCCGTCATCGCGCTCTGCTTCCTGGTTCAGATCCTGATGGCGCAGCCAAAATGGAATGAGGTCATTCTCGGATTTGCGCCAACGGTCGAGATCATCCGCAACCCGGACATGCTTTATATAGCGCTCGGCATTATCGGCGCGACGGTCATGCCGCATAATCTCTATCTGCATTCCGGCATCGTGCAAACGCGCGACTATGGGCACACCACCGCTGAAAAACGCGAGGCCATTCGCTACTCGACGCTCGATTCCACCATCGCGCTGACTTTCGCACTGCTGGTCAATGCGTCGATCCTCATCCTCGCCGCGGCAAGCTTCAATGCGACCGGCAATACCGGCGTGGAAGATCTCGACAAGGCCCATGCCCTGCTCAACCCGCTGCTCGGTTCATCGCTTGCGCCAACGCTTTTCGCCATCGCGCTTCTGTGCTGCGGCCTGAATTCGACCATCACCGCCACCATGGCGGGGCAGATCGTCATGGAAGGCTTTATCCGTATCCGGCTAAAACCATGGTTGCGCCGCGCCATAACGCGCTTTGTGGCCATTGTTCCGGCTGCTGTTGTCACGATCATGTACGGCTCGCAGGGTACGACGGAACTCCTGATCCTGTCCCAGGTAGTGCTGAGCCTGCAATTGCCCTTCGCGGTGATACCGCTGGTCATGTTCACCGCTGAAAAGAAGAAGATGGGATCGCTGGTCGCCCCGCGCTGGGTCACGTTTCTGGCAGCCATTACCGCCGTCATCATTGTCGTGCTGAACCTGAAGCTCATCTATGATTTCTTCAGCGGCGTTCCGATCTGATCCAATCAAAGCAGCGCCTCCCAAGCAACCGCGCCGCACAAAGAAAAAGCCCGGCTCAACGCCGGGCTTTTTCTCATCTCGAATTAGTGTCAGCCGGTCTGTAAGCCGGGTTCTGTATGGCCGGGCTTTCGCCCGACGTGGCAGCCATTCATCTGGGACGGATGTCGCCACCCGCCTCTTGCAACCCACCCGGACGACTGATCCGGAAACCGATTGCCGGTTCTTGCGAACCGGCGCGCCGTCCCTATTCGGTCTTGCTCCCGGTGGGGTTTACCGTGCCGTCTCCATTGCTGCAGACGCGGTGGGCTCTTACCCCACCCTTTCACCCTTACCTCGTCATCCCTGTCGTTGCGTTTCGCTCAAAGCGTCTGAACAACGATACGGAAGACGAGGCGGTTTACTTTCTGTGGCACTATCCCTGGGGTCGCCCCCGCCGGGCGTTACCCGGCACCGTCTTTCCATGGAGCCCGGACTTTCCTCACCTGCCGCCTTTCGGCATATGACAAGTGCGGCTGCCCGACCGACTGACATCGCGTATAAATTCGCTTCTGTGCGAAAAAGCAACAGAAAAGCCGGTAGCAAAACCGCTACCGGCTTTTCGTTCACATCAAACGGCTTGAAACTCTACGCAGCCGCCGACGTAAATTCTGGAGCAAGCTCCAAAAGCGAAGCTTAAAGCCCGGCCATATATGCCTTCACCGAGCTGCAATATTTTGCAGAGATCGGGTTCATGCGCGTTGCGCCATGACCGGCATTGTATTTCAGGATCGTGCCGCAGGTGCTGCCGCCACCGAGCTTCTGTGCCATGGCAAGATACTTCATGCCGTACTGGATGTTCGTGGCAGGTTCATAAAGTCCCTTGGCCGAGCCGGAATAACCCATGGCACGTGCCGTCGAGAGCTTGATCTGCATCAGGCCGATTTCACCTGCTGCACCGCGCACATCCGGCTGGAAATTGCTTTCGTGGCGCACGACCGCATGAGCGAGCGAGGACGACACGCCATAGGTGGAAGCGTAGCGATTGATGATCTGCGAATAGCCGCCGCCTTTGGTCGAACGGCTGGAGCCGCCGGACTTGGCACCCTTGCCCACAGGCGCAGCACGGTTGGTGATGACCGACACCTTTTTAACCGAAGTCTTTGCCTTATCGGCTTCAGCAACTTTGTTCTGCTGACGCGCCTTGAGAAGAGCTGCGAGGTT
This sequence comes from Brucella haematophila, assembly GCF_005938105.1. GTDB lineage: Bacteria > Pseudomonadota > Alphaproteobacteria > Rhizobiales > Rhizobiaceae > Brucella > Brucella haematophila. Next base: position 30,858 of record NZ_VCPE01000027.1, on the reverse strand, counting down.
GGTTGGTTCACTTGCAGGGGCGCTAAGCGCCGGATTCAGGCCAAACGAACTCATCGCGCCAACAAGGGCGCTAACAATAACAAATTTTACTTTCATAACCTACCGTCTTGGAACGTTTCTTATGAGGGAGCGCCCGTCTTGGGGGGAGACGATCCCGTTTATCCAGGTCCCGTTCGGTATAGGCTCTCAAGGCCCATTTCCGCCGGGATTAATCGATGATCTGACGGGGAAATGCAGCCGAAGATTGGTTGCAAAAGTAAAATCGTCTTACAGGTTGTAACGAAACTGATTCAAACGGGCGTGATTGAACAGCCCGCCGGGCAAGCGAGGTCGAAAAAGTGATTCGGCTAAATTTTTGAAAATTTGAACGAATTTCTAATTAAATTGCGAAAATCGTTCCGTTAACGCCGCGTGCTCAGGCGGTAACATTTTGTCGGGAAAAAATCAGTCTGTAGAGGGTATCTATGGTAGAAACATCGGCCACACCGTCTACATTTTGTGTCCGAAAGTGACGCTGAAATGCCTTAACCACGATTTCCGTGGCTTCATCGAAGATACCGGTAATCTCAATTCCGTAGCCATAGAGCGCCAGCATGGACTGCAAGGCCTCCACCGGTTGCCCCTGCTCGCCCCGCGCAAGAAAGCGTCCGCCGCGGATCGGCGTCGGTTCGATGAAGTGGCCGATGCCCGCCTCGTGCAGACGTTTCCACGGAAAGTTGTGGCCCGGATCAGTCTTGCGCGCCGGTGCGATATCCGAATGCGCCAGCACGTTTTCCGGAAGGATGGCATAGCGCTCGCATATATCGCGGCAAAGACGGATCACCGCCTCGATCTGCGCATCCTTGAACGGCGGATAGTCTTCCAGATTGCCCGGATTGACGATTTCAATGCCGATGGAAGCCGAATTGATGTCGGTCTCGCCCTTCCAGAAGCTCTTGCCTGCATGCCAGGCACGGGCTTTTTCCGACACCATCTGCGCCACCTGCCCGTCCTCGTGAACGAGATAATGAGCCGAGACCTGCATTTCTGGTGACTTCAGAATGTCGACCGCCTCCTGCGCGGTCGCCAGCCCCGTATAATGCAGGATCAGATAGACAGGCGTTTTGCCATCACGCCGCGGACCGAAATTGGGCGAAGGATCGAGCGCAGCACCCGCAAAGTCGGCCTGTTCCAGCGCCAGTTCGGCCAGATCCTGATCCTCGTCCCGAAATTCGGTTGCGCCGCTCGTTTCCTGCATTACGCAGCCTCCAAATGCTTTTCTATGCTTGCCCAGGCAGCGTTTATGGCAGCAAGACGCGCATTGGCAATAGTGATGAATTCCAGCGGCAGACCTTCCGCGACCAGCCGGTCGGGGTGGTGCTGCTTGACCAGCGTTCGATAGCGGCTGCGCGCATCGTCAAACGACACGCCGCGCTCAAGGCCGAGAATGGCGTAAGGATCACCCTCGCCGCGCTGCACATGCCGTATCGCAATGCGGTCGAAGGCAACCTCGTCAAAACCGAATATGCCTGCAACCTCGGTCAAAAACGCCATTTCCTTCTCATGGACATAGCCATCGGCCTTGGCGATATGAAACAGCCCGTCGAGAATATCTTCCAGAAGATGGCACTCACTCTGCCCTTCCTGACAGAGACCGGCCAGTTGGCGAGCATAGCTTTCAAACCCTGCCACATCCTGCTTGGCCAGATCATAAAGCCGCGCCACATGGGCAGTTTCTTCCTGCGGCACCGCAAATATATCCTGAAAGGCGCGTATCTCGTCCTGCGTCACGACACCGTCGGCTTTCGCCATTTTGGCGGACAGGGCGATCATGGCAATGGAGAACGCAACCCGCCTGCGCGTATCGGCATCGCCTTCAAAAACAGTGCGCACAGCCTCGATAACGCCTGTAATAGCGTTCGACGTCACAGACGCCACAAACTCACCGATGCGAACCCAAATCGACATGGTTCTGTTCTACAAAATTCCGTCGCTGCTGAAAACCGCCCGCATGAAGTGCAGCCGAAAAAACAATTATTTATATGCTCTTATCACTGGTCTGTGATGAGAAATGCGCCGGACCGAAAGATTATTGCGCTGATTACGCTCCAATCATCAAACCGAAGCGCCGATCCAGTTCAGTTTGATTGCACCGCGTTCTGGCGCTCAGTGAAAGAGCGCTGCGCCGTTGCGGCAGCCGCTTCTCCCGCGGCCTGAGCCTGCTCTTCATTCTGCCCGACCGCCTTTGCAGCAGATACGGCATTGGTGCGCGCCCGTTCAATGGCAGCGGCCTGTTCCTCGGGCGTATTCACACCGGCATTGTCACGCAAGGCCTTGACGAGATCCGGACCCTTTTTGTCCGAAGCGCCTTCCGCCGGTGCAGCAGGCTGCGAAACAGCACTTCCGTCCTGCGCCGGAGCAGCGGCCTTCTCGTCATTGCCCTTGCCGCAAGCAGCAAGCGCAACCAGAACAATGGCGGCAACGAAAAACAAGGTGTTACGGTTCATGATCAAAGCCATAACCGAAGACAGCCTGCGTTTAAACACGGAAATCGCTTGCGCGCCGTCTTTCCCGTAAAATGCCGCGGGATCATTCATTCAATGCAATTCCTTCTGGGACAAATGGCGATCCAGTTTCCCGGATCGCCATCTGTATGACATTTACCATACGGGACTATGACAGCTCACCGGCTGCAACTTGCCCGCACTTGCTTGGTGCTAAATAACAAGCCCGCTTAATTAGCAGGTGCGCTACCTGTACCGCCCGTACCCGTGCCCGGAGTAGCCGGAGCCGGCGTTGCAGGCGTGGTCGTCGTATCATTGTTCGAAGGTGCGGCAGGCGCAGCCGGTGCCGGTGCGGGAGCGTTGCTGGCGCCGTCATCCTTCTTCTCATTGCAGGCGGCAAGGCCCAGAAGCGACACGGCGGCAACAGACGTAATCAGAAACTTCTTCATATTGTCTCTCCTTCCTAGCGTGGGTCTGCTCGTTACGAGCTTATCCCTGTTGAGCATGGCGCAATATGCGCAGAACACCCCTCTGCTCTCTTCGTAGCTTTCTTCGTGGCTTTCTTAGTGTCCGGCCGGCTCCTTACCGGTCGATCACTTTTGCGGTTGGATCAGGCACAGAAGTCCTGTCGATACCCACCGTCACAGAAGAAAACGGCAGCGACGAGGAAAGGTTCTCTCAAATAGTCTTACCGCCCGTAATAAAACGCCAAGATTGCAGGCACTTACTCGTGCATTTCGCTGTCAGAAAGCGGTCATTAATCCGTCAATCCCCTGTCATCACGCGATGTTTAACTTTTTGAAACCAAGCGCGGGATTCGTCCCAAAGGGGAATTTTATGGCCGAACAATCAGCTGACGGTACCATTCTGAAGCGTGCAGTAACCCAGAACCATGCGCTGTCCCGCGCTGGCTTTTCGGAAAGATTGTTCGCCTGGCTCTTCAAGGGGTTGGTCTATCCGCAAATCTGGGAAGACCCCGATGTGGACATGACAGCGCTCGCCATTCAGCCCGGTCATCGCATCGTCACCATCGCATCCGGCGGCTGTAACGCCTTGTCCTATCTCACCGCCGATCCGGCCCGCGTCGAAGCCGTGGACCTCAACGAAGCCCATGTCGCCTTCAATCGGCTGAAACTCGCGGCGCTCAAGAACCTGCCCGATTACAGCGCCTTCTACCGCTTCTATGGCAAGGCAGACGACAAGACCAATCTTGCCGCCTACAAGCGCTTCGTGCGTCCGCATCTCGATGCCGAAAGCCGCGCTTATTGGGAAAAGCGCAAGTGGAACGGTCGCCAGCGTATTTCAATCTGCTGGCGCGACCTCTACCGTCACGGCCTGCTGGGTGTGTTCATCGGCATGGGGCATCGCGTGGCGCGCCTCTACGGCATCGACCCGCGTGATATCCTCAAGTCGCGCACCATGGAAGAACAACGCAGCTTCTTCGATACGGCGCTGGCGCCATTGTTCGAAAAGCGCATGGTGCGCTGGGCGACAGCGCGTAAATCCTCACTGTTCGGCCTTGGCATCCCGCCCCAGCAATATGACGCGCTTGCCACCGCCGGGAACGGCAATATGGCCGAAGTGCTGCGCAGCCGCCTCGAAAAACTCGCCTGCGGCTTTCCGCTGACGGAAAACTACTTCGCCTGGCAGGCTTTCGGACGCGGCTATAGCGGCGATGAGGAAACCGGCCCGCTGCCGCCTTATCTGTCACGCGCCAATTTCGAAACGGTACGCGCCCGCGCCGACCGCATGACCGTCCAGAACGCCAATTACACCGATTTTCTTGCCGCCAAGCCTGCTGCATCGGTGGATCGCTATATCCTTCTCGACGCGCAGGACTGGATGAACGACAGCCAGCTCAATGCCGTCTGGACCGAGATCACACGCACTGCCGCACCGGGCGCCCGCGTGATTTTCCGCACCGCCGCCGAACCGAGCCTGTTGCCGGGTCGCGTTGAGCCGGAAATCCTCGACCGCTGGGAATATCGCGCCGAAGAATCCCGCGCTTTGCACGACCGCGACCGCTCGTCGATCTATGGCGGCTTTCACCTCTATGTCCTGAAGGACGCCTGACATGCTGCAAAGCCCGGAAGGAAGCCGTGCGAGCGCACAGGGCAATGGTCAGGGTGCAAACCATGCGCGTTTGATGGACAAGGTTTACCGCCATCAGCGCCACTTCTATGATGCGACACGCAAATATTACCTTCTGGGTCGCGATCAGATGATCGCGACACTCCATGTGCCGGATGGCGGCAGCGTTCTGGAAATCGGTTGCGGCACCGGTCGCAACCTCGTCAAAACGGCGCAGCACTATCCCGATGCGAAACTTTACGGCATCGATATTTCAGCAGAAATGCTGGATACGGCCCGCAGCGCCGCCAGACGTGCTGGAATCGAAAGCCGCACCCAGCTGGAACTTGCAGATGCAGCGCAGTTCGATCCCGAGCAGCTTTTCCGTCAAACCGGCTTCGACCGCATCTTCATTTCCTATGCCATATCGATGATCCCGCAATGGCAATCGGTCATTCGCGAAAGCATCCGGCATCTGGGACCGGAGGGCGAATTACATGTCGTCGATTTCGGCGATCAAGGCCGCCTTCCCGGATGGTTCAAACGTAGCCTCTACACATGGCTCGACTGGTTCCATGTGACGCCGCGTCAGGACATGTTCGCCGTATGTGAGCGGCTTGCAGCCGAGCGCGGCCTGTCGGTGGAACGCCGCGTGCTCTATCGCGGCTTTGCATGGATCGCGGTTATTCGCGCTTCAGCTTAAAATTAGGAGCAAGAACAGCACTGGACTGATGACGACCGGTCGCGGATCGCGTAACCGTTGTAGGGACTGATTCGCGACACCGGAACCCCTGCATGAAACGTCTCATGAGCCGTCTGGCCAGCCGCAACTTTCTTGGCTCCTGCTTTGCCTCCTGCATGGGCGTTTTTCTGCTTTCAGCCTGTACGACAGTGGATTACGATTTTTCCGATGTGAAAAAGCACGGCACGGTTGCCCGCATCCCACCCCCATCGGGATCGGTGAAGGCGCCACGCTTTGGCGACCGCGATCCGCATGACTGGACGGGCAAGACGCCGTGGCACTATCCGATCCACGGCACCGACGTTTCAAAATATCAGGTCAACACCGACTGGAGCGCCGTGCGCGCCAGCGGCATCTCCTTTGCCTTCATCAAGGCAACCGAGGGCGGCGACCGTGTGGACGACCGCTTTACCGAGCATTGGAATGGCACACGCGAGGCAGGCATTCCCCGCAGCGCGTATCATTTCTATTATTTCTGCCGTCCGGCCATCGAACAGGCCCGCTGGTATATCCAGAATGTGCCGCGCGATCCTTCCGCGCTGCCGCCGGTTCTCGATATGGAATGGAACCCGCAATCGCCAACCTGCAAATTGCGGCCCAATGCGGCAGTTGTGCGCAAGGAAATGCGCATCTTCCTTGCAGCGCTTGAAAAGCATTATGGCAAGCGCCCGATCATCTACACGACCGTCGATTTCTTCGACGACAATGATCTGCGCCAGATACCGGACTATTCGTTCTGGTTGCGCTCGGTCGCCGGTCATCCGGATGAGAAATACGGCCCTCATCCCTGGACCTTCTGGCAATATACCGGCACGGGCGTCATTCCGGGCATCAAGGGCGACGCAGATATCAATGTCTTCGCGGGCGACGCCGCCACGTGGAAAAAGTGGCTGGAAAGCAACAAGGCCCGTTAAGACGGGCCTGTTTGACCTTACACATCAAGTTTTGCTTCATTTCCATGGCTTGTTGGGGCAATAGCTTTAGCAATCCTTGGAAGGGACCTGTTGCTCCCTGCAAAACGAGTGTGAGTTACCGATGAAGTTTGTTGCTTCCATCATGACAGCCGCCCTGCTCGCTTCGACCGCTGTGTCGAATGCGCAGACTGCCAATACCTCTCCGGCGCCTGCGGCTCCGACCGAAGCTGCCGTCAACGCACCCAAGCCGGAATGCGAGACCGATCTTGGCCAGTGGATCGAAAATCTGGCCAAGGAAGCGCGTGAAGCCGGTGTCGGTGAAAAGGGCATCAGCGAGCTGCACAAGGCATCGCTTGAGCAGAAGGTGCTCGACCGGGATCGCAAGCAGACTGTCTTCAACCTGACCTTCACCGAATTTTCCAAGCGCCTCATCTCTGAAGCGCGCCTGAAAAAAGGCCAGGAAAACCTGATCAAACATGCCGATGTCTTCAAGAAAGTTGAAGAAACCTACGGTGTGCCGGGTCCGGTTCTTGCCTCTTTCTGGGGCCTTGAAACCGATTACGGCGCAATTCAGGGTGATTTCGACACGCTGAACGCGCTCGTCACCCTTTCCTATGACTGCCGCCGTCCGGATCTCTTCCGTCCGCAGCTGATCGCGCTGCTCAAGCTGTTCGATACGGGCGTTGTTGATGCCAGCACGACCGGCGCATGGGCCGGCGAAATCGGCATGATGCAGCTTCTGCCCAAGGATTATCTGGAGCGCGGCGTCGATGGCGACAGTGACGGCAAGGTCGATCTGAAGAACAGCGTTCCTGACGCCATGATGACCGCCGGTCGCATGATTTCCGAACTGGGCTGGAAACGTGGCCAGCCGTGGCTGGAAGAAGTGCGCATCACCAAGGATCTGCCTTGGGAAGAAGCCATCCGCACCAATCGCAAGCCGCATTCCTGGTGGGCTGAGCAGGGTGTGACCGGCCTGAATGGTCCACTCGGACCGGATGACGGCGATGCCTCGCTGCTGCTGCCGCTTGGCCGCAAGGGTCCTGCCTTCCTGTCCTATTCGAATTTCGACGTCTTCGTCGAATGGAACAAATCCATCGTCTACGCGACGACCGCAGCCTATTTTGCGACGCGCCTTGCCGGTGCGCCTGCATTCGATCCCGGCAATCCAATTCCGGGTCTGACGCAGGAGCAGATGAAAGAGCTGCAAACGAAGCTTCAGGCACGCGGCTATGATATGGGCGCGAAGATTGACGGTGTTTACGGTCTCCTGACCCGCGATGCCGTGCGCGCCGAACAGATGCGGCTTGGCATGCCAGCCGATTCCTGGCCGACCCAGGAGCTTCTGGACAAGCTCTAAACAAATCATAAGGCGCGGGATCATCCCCGCGCCTTTTCCTATTCTGCTCTCACCACGAATGCCTGTTTCATGCTCACTACCCTGCTTGTCGTCCTGCCCGTATTTGCGCTCATTTTCTCCGGATGGGGCGCATTCAAGCTAAAAATACTGGGACCACACGCCATTGCAGAGCTGAACCGCTTCGTGGTCTATCTGGCGCTGCCTGCGCTTTTGTTCGACATCATGGCCAATACGCATGGCAGCGAACTCTGGCAGCCGGGTTTCATCGCCGTCTTCCTGCTGAGCAGCGCCATCGCCTTCGTCCTGCCCTTTCTGGTGCGGTTGCGCGGAAAATTGCCGCTTGCCGATACGGCGCTCGACGGCCTCAATGCCGCCTATCCCAATACGGGCTATATGGGCATTCCGCTGTCGATGATCGCTTTCGGCTCTGGCGTTTTGGCCGCAACCACCATCTCGATCATCATAACCGTTTGCGTCACTTTCGCCTTTGCGATTGTGCTGATCGAAATCGGCCTGCAAACCGAGAAAAAGCCGTTTCATCTCGTCTGGAAAGTCGTCCGCTCGCTCATTCGCAATCCGCTGCTGTTTGCACCAGCACTTGGAGCGATCTTCTCTTTCCTCGGGCTGACGATCCCCGCCCCTGCCGAAACTTTTCTCAAAATGCTCGGTGGCGCTGCATCGCCTTGTGCGCTTGTGGCGCTTGGCCTGTTCCTCGCGCAGTCGCGCAAGGTTGAGCGCGAAAGCGTCAACGCCATTGCCTTCCTCGTTTCAGTCAAACTGATTGTCCAGCCGCTCGCCACATGGCTGCTTGCGGTCTATGTCTTCGGACTGCCGCCTCTGATGGCGGAAAGCGCAGCCCTTCTCGCTGCCTTGCCGACGGGCACCGGCCCTTTCATGCTCGCCGAACATTATCGGCGTGAGGCGGCCATCACCTCCAATGTCATTCTCTATTCGACGGTCATTTCCGTGGTGACTCTGTCGGCGTTTCTCGCCCTGATCCGCTGACGAAAAGCGGGGTATCGCTGCAAACAGCCTGTGGAAATTGTGGCGATTACCCCGTAAATCCTGTCAGTTCTGTGTCTTTTTCATGAAATGTGAACAGATTTTTCAGGTCAGAAATTTCAATAACTTAGGTGGTAAACAGAAGGTTTTTTTCACAATCACGCCAAGTTGCAGCACGAAATCTTCTTTTGTTCTCGGCTTTTTGCGCTTAGATTCCAGTCTCTACCAGCGCGCGCCGGGCGCTTGTCTGGCGCATATGAAGGAGACAGACCGATGGGACTGACACGATCTTTGAATGTCCTCATGATCTGTGCAGCATTTGCATTTGTTGCAGCGTTGATAGCAGGCGTCATACCGTAAAGCAGGCGCATCAGACGATTACGGCGACACAGGTTTCGAGGATAGACCGGTCTCGCAAGAAACAGAAAGCCCGCCGAAACGGCGGGCTTTTTTCTTAGTCATACAAGGATCTTATGCAGGCTCCAAGGCCGCTTCGGTCTTCGGGCGAATACCGATCATATGGCAGATCGCGTAAGGCAGATCGGCGCGGTTCATCGTATAGAAATGGAAATCCTGCACGCCGCGCTCGATCAGGTCCATGACCTGCTCGGCTGCGATGGCGGCTGCGACCAGCTGATGCGTCTGCGGATCGTTTTCCAGTCCGTCGAAGCGTTCTGCAAGCCAAGCCGGAATATGCGTCGCGGAACGAGCGCAGAAATTCTTGACCTGCTTGAAATTATGCACCGGCAAAACGCCCGGAACGATCGGGATATAAATCCCCGCCCGGCGCACGCGCTCGACATAGCGCTCATAAAGATCGTTTTCAAAGAAGAACTGCGTGATGGCGCGGGTGGCGCCGTTGTCCACCTTGCGCTTCAACATGTCGATATCGGTTGCGAAATCGGGGCTTTCCGGATGCTTTTCCGGATAGGCCGAAACCGAAATATCAAAATCCGAAATCTGACGCAGGCCGCCGACCAGATCGGCGCCATTCAGATAGCCGCCGGTTGTCGGCACATATTTTTCGCCAATACCAGCAGCCGGATCACCGCGGAGCGCCACGAAACGGTTGACGCCCAGATCGGCGAACTCGCGCACCACGCGGTCGACTTCCTCGCGCGTTGCATCCACACAGGTCAGATGCGCCGCAGGCTGGATATCGGTTTCCTTCAGAATGCGCGCAACGGTGCGGATTGTACGCTCACGCGTCGAGCCGCCCGCACCATAGGTGACCGAGACGAATTCCGGTTGCAAAGGCGCCAGCCGTGTGACCGTTTCCCAGAGGCGCTGTTCCATCTCTTCCGACTTGGGCGGAAAGAATTCGAACGATACCCGGGTGGTCTGGCCGACATCCGGTCGGCGGGAAAGACCATAAAAACCCATCACACTGTCTCCGTCATGCTTGATTCATTCGTTGCCGGATCGGCAATGAGAAGGCGCGGATCGCGTGCAAGCCAAAGCTTGACGGTCAGTCCCTCATCGCCGCTTGCGCCCTTCGGGGCAGTCTCATTGTTTTTACGCATGATCTTATCCGAAAAGTCTGACAACTTTTCGGGATCATGCTTGAGTTCCAGCGTCTTTTCAGGCTCAAGGCCTGCTTCCTTCATCCAGCCCAGCATCTGCTCGTCGCTGAAGCCGAGGCGCAAATGCGCATGGTCTTCGCGTAAGAATTCGAGCGTATGCGGCGCAAAATCGACGATCAGCAAACGACCATTCGGGCGCAGCGCCCGCGCGCCTTCGCGGATCGCCGAAAGCGGATCGTCCAGAAAATGCAGCACCTGATGGATCGTCACCAGATCGAAACTCTCGCGTTCGACCGGCAGGGCATAAACATCGCCCTGGCGCACCTGCGCATTGCCGATGGCCGCAAGATCGAGATTGGCGCGGGCTACGGCCAGCATGTCGCGATTGATGTCGATGCCAAGACCGCGCGCATAAAGCGGTGCGAAAAGTTCCAGCAAGCGCCCGGTGCCGGTTCCGACATCGAGCATGGCTTGAAACGGCTTTTCGCCGACGATTTTCTTGAGTGCGGTTTCGACCGCATTTTCCGAAACATGCAGCTTGCGGATTTCGCCCCAGCTACCCGCATTGGCGCTGAAATAGGCCGCGGCCTTTTCCTGACGGCTGGACTTGACCTGTGAAAGCCGCTCCAGATCGCGCTCGACCAGCGCATCGGAGCGGTCGAGACGCGCCAGCAAACCACGCGCCAGATCACCGCAAATCGCATTATCCGCCAGCCGGAAATAGGCCCATGCCCCTTCCTGATAGCGGTCGATGAGATCGGCTTCGCCCAACAGCTTGAGATGGCGCGACACGCGCGGCTGCGACTGGCCGAGAATAGTCGTCAGATCGGAAACCGTCAGGTCACCTCGCGCCAGAAGCGCCAGAATGCGCAGACGGCTTGGCTCTGCCACCGCCTTCAACACATCCACCATCTGATCGAGTTGCAATTGCAAACCGGCCATATCTTCAGCTCTTCCGTTGGCGCGCAACCCACGCTGCGCTTAAAAACATATAAAGATATGTTTATATGGAAAGGCATTCCTATGCAAGCGCTTTTCATGGCAGAATGAATCGAGCTGGGGATTCGTTCACAGCGAATGCAGGAAAGGAAAGCGCCATGCGTGCGAGCACTATGCGTCAAAAGGCAATCGCCAAATCGCTCACATTGCTGCTTCCGGCGGTTCCCTATTCAGATTCCGAGCCGATCAGAGCGGCGGCTCTGGCTCCGCATATGAAGACGCTGCCGCCATCCACAGCGGTATGGCTTGCCACTGTGGCGCATGTGCGCCATGCCCATACGGATTACGATACGTTGCGCGATGACGGATACGACAAGGATTCCGCCCGCTTCTTCGTGCTGGATGCAATCAATTCAAAGCTGACGGAATGGCGTGCAACGCGGCTTTTATCGCCGGAAGACGACGAAGCGGTGGAGATGTGAAAACGCCGCCCGGAGGGCGGCGTTTGATCGTAGAGGCCTAGGGCCGTTTAATCGACAGACCCGTGCCCTTGCAGATAGCCGTGCTTGCGCGGGTTCGGCATGAAGATGCTGACCGCAAAGACGATGACCATCATGATGGTCACGTACCAGAAGAAGCCGCTTTCCATGCCCTGCTGCTTGAACCACAGCGCGACATATTCCGCCGTGCCGCCAAAGATCGCATTGGCGATAGCGTAGGAGAAACCAACGCCGAGTGCGCGCACTTCCGCCGGAAAAAGCTCGGCTTTCACGATACCGCTGATAGAGGTGTACATGCTCACCACAGCCAGCGCGATCACGATGTAGATGAAGGCCATGGTCGAGCTTTGCACCGAGCCGATCAGCGTCATCAAAGGGATCGTCGTGAGGATCGAGATGCCGCCGAAGCCGATCATCATGGTCTTGCGACCGATCTTGTCAGACAGCGCGCCGAACAGCGGCTGCATGAGCATATAGGCCAGCAGCACGAAGGTCATCGTTTCACTGGCGGTTTCCTTGCTCATACCGGCCGTATTGACCAGATATTTCTGCATATAGGTAGTGAAGGTATAGAAGGCGAGCGAACCGCCTGCCGTGAAGCCGACAACAACCAGAAACGCCTTGCGGTGATGCTTCCAGATGGTGGCGAAGCTGCCCGCAGCCTTGCTGCTGCGGGTTTCTTCCGTGGTGGTTTCATGCAGCGTGCGACGCAGAAAGAGCGCCACAATGGCGGCGAGACCGCCGATTGCAAACGGGATGCGCCAGCCCCAGGCATGAAGCTGCTCGGATGTGAGCATGAACTGGAGAAGCACAATCACCAGAACGGCCAGTAGCTGGCCGCCGATCAGCGTGACATACTGAAACGACGAGAAGAAGCCGCGACGCCCTGCAAGCGCCACTTCACTCATATAGGTCGCTGTCGTGCCATATTCGCCGCCGACCGAAAGGCCCTGCAACAGACGCACGATCAGCAACAGCACCGGAGCCAGCACGCCAATCGAGGCGTAGGTCGGCAGAATAGCGATGGCAAACGAGCCAAAACACATCATGGTGACGGAAATCAGCATCGATGTGCGACGGCCCAGCTTGTCGGCGATACGGCCAAACAACCAGCCGCCGATCGGACGCATCAGAAAGCCTGCCGCGAAAATCGCAGCAGCATTCAAAAGCTGGCTGGTCTGATCCTCGGCCGGGAAAAACTGCGATGCGAAGTAAAGCGCACCAAACGAATAAACATAGAAATCATACCATTCGACCAGATTGCCCGAAGCACTGGCCACAATCGCATAGACACGACGGCGCGTATCGTGGGCGTCATGCGCCGCTTCGATCTCGCCATTGGCATCGACATGCGTTCCTGCATTGCTCATGTTGAAAACTCCCAAAAGCGGATTCTGTTACCCACATCGAACGACAGCGAAAATGTTGGATGAAGCGCAGCGTTATAAGGATGCTCGCTAATTTAGCGTAGGTCCAGAATGCGACCAGACCATAGGTGCAAAATCGTTTGCATGCAATCTATTGACTTATAACCTATAGCAAAGCGGGCGATGGCAATTCACCTGCCACCGCCCGCCACAGTTCTTTGAAATAATTGGAAAATTTCTAAATCGACCCGACCATCGACACGGAGAGTGTCAATCACATCCCCGTGTAGTGGTCAGTTTCGGCATGATTATCGCTTCTGAACAACCATGAAGATACGGGGGAATCGAAGCAGCACCTTGCCGTCGCGAGTCGTCGGATAATGCGGTGCAATACGCTCCTTATAGGCTGCGAGATAGGCCGCCTGCTCGTCGGCATCCAGCGGATCGAGGAAGGGTCTGAGGCCCGTGCCCTTGACCCATTCCACAATCGCGTCAACGCCAGCCAGCGGGTGATTGTAGATCGTGTGCCAGATGTCGATCCGCGCCGCATCGGCTGCAAGCGCATCGTAATAAGTGGCGACCGGCGGCAACACGCCCCTGCCCGTCTTGCCGATCTTGGCTGCAAAAGGCGCGGTCTTGGCAACGTCGCGCATCCCGACATGGGTTTGCTCGCCCATATTATCCGGCATCTGGATCGCCAGAAATGCACCCGGCTGCAGCAGCGACAAAAGCCGCTGCAATTGCTCGATATGGTCGGGCAGCCATTGGAAGACGGCGTTGGAGAACAACACGTCCGTTTCGGCATCCGGCTCGAAACTGGCGGCATCGCTGATGAAGAACTCCACGTCCGGCAGACGGGCCTTCGCCTTGTCGATCATATCGGGCGACGTATCGAAACCCGCAACCTGCGCGTCCGGCCAGCGCTCCACGAGAAGCTCAGTCGAATTGCCGGGTCCGCAGCCGATATCCACCACCTTGCGCGGCGCTGTCAGGGGTATCTGCGCCAGAAGATCGCGCGCCGGGCGGCTGCGTTCATCTTCAAACTTCAGATATTGTTTTGCGGACCAGTCTTTCATCGTCTTTCCTTTCATCACGTGAAAAGGGCCTGAAATAAAAAGGCCGGTGCGATACACCGGCCTTGGAAGTCATTATCGGGTCAGCGGCTTATACGTCACCCGCTTCGGGTTGACGCTTTCCGGTCCGAGACGACGGACCTTGTCGGCCTCATAGTCTTCGAAGTTGCCTTCGAACCATTCAACATGGCTGTCGCCTTCGAAAGCGAGGATATGCGTCGCCAGACGGTCGAGGAACATACGATCGTGGGAGATGATAACAGCGCAGCCAGCGTATTTTTCGAGCGCATCTTCGAGCGCTGCCAGCGTTTCCGTATCAAGATCGTTGGTCGGTTCGTCGAGGAGCAGAACGTTGCCGCCTGCCTGCAACATCTTGGCAAGATGCACGCGGTTGCGCTGACCACCGGAGAGATTACCCACCTTGGCCTGCTGATCGCCGCCCTTGAAGTTGAACGCGCCGCAATAAGCGCGGGAGTTCATTTCAAACTTGCCGAGCTTGATGATGTCGTTGCCGCCGGAAATTTCTTCCCAGACATTCTTGTTCGGGTCGAGGTGATCGCGGCTCTGATCGACGTAGCCAAGATGCACGGTATCGCCGATGCGGATCGAACCGGAATCGGGCTTTTCCTGACCGGTGATCATCTTGAACAGCGTCGACTTACCGGCGCCGTTCGGGCCGATAACACCAACAATGCCACCTGGAGGCAGCTTGAAGGTCAGGTTTTCGATCAGCATACGGTCGCCAAACGACTTGGTCAGACCTTCCGCTTCAATAACCACCTGGCCGAGACGCTCACCTGCCGGGATCAGAATCTGGGCATCGCCCGGACGCTGGTTTTCCGCGGCTTCAACGAGCTGATCATAAGCCTTGATACGGGCTTTCGACTTCGCCTGACGTGCCTTGGGGCTGGCGGCGATCCACTGGCGCTCGCGTTCAAGAGCTTTCTGACGCGAATCTTCTTCACGTCCTTCCTGAATCATGCGCTTGGCCTTGGCTTCGAGATAAGCCGAGTAGTTGCCTTCGTAAGGAATGCCGCGACCACGGTCGAGTTCGAGAATCCAGCCGGTCACATTGTCGAGGAAGTAGCGATCGTGCGTGATGAGCAGGACAGCGCCCTGATATTCGCGCAGATGCTTTTCCAGCCAAGCGGTTGTTTCAGCGTCAAGGTGGTTGGTTGGTTCGTCGAGCAGCAGCAGATCAGGCTTCGAAAGCAGCAGCTTGCAAAGTGCAACGCGGCGACGCTCACCGCCCGAAAGCTTGGTGACATCGGCATCGGCTGGCGGGCAGCGCAAGGCTTCCATCGCCATTTCAACCTGGCTTTCCAGATCCCAGAGGTTCTGGCTGTCGATGACGTCCTGAAGCGCCGCGCCTTCGTCGGCGGTTTCATCAGAATAGTTCATCATCAGTTCGTTGTAACGCTCAAGAATGGCGGTCTTCGCTGCCACACCTTCCATAACGTTGCCGAGCACAGTCTTTTCTGGATCGAGATGCGGTTCCTGCGCGAGATAACCGCAAGTGGCACCGTCGGCGAGCCACGCTTCACCGGTATATTCCTTGTCGAGACCGGCCATGATCTTGAGGATCGTCGACTTACCGGCACCGTTGGGGCCGAGAATACCGATCTTCGCATCTGGATAGAATGACAGGTGAAGGTTTTCGATAACCTTCTTGGCTCCATAAGCCTTGTTCAGGCCGGACATATGATAAATGAATTGGCGTGCCATAAAGCGCGTCGTCTCCACGGGTTGGAACGCGCGGGTGGGTTCGAATGAAGCCGAACCGCGCGGAAATTGCTGACGCGTATGTAGGCCAAATAAAGAGCGGACGCAAACGCCATCGCGTAAAACATAAATGACGGGCAAGGCATTGCCCGAAGAAGCACGCGCTTGAAAATTTGAGCTTAAAAGAATGAAACCGGGCGCGGATATTTCCGTCACCCGGTTTCCCCTCTGGCCACCGTCCGCGAAAGTTTCCTCCCTTTCATCGGACGGCCTGCAAATGATGGCTTGGATTTCTCTAAATGACGCCCTTTATGTCCGTCAAAGCCCCTGTATTTCCCCGTTGAGCCTAGATTTGCCCAGCTTTTCACGCATTTCAAGCAGAATTTGCACAAAAAACGCTTTTGCCTAAAATTCGCTCATACAACGTTGTCATGCCTCTTTTAATGCCGCGCTCAACGGGGGAATTGACTATTTGCGCGGCATAAAATCAGATGGCGAAATGTCGTTTGAAACCGTTCATCACATCTCCCTGTCCGACGCGACGCAACTGCCGTTTCGAAGCGCGCTTGCGGATGCGCCACGGGCGGTCATTCAAATCTGCCACGGCCTTGCGGAACATTCCGCGCGCTATGGCCGGTTTGCCAAAGCGCTCGCAGAGGCTGGCTATCACGTCTATGCCCATGACCACCGTGGCCATGGCATGAATATCGGCGCTCATGCACCGAGAGGAATGTTTTCACAAAAGCAAGGCCATGATGTGGCCATCAACGATGTTCTGGCACTGAACCGCCACATTCACCAACAGCATCCCGGCTTGCCGGTGGTTCTGTTCGGGCATTCGATGGGCGGCCTGATTGCTCTGAACTATGTACTCGACCATGCCGACACGGTGGATGCCGCTGCAATCTGGAATGCCAATTTTGACGGCGGCCTTGAAGCCAAAGCCGCAGCAGCACTTCTTTATATAGAGCGTATGTTGAAAGGGTCGGATGTTCCAAGCAGCCTGTTGCCGAAATTGACCTTCCGCGCCTGGGGCCGCGCCATCCCCGGCCATCGCACGCCTTTCGACTGGCTGTCACGCGATCCGGCGGAGGTCGATGCCTATGTCGCCGATCCGCTGTGCGGGTTCGACGCCACCGTATCGCTGTGGCTCGATCTCGTGCACATGACCGCGCGCGGTGCGGATGACCGCAACTTCAGCAAGATCCCGCGCAGCCTGCCCTTTCATCTGGTCGGCGGCAGCGAAGATCCCGCTACCGCCAAGGGAGCCGCCATCTCCAGACTGGCCGCACGCATGCAGCGCATGGGGTTCACACGGGTGACCTGCCTGATCCTCGCAGAAACCCGCCATGAAAGCCTCAACGACATTAATCGGAACGAAGTGACGCAGAAATTTCTGGATTGGCTGGCGGAGACCCTTCCGTCTCCGTCGAAGTCCGGCTAAGAAACGGCGGTATTCTCTTCTATTTGGCTTGGCTCACGATTTCTTGAAGCATCTTGGCTTCTTCGGGTATTCAGTGCTAGAGCATCGGCCCCGAAAGTGATTATCGGTTTCGGGAAAAGCCGATGCTGAAAAAAACTAGCCGCGGCTTGCGCGATATCGGGCCTCCAGACATCGAAAATGGAGCCTGCGCTTGAAGAATAGCGCAAGGAACGAAGGAACACTCTGCGTGGAAACACCGACAATCTCCGTGGTCATCCCCTGCCGTAACGAGGCGGACAATCTGGCCTTTCTGCTGGATGAAGTGGATTCCGCGATGCAGGGTCGCGCCTATGAAGTGATTGTCGTCGATGACGGTTCGACGGACTCGACAAGCGACGTGATTGCCCGCCGCATCCATGCAGGCAAGCCGCTACGCCATTTGCGCCATGACCGGTCATCCGGCCAGAGTGCTGCCGTGCGTTCCGGTGTTTTTGCCGCGCGCGGCAATATTGTTGTTACCATGGATGGCGACGGCCAAAACGATCCGGCCTATCTGCCGATGCTGGTCGATGCGCTCGTCGAAGCTGGCGAAGGCTATGGCATCGCCGCCGGCCAGCGCCTGAAACGCACCGACACCAAGCTAAAGCAATTGTCGTCGCGCTTTGCCAATAATCTGCGCGGTGCCATCCTGAAGGACAAGACGCGCGATTCCGGTTGCGGCCTCAAGGCGCTGCATACCGACCTGTTCCGTCAGTTGCCTTTCTTCGACGGCTGGCACCGCTATCTGCCATCGCTTGCGCTGCGCGAAGGTTTCGATGTCGTGCATGTGGATGTGGTCGACCGCGAACGCCGCCATGGCAAATCCAATTACGGCATTCTCGATCGCGGGCTGCGCGGCATTCTCGATCTTTATGGTGTCTGGTGGCTGCGCAAGCGCCGCAAGGTTGTGCCGCGCGTGACGGAGATTACCCATGACTGATATTTTCAACAGCCTGTCGCATTGGCTGCACGAAGTCTTTGTCGCTCAGTGGGATGGCTGGATCGTGCTTGGCTTCGTCGCACAGGCCTGTTTCACTATGCGCTTTGTCGTGCAATGGCTGGCGTCTGAGAAGGCCAAGAAAAGCGTCATGCCGGTGGCATTCTGGTTCTTTTCGCTGTTTGGCGGCGCATTGCTGCTGATCTACGCGATCCAGCGCAAGGACCCCGTCTTCATCGCGGGACAGGGCCTCGGCCTCGTTGTCTATGTCCGCAATCTCTGGCTTATCGCCAACGAGAAGAAGCAGATCGCCGCGAGCGATTGACGCCCGGCGTTAAACCAATCAAACGGCCTGCCAATAAAAAGTGCGCCAGAACCATTCCGTCCTGACGCACCCATTTTCTATCACTCTATCCGACAATCAGACCTTTACGGTGCGGCCCACCGAACGATAATCAAGGCCAGTGCCTGCGATATCTTCCGCCTTGTAGACATTGCGCAGGTCGATCAGAACTTTTCCAGCCATGGTTTTTGCAACGCGCTTGAGATCGAGCGCCCGATAGGCGTTCCATTCGGTCAGAAGCGCGACCACGCCAGCGCCTTCTGCCGCCTCATAGGCCGAGCTGCACCAGATCACACCCGGCAGAACAGCCTTGGCTGCATCCATGGCTTCCGGATCATGCGCCCGCACGGAAAGCCCTGCCTTCTGGATCGCGCTCACAATGTCCAATGCCGGAGACTCGCGAATATCATCGGTGTTCGGCTTGAACGCGATGCCGAGCACCGCGACCGTCTTTGCGCCACTTTCCTTGGCAGCGGCAACAATCCGTTCCGCCATTGACTGCTTGCGCGTTTCGTTGATGGCGATCACTTCCTCGATCAGCGACTGCGGAGCATCGTAACGCTTGCCGGTCGCTGCAAAGGCACGTGTGTCCTTCGGGAAGCATGAGCCGCCAAAGCCCGGACCTGCATGCAGGAATTTCGAACCAATGCGATTATCCATCCCGATGGCGCGCGCAACTTCCTGCACATTGCCGCCGGTCTTCTCACACAGATCCGCGACCTGATTGATGAAGGTCACCTTCATGGCCAGAAATGCATTGGCTGCATATTTGATGATCTCGGCATTTTCGAGCGATGTCACGACCATCGGCGTTTCACGCAGATAAAGCGGACGATAAAGACGCTGCATCGCGGTCTTGCCCTGCTCGTCCTCAACGCCGACCACAACACGGTCCGGCCGCATGAAATCCTCGATCGCCGAGCCTTCACGCAGGAATTCCGGATTGGAAACCATGGAGAAAGCCACACCCGGGCGCGCTGCGGCAATCCGGTCGCGGATACGCGCATTGGTGCCGACCACCACCGTGGACTTGATGACAACGACAGCGCCCGGCTTCATCGCCGCAGCGATCTCGTCGGCTGCCGCTTCGATATATTGCAGGTCGGCCTCGCCATCGCCGCGTCGTGACGGTGTGCCAACCGCAATGAAAATCACATCCGCATCAGCGACGCTCGACGCAAGATCGGTGCTGAAATCCAGCCGTCCGTCACGAATATTGCGGGTCAGGAGTTCATCGAGACCCGGCTCGAAAATCGTGACTTTGCCCGCCTCAAGCCGTTCGATGATCAACGGGTTATTGTCGACGCAGGTCACGTGAAAGCCAAATTCGGCAAAACACACGCCCGAAACCAGACCCACATAGCCCGTTCCGATCATCGCCAGCTTCATATGTTCAGTCCTTCAGTTTGGCTTAGAGCCACTTGTCATAATCAGAGACCAGGAGGTGTAATGGCTTCTCATTTTCTTCAATATTCGAGAAGCGGCCAATCGGCTCGCGGAAAATATTGTCGGTGAGATCGTCATTAACAGTCGAGACTTCGCCGATCAACACGTCTCCGCCCTCGCCCCAGAAGGCATGCCAGTTGCCGGGCAGAAGCGTCACGCTTTCGCCAGGCGACAATTTCAGATGCGCGCCCGCCTTCTGCGTCACAAGACGACCGTCGGTCGCGACCGTGACATCGGACTGTTCGCAGACGCTGCCATCGGGACGCGAGTTGAACAGTTCCAGCACCAGCGTGCCGCCACCGCGATTGATGATATCTTCGGCCTTCACGACATGGCGATGCATCGGCGACAACTGGTTCTCGCGCGAGATCATGATCTTCTCGGCATACAGCATGCCGCCGCCGCGCTTCAGGTCATCAGCATTGCCGTTGCGTGTCGTAAACAGGAAAAGACCGAGGTCCTTGAACTTGCCCTGACCGTAATCCGTAATGTCCCAGCCCAGACGCGCGTCACGAATGGCTGTAGCGTCGCTGCCCGTCCGCTGCTTCAGCTCTTCCGGGGTCCAGTAAGCGAAAGGCGGCATGACATAGCCAAATGAGCGGATAAACGCGTCGCTTTCACGGATAATCTCGTTGATTTCTGAGCGCTTCATGGCCTCTGGACCTCCCACGGAATGAAACAAATTCTGTCTGGTTGGTGTGGTAACTATCTTTTCCACCTGTTGGCAATCCCGGAAATGCTTTGCGGGCAGCTGTCACGCATATTTGCTGTCATATGCCTTGCCGCAAAAGCGACATTTTGGCGTGTCGTCTTTACGCGAAATCCATGTCGCATCCCAATGCGCGTTTAGAACAGTTCAGTGATTGAATCATGACAACAGAAGCCAGTCCGGCTCCCGAAGCGGGAACGAACAAGCCATTGATGTAGCGGCAAAAGCCGTGCTTCTGGAAGACAAAGGGAACACCGGATCAGGCCAAGGTCGCTGGGAGAACAGCAAATGCCGATCCTAACGAAGATGAAGCAAGGGTCGTGATGATGGACGTTCGCAACGAAATGCTGGGGCTTTTGACCGGGCGCGACCCCAATTTCAGCCTGGAGCAGAAGTTTTACACCGATCCCGATTATTACAAGCTGGATCTGGAAAACATCTTCTATCGCGACTGGCTGTTTGTCGGCCATGATTGCGAACTGCCGAAGACCGGCTCCTATATGACCGTGCAGGTTGGCGCTTATCCGGTCGTCATCGTGCGCGACGCGCAGGGCGGCATTCGCGCCTTCCACAATTCCTGCCGCCATCGCGGTTCGCGCATCTGCTCTGCCGAAAAAGGCACCGCGGCCAAGCTCGTCTGCCCCTATCATCAGTGGACCTACGAACTGGACGGACGGCTGCTGTTCGCGCGTCAGGTTGGCCCGGATTTCAAGCCCGCCGAATATGGCCTGAAGCAGGTGCATTGCGAGACGGTTGCAGGCTATATCTATATCTGCGTCGCCGACGAAGCGCCGGATTTCGCCTCCTTCCGTAATCTGGTCGAACCTTACCTCGCGCCGCATAATATCAAGGACGCGAAGGTCGCTTTCGAAAGCTCGATCATCGAAAAGGGCAACTGGAAGCTCGTTTGGGAAAATAACCGCGAGTGCTATCACTGCGCCGCCAACCACCCGGAACTGTGCCGCACCTATCCCGAAGCACCATCGGCGACCGGCGTGCAGGGCGTCATGGAAGACCCAGAAATCAACCAGCTCTGGAAGAATTGCGCCAGCGCCGGCCTGCCGGCGGAATTCAAAATGTCCGAAGACGGTCGCTATCGCATCACCCGCATTCCGCTTCTGCGCGATGCCGTGAGCTACACCATGTCGGGCAAGGCCGCAGTCAAGAAGCCACTGAGCAATCAGGTTGCAGGCGATACCAATATTGGCGCGATGCTGCTTTTCAACTATCCGACCACCTGGAACCACCTGATGGCCGACCATGCCATTTCCTTCCGCGTCATGCCGATCAGCGCTGAGGAAACCCTCGTTACCACCAAGTGGCTGGTTCACAAGGATGCGGTCGAAGGCGTCGATTATGATCTGGACGAACTGACCCATGTGTGGATACAGACGAACGATCAGGATCGGCAGATCGTCGAGGAAAATGCCGTCGGCATCCGCTCGCCCGCTTATCAGCCCGGCCCTTATTCGGTCGAGCACGAAGGTGGCGTGATGCAGTTCCTCGAATGGTATACCAATACGATCACGCCGCGCCTGCGCGGTGAAGCGGCCAAGCTGAGCCGCGTGGCCTGAGTTTAAGGCCTGCTGACCGAAACAAACCGCAGGCCGGGATCACGTCCGGCCTGTCCCGTTTTGATATGAATAGACAAGCGAGAAGGCCATGCAGCCTCTGAAATATCTGGATGAGATGCTGCCGTGGAACGACAGGCTGCAAATGCTGGAATGCATTTCGGCCATCGAAGAAGCGCCAGATGTCATGACCTTCTCGTTCAAGACCGAGGAAGGCAACTGGTTCCGCTATACGCCGGGCCAGTTCGTCACGCTGGAATTGCCGCTGGAGCGGGCGGACGGTCTCGGCCCTGTGCTTAGAACCTATACGCTGTCATCCACGCCGTCGCGGCCCTACCATATTTCGGTGACGGTCAAGGCGCAGAAGGACAGTATCGGCACGCGCTGGATGCTCGATAATCTGCGCCCGCCGATGAAGATCAAGGCCTATGGCCCGAATGGCGACTTTTCGCTGGCCAATTATCCAAGCGAAAAATACCTGTTCATCTCGGCTGGTTCCGGCATTACGCCGATGGTGTCCATGACCCGCTGGCTGTTCGACTGCGCACCGGGAACTGACATAGCCTTTATCAATTGTGCCCGCACACCGGACGACATCATCTTCCGTAAGGAACTGGAACTGCTATCCGGCCGTATGGACGCAATGCGGCTGGCCTTCATCGTCGAGCAATCCTCAGCCCGCCACGTCTGGCCGGGCCTGCACGGGCGCATAGATCGCGCGCGGCTTGAACTGCTGGCGCCGGATTTCCAGCATCGCAAGGTCTTCTGCTGCGGCCCGGAGCCATTCATGAACGGCGTGCGCGGATTGCTGGAACAATCCGGCTTCGACATGGCCAATTATCATCAGGAAAGTTTTCAGCCCGCGAGCGAGATTTCGTCGGTACCGGTGCCAAGTGCACTTGCACCCGCCTCGCCCTCTGCCGCTGCTGCCGCACCCGCAGCGCCTGCGGTGGCCCCGGCCAGCGTCGTCTTTAGCCTGTCAGGCATCGAAGTCGAATGCACCGAGAACGACACGATCCTGCTTGCAGCCCGCAATGGCGGCCTGAAAATACCGAGCGCTTGCGAGTTTGGCATTTGCGGCACATGCAAGGTGAAGTGTCTCGGCGGCGAGACCGAGATGAACCACAATGGCGGCATCCGCGATGATGAAATCGAGGAAGGCTACATTCTCGCCTGTTGCAGCCGTCCGCGCGGTCGCGTGGAGATCGACGCTTAAGCCTTCTTCAGGAATTCGGTCCTCAGTACCAGACCCTTGACCTGCTTGGTGCTGCATTCGACTTCGGCGGGGTTTCCCGTCAGGCGGATGCCCTTGACCATCGTGCCGCGCTTCAGCGTGGTCGAGGTTCCCTTGACCTTCAGATCCTTGATCAGCGTGACGGAATCGCCGTCATTCAATTGCGTGCCGTTGCTGTCGCGCGTGATTTCGTCTGTCATGGTGATCCCTGCCTTTATTGTCACTGCTAAGCGCGGTCCCTAGAGCGGTTCCGGTTAAAATGGAATCGTGGAACCGCTCTATCTATTTGTTTTGACGCATTATCCTACGCATCGAAGCAGGATCAGAAATCAGTCCAGTGGACTGATCTCCCTGCGTAGACGCTACGCACTTTTGCTGGAAATGCTCTAGCACCCTTATCCATGTTATACCAGAACATGCATATTCGCTGGTTTCGGGAAAACGGGCTGATTATAGTCGCTGTGAAAAAGCTGGAAATGAAGCAGGAGCGCTTATGATCGGTCATGCCCTTATTGTCGTCGATGTCCAGAACGACTTCTGCCCCGGCGGTGCGCTGGCTGTTGCGCATGGCGACGACATCCTGCCTGCCGTCAATCGTCTGATCGATGAAAGCGAACACGTCATTCTGACACAGGACTGGCACCCGGCCGGTCATTCAAGCTTCGCCAGCACGCATCCGGGCAAGGCCCCTTTCGAGATGGTCGAGATGCCCTACGGGCCACAAACGCTCTGGCCGGATCATTGCGTGCAAGGCAGCCACGGCGCGGATTTTCACCCCGCCCTGCAATGGACGCGGGCGCAGCTGGTGATCCGCAAGGGTTTCCGTTTCGGTATCGACAGCTATTCGGCTTTCTTCGAAAACGATCGCGAGACACCGACCGGCCTAGGCGGATATCTGCGCGAGCGCAGCATCGGGTCGCTAACGCTGGCGGGTCTCGCAACCGATTTCTGCGTCGCCTATTCCGCGCTCGACGCTATCGCGCAAGGTTTTCAGGTGCGCGTGCGGCTCGATGCCTGCCGCGGCATCGACCTCAACGGCTCCATGGGCAGCATGCTGGAAAAGATGAAGCAGGCTGGCGTCGAACTGGTCGACGAGCCTGCTTCAGCCGCGCATTTACTCTAGCTCTCCATCAGGCATGACCACATAGATCAGCACGGCAATGATGGTGATGAAGAAGCGGAAGGCCGATTCAATGCCATTCCACGTCTGCGACATCCACATCCCGAACCACTCGCCACCCATCGAGATGAAGCCGACCTGCCAGACCAGAAAGCCGAGTGAAAGCCCGGCAATGGCCCACTTCTTGGAGCGGTTGAAGCTGGCAGCGCGATCCGTCAGCCGCCCCAGCATCGCGAAGGCGCCAATCCAGCACAGGATGGCGGTCAGCGTTTCAGCGGCAATGATCAGAATATAACCCGCATGATGCAGGGTGGGATTATCGATGGCGCGATATTTGATCGATGCATCGGGAAAGATCGTGTCCATCATCAGCACATGCTGGACGAACGCGAAATTGGTGCCGTAATCGGTGATATTGCCGAAGGCCACCAACGTGGCAAAGAAAGCGATTGCCGCTACGAAAGCGGTCTTGCTCAAACGGGTAACGACCATGAATGTCCCCTTCAGTTTGACCGCAGCCGACCGACCTAACTGTTCCCCCGGACTGGCCGCAGCACGTTAAGCGCATAGTGAGCGCAGAGCTGAGGCTCATCAATTCTGGCGATTCGGTCAAGCGGGTCGACGATTATGGCTCGCCCTGCCCGATCCGGAACGCAAACAAAAAGGGCGGCTTGAAGCCGCCCATTCCAATCATTGGTATCGAAGCTCAATGGCCCGTGGCCTCTTCGCTTTCATCCTGCCAGTGCGGATTAAGCCGGTTATAGCGCAGCGACGACATGAACGAGAGACCGATCAGTACCGCGCCGATCAGGCCGGTAATGACTTCCGGTATATGAACCAGCGTCTGCACATACATGACCACCGCCAGAACCATGATGGCGTAGAACGCGCCATGTTCGAGATAGCGGTATTGGCCAAGTGTCTTGCGCTCAACCAGCATGATGGTGAGCGAGCGCACATAAAAGGCACCGATGCCAAGACCGATTGCGATGATGAAGAGGTTCGTCGTCAGCGCGAATGCGCCGATAACGCCGTCGAACGAGAAGCTTGCATCGAGCACTTCCAGATAGATGAACGCGCCCAGACCGCCGCGATGGACCATATCCATCTGCTCCTGCGTGGCATCGAGCACTTCGCCCAGTCCCTCAACCGCCAGAAAGGTCAGAAGACCGAACAGGCCCGCAACGAGGAACGTGTGCGAGTGAACCGCATCAAGCTGGTAGGAGAAGAACAGGATAAGCGCGATGGCAACGCCGATTTCCACGCCCTGCACGGACGCGAATTTCGACATGCGGCTTTCGATTGCCTTGATCCAGTGCACATCCTTCTCGACGTCGAAGAAATACTTCATGCCAACCATCAGCAGGAACGTGCCGCCAAAAGCCGCGATACCCGTATGGGATTCCGCGATGACCCGGGCATATTCATTCGGGTTCCAGATGGCGAGTTTGAGTGCTGAAATCGGGTCGGTCCACATGGCGACCGCAACGATGGCCAGTGGGAAAATGATGCGCATGCCGAAAACGGCAATGACGATGCCCCAGGTCAGGAAGCGGTGCTGCCATTCGGGTGTCATGTCGCGCAGAATGCGCGCATTCACGATCGCATTGTCGAATGAGAGCGATATCTCAAGGACGCTCAAGACAGCGCAGATGATGAAGACGGAGACCATTCCCCCGAACGTGCCGGTCATCTCGTATCCGAGCCAGACGGCAGCTGCGAGACCCACGACCGTAAAAATCATGGGCCATATAAAATAACGTAGGGTGGCCATTGCAAACCATCAGATTGTTTTGACTCTAGACGAAGCCCTCTCCTCGACGCCGACAAAAAGCGACGCCGTTCCCCGTTCAGGCCTTGTCCCTATGTAAGAGCCGTCAAGTCCGCAAACAAGGGAAACAACGGCAAAATTTTGTTCATGCGACGGTAACGGCGTTATACGAAAGGCCGTCCGGCGATTTGACTTTTCATATTCTCAAATTGTTCAACAGGCCTATCTATAGTGACAGGCGGAAGTCTCCACGAAGCAAGGCGGCTTCGAACAACACCGAATATCGACGAGGGCAATTGCACTATGCTTCTTCCAGAAGAGCTTCAACGCCGGATAGAAAAGAGCCTCGCGGAAGGCGGCTTTACACCGGCGGAAATGCTGCTGCGCCGCGCGCACCACCTGTCTCTCGACAAGACGAACGGTTCAGGCGAAGCCGCAGACACGATGCTCAAAGAAGCCGGTTTCGGCATTGGCGCCAACGATCTGTCCGAGGTCATCGAAAAGAAACCGTGGCTTCTGGAAGTCATCCTTCTGGGTGCCAATCGCAAGCCCGACGGCAATACAGGCCATCACTAGTTGATAAGACGGAAAGCGGCAGCGCCTGCGCTTTTCTTCGCTACCCTTTGCCCTATATCGCGCTACGGGGCGTTGCACGCCGATCCGCTCCGATCCTGCATTGAAACGAAGTCACAACAGGGGCCATCCATGACGATATTGAAACGTTCTTTTGCCGCCACTTGCACGGCGATGCTTGTGGCAGGCAGCATGATTGCTGCTCCTGTCGCCGAGGCCTGCACACGCCTCGTCTATCACGGCGCCAATGACCAGATCATCACAGCCCGTTCCATGGACTGGAAAGTCGACGTGGCGACCAATCTGTGGATTTTCCCGCGCGGCATGAAGCGTTCCGGCGAAGCGGGACCGAACTCAGTCCAGTGGCAATCCAAATATGGCAGCGTCATCGCTTCCGGCTATGATATTTCGACCACTGACGGCCTCAATGAAGCCGGGCTTTCAGCAAGCGTGCTCTGGCTTGTGGAGTCGGAATATCCGCCCTTCGACGAAAAGCACCCAAGCCTCAGCATTGCTGCCTGGGCGCAGTATGTTCTCGACAATTTCGCGACCGTCGATGAAGCCGTTAAAGCGCTGAGCGGCAATCCGTTCAATGTCGTGACCGACAAGGTGCCGGGGGAAGATCGCCTCGCCACGCTGCATCTCGCCATGTCTGATTCCAGCGGCGACAGCGCCATCATCGAATATATCGATGGCAAGCAGGTCATCCACCACGGCAAGCAGTATCCGGTGATGACCAATTCGCCGACCTTCGACCAGCAGCTTGCGCTCAATGCCTATTGGAAAGATATCGGCGGAACCGTCATGCTGCCGGGTACCAATCGTGCTGCTGACCGCTTCGCCCGGGCGTCGTTCTACGTCAATGCCATTCCGAAAACGGAAGATCCGGTCAAGACCATCGCCAGCGTCTTCAGCGTGATTCGCAATGTCTCGGTGCCATTCGGCATCAGCACGCCGGATCAGCCCAATATTTCATCGACCCGCTGGCGCACCGTGGCCGACCACAAGCGCAAACTCTATTTCTTCGAATCCGCGCTGACGCCGAATACATTCTGGATGGACCTGAACAAAATCGATTTTTCGCCCGAAACCGGCAAGGTGAAGAAGCTTGATCTCGGACCAGACCAGACCAACACGTTTTCCGGCATGGCCAATGATCAGTTCAAGGAAACCGAACCGTTCAAGTTCCTAGGACTCTAACTCGACAGAGACCAAGGCCCCGCCCATTGGCGGGGTCTTCTTTCTGGAGGCTGTATCAGCAGCCATCCACGCGCTGGAGCGATGCTGACAGACCGATCAGCGAGAAGGTGTAGCGCGTCTGCGTGCCACGCGCTGAAACCGCCTGCACATTAAGTGTCTTGCCCGCGCGCATTGCCCGCATGATCCGCGTTTCATCAGCGACATTCTCCGCCCAGGCGCGATTGCCTTCGCTGAAGAATGGGAAGGCAGTGCCATCCACCATGACATTCACGGCCTTGTCTGACTTGAGATCATAGCCCATGACGAGCTGTGGACTGTACTGTCCGCTCGACTTGGAAATAATAATGAAATTATCGCCGTGCCTGACATCTACGGGATGAAATTTAATCGGAACCGTCAAAGCATAGCATTTGTTACCGGGAAGATCAGTGTTTTGATAAACACCCCAGTCCCTGAATTCTCCGATATAATTCGTCTTTGCCGTAGCCACGAGAGAACTCGCCACCAACCCTGCCAGCGCTAACGCAACGGTGGTTGCATTTTTCCTCATCGCCCAAAACCTCCATAATATTACAGAATCACGCATATTTAAAAATTATAACATTACGTTACTATTTCCTTAACAAACACCTAAAAATTTGTTGAAAATTTGAAGCGGCTAATCCGCCATTCGCGCAGGGCGAAACGCTGCGAAATCAACCCGACAAGGCGAACGGCGGACATGAGCCGGGAATGATGAACGCGCTGAAGTAAGGGCTGCACAGACGGCAAGAAGCCGAGCCTTCGAAACACGAAAGCTGTTTTGCAAGTCTTTGCTTGTAGTTTGACACTGGTTACTGGATTTTGTGGGAATGTCTGAAATTACCCGAAAACAAGTGAAAAGCGGCGGCAATTCAAGGGCTTAAATATCAGTAAGCGGAAGTTGACGACAAACCAAATTTGACAGTGGGTCGGTGGGAAAGCAAGCAGGAAGTGGTTGGACGCCGAAAATCGGACCATACGCTTAAGCGTCCGCTGAAAACCCCTCTGAATTCTTTTAAGCGTCCTCAAATCATTGAATTTATTGATAGCACCGTAAAGCTAAGGCTTTTAAGGCTGCCGACCCAAACGGCTGAAAATATCCGTAAATGTAAAAACAAAGTTGGAAGTTCGTTCCAACTTGGGCTTATCCAAAAAATAACATAATAATAACAATTGCTTGCTCTTATTCCAATCAGATTTGATGCCTATTTTAAGATGGAAGAAGCCCATCGCCATTTTTGTTTGCTGAGGGCGCACGTTGGTGACCGTCCAGATGCCGGTGATCACGTGGAGTTTAATCACTATGGATTGTGCATTTATTAGCAGGACGCTATTCCTCTGACACTGATTTTGCAGCGGGGGCAAGTTCATGATTGTAAGCATTTCTTTAATGACGGCGGTCGTGCTGGGAACAGCTACACCAGGAGAAGTAATCCAAAGTGCCGTCGGTAATTTCCAATGCATGCCCATCGAGAAAATCAACCAAGTGTCGGGCGGAACGGATCGGATAACGGTCAATAATTTCGTTTTGAGCGAAAAAGAAAGCCTTCTTGCGCCTGGGCAAACTGAACTGAGTGTGAGCTTTTCAGTGGTCAATCGATCGGACAAGCCTGTCTTTCTCAGTGGACAATTCGTTGGTTTGGGCAAAGACAACGAGCAGAATTTTGTTTTGTCGACACCGACTTGGGGAAGCGCATCTCCGCAATCGACCCAGACTATCCAAAGTGCCGTTTTCGTTGCGAGGGGGACACTCCTAAGTGTTCGCCATATCTGCGCGGAAATAATGGGCAACTTCTAGCGCTGACCCCATCAGTAGCGTCTGTCCGGGACTCAAATACACGGCCCCGGAGATTACTCGTGTCTGAAAATTCCTAAAATACAACGGCGCTTGTGTCCCACAAACAATGTGTGAGCAGAGCTATCGGGGAGGCACGGACCAGCATCAAGCCGAGCGTTTACCGGTTCCGGGGTTGTCCTTGGCTTCTGAAAGCCTTTTTCGAAGTAAATGCTCGATTTGCGGTAGCGTTGCTTCGATTTCCAGCGGATCGGCATAATTAATCACACGCGCCATCAGTTCATTGTACAGCTCTCCAGCTTCAACGGATATCTTTTCAGGCGCTATTTGAATGTGCGCGTCTTTATACGCTCTAGTTACGATACGAGCGATCTTTTCCAAAACAGCAATATCGAATCTTGGGCCGCGCCTTTCCACTTCCATAGCAAAGAACGGGTCTCGTGTTAGGCGGCGCTGATCATTAGCCCTCAACGCATTCCCCAAGTCTCTATTAAGCTCGGCTTTTTGGCGATCTTGCTCAGCTTCTCTAACTAACCGTTCAGCGGAGTATTTCTCGCCGACCCCGGTGATCAGCCAAGCAACGTTTATATCTGCCACCTCGGCAATCTTCTGCAATGCCTCTGGTTTGGGCTTTCGGCCTTCTAGCCACGATCCGATGGTTCGCCGTGCGATTCCTGTGCGAACTGCAAGCTGGTTCAGTCCGCCCACTTCATCGGCGGCCTCTTTGATCCTGTCGCTCAGATTCATTTCTCTACACCTATGGCAACTTCTTGCTTGACTAAGGCAAGTTGTTGCCATATTCCTACGTTGGTCGCCGGAATTGACCGGCAACAATTGCACCAAAAGAGCCAACAAAAAGCGGATGGGCCAACATCCGCTTCTTGAGGATGTTGATTGCCGCTGAGAAGTGACCCGGTTTTTCCACCGAGAATTGACCCGCCTTTTAATTAATGTTCGGGTTTTTATTCACGGTCAAGTTTC
>NZ_VCPE01000026.1 GCF_005938105.1 Brucella haematophila | reverse complement strand
GCCAAACGACTGGCAGGTTGGCCAGACGGGCAAGGTTGTTGCACCGGAGCTTTACATCGCTGTCGGCATTTCCGGCGCGATCCAGCATCTGGCCGGCATGAAAGACAGCCGCGTCATCGTCGCCATCAACAAGGACGAAGAAGCGCCGATCTTCCAGGTTGCCGATTACGGCCTCGTCGGTGATCTCTTCACCGTGCTGCCGGAGCTGCAGAAGGCTCTCTGATCGTTTACGAAGCGGCGGGCTGGTCTCGCCGCTTCTTCGTTTTACGACCCGTCCCAGTCGGAGACTTAGTCTCGCGCTCGGGCGGGTTCTTTGTAATGAGCAAGAATTTTGGATTGCATTTTAGGCGGACAGCCTATCATCTGCTGGATGAGCCTTTTGCAATTCGAAGCGCAGTTTTGCGCTTGCTGCAAAAAAGAAATGCTCGACAGGCCCCTTTGGGGAGGATGAAGGAGTTACTACGGTGGCAATCAAGACGGTTGGTATAGTCGGCGCAGGTCAGATGGGTGGCGGCATCGCCCATGTCTGCGCTCTGGCAGGTTTTAGTGTGCTTTTGCACGACGCTGCGCCGGACCGGCTGGAAAAGGGCATTGCCACCATCAACGGCAATATGGCGCGTCAGGTTTCCTCCGGCAAATTGCAGGAAGAAGAGCGCGCAGCAGCCATGAAGCTGATCCGTGCTGCAAATTCAATGGAAGACCTTGCAGGCGTTGATCTGGCCATTGAAGCGGCGACGGAAGACGAAACCGTCAAGCGCAAGATTTTCGCGCAGCTCTGCCCGATCCTGAACCCGCAAGCCATTCTTGCGACCAACACCTCGTCGATTTCCATCACGCGGCTTGCTTCGACGACGGATCGTCCAGAACGTTTCATCGGCATTCACTTCATGAATCCGGTGCCGGTGATGAAGCTGGTGGAGCTGGTGCGCGGCATCGCCACTGATGAAGACACGTTCCGCAAGTCGAAGGATTTTGTACAGGCGCTCGGCAAGACGGTAACAGTCGCCGAGGATTTCCCGGCATTCATCGTCAACCGCATCCTGCTGCCGATGATCAACGAGGCGATCTATACGCTTTACGAGGGCGTGGGCAGCGTCGAAGCCATCGATACGGCCATGAAGCTCGGTGCCAACCATCCAATGGGCCCATTGCAGCTTGCAGACTTCATCGGTCTCGACACCTGCCTTTCGATCATGCAGGTGCTGCATGACGGGCTTGCGGATTCCAAATATCGCCCGTGCCCGCTGCTGGTCAAATATGTCGAAGCAGGCTGGCTTGGTCGCAAGACGGGCCGCGGCTTCTACGATTATCGCGGCGAGCATCCGGTGCCGACGCGCTGATAGCGCCAAGCAATCTCACAAAAGAAGCCGGTTTCGACCGGCTTTTCTTTTGTCCGCTTGGCAACTGTGACAAGTTTCAGGCACCTGTGGAAAACCTGAATATCGTTACCATTAACTTACCGTTAACGATGCCGATTTAGCACTTATTCATCTTTGATCGTTAAAGTTTTCATTAAGATGTTCGGAAGTGAAGCTTACTTCACAAGCTCACATTGAGCGCAGTGAACATCCTTTCGAACATGATTTAGATGAAGGTGAAAGCGATGAGCATTCTTGTTCAGCTGCGTGACAGCGTTAATGTCATCCGCGAGTTCGTCGCACCGAGCTATCGGCCCGAGCGCCATTACATGCGCGGACCTGGCCCGGCTTGCGAAGCACGCACGCGCCACTAAAGTGCATTTCGAGCTGATTATGTCAGCCCGGACTGCGCTCTAAGCCTCTCCCAAGGCACCGTAGAATGAAATAAAGCCAGAACGGTCACCCGCTCTGGCTTTTTGCTTTTCTGAAATGAGGCTTCGATAAAGCCGATTATTCCAGACCTTCAAACAGCGCCGTCGAAAGATAGCGTTCGGCAAAGGAAGGAATGATGATGACAATGTTCTTGCCAGCATTTTCAGGACGCTTGCCGACTTCAATCGCAGCGGTGAGCGCTGCGCCGGACGAGATGCCGACCGGGATGCCTTCGATACGGGCAATCAGGCGCGCATTGGCAAAGGAATCTTCGTTTGAGACCTGAACCACTTCATCGTAAACGCCGGTATCGAGCGTCTTTGGTGCAAAGCCTGCGCCAATGCCCTGAATCTTGTGCGGGCCGGGCGTGCCGCCGGACAGGACAGGGGAATCCTTGGGTTCTACAGCGATCACCTTGAAGGAAGGCTTGCGCGCCTTGATCACCTGACCGACGCCGGTGATCGTGCCGCCAGTGCCGATGCCGGAGATCAGAATGTCGGCTTCGCCATTGGTATCGTTCCAGATTTCTTCCGCCGTCGTGCGACGATGAATTTCTGGATTGGCGGGATTTTCAAACTGCTGCGGAATGATGGCGTTGGGGTTGCCTTCGGCAATTTCCTCAGCCTTGGCGATCGCGCCCTTCATGCCTTTCGCGCCTTCGGTCAGCACCAGTTCAGCGCCAAGAAGCTTGAGAAGCTTGCGGCGTTCCACCGACATGGTTTCCGGCATGGTGAGCACGAGGCGATAGCCTTTGGCTGCTGCCGCAAAGGCAAGCGCAATACCGGTATTGCCGGAGGTCGGCTCGACGAAAACCGTCTTGCCGGGCACGGCCTTGCCCTGTTCTTCAAGCGCCTCAATCAGCGCAAGACCGATGCGGTCCTTGACGCTTGCCAGCGGATTGAAGAATTCCAGCTTTACCAGAAGGTTCGCGACAACGCCGTTTTCCTTGGCAAATTTATCAATGCGTACAAGCGGCGTGTTGCCGATTGTTTCCAGAATCGAGCCGTAAACGCGGCCGCGTCCTGCAGTTTCGTTGCTCTTCGAGCCAAGGGGTTTGTTCATAGCGTAATCTCCCTTCATGTTGCGCAAATTCTAAGAGGAAACAGCGCAAAAGCATAGCTGGACACATGCGCTTGATGGATCATGTTTAGAATTATATTCTATATAATCCATTTTTTTAAAAGTGAATTCCATCATAATTGGGAGTGAGCGTATTAGCTTATCTGGAAGGATATTGATCCGCGTCAATGCATTGGCTTGGGTAAGGCGCGCATAATTTAGCTATCAGGCAACCAGGAGATCGAGAGATGTACAAGAATATTCTGATCGCGACCGATGGGTCGGAACTCGCTGAAAAGGGCGTGGATCAGGGCGTGGAACTGGCCAAGGAAACGGGTGCGAAACTGACTTTCGTCTCGGTGACCGAGCTTCTGCCATCCTACGGCATCGTCGTTGCGGCGGAATGGGCATCGAGCCCGGTTGCGTTTCAGGAATATCGCGAAGCAATCACCAAGGCCGCGACCGAGATTCTGACGAAGGCCAAGGGCAAGGCTGAAGCCGCTGGTGTGGCCGCTGAAGCGGTGCATGTCGAAAACCAGTCGCCCGCGCAAGGCATTGTGGAAGCTGCGAAATCTCATGGCAGCGACCTGATCATCATTTCCTCGCATGGCCGTCGCGGCGTCAACAAGCTCCTGCTCGGCAGTCAGGCGGCGGAAGTCCTGTCGCTCAGCACTGTGCCTGTGCTGGTGATCAAGTAATTGGCAGCTATTGTTTTCTTTTGGGTGTTTTTCGCGGGTTCAGCGATTACCCGTGAGAGGCAAACAACGAAAGAAGATTGCCGATGACCTCTGTTAAGCTCCTCTTGTCCGCCTATCTGGTTGGGCAAGAGGAGTTTGGCTTTTCAGGAGGTCGTCATGACTGCGCCGCGCCCTTACAAGACCCACTTGGGCAACCACCTGCTTCATCCCGAAACACAAATGCTGAATTACGGCTATGACCCGGAGCTTTCCGAGGGCGCGGTCAAGCCCCCCGTCTTTCTGACGTCGACCTTCGTTTTCAAGACCGCCGAGGATGGGCGCGATTTCTTCGATTTCGTTTCCGGACGTAAAGAGCCGCCCGCAGGTGTGGGCGCGGGGCTGGTCTATTCACGCTTCAATCATCCCAACAGCGAAATCGTCGAAGATCGTCTGGCGGTCTATGAGGGTGCTGAGAGTTCGGCGCTGTTTTCGTCCGGCATGTCAGCCATTGCGACGACGCTTTTTGCCTTCGCACGCCCCGGCGATGTCATCCTGCATTCGCAGCCACTTTATGGCGGCACCGAAACGCTGTTGGCCAAAACGTTTTTGAATTTCGGCGTGGAAGCCGTGGCCTTCGCCGATGGCGTGCATGAAACAGCCATTGAAAAGGCCGCAGAGGAAGCCTTGGCCAAAGGACGCGTTTCGGTCATCCTGATTGAAACACCGGCCAACCCGACCAATAGTCTGGTCGATATTGCTGCTATCCGGCGCGTGGCTGAAAAGATCGAACAGCGGCAGGGACATCGTCCTGTCATAGCCTGTGACAATACCTTGCTGGGGCCGGTTTTCCAGAAGCCGCTCGATCACGGCGCGGATTTATCGGTTTATTCACTGACCAAATATGTCGGCGGCCATTCCGATCTGATTGCCGGTGCGGTGCTCGGCTCCAAATCCGTTGTCCGGCAAGTCAAGGCCTTGCGCGGCGCCATCGGCACGCAGCTTGATCCGCATTCCTGCTGGATGCTCGGGCGCTCCCTGGAAACGCTTGGCCTGCGCATGGAACGCGCTGATAGCAATGCGCGTGCGATTGCCGAATTCCTGCGTGATCATCCGAAGGTCGAAAAGCTGCATTATCTGCCGTTTGAGGATAAGGATTCCGATGTCGGTGCGTTGTTCAAACGGCAATGTACGGGCGCGGGGTCCACATTCTCGTTCGACATCAAGGGCGGGCAGACGGCAGCGTTCCGTTTCCTCAATGCGCTTCAGATATTGAAGCTCGCCGTCAGTCTCGGCGGTACAGAATCGCTTGCGAGCCACCCGGCAGCAATGACCCATTCCGGCGTTCCGATTGAAGTGCGCGAGCGTATCGGTGTGCTGGAATCGACCATCCGCCTGTCCATCGGCATAGAGCATCCAGATGATCTGATAGCCGATCTCGCTCAGGCGCTGGAAGCCGCCTAATCTGGTGTGACGAATCAAAGCCGGAGGTCGTGAGGAGCGACCCCGGGTTTCGAGGACTTGCATCGTCATCCCGAAATCGGCTTTGAGGAAAACACGCTGCGGGCGTGGTGGCCGATATGGATGAGCTGCTGATCGATGAAATCTCCTGCGATACTGTTTATCGGTTCGTCGATTGATGCGCTGATCGTGGAAACTCTGCTGCCGGTGAATTCGGTGCCTTCCATAAGGGCGGTTTCGTCTCCAGGCTATTGGCGATAATCGATCTCGGATAACAGCTCGAGCAATTGCGGGGCTGTGGTCGTCGCGGACCAGCTTCCGCTGTTGCCGAGGCTGCGGAATGTTGCGCCTGCGGCCAGTGCGATTTCGTTCGGCAGTTCCGCATCGGCGAGCATCACCGCCAGCGCTTCCATTTCTTCCGCGCGGCGCAGGATGTGGCGTGGATAAGTCGGCACCAGCTTGCCGAGGTCAGATAGCGTGCCGCCCAGATGATGGCCGATCAGCTCGAATAGAGAATCGGTCACGCCGAAGGCATTGGCCGTGTTGGCCGTTTCGAACAATGCGGCAGCAACGGTCTTGTTGAAGCCAGCAAATGCCATTTTGAAAACCGATGCCCGCGCGATTTCGTCGCCAAGCGAGATCACGGGCAACAAGCCTTCAAACAACGCCTCAAGAGGTTTCGTGTCTGGCCCGCTGGCATAGATGCGGCCTTCGTCGCCGAGATGCGAGGCGCGACCAATGATGCAGGCATTGCAGAAGGGTAGCGAAGCACTGCCGAAAGCTGTGTTCAGATTCTCGGCATCGGCGGGCGTCTTTGCGTTCATATCAACGAAGAATGGTGCGGCCCCTTGTTCGCGGCAGGCCGCAATCGCCTGTTCGGCAACGTCAACGACTGCCGATGGTGGCACGAGCGACAGCACCATGTCGCTGTCCGTTACGGCAGAAGCCATGTCGTCGCGCATCTCGACGCCGATGGATTGCGCTGTCTTTTGCGTTTGTTCGCTGCGCTCGCCCAGCGGGCTTATCACCCTGTGTCCAGCAGATATTAGTAGTTTGGCGAAAGCGCCGCCCATATCGCCGGGATAGAGAAGAGCAATCGTGGTCATCATAAACCTCCTGAAGGTTTTGTGGGTTGCGGAGAGGCCTTGCGCGCCGTACTGGCGCCGAACAATGCCAATCCGCCGAGAACGGAAATGACGGCATAGATTTCGAAGGCGAACGTATAGCTGCCCGTCAGGTCGAAGAGCAGCGCCGCCAGCATCGGGCCGCCAATCCCGGAAATCATCACCATGGGGGTCACGACGCCCATGATGGCGCCCTGGTTTTTCCGACCGAACAGCGAGGCCAGCAGAAATGGCATCATCATGATGAGCCCGCCTGCCGATAAGCCGCTCAGGATGCCGTATCCCAGTTGCAGGTGCCAGATACTGTCTGCATTGATGAACAGGATCAACCCGATTGCCTGCATTGCCGAAAGGCAGAGGATCACCAGGCGGGTCGGGAACTGATCGGCAATGAAACCGGTGAGCAGTTTGCCCAGAATAGCGCAGATGCTGTAGGTCATGATCACGCTGCCCGCTTCGGCGGTATTGAAGCCCAGCGACTGTGCCGCCGGGATCTTGTGCAGCAAGGCGCCTTTCAACACAAAGTCGGTCAGATTCCAGCCGATCATGAGAAACCAGAAGCTTGGAGCGCGCATTGCGTCTCCCACAGTCATATCCGGGCCGGTATCGGTCGCTCTGGTTGTGGTCTTCGCGTTGTCAGTGTCCTCGCCAAACGGCTTGAGCCCCATGTCGGCAGGCTCACGGCGCAGGACGAAGATTGCCAGCGGCACCAGAATGAGAATTGGCAGGAAGCCGAGAACGAACCAGGTTGAGCGCCAGTCGGAAATAGACAGAAGCCAGATGATCAAGGGCGACATCAAGATGCCGCCGAGATTGGCACCTGATGATACCAGACCGGTCGCCCGGCCGCGTTGCGCCGAGAACCACTTGGCGATCAGCGGGAAAACCAGCGCATTGGAGAGGCCGGCAACACCGACGCCGCCGATGACACCGAAGATCAGGACAAATTGCCAGAAGGTCTGCGCGACGGAAGTGAGGCTGAAGGACAAACCGACAAGAACCGCTCCGATGATCATCACAGTTCTGGGGCCTCGCTGATCGACCCAGCGGCCAACGAGGGGAGCGGCTAGTCCCGCTACCAGTTCACGAAAGGCTATCACGCCGGTGATCTGCGTATTGGACCAGCCAAGCTCCTCACGCGCCGGATTGATGATGAAGCCCATTGTCTGGAAGCCGATGCCGGCTCGAATACACGAGACGGCAAGGCAGGCCAGAGCAATATACCAGGCATAATGAATGTGGCTTAGCTTACGCATAACACGGTCCTCGGAAGCAGTTTGAGGCGGGGACGGATGCGGAGCCCAAGGCGGAAAATGCACGCAGGTGCCCGTTGCCAATGCCTAAGCATCGGTTCGCGTAGCTCTTCGACGTGATGGTGTAATCAGAGGACGCGGGGGCCGCGCTGCCGCGAAGGGCAGGTGGGTGCAGCCTGGCTGCACCCTTGAGCGACAAATGCCTTATGCGCTCTCGGCATCGTCCTTTTCCATTCTGGAAAGGGCAGACATCTTCTTTGCAGAAGCGGGAGCCACCATCGGGTAATCGGCGGGCAAGTTCCATTTGCGCCTGTACGCATCAGGCGTCAGGCCGAAGCGGCTCATCAAGGCGCGCTTGAGGGTTTTGTAGCGGCGACCATCTTCGAGGCAAATGATGTAATCTTCGAAGATCGATTCCTTGGGGTCTACCGAAGGTATTACCGGAGCTTCCTTGGGAGAAAAGCTCGATGTACCCGATAAACCGCCAATGCATTGGCAGACATCCGTGATGATACTCAGTAATTCTTCAGAAGTCATCTGGTTCTTATTAACATATGAAGTTATAATATTATTAGCTAGCTTCACATGCAAAATTCTATTTCCATTGACATATTCTTTATCTGCGTTTTCCATAATGTATCGCCAGATTGGAGGGGGATTATATTTTATCAACATTTTATAGATGGAGCTTGAAGTCCGCTCGGTTCGAGCGCGTCATCTCAATTTCCATGTTAAGTATCATCTTATTTGACTTTACAGTAAAGTAAAAATTAACATTACGTAATGTAGCGATCTACGAATTATGGTTGTAGTCCGCGTTGAAAGGTACGGGCTGCGCTCAAGCACCCGATCCCATTTCCAGATCTGGCTTAATCAGATCGGGGCGCAATCCGGCTCAGATAGCATAAAAACGATATCTGCCAACGGGTTGGGGGAGGGGCTGACCATGATCGCGGCACATGTAAAAGCGCAATCAGCCCCAAACAGATTGAGGCTGGACGATATAGATTCAAGATTTGCATGGAAGTGGTGCGGGTGGTCGGAATCGAACCGACACTCCTTTCGGAACCGGATTTTGAGTCCGGCGCGTCTACCAGTTCCACCACACCCGCACAGGTCTGCCGAAGCAGTTTGATATGGTCCAGAATGGACAGCGGGTTGGGATATACCGGCTAAATGAAACGAGGTCAATTGCCCACAAGCGCAGGTTTTGGCGAGGAATGTCGATTGTTATGAATGGCCTGTGCAAGGCTGCGAGCTAAAGGCGCCAAAGCGCGACACAGCGTGGCTGTGTGACATGTTCGCGGGGACGTGCGGCGGCGAGATGACGAGAAACCGTCAAGCATCCTACGCTGCCGTGCCTTAAGCACGGCATCCAGCGCTGCACGGATGCAATCATCATATCCTGTCAGAAAACGTTGCGCGTTTTCGCAGGCAATCAGATCGCAACACTATCAACGGCAAGACCTTGCCGGGTCGATAGGCCTATCTGTGACGCAGGCCGTGTTCGACCACGTTCCACACCACGACGACCGCAATGAAGCCGAGCAGGATGTAATCCAGCGTGCTGATATAGTGGAAATATTCCATAGTGCATCTCCTTCCCATGGGAGGGCGCGATGGCGGTTGCGAACCAGACGAAAGCCGGTCCTGATTGTTATGACCCGGAACGTTCCGCACCTCTTGCGAGGTGGGAAATGCACCGGTGCGGACCTCCTCTTCCGCCTGTCATGCGCTCTCCCGAAAGTGATGATAACACGCCCCGAAAGCTTTCACAAACTGTTGATCTTGCCCGCTATTTCTATAGCGGGCAAAGCTTTGTGCTAACCGCGATCTGTGAAGCTGCGAATGCGGTTGCGCACGATGCGTGCGAGATTGCGGGTCCGCTGATAGAGATGGATCTGCGATGCGGCCTGACGCGCAAGCCTGTCTGCGCCGGGGTTCAATCCAACCACCAATGTCTCAATGGTCTCGCGCTCCTGGAAGAGGCGCGT
This sequence comes from Brucella haematophila, assembly GCF_005938105.1. Classification (GTDB taxonomy): domain Bacteria; phylum Pseudomonadota; class Alphaproteobacteria; order Rhizobiales; family Rhizobiaceae; genus Brucella; species Brucella haematophila. The sequence continues at coordinate 30,273 of NZ_VCPE01000026.1, read as the reverse complement.
CATCACCGGATGGTCCGGCACGGCGCAGGAATCCGTTCTGAGGATATTCGGATCGTTGAGGTGGCTTTTCGCGACCTCGATCATGAGCAGAACGCCGGGTGAAAAAGCCTGAAGGCTTTCGTCATAAGCGGTTTTCCATGTCCATGCTTCACCGGCAACGGTGAAGACGGTCAGGATGGCGATAACACGCCCGTCCAGCTCCAGCGTGTGGACACGCACGCAATCGCGTTCGGCAAGATTATTGACCGCCTCGCGGGCGAAGGCGGCACGGAAGCGGTCGACCGCCATGGCTGTACCGCGCTTTCCTTTCCAGCCATTGGCTTCCAGCGAAAGAAAATGTTCGAAAGACTGCCGCACTTCATCCGGCGTGCGATAGATGCGGTGGACGAGTTCACCCTTTTCGGCAAGACGCCGCCACAGCCGCTGGTAGTCGCGGCGGTGTTGGCCGCCGATGGCCTGCTGGATGTAGCTGTCGCCGTCGAGATCGCTCTTGAGGAACGGGCGCTCTTTCTGTTCGATGGCGACGACTGGCAGTTGCCGTCCGACCGCGACCGAGCGGATGAGCTTTGCCGCAGGGCCATTGGCGCGCATTTCAGGCAAAACCAGCACGTTGGGCAGTTTGAGGTGGTCGCGCGCCAGAATATCGAACAGGTCCTCCACCACGCCGACCGGGTCGTCGTGGTCGATGAGCGGTGTGCCCTGCGGACCGAAAGGCGTTGACCAGGCACGGATGACCGGTGTGGACAGCGGAAGGCCGGGACGCTCGATCGTATAGGGCATCACGAAGCGCAGGCGACTGCGGATTTCGTTTTCGTCGCGCATGACCATGAAGCGGACTTCGCGGTCTTCCAGCCGCGGCATGGCGGGGGCCAGAAAGCGGGCGTTGAAGAAGACATTCGGCTCGATGGTCCGGTTGCTCAGGTGATCCAGCTCGTCGCGTAGCTCGAAGCCAGCTGCTGCACCGTAGATCGCCAGCTTGCGCGGGATATCGCGGCTGTGAAGGCTTTCCTCCAGCTTCTTGGCGGCATCCATAGCGGTGACTGTATCGGACAGTTCCGAAACGATGCGGGCTGCGTTTCCGCCTGCGGATTCTTCAAGCAAAGGTTTTGCGGCCATTACAAAATACCCTCCGGGCTATTGTCTCGATCTCGGGGGATGAGAATGAACATAGCGATATGCATTGTGCGAGAAACGGCTGTCGAAAGCAGTGTTGCTTCCATCAGCATGGCGATGGCTGTCGAAATGGCGGCGCCGGTCAGGCCGAAGCGTGGGATCAGCACCAGATTGAGAATGACATTCACGGCTAGCGTTACGGCATAGAGCAGGGCACAGATGTTCTGCTTGCCCGACATGTTGAGAAGGCTTTCCGCGGGTCCCACGCTGGAGCGGGCAATCACGCCGATGATCAGAATGAACAAAAGCGGATAGCCTGTCGTGAAGGCAGGGCCGAACAGGCGCAGCAGCGGATATCCGGCCATCAGGATGACGATGCCGAGGACGAGCGTGGGCCAGAAGGTCCAGCGAACGGAAGCCTGCGCAAAGCTTGCAAATTCTCTCCGGTTGCCACTGTGCAACAGGTCGGAATAACGCTGCGCCACGCTGGCTTTCACAGCGAAATAGACGAAATGAGCGAGCGCCATGATCTTCGTGGTGGCGAAATAGATCGCTACATGTTCGGGATCCATCTCGCGACCGACCATCAGAACATCGACATTGATCAGCAGGAAGAAGAAGCCTTCGACGAGGAAGATCGGCAAGGCAACCGTCATCCATTCACGCAGGCGCTGGTCGCGCTCTGCGGGGGGAATGTCCTTTTGCAGCGAGCGGTCGACCGTGAAAAACTGTCCAACCGTGGTGATCCACGTTGCGGCAATCGAGACGGCAAGCGCGGTTGCAGCCGTCGATGGCAAGCCGGAGACATGCGCCACGATCATGAACAGAAGCACGAGAAGCGGGCGCACAATATAGCTTGGCGTCAGCGCCATGGTGACCCAGGTGCGCGACCGGGCAATGCCGTCCAGCATATTGCCGAGCGTGATCATAGGCAGGCAGATGAAGCCCAGAATGAATGGCGCCAGATAATAGCTGGAGATTTGATCCTTCAGCAACCAGAGCGCGAGCGAGCCGATCAGCGCAATGATGGTTGCTGAGGCAAAGGCAAATGCGCGTCCGGTAAACAGAATGCCACGCACCAGACCGAACATCTGACGCTGAACATATTCCGGCACATAGCGAATGATTGTCGTATGCAGGCCGAAGCAGGCGAGATCGCCGATGATGATCATCGTCAGCCAGACAAGAACGAAGATGCCATATTCGAATTCGCCCATCCAGCGGGCAAGGATGACTTGCGACAGGAGCGCGATGGCGGCGCTGGCCACACGGACAGAAAAGGCGACCAGCGATGCGCGCTGCGCAGCGGCCTGCGGACCACTATCGGTCAGCACGGAATCCAGTCGCTCCGTCACAGGACGAAGTCTGGCCGCGATGGTGCCGGGTAAAAACCGGCCCGCTGCTTCAGCTGCCGAAAACCACACGTCTTTGCCAACCCTGTTATGCGCCGCCCTTATGAATGAGCGTTTCGCTTGTTTGCGCCGGGATTTTCCGGTCTTGCTGTCTGTTTTCTCGCATATCCTATCCGAAACCTGCTTCAAGTTTTTCGGGATATGCTCGAATTCTCGCATCTGCCTGATGAGAGGCCGATGAGCGGACATTAGATGGGAGTCCTTTAAAAAGGGAAAAAGGAAAAATCCAGCGAAAGATTTGGCGCAGAAAATGCAGGAATGGTGAGTATTTCCTAAATCCCGGTCGTATATGCTTTATGTCTAATTAAAGCATCTGCTTAAAGATGGCAAAGCAGGTTTCTCTGTGCGGTTATGGACGCGGGTCAGTATTCTTTGCCGCTATAGCATGTCTTGTGAGATTACAGTGTTGCTACGCCGGTCTTCCCGCCTGCGGGGCCGGGTGCAAAGAAAAACCCCGGCGTGATAAGCGCCGGGGTTTTTGTCATTCGCCTTATTCGAAAGCACCGTGGCAGTGCTTGTATTTCTTGCCTGACCCACACGGGCAGGCCTCGTTGCGGCTGACCTTGCCCCATGTCCGGGGGTCGGTCGGATCGCGATCGGCTGCCGGGATAACGCGCTCATCGTGCTGATGGTCGGTCCAGGCGGCATCATCGAAATCGTTCTGCCCCGTCGTCTCGTCGATGTGACGACCGTGCATAACCGGCAGTTCCGGCTCCTGCGGCGCTTCACGAACGATTTCAACGCGCATCAGCTGCGAGATGACGACTTCGCGCAGGTTCGACAGCATGGACTGGAACAGTTCGAAGGCTTCGGTCTTGTACTCGTTCAGCGGGTCGCGCTGGGCGTAGCCGCGGAAGCCGACGACCGAGCGAAGATGGTCGAGATTGACCAGATGCTCACGCCACAGATTGTCGAGCGACTGCATGATGACCGACTTTTCAACATAGGTCATGATCTGCGGTCCGAAGCGTTCGGCACGGTCGGCAGCGGCCTTGTCGGCGGCTTCCTTGATGCGGTTCTCGAACTCTTCTTCGGCGATGCCTTCTTCCTTCGCCCATTCCTCGACCGGCAGGTCGAGATTGAGCTTGGTGACGACATCTTCCTTCAGACCGGCAATATCCCACTTTTCCGCATAGGCGTCCTTGGGGATACGCAGGGCGACGATGTCCTCGATAACCTCATGGCGCATTTCTGCGACCGTTTCGGTCAGGTCCGGCTCGTCCATCATTTCCAGACGCTGTTCGAAGATCACCTTGCGCTGATCGTTCATCACGTCGTCGTACTTGAGCAGGTTCTTACGAATTTCGAAGTTGCGTGCTTCGACCTTCTTCTGAGCCTTTTCGAGCGCCTTGTTGATCCAGGGATGGACGATGGCTTCGTCTTCCTTGAGACCGAGCTTCTGCAGCATGCCGTCCATACGGTCGGAGCCGAAGATGCGCATCAGGTCGTCCTGCAGCGACAGGAAGAACTTGGAACGGCCCGGATCGCCCTGACGGCCGGAACGGCCACGCAGCTGGTTGTCGATACGACGGCTTTCGTGGCGCTCGGTGGCGAGAACATAAAGTCCGCCTGCGGCAAGCGCCTTTTCTTTCAGCTGTGCGATATCGGCCTTGATCTCGGCGATCTTGGCTTCGCGTTCCGCACCCTCCGGAATATCCGCCAGTTCCTGACGAACGCGCATTTCCAGATTGCCGCCGAGCTGGATGTCGGTACCGCGACCAGCCATGTTGGTGGCGATGGTGACAGTGCCGGGCACGCCGGCCTGTGCTATGATGTAAGCTTCCTGCTCGTGATAGCGGGCGTTCAGGACCTGGAAGTCCTTGATGCCTTCCTTGCGCAGACGCTCAGCCAGAAGTTCCGACTTTTCGATCGAGGTCGTGCCGACGAGGATCGGCTGACCCTTTTCGTGCGACGCGCGGATATCGCGAACGATGGCTTTGTATTTCTCTTCGACGGTGCGGTAAACCTCGTCGTCCTCGTCGATACGCTGCACAGGCAGGTTGGTCGGGATTTCGAGAACTTCGAGACCGTAAATATTGCCGAACTCTTCCGCTTCGGTGGCAGCCGTACCGGTCATGCCGGAGAGCTTGTTGTACATGCGGAAATAGTTCTGGAAGGTGATCGAGGCCAGCGTCTGGTTTTCCGGCTGGATCGTCACATGTTCCTTGGCTTCCAGTGCCTGGTGCAGGCCTTCCGAATAACGGCGGCCCGGCATCATGCGACCGGTGAATTCGTCGATGATGACGATTTCATCGTTGCGGACGATATAGTCCTTGTCGCGCTGGAACAGCTTGTGAGCGCGCAGCGCATTGTTCAGATGGTGAACCACGGCGACATTCTCGATGTCGTAGAGGCTCTCACCCTTCAGATGACCCGCGGCTTCCAGAAGCTGCTCGACCTTTTCGGTGCCGACTTCGGTGAAGATAGCGGTCTTCTGCTTTTCGTCGACTTCGTAATCTTCTTCTGCCAGCGGCGGAATGAAGGTGTCGATGAGGTTGTAGAACTCCGAACGATCTTCCAGCGGGCCGGAAATGATCAGCGGCGTGCGCGCTTCGTCGATGAGGATCGAATCCACTTCGTCGACGATGGCATAATTGTGTGGGCGCTGCACCATCTGGGCGCGCTCATACTTCATGTTATCGCGCAGATAATCGAAGCCGAGTTCGTTATTGGTGCCGTAAGTGATGTCGCAGGCATAGGCCTCGCGACGCTCATCGTCGTCCAGACCGTGCTTGATGACGCCGACCGTCAGACCAAGGAAATTGTAAAGACGACCCATCGTCTCCGCATCGCGGGTAGCGAGGTAGTCGTTGACTGTCACGACATGAACGCCCTTGCCCTCAAGCGCATTGAGGTAGACGGGCAGCGTCGCCATCAGCGTCTTGCCTTCACCGGTGCGCATTTCGGCGATGCCGCGTTCATGCAGAACCATGCCGCCGATCAGCTGCACATCGAAGGGGCGCATGCCCAAGATGCGTTTGGCGGCTTCACGCGCGGTCGCAAAAGCGTCGGGCAGAATGGCGTCGAGCGTCTTTCCTTCAGCCAGTGCGGCGCGGAATTCGGCGGTCTTGGCCTGAAGCTGCTCATTGGTGAGCGTTTCGTAATTCTTCTCAAGCGCGGTAATTTGCTCCGCGCGCTGACGCAGGGTCTTTACCTGGCGGTCATTGGATGAACCGAATATCTTGCGGGCGAGGCCGCCAAAGCTGACCATCTCTGGTCCTTTCCTGTCCGTTCAGCCGGAAGCGCTTCCGGCAATGTCGAATGCTTTATTCACGCGTATTGAAACAAATGCAAGAAAAGTACGCCGCTAAAGCAGCCCTTCAAGGCGCAATTTTGGCACAATTTCCCCCCGCTACTCGCCGAGCGTCCAAACCCCGGCAGATTTGCAGGGTATCGCTGGAAACACTCTGGACGCAAAGCCGAAGGACAGATAAGTGGGGCTTAGGGCGATGTCAACGTTGCTCAACAGGCCGGAAATCCCGCTCTTTCGTGACAGGGTGGCGGTATCCGGGCCAAATTCCGCCGCATTCATCGGGCCGGTAAGCGGTCTCGAAGGAGAGAATCTCATATGAAAGCCATTCTCAAAGCCCCTTATCGCAAGGCTCTCGCTGTTCTTGCGGCATCCGTTGCCCTCGCAAGCTTTTCCGGCGCGGCCTCGTTCGCGCAGGACGCGGCGCCCAAGCCTGCGGATGCAGCTCAGACCGCAGCCGCTCCGGCTGAAAAAGAAGATCCGGCAAAGGTTCTGGCAACCGTCAACGGCAAGGACATCACTGTCGGTGACGTCGATCAGGCCGCTGGCGATCTCGATCCGCAGTTTGCCCGTCTTCCGGCTGAACAGCGTCGTCTGGCAGCCTTGGCCGCGCTGATCGACATCAAGGCGATGTCGGCGGAAGCGGAAAAGGAAAAGCTCGACCAGACCGACGCGTTCAAAGCCCGTCTGGCTTTCCTGCGTGAACGCGCCCTGCACAACGAATATTTCAAGGACGCCATCGTCGACAAGATCAGCGATGCCGATATTCGCGCTCGCTACGACAAGGAAATTGCCGCGATGCCGCCTCAGGTTGAGGTGCGTGCGCGTCACATTCTCGTGAAGACGAAGGAAGAAGCGGAAGCCATTATCAAGAAGCTCGCCGGTGGTGCGAAGTTCGAAGATCTGGCCAAGGAAAGCTCCACGGACGGTTCCGCTGCCAATGGCGGCGATCTCGGTTATTTCACCGAGGGCCAGATGGTTCCGGAATTCGAAAAGGCAGCCTTTGCGCTCAAGCCTGGCGAATATACGAAGGAGCCGGTGCAGACCCAGTTCGGCTTCCACGTCATTCAGCTCGAAGACCGCCGCACCAAGCAGCCGCCTGCATTCGATCAGGTCAAGGAACAGATCCGTTCGATCATTCTGCGTGAGCGTTATGTCGAAACGGTCAAGAAGCTCCGCGACGGGATGAAGATCGACTACAAGGATCCGGCCGTCGAAAAGGCGATGAAGGATGCAGCCGCCGCACAGGATGCTGGCGATACGGGCGACGCGCCTGAAGGCGAACAGCCGCAGCAATAAATTTCCTAAAAAGCTAAAACGCCCCGGTCTTCCGGGGCGTTTTTCATTGTATCTGCCGTTTATGCTTGATTTTGTCCCGCAAACATTTCCAATGCGCCAGAATCAAGACTATCGATGAACCATCGAACCGAACATCCTGAACCGACCCCTTTTGAGGCACTCATGTCTGCGTCCGTTTCTCCGCTCGCTCCAAAACATTACCCGTCCATGCCTGCCATCGACGGTGTGCGCATTGCTACTGCCGCTGCCGGTATCAAATATAAGGGGCGGACCGATGTGATGCTGATGGTGTTCGACCGTCCAGCGGAAGCCGCAGGCGTGTTCACCCGTTCGCTCTGCCCGTCGGCGCCGGTCGATTTTTGCCGCAAGAACCTCGTTCACGGCAAGGCACGTGCTGTCGTGGTCAATTCGGGCAATGCCAATGCCTTTACCGGCGTGAAAGGCAAGGCCGCAACCGAGGCGACGGCGGAAGCTACCGCAAAGGCCGTTGGCTGCAGCACGACCGATGTGTTCCTGGCTTCGACCGGTGTGATCGGCGAGCCGCTCGATGCGAGCAAATTCTCGCACCTGCTCGGCGACATGAACAAGGACGCGGTCGAGGATTTCTGGACCGAGGCTGCCAAGGCCATCATGACCACGGACACCTATCCGAAGGTCGCCACCGAAACCGTGCTGCTGGGCAAGGTTCCCGTCACGATCAACGGCATCGCCAAGGGCGCGGGCATGATCGCACCGGACATGGCGACCATGCTGTCCTTCATCGTGACCGATGCACCGATCAAGGCTGATGTGCTGCAAAGCCTGCTCTCGAAGGGCGCAAACAAGAGCTTCAACGCGGTGACTGTCGATAGTGACACCTCCACCTCCGACACGCTGATGCTGTTTGCAACCGGTGCTGCGGCTGGTCGCGGCGCGCCGAAGATCACGGATGTCTCCGACAAGCGCCTGAAGGAATTCAAGAAGGCGCTGAAGCGCGTTCTGAAGTCGCTGGCCTTGCAGGTTGTGCGTGACGGTGAAGGCGCACGCAAGATGATCGAAATCGAAGTGACGGGTGCCAAGTCGTCGGCTTCCGCCAAGAAGATCGCGCTCTCCATCGCCAATTCGCCGCTGGTCAAGACCGCTGTGGCAGGTGAAGACGCCAATTGGGGTCGTGTTGTGATGGCTGTCGGCAAGGCAGGTGAACCGGCTGATCGCGACAAGCTCGCCATTTCGTTCGGCGATATTCGCGTTGCCTATCAGGGCGAGCGCGATCCTGCTTATTCCGAACAGGCAACCTCCGCCTATATGAAGGGCGAGGATATCCGCATCCATGTCGATCTTGGCATTGGTCGCGGCGAAGCCACTGTCTGGACCTGCGATCTCACCAAGGAGTATGTGGCGATCAATGGCGACTACCGCAGCTAAGGCCCGAGATATTCGGGTTCCAGCGGCCTGCAAATAGCACTCTTTTGCGCTTCCGGTGCTCATGTACCTTAAAGTACACTCCGCTCCGGTTCTCAAAGAGCACTATTTTCGGCACGCTGTCCCTCCGAATCTCAACGGGCCTGGAGCGCATTCCGAAAAGTGCAAAGCAGTTTTCGGATAAGATGTGCGAAAAAAAGTTAGAGCGGTTGCAACGTTCAACCTTCTGAAACCGCTCTAGGCCCCAGCCGACAGATGTTGAATTGCTTTCAGGAATTCCGATGACCAAACCAAGTCTTGCCATTGTCCGCCAGCTCGAAGCCGTAGGTTTCCGCGCCTGGCCCGCCACGTCGGTTCATTACGACGGAACATGGGCGATCCGCATGACGGCAGCGCATTCCTCCAAGCGTTTGAACTCGATCAATCCGCTCGATCCGGGTGACACGCGGGATATTCCAACCCGCGTGGAGCTGGCGGCACAGCGTTTCCGCGCTTATGGCCGTGTGCCTTGTTTCCGGCTTTCGCCACTCGCGCCTGTCGAACTTGAAAATTATCTCGAAGGACTCGGCTGGAAGCGGCAGGACGAAACCATCGTCATGACCTGCAATCTGGCCGAGACTGACCTGTCGAGTGAAATCGACCAGATTCCGCTGAAGGATATTGGCCGTTTTGTCGATGCGTCCTTGTCCATTCACGAACGCCCGGAAGAGATGCGTCCCGGCATGTCAGAAATTCTGGACGGTATCCGTCCGAACAAGGGTATGTTCGTGCTGGAAGAAGGCGGACGTGCGGTGTCCGATGTACTGTGCGTGCAGGATGGCGTCATGGCCGGGTTGTTCGATGTCGGCACCTTGCCGGCTGCTCGCCGCAAAGGCTACGGCCACAGTGTCGTCGGCTCGGCGCTCAAATGGGCGGCGAAGCTTGGCGCAAAGACTGCATGGCTGCAGATCGAGGCGCAAAACGTTGCCGGTCTCGCGCTTTATGAACGCTTCGGCTTTCAGGAAGCCTATCGTTATGCCTATCGGGAGAGCAACGAGAAATGAGCGAAGTGAAGAGCCGCCGCATTCTTCTCGTTGCAGCCTGTGCGCTGGTGGATTCTGATGGGCGCGTGCTGCTGGCACAACGCCCGGAAGGCAAGCAGCTCGCGGGCCTGTGGGAGTTTCCCGGCGGTAAGGTCGAGCCGGGTGAAACGCCCGAGGAAACGCTGATCCGCGAATTGCAGGAAGAAATCGGCATCACGACGAAGGTTGCTTGCCTCGCGCCTTTGACCTTTGCGAGCCACACCTATGATGATTTTCATCTGCTGATGCCACTTTATGTCTGCCGTCGTTTTGAAGGCATTGCGCGGGGTCTGGAAGGGCAGGCGCTGAAATGGGTCCGCCCGAAGGATATGCGCGATTATCCGATGCCTCCGGCGGATGAACCCTTGATCCCGTTCCTCATCGATCTTCTATAGTTTTCGAAAATCCGGATTGCTTATCAACAGCTGTGAAAAAGCTGACAATTTCTTACGATTAATGCAGTCGGTTAATCTCTGATTCACTCCGTTGCGGCATTCTCGAATGGGAGCCGCTCCGGAGTCTAGTATCATGAGTTTCGATAACAATTATTTCAGTGCCGATCACAACGAATATGCGCCCACCACTTTGACGAAAGCGGGGCGTGGTTTTCTGCGTCTCGTGTTGTTGTTTGGTTCTGCCGCTGCGGCGATGGCGCTGATTATTGTTCCGATCCTCAACGAACAGGCCGCCAAGGTTGCGGCCCAGTCCGTTCTGCCCGCAGGCATCGACCGGACGATGACCGGCTCTATCAAGCGCGATGCAGGCAACCAGCCCCAAGGTGCGGTTCAGACCTATACCGTGCGCAAGAGCGTTCTCCAGCCCCACCCGAATTCGGTTTGCGTCATTGATGTGGATGGAAGCCATCGCGGCGATTGCTGACACGACAGCTGCATTTTTGGTGAATTTGCAGCTATCGTGTGGGTCTATTCGTCTTCCGCTTTCTTCAGCGCATCGGCCAGCGACGCTTTGGCCGAGCCGGGCTTGAGCGGCTTTTGCTGCGATTCATGCGGTGCCCATCCAGATAACCAGATAATCGAGAATGTCGCGCGGATGCGTCCATCCGGATCGCTGAAGCGTTCCGCGTAGATTTCCGCCGCCCGCAAGAACAGCCGTTTCGATACCGGACGGCGCGAGCGGTCGCGCACGATGTTCTGCATGCCCATGGCGCGCAGATCGGCCATCAGATTGAACAGGGAATCATAGCGCACGGTCACGTTTTCCACGTCGGTCACCGGCAGTGCAAAGCCGGCGCGCTGCAACAGACCGCCGACATCGCGCACATCCGCAAACGGAAAAACGCGTGGCGATGCGCCGCCTGTCAGTTCGATTTCCGCCTGCAACAGGCTTTCACGCAATTCGCCGAGCGTCCCGCTGCCGCTCAGAGCTGCCAGAAAAAGCCCGTCGGGCTTCAGCGCGCGGGCAATCTGCACCATGGCGCCCGGCGTGTCGTTGGTGGCGTGCAACGCCATCAATGATACGATGAGATCGGCGCTGCCCTGTTTGATCGGCAGCAGTTCCTCGTCGCCGACGACTGCCGGAAACGGGCCTTTCAGGAAATCCGCATCGCGTTCCACGCGCAAAACGGTATCCGTCTTGCCGGAGAAGGCGATAGCCTCAGCTGCAAGACCGTTGTGGCCTGCAAGATCAATGGCCACCGGAAAGCGGCGCTCGACAGCATCCAGACGGTCCGCAAGGTCTTCGGCCACGCGCCGCAACAGAAAATCGGCACCCGGTTCGGCGCGCCGGAATGCGCGGCGGCGAAAGGCAAGCTGTAGATCGCGGTCGAAGATCGCGCTTTCGGGGGCGGGCATGGAATCTGTCTTTTCTTTTGCTACGCGGCGTATAGTGTAATTGCGGGCATAGATGCATTCGAACGGGGGCGAATGCAATGGCGGATGACGATACACCGCATCAAACCTTTTTGCGCAGGCTTTACACCCGCGCGTGCTTTGCTGCGCGCTATCTGGCTCTCACGACCGCCAATCTGCTGTTTCCGGCAAGCTGTGCGGGTTGCAAGGCACATGTCTCGCAGCCCGGCACATTATGCCCGACATGCTGGTCGGAGCTGCGCTTTATCGAACGGCCTTACTGCCCGGTGCTGGGTGTGCCGTTTGGTCATGATTTTGGTGACGGCTTTTTGAGTGCGGAGGCGATTGCTGATCCGCCACCGTTCCGCCGGCTGCGGTCGGCGGTTCTGCATCGCGGTGCCGCGCAGCGCATGGCAGTGGCTTTGAAATTCCATGACAGGACCGATCTGGCTCCATGGATGGCGCGCTGGATGCAGCGGGCTGGCCGCGAATTGCTGGATGAATGCGATGTAATCCTGCCGGTGCCGCTGCACCGCTGGCGCTTCTGGCAGCGCCGTTTCAACCAGTCTGCCGAGCTGGCGCGGGCGCTGGCAAGGTCGAGCGCCTTGCCCTTTGCGCCGCAAGCCCTGAACCGTATCCGTCGCACCGAGCAGCAGATCGGGCTTGGCTCCAAGGAGCGCAAACGCAATGTGGATGGTGCTTTCCGTGTGCCGAAAGAGCAGGAAATTCATGTGCGCGGGCGTCGTGTCCTGCTGATCGACGATGTTTATACGACGGGCGCAACAGTAAAGGCGGCAACGCGCGCCTTGCTGCGCGGCGGTGCAAAAAGCGTTGATGTTCTTACGTTCAGCCGGGTGCTGCCCGATTGAAACTTGCGGGCAAGAACAAGCCAGCACACACCGTCGTGAAACCTACAGGGTCTTCCAGAGCGGAGCGTTGCCGACTATATAGTGGGGCAACGAATGGAGTTTTTCATGGTTGATGTTACCATCTATACCCGCCCCGGCTGCCCTTATTGCTCGCGTGCGGTTGATCTTCTGACCCGCAAGGGCGTTGAGTTCAATGAAATCAACGCAGGCGCCACGCCGGAACTGCGCGCCGAAATGCAAGAGCGTTCTGGCCGCAACACCTTCCCGCAGATTTTCGTCGGCTCTGTCCATGTCGGCGGCTGCGATGATCTCTTTGCGCTCGATGGTGAGGGCAAGCTCGACGGTCTGCTCAAGACCGGCGAACTGAACTAATTTTATAACGGGGGAGAAACCGATGAGCACGTTCCGCGCTGCCGCACTACAAATGCGTTCCGGCACCGATGTTGTCCGCAATATCGAGGCTTTGGAGAAACTTGTCGCTGATGCGGCAGCCAAGGGCGCGACTTACGTGCAATCTCCCGAAATGACCGGCGCGATGATGCGTGATCGGGTGGCGTTCAAGGCCAGCCTGCGTGACGAAGCCAACGACCTGGTTTTCAAGGCGGCTTCGGCGCTGGCAGCAAAGCACGGTATCTTCCTGCATATCGGTTCTACGGCCATTGATGCCGGCGATGGCCGGATTGCCAATCGCGCCGGATTGTTTACGCCATCGGGCGAAAAGCTCGTGACCTATGACAAGATTCATATGTTCGATGTCGATCTCGATAATGGCGAAAGCTGGCGCGAATCGGCAACCTATGAACCGGGCAAGGAAACCGTCATTGCCGAACTGCCTTTTGCCAATATTGGCATGGCGATCTGCTATGACATTCGCTTCCCGCAGCTTTTCCGTGCACAGGCGCTGGCTGGCGCCAATGTGATTACCGGGCCTGCGGCCTTCACCAAGCAGACCGGCGAGGCGCACTGGCATATTTTGCAGCGTGCGCGCGCTATCGAAAATGGCGCATTCCTGATCTCGGCTGCGCAGGGCGGATTGCACGAGGACGGTCGTGAAACCTATGGGCATTCGATCATCGTTTCGCCCTGGGGCAAGGTGTTGGCGGAAGCCGCCCATGACGAACCGGCTGTGATCGTTGCCGATATCGATGTTGCCGAGAGTGCGGCGGCGCGTGGCAAGGTGCCGAATTTGAAGAATGCCCGCGAGTTTACCGTCAAGACGGTGACCGCAAAACAGAATGAGGATGCATAACTCCATGATCCGCTTTTCGCTTCATTGCGATAACGGCCATGAATTCGAGGGCTGGTTCCGCGACAATGCCGATTTCGATCGGCAGTCGGAGATGAAATTCGTCTCCTGTCCGGTCTGCAATTCGCATCAGGTGCAAAAAGCCTTGATGGCGCCTGCCGTCTCCACGGCAAGGGCTAAGGAAAAGATCGCGATGGCGCTGGGCGAAGCCCAGAAGAAGGTTCTCGAAGAAATGCGCGATCTCAGCCGCAAGGTCCGTGACAATGCGGATTATGTCGGTGACAAATTTGCTGAGGAAGCGCGCAAGATCCATTTCGGCGAAACGGAGCAGCGTGGCATCTATGGCGAAGCGTCGCGCGAGGACGTGCATTCACTGCTTGAAGATGGTGTCGAAGTGATGCCATTGCCGGTCTTTCCAGAAGATCAGAATTAGGTCACCTGTTCGTCATGACAGCACGGCAGGGGAGGCCGGGTGCATGAAATTGATGGAGTCTGCCTCCTTTCTGCTTCTGGCCACCGGCACCCTGCTGGGGCTTATTCTGCCTCTGGGAAAGATCGCTGCGCAGGCGGGCATTCCGCCTGCCATGTGGACCTTTCTGTTTTCCGCCAGTGCTGGGGTGATTCTGTTCGCCGTTCTGCTTTTGCGGGGAAAAAGCCTCGGCTTTTCCGGCGGGCGCGCACGCTATTATGTCTGCACCGCAATCATCTCCTATGCCTTGCCCAATCTTTTGATTCTGTCGGCGATCCCGCGTCTCGGCGCTGGTTTCACGGGAATCATGTACACGCTGTCGCCGGTTATCACGCTGGTGATTTCAATGGGCTTCGGCTTGCGACGCCCCAACGCGCTGGGCATTGGCGGCATTGTCGTCGGCTTTATCGGCGCGATTCTTGTGGCGTTGACACGCGGCGAGGTCGGCAAGCCCGCTGATTCGCTCTGGGTTGCCGCCGCCTTGCTCATTCCGGTGTTTCTCGCCTGCGGTAATGTCTATCGTACGCTGGACTGGCCGAAAAATTCCGATCCGACGGAGCTTGCAGCAGGCAGCCATCTGGCTTCCGCCATCATGCTCTTTGCGGGCATCCTGCTGTTCACCGGCGGTTTTCCAGTTGAGACATTCGCGCTTGCACCATGGGCTGCAACTGCGCAGGCGATTGCGTCCGCGGGAATGTTCGCGCTGTTCTTCCGGCTACAGGCAGTGGGTGGACCGGTTTATCTCAGCCAGATCGGCTATGTGGCCGCAGCGCTCGGTCTCATTTCCGGCACGCTGTTTCTGGGCGAGCATTATCCGCTGCTTACCTGGGTCGGCGCAGCCGTTATCGCGGTTGGCGTGGCGATGACCACGCGCGCCCAGAAAAGCTGATTGCTGAATCCGATTACTCTGGCCGCTCGGCCAGAACCATATAATTCACATCTGTATCGCGGGAACGGCTCCAGCTGTCGGCAAGCGGATTATAGGTCACGCCCAGCTTGTCGATGAGGCGCAGGCCGCCTTTGGCAAGGGCGGATTCGAGTTCTTCCGGACGCACAAGCTTTTCATATTGATGCGTGCCGTGCGGCAGCCAGCGAAGCACATATTCCGCACCGATAATCGCCAGACCATAGGCTTTCAGGGTGCGGTTGATAGTGGCGACGAACATCAGCCCGCCCGGCTTCACCATTTCGCTGGTCGCGGACATGAACAGATCGACGTCTGAAACATGCTCGACCACTTCCATGTTCAAAACCACATCGAATTTCTCGCCAGCTTCGGCCAGAGCTTCCGCCGTCGTGGCGCGATAATCGACCTCGACGCCGCTTTGCGCAGCGTGGATTTTCGCAACCTCGATATTGGTGGTCGAGGCATCCGCGCCGATCACGGTTGCACCGAGACGCGCCATCGGCTCGCAGAGAAGACCGCCGCCGCAACCGATATCGAGCAGGCGCAGTCCTTCGAAGGGGCGCGGTGAATTCGGGTCGCGGTTGAACTTGGCGCAGATTTTTTCCTTGATATAGGCAAGGCGCGTTGGATTGAATTTGTGTAACGGGCGGAACTTGCCCTGTGGGTTCCACCATTCCGCGGCAATGCGCGAGAAATGCTCGATCTCGGAAGCGTCGATGGTGGTGCGGGCAGTCTCGGTCATTTCAATCTCCAGGAGCGGAAGCGTGCAATCCTGCTCTCAAGGTAGCGCCTCAAAGTCAAGGTGCAAATCAAATTCCGGCATTCCTGCCCCTATCGGGACGTTCTTGCGAATCGCGGCCTTGCGGAACCGCGACATATTAGCTATGTGACCCCGGGTTTGCCTGTCGCAAGATTATAAGGTTTGGGCAGGTGAGAGTGTAATTTTCAAAATAGCGGGACGTATCCTTAAATGGCGCGCATCGTGATGAAATTCGGCGGCACTTCGGTGGC
The DNA here is from genome assembly GCF_005938105.1 of Brucella haematophila. Lineage (GTDB taxonomy): Bacteria > Pseudomonadota > Alphaproteobacteria > Rhizobiales > Rhizobiaceae > Brucella > Brucella haematophila. The sequence continues at coordinate 14,427 of NZ_VCPE01000026.1, read as the reverse complement.
CGATCTGGAACGCATCTATAATGTGGCGCGCCACGTCAAACGCGAGGTCGAGGCGGGCAATCAGGTTGCTGTTGTCGTCTCGGCCATGTCCGGCAAGACCAATGAGCTGGTCAACTGGGTGCAGAACATGCCGAAGGTATGTGGCGCCAGTTCGCCTTTCTACGATGCGCGTGAATATGACACCATCGTCGCTTCCGGCGAACAGGTGACGAGCGGCCTTCTGGCCATCGCGCTTCAGTCGGTTGGTGTCGATGCGCGTTCGTGGCAGGGCTGGCAGATTCAAATCAAGACCGACAATGCGCATGGCGCGGCTCGTATCCAGGACATCGACGGTTCGGAAATCATCCGCCGCATGGAAATGGGTCAGGTTGCCGTTGTGGCTGGTTTCCAGGGCCTTGGCCCGGATAACCGCATCGCGACGCTCGGACGCGGCGGTTCGGACACATCGGCTGTGGCTGTTGCCGCAGCGGTGAAGGCTGATCGCTGCGATATCTATACCGATGTAGACGGCGTCTACACGACCGATCCGCGCATCGAACCAAAGGCGCGCCGCCTGCCGAAGATTTCCTTCGAAGAAATGCTGGAAATGGCTTCACTTGGCGCCAAGGTTTTGCAAGTGCGCTCGGTCGAACTCGCCATGGTGCACAAGGTACGCACCTTTGTGCGCTCGAGCTTTACGGACCCCGATGCGCCGGGCATGGGTGATCCGATCAACCCGCCCGGAACGCTTATTTGCGACGAGGATGAAATCGTGGAACAGCAGACCGTCACAGGTATCGCCTTTGCGAAAGATGAAGCTCAGATTTCGCTGCGGCGCGTGGCCGACCGGCCGGGTGTGTCGGCAGCCATTTTCGGCCCGCTCGCCGAAGAGCACATCAATGTCGATATGATCGTTCAGAACGTGTCGGAAGACGGTTCCAAGACCGACATGACCTTCACGATCCCGACCGGCGACATCGACAAGGCGTTGCGCGTTCTCGACAAGGTCAAGGGTGAAATCGGCTTCGACAACATCCAGTCCGAAACGGGCCTCGCCAAGATTTCCGTGATCGGCATCGGCATGCGCAGCCATGCGGGCGTTGCCGCCACCGCCTTCAAGGCGCTGGCCGAAAAGGGCATCAACATTCGCGCCATCACGACGTCGGAAATCAAGATCTCGATCCTGATTGACGGCCCTTATGCCGAACTGGCCGTGCGCACGCTGCACGCCGTCTATGGTCTCGACAAGTCGTAATCCATTGATGGCTGATATTAAGCCGGCATAAAATCCGGCTTTTATTAAACCGTTTTGAAACAATGCCGCGCCCTTGAATGGATCGCGGCATTTTTTCGTTCCAGAACCTGGCATAATTTCTGCTTAAAGCACTAGACGGCAGTGTCAAAAATGCTCACAAAGGGGTTGGCGTAACGCGTCGCGGGCGGGTAATGGGAATCGGTCGGCGAAAGCGGGCCACCAGTCCGAACGGCTTTCGGTAGTACGGAGCAAGCAAAGCCGTTTTCTCTTTATTCGCCGCAGTTCGCACGGAAAGCCGCTTCACCTCGGTGCCGAAACTGCACAAGAGGAGTGTCCGACGATCATGCGCGATCAGACAACCGGTCCCCGCGTGCTGCTGAAGCGGTTGCGCGAATTGATGGCTGAGCCGCTTGAGCCGCAGCCGCGCCTTGACCGGATCGTTCGTGAAATCGCGCAAAATATGGTCGCGGAAGTCTGCTCCTTCTACGTGCTTCGTGCTGACGGCGTTCTCGAACTCTATGCCACCGAAGGTTTGAACCCGCAGTCGGTCCACCTGGCGCAATTGCGTCTGGGGCAGGGCCTTGTCGGCACCATTGCCGCAAGCGCGCGTCCGTTGAACCTCACCGATGCGCAAAGCCATCCAGCCTTCGCCTATCTCCCGGAAACGGGCGAAGAAGTGTATAATTCCTTCCTCGGTGTTCCCGTGCTGCGCGCAGGCCGCACCATGGGCGTTCTCGTCGTGCAGAACCGCACCAAGCGCGCCTATCGTGAAGACGAAGTCGAAGCGCTTGAAACCACCGCCATGGTGCTGGCCGAAATCATCGCGTCTGGCGACGGGCTGAAGCTTGTGCGCCCCGGTATCGATCTCGATATGGGCCGCCCGATGAGCGTGACCGGGCTTGCCTTCAATGACGGCATCGGTCTCGGTCATGTCGTGCTGCATGAGCCGCGCATCGTCGTCACCAATCTCTTCAACGAGGATAGCCAGGCTGAGCTGGCCCGTCTGGATCAGGCGCTGGGTTCCCTGCGCATTTCCATCGATGACATGCTGTCGCGCCGCGATGTTGCGATCGAAGGTGAGCATCGCGAAGTGCTGGAAGCCTATCGCATGTTTGCGCATGATCGTGGCTGGGTGCGTCGTCTGGAAGAGGCGATCCACAACGGTCTGACCGCCGAGGCAGCCGTCGAGAAGGTACAGAGCGACACGCGTGCGCGCATGATGCATCTGTCCGATCCTTATATGCGGGAACGTCTGTCGGATTTCGACGATCTCGCCAATCGTCTGCTGCGCCAGCTGATGGGCCGCGACATCAAGACGATGGCCGAATCGCTGGTCAAGGATGCCATCATCGTTGCGCGTTCCATGGGCGCTGCCGAGTTGCTGGATTATCCGCGCGAGCGTTTGCGCGGCGTGGTGCTGGAAGACGGCGCTGCCACCAGCCATGTGGTGATCGTGGCCCGCGCTATGGGCATTCCGGTCGTTGGGCAGGCCAAGGGCGCTGTTTCCATGGCTGAAAACAACGATGCGGCTATCGTCGATGGCGACGAGGGCGTGGTGCATCTGCGACCGCAGTCCGATCTCGAATCAGCCTATGCGGAAAAGGTCCGTTTCCGCGCCCGGCGTCAGGCGCATTATCGCGAATTGCGCGACAAGCCTGCCTTGACCAGGGACGGTGTCGATATTTCGCTTTTGATGAATGCAGGCCTTCTGGTCGACCTGCCGCAACTTGCGGCCTCGGGCGCTTCGGGCATCGGCCTGTTCCGCACCGAGCTGCAGTTCATGGTCGCCTCGACCTTCCCGCGGGCAGAGCAGCAGGAGCGGCTCTATCGTTCGGTCATGGAAGCGTCGGGCGACAAGCCGGTTACGTTCCGCACGCTTGATATCGGCGGCGACAAGGTGCTGCCTTACTTCAGCGCATCGGCGCAGGAAGAAAATCCCGCGCTTGGCTGGCGCGCTATCCGCCTCACGCTGGATCGTCCGGGTCTGCTGCGCACCCAGTTGCGCGCGCTTTTGAAAGCGGCAGGCGGACGTGAATTGAAGCTCATGCTGCCGATGGTGACAGAAGTTGCCGAAGTGAAGGCGGCGCGCGAGATCATCGAACGCGAGGTTCGTCATCTGTCGCGGTTCGCGCATTCGCTGCCGACGCGGATGAAGCTTGGCGCGATGGTGGAAGTTCCAGCCCTGTTGTGGCAGCTGGACGAGCTGATGACGGCGGTTGATTTCGTCTCCGTCGGCTCCAATGATCTGTTCCAGTTCCTGATGGCGGTGGATCGCGGCAATTCGCTGATTTCCGGTCGTTTCGACCAGCTTTCTCCGGCTTTCCTGCGGACGCTGCGCCACATTGTCGATACGGGTAACCGGCACAACACACCGGTCACGCTCTGCGGTGAAATGGCGGGACGCCCGCTGACGGCCATGACGCTGATCGGCCTCGGTTTTCGCTCCATCTCCATGTCGGCTGCTGCCATCGGCCCGGTCAAGGCGATGCTCGGCGCGCTGGATACAACGAAGCTGAATGCGCTTCTCAATGAAGAGCTGGACAAGCCGAATGTCGCGCATTCGCTGCGCGAACTGATGCTTCGATTTGCAGAAGACAACGATATTCCGTTATAGCAAGGCAAATTGCATAGAATGACCGGGTGTGGCGCGGGACGCGGCGCGCCCGGTTTCGCACATTTGCATTCGGACGATGATTTTTAGGACATGACATGATCGCATTGCCGCAGGACCGGATGGACCAGCTCTTGAAGCGGTTCTCGATGATCGAAAGCCAGATGGCGGACAATCCGGATTCGGAAACTTATGTGAAGCTCGCTTCCGAATATTCCGAGTTGCAGGAAGTCGTCGGCAAGATTCGCGAATTGAGCGATGCGCGTGCCGAAGCGAAAGATCTGGCCGCCATGCGCGACGACGCGTCGACCGATGCCGAAATGCGCGCATTGGCTGTCGAGGAATTGCCGGAAGTCGAAAAGCGCGTCGAGGCGCTGGAGCAGGAAGTACAGATTCTGCTTCTGCCCAAGGATGCAGCCGACGAAAAGAACGCCATTCTCGAAATTCGCGCCGGTACCGGCGGACTGGAAGCAGCGCTTTTCGCAGGCGATCTCTTCCGCATGTATGAGCGTTATGCCAGCGAGAAGGGCTGGCGCGTCGAGCTGGTCTCGGCCAGCGAAGGCGATGCGGGCGGCTACAAGGAAATTATCGCGACGGTTTCCGGCAAGGGCGTGTTCTCGAAGATGAAGTTCGAATCGGGCGTGCATCGTGTGCAGCGCGTACCGGAAACCGAAGCTGGCGGGCGCATTCATACGTCAGCTGCGACCGTGGCCGTGCTGCCAGAGGCCGAAGACATCGATATCGAGATCCGCAACGAGGATATCCGCATCGACACGATGCGCGCATCGGGTGCTGGCGGACAGCACGTCAACACGACGGACTCAGCGGTGCGCATTACCCATATCCCCACCGGCATCATGGTAGTTCAGGCGGAAAAATCCCAGCACCAGAACCGCGCTCGCGCCATGCAGATCCTGCGTGCCCGCCTTTATGACATGGAGCGTCAGAAGGCTGAAAGCGAACGCTCGGAAGCGCGCCGCAGCCAGGTCGGCTCCGGTGACCGTTCGGAACGTATCCGCACCTATAATTTCCCGCAGGGCCGCGTTACTGATCACCGCATCAACCTGACGCTCTACAAGCTCGACCGCGTGATGGAAGGCGACCTCGACGAATTGGTCGATGCGCTGATTTCCGATCACCAGACCGCGCTTTTGACCGAACTGGGCGCCTGAGCGTGAGCGGCGAGCGTCTCGACGTTCTGGCAGCACAGGCCCGGCGGCAATTGCGCGATGCCGGGTTGGAAACGCCTGATCTCGATGCGCGGCTGCTGATCGAATGGACGACGGGCACGACACGGCTCGATCTGATTTCCGCACCGGACAGACTGATCGAAGCCGAGCGCGTCGAAATGTTGCGCGCGGCGCTGGAGCGCCGTGCCAAAGGCGAACCCGTGCATCGCATTATCGGCGTTCGCGAATTTTATGGACTGCCATTCCGGCTTTCTGCTGCAACGCTTGAACCGCGCCCGGACACGGAAGCGCTGATCGAACTGGTCATCCCACCGCTTGAGATGCTTGTTGCCGAGCATGGTGCCGTCGAACTCCTCGATATGGGCACGGGCACCGGGGCGATTGTAATCTCGCTTCTGCATCGCTTCGAGACATTGCATGGCATTGGTCTCGATGTGTCGGAAGGCGCGCTGGCGACGGCACGAATCAATGCTGCGATCAACGATGTCGGCCAGCGTTTCGCCGCACTGCGGAGCGACTGGTTCGCCAATGTCAGCGGACGGTTTCATATGATCGTCTCAAACCCGCCCTATATTCCGCATGAAGACATTGCCGGTCTGTCGCGTGAAGTGCGTGAGCACGATCCTCTTGCGGCGCTGGATGGCGGCCAGGATGGACTGGATTTTTACCGGGCCCTTGCAGAACAGGCAGTAGAGTACCTATATGATGGCGGTATGGTTGCCGTAGAAATCGGCGCCGGACAATTCCAGGATGTGAAAGCGCTGTTTGAGCAAGCGGGTTTTGAACTCGCAAACGATGCGCGTGATCTGGGCGGCCATAGAAGGGCCATGCTTTTTGCGCAAAAATCATAAACGAAATTTTGATACCCAACGGCGCGAAAAAACACTTGGAATTTGCCGCGAAGCCGTTTAGTTTCCGGCCACCGTATACAGCCAGAATGGTTTTGCCCGCTTTTTAGAGGGCCGTGGCGGAAATGCTCCATGACGATTTGAGGTCATGCTCTCCCGGGGTCTAAGCCTTTGGAGATGGCTCGTACGGAAGTACACGACTTTCAGGCATGGTCCCGAAGAGCGATGCTTTTCGGCGTGGACCTTGCACAATGCAACCGTCAGGTTCCGGCCATCCATCTGGATATGCGGAGCCGAGAAGCATGTCGCGGAAAAGTGGGAACGGTTTTCCGGGGACGACATGCATAAAAGCAACCCCTTAATGTGCGTCAGGCGAACAGTTTGAAATGCGACGCGCTTTAAGAATAGTCGATGTGTAGGAAGTTTTAGGGCGTGCTTCCTCCATGGCTCAATAGCAAGAAACAGGCGACCTTTTTCGTCGCGACGTTTCTGCGCCCTTTAATCTGAAAAGAGATGAATATGAGGCCAGCACAGCAGAACAGGCGTATGCGCGGACGGGGGAATAACAATAACAACAATAATAACAACAACCGCAAGGGCCCCAATCCTCTGTCGCGTAATTACGAAAGCAACGGACCTGACGTAAAGATCCGTGGCAATGCGCAACATATTGCAGAAAAATATTCGACACTCGCTCGTGACGCGCAGGCTTCTGGCGACCGGGTGATGGCTGAAAACTACCTTCAGCACGCTGAACATTACAATCGCATCATTATGGCTGCCATGGCGCAGAACCCGGTGCCGTTCCAGCGCGAAGAAACCTTCGACGATGACGGCGCTGATGATGACGACACTGGCTTCACGCCAGCAGTCGCCGTCGAGCCGCGTCCGGTAAGCGGTTCCGGTCCGCAGCCGGTCATCGAAGGCACGCCTGCCGAAGTCGTTTACGGCGAGGAAAGCGGCGAAAGCCGTCAGCCGCGTGAGCGTGACAATCGCGATCGTCGCCTTGGCCGCGGACGCCGCCCGCAGCGCGAACGCTTCAATGCCGAAGAGCGCCCGGAAGCGCAGGCCGGTGAAGCAGGCGAACAGCCCGCGGCAGAAGCTCCTGTGGAAGTAGCAGAACCAGCTCCGGTCGCTCGTGCTGCCAAGGCTGCTCCGGCGGCTGTGGAAGCGGCACCCGTTGAGGCTCCGGTGGAAGCACCCGTCGAAGCGAAGGCCGATGACGAAGCTGCACCGCGTCGCGCTACCCGCCGTCCGGGTCGTCCGCGCCGTGTTGCGAAGGATCAGGATGCCGGCAGCGATACGCCAGTAACCGAACCTGTCGATTCCGACGCTTAAAGCGCGTTTCGATCTGAATGAATCAGATCGGCGCTCTAAGCTTCTATATATCGAGCATAGTCTTATCGATCCTCGTTTCACTCCGGTCGGATTATGCTCTGAAGCTTTCGGTATAGGATTTGAAAATGGCGCGGTTTTCCGCGCCATTTTTATTTGGCCGCACGGGCGTTGTTCACCCTTGCCGAAAGCTGGTCATAGTCCCATATCCTGTCTTGGAAAGACATGAAGCCCGCCCATGCGGGGGCTTCGTCACCCAACATCTTCCGGTGCCTATTCAGGGCTGGAGGGCAAAAGGAGACACTATATGAATATCGAGAAATACACGGAACGCGTTCGCGGTTTCATTCAGTCGGCGCAGACTTTTGCGCTTTCTTCAGGCAATCAGCAGTTCACCCCGGAACATATTCTGAAAATTCTCGTCGATGATGACGAGGGTCTGGCCGCATCGTTGATCGAGCGGGCTGGTGGACGCATTGCCGATGTGCGCCTTGGTTTGCAGAGCGCATTGGAAAAGCTGCCGAAAGTTTCAGGCGGTAACGACCAGCTCTATCTCTCGCAGCCGCTGGCCAAGGTTTTCACCCTGGCCGAAGAGCTTGCCAGCAAGGCGGGCGACAGCTTTGTCACGGTCGAACGGCTGTTGACGGCGTTGGCAATCGAGAAATCCGCAAAGACATCTGAAATTCTTGCCGCAGCCGGTGTGACACCGACGGCGTTGAACAAGGTCATCAACGATATGCGTAAGGGCCGCACTGCCGATTCTGCTTCCGCCGAAAGCAATTACGACGCACTGAAGAAATATGCGCGCGATCTGACCGAAGATGCTCGCAACGGAAAGCTTGATCCGGTGATCGGCCGCGATGAAGAAATTCGTCGCACGATTCAGGTTCTGTCGCGCCGTACCAAGAACAATCCGGTGCTGATCGGTGAGCCGGGCGTCGGCAAGACGGCCATTGCCGAAGGTCTGGCGCTGCGCATCGTGAATGGTGACGTGCCCGAATCGCTGAAGGACAAGCAGTTGATGGCGCTCGACATGGGCGCGCTGATTGCCGGGGCGAAATATCGCGGCGAGTTCGAGGAACGCCTGAAGGCAATCCTGTCGGAAGTTCAGACGGCTGCCGGTCAGGTTATTCTCTTCATCGACGAGATGCACACGCTTGTCGGTGCAGGCAAGACCGATGGCGCGATGGATGCGTCCAACCTGCTCAAGCCTGCGCTGGCCCGTGGTGAATTGCACTGCGTCGGCGCGACCACGCTGGAAGAATATCGCAAATATGTCGAGAAGGACGCCGCACTTGCGCGTCGTTTCCAGCCGGTCTTCGTGGACGAACCGACAGTCGAGGACACGATCTCAATCCTGCGCGGCCTGAAGGAGAAATACGAGCAGCATCACAAGGTGCGCGTATCAGACTCGGCGCTTGTCGCAGCCGCAACGCTGTCGAATCGCTACATCACCGACCGCTTCCTGCCCGATAAGGCTATCGACCTTGTCGATGAGGCTGCGTCGCGTCTGCGTATGCAGGTCGATTCGAAGCCGGAAGAACTCGACGAGATCGACCGCCGCGTCATGCAGCTCAAGATCGAGCGCGAAGCCCTGAAGGTGGAAACCGATGCCGCTTCGAAGGATCGTCTGGTGCGTCTTGAAAAAGAGCTGACCGATCTGGAAGAGGAATCAGCTGAACTGACCGCCAAGTGGCAGTCGGAAAAGCAGAAGCTCGGTCTTGCTGCCGATCTCAAGCGTCAGCTTGAAGAAGCACGCAATGCTTTGGCCACTGCACAGCGCAACGGTGAATTCCAGAAGGCTGGTGAGCTTGCTTATGGCAAGATTCCGCAGCTTGAAAAGGAACTCGCCCAGTCGGAAAGCCAGGAGAACAAGGGTTCTTTGCTGGAAGAGACGGTTACGCCGGAACATGTGGGCCAGGTGGTTTCGCGCTGGACGGGTATTCCGGTTGACCGGATGCTCGAAGGCGAGCGCGAAAAGCTGCTGCGGATGGAAGACGAGCTTGCAAAGCGCGTCATCGGTCAGGGTGAAGCCGTTCAGGCGGTTTCCAAGGCTGTTCGCCGTGCACGTGCGGGTCTTCAGGATCCAAATCGGCCTATCGGTTCGTTCATCTTCCTCGGCCCAACGGGCGTGGGCAAGACCGAACTGACCAAGGCGCTGGCTTCGTTCCTGTTCCAGGACGACACCGCGATGGTGCGTATCGATATGTCGGAATTCATGGAGAAGCACTCCGTGAGCCGCCTGATTGGTGCACCTCCCGGCTATGTCGGTTACGAAGAAGGCGGCACGCTGACGGAAGCTGTGCGGCGTCGGCCATATCAGGTGATCCTGTTCGATGAGATCGAAAAGGCGCATCCCGATGTGTTCAATGTGCTGTTGCAGGTTCTGGACGATGGGCGTCTGACCGATGGTCAGGGGCGCACGGTCGATTTCCGCAACACGGTCATCATCATGACGTCCAACCTTGGTGCCGAATATCTCGTCAATCTGGGCGAGAAGGACGATGTCGAGAGCGTTCGTGACGAGGTCATGGGTGTGGTTCGGGCGGCCTTCCGGCCGGAATTCCTGAACCGTGTCGATGAAATCATCCTGTTCCACCGGCTGCGCCGCGAGGATATGGGTGCAATCGTCGATATCCAGTTGCAGCGTCTCCAGACCTTGCTCACCGATCGCAAGATCGCCTTGGAGCTGGCAGAGGATGCCCGCGAATGGCTTGCCAACAAGGGATATGATCCGGCTTACGGCGCACGTCCTTTGAAGCGCGTGATCCAGAAGGAAGTCCAGGATCCGCTCGCCGAGCGTATTCTGCTGGGCGACATTCTGGACGGTTCGCTCGTCAAGATCACTGCCGGTTCGGACAGGCTCAATTTCCGTCCGGTTCGCGGTGCTCTGGAACCCGATCCGAAGAATGAAGGCGTAGAAACCTGACATTCGATTTGCTCTAACAAAGCGCCGCAGTCGCGAGATTGCGGCGCTTTTTATTGGCTTTAATCAATTCGGGCCGGATGTATCACAATGCCCGAAGAAATTTTGCAGATACAAATTTCATAAAACTTGTCGTCACTTGGCCATTTTCATGTCCAGTTCATCTGGCATCTGCTGTTACTCGGATAATCAGTTATTAACCATATTCACTGCATCCATGATCTGACGATCCGATTGAACGTCTGAAATTACGGGCACCTGGGACTTCCTCCATGACGCATTCCATACGCATGCTTCGTTTCGCATTGTTTGCTTCTGCGGCTCTTCCCGCCACGGGTGCCGGTGCTTTTGCAGAAGAAAACCGTGACGCTACGCTCACGGAAGCTCCGGTGCAGCTGGCGCAACTCTACGATCCGGGCGAAGAGGTCTATCACGACCGCCGCGTGCGCGTGTACATCGACCAGTATGGTCGGCGCGTGACGATGGATCGTCGTGGCCGTATCATCAGCGTTGAGGATGCGAATACCTATGATCGCAACAGCTATGGCGGTCACAACAGCCGCCGTGATCCGCAGCAAGACGATAACTGGACACTGAACGGCCCGGTTGATGGCGGCTCGCCTTATGACGGCTTCAGCAATGTGCCGGAAGACCCGAATTATTATCCCGCCGCGCCGTCCGATCCGAGCTATCGCGGCAATCAGGACGGTCAGGTGCAGCGTTCGGAACTGCCGCCGTCGGGCGAAAACTATCCCGACAATACCGGCACCAATTCCGCGAGCATTGATCAGAACTATAACGGGCAGGATTACAGCCAGCCCGGTTACGAGCAGCCGCAGAATGTGCCGAAGTCCAGTGACATGGCCCCTGCAATCGAAATGCCGAAAGGCGAGGGCGCCAAGGCCAAGATTGCAGCCTTCCAGGTGCTGCTGGATCGTGCAGGCGCATCGCCCGGCGTTATCGATGGCCGTTCTGGCAGCAATGTCGACAAGGCCGCCGCCGCTTATGGCGAACTGACTGGAAAATCCATCAGCCCGAAGGACGATGCAGCAGTCAATGCCGAGCTTGAAGCAACGGGCGGTGCCGCGTTTTTTGAATATACGATCACCAATGAGGATGTCGGTCGCCAGTATGTGGCCTCGATCCCGGAAGATTACGCCCATAAGGCGCAGCTTTCTTCTATGGCCTATACGTCGGTGACGGAAATGCTCGGTGAGAAATTCCACATTGATGAAAACTATCTCAAGGAAATCAATCCGGGAGTGAACTTCAATCAGCCCGGTTCCGTGGTGAAGGTGCCAAATCTCGGCAAGCCGGTGCGCGCCAAGGTCGCGAGAATCATCGCCGACAAGGGGCGCAAGCAGGTCCGTGGTTATGATGAAAGCGGTAAGCTGGTCGTGGCTTATCCGTCGACCATCGGCTCATCGGATAATCCGTCGCCGTCCGGCATCGTACAGGTTGAGCGCATCGCGATCAATCCGAACTACACCTATAATCCGAAGATCAACTTCAAGCAGGGCAACAACGACAAGGTTCTGACGATCCCGCCGGGTCCGAATGGGCCGGTTGGTACGGTCTGGATTGCACTTTCCAAGCCGACTTACGGCATCCATGGAACGCCGGAGCCCTCCAAGATCGGCAAGACGTCGAGCCATGGCTGCGTGCGATTGACGAATTGGGACGCGGAAGAACTCGCCAAGCTCGTCAAGGCAGGCGTCACCGTCGAGTTTTCCGAATAGTTCAACCTCTATTGGTCAAACAAAAAAGCCGGGTGAGCATTTTGCTTTCCCGGCGTTTTTATTTATCCCTTTGTCGAGGCGTTGGCGGCCAGCTTGGTGCTGTTGTCGTCGCTGTTCAAAAGCGTGTCGATGCGATCCCGCTCCTGCTTGAAGGCTTCAAGCTCTTTGCCCTTCAAAGCTTTGTTGTCCGGCAGGCGGATGCGAAGCGGGTCTACCTTGGTGCCGTTGACGATCATTTCATAATGGAGATGCGGGCCGGTCGAGAGGCCGGTCGAACCGACATAGCCGATCACCTGACCCTGACGCACTCTTGAACCGGCAGACACACCGCGCGCAATTGCATTCTGGTGGCTGTAGCTGCTGACATAGCCATTGGCATGACGAATCAGGGTCTGATTGCCATAGCCGTTGGTCCAGCCTGCCTTTTCTACAACCCCGTTACCCGTTGCGATGATTGGCGTACCGCGCGGTGCGGCCCAATCGACGCCGGTATGCATGCGGCTATAGCCAAGAATCGGGTGGCGGCGCATGCCAAATGGCGAACGGAACACGCCATTGGGTACCGGATTGCGCAGCAGGAACTGCTTTGCGCTCTTTCCGCCCTCGTCGAAGTAATCGACACCACCGTCCGGCGCCTGATAGCGGTAGAATTTCCGGGTCGTGCCGCTGAAGGTTGCCGCCACATAGAGAAGCTGTGAATCGCTGTCTGCCTTGTCCGGATCATCGGGCTCGTCCGGCAGCGAGAAGAAAGCGTCAATATTGTCGGTCGGCGTCAACTGCGCCTGAAGATCCACGTCGGTGGCCAGCATTTTGACGAGCTGCTCGCGCATCGTTTCCGTCATGCCATAGGCAAGGGCTGCGCGGCTGATGCCGTCATAGACATTGGGCAGATTGCCCCGGATAGCGCTGGGGATCGCATTGCCGTCGAAAGCCGTCTGCAACAGAGGCGTTTCTTCGGGTTCATCCGATGGAACATATTGCTGGCGGTCGTTCAGTGTGACCGTCACGAGATGCGTGGTGCGATTATAAATGCTTGCACGAACGATGCGGTCCTGCCCGTTGCGGGTTTCAGTTCCCACGCGCAAGATACTGCCTTGCTTCAGGCGCGGCGAATTCATCATCTTGGCGAGCGCATCGACCATGTTCGATGTGTCTTCGCCGGTATAGCCCGCATCTTCGAGCGCCTGCGCGATATCTGCGGTTTGCCGGAAGGGGATCAACTCTTCTGAAAAGCCGTCGTCGGTCTGCTCGTCATTCGCCTTCGGGGCGACGCTGACATTTTCCTGCGTAATCTTCACGCCGAGCGCCGGGCCGAGCGCATAAGGAGAATCATTGCCGCCAAAGCGGGCCGGATCGACATAATGCAGTGAGGCAACCTGAACATCGCCGTCGGTCAACAATCCGCCGGTATCGCGAACAACCTTCTCCACCTCATCAACCGACAGATCGCTTGATGCGTCAAAGGTTGCGCTGTTCAGCGGAAAATCGACGACGTGAAGACTGACTTCACTTTCAACCTTGGCACCATAAATCTGGCCGGTGTCAGCCGGTTGCGGGGCCGTTGGGCCTTCAGAGAATACAGTCAGCGCATCGAATGCCGGATATTTGCGGCTGGTCGGATGATCAACCGCCAGCGCCATGCTCACCAGTTCGAACGGGCGGGTGCGGATAACTTCGCGTTCGCCAACTTTCTGCATGGTGGAAAGATCAAACCGGCGGCGGTCGCGCGGCTGCTGCGCCGAAACCGTGCTGACGAGACGGCTACCCTTGGTGACTGCGTTTTCCTCGGCGGTACTTGGCATATCATTGCGGGCAAGAATTTCGGGCGGGGTCGCCAATTGCTCGCGCCCGTCAAGGGCCGCGAAAAGAGCAACGCCAATCAGCATGCAGGAGGTAACGCCAGTCAGGAAGGTGCCGGCAAGCCAGCGTGCCGAAACTTCGCGCCGATCTGGAGGCCGCCGCCGTCCGCCAACGCTCAGCGGGGGCTCGTCACCCGGATCGAGATTATTCGGCCCCATATCCTTCATACTGCTATAGTCGGCCCTTCTTCTAAACCTGATGGCACGAAAACGTGCTTGAACATCGCTTGTCAGAAAAGCGACTTATGCGCTGATCCGATGCTAAGGTGTCTTCCTTTGTCTATGGAAGGCTCCCAAACGGGCATCAGAGTTTTGCCTGCCGTTGACGCGTAAGTCAATGACGAGGCGGACAAACGCCGATATCCACAATGCCATCGGGTTGGCTATAAGCTGGATGCAGTACGGCTAAATTTCGAATTTCGCGGAAACTAGTTTTTTATTGAGGCTGGTTTGTGGCCCGACATTCCGCAACGTCATGTTTCGCACCCTATATATAGAGTGGCAAAAACTAGGGATTTGACACCCTGTGGAAAGCTGTCAAAAAAATATCAAAAAACTTCACAACCCTTGTTGACAGTTTGGATTAGTCCGCCCTATATAGCGCCACAACGAGGGCGGCGACGCTGCTAGCGGCAGGTTGCTTCGTCCTTGAGTTCTGGTGAAAGTGGTTGACTTAGTGTTGGCT
>NZ_VCPE01000025.1 GCF_005938105.1 Brucella haematophila | reverse complement strand
AGCCAACACTAAGTCAACCACTTTCACCAGAACTCAAGGACGAAGCAACCTGCCGCTAGCAGCGTCGCCGCCCTCGTTGTGGCGCTATATAGGCCCCCAGCTCTCAAACTGTCAACACGCGTTTCACCAAAAAAGCGATTTTCTTTTCCACAGAGAGAAAGACAGAAATTTACTCCTTATTCATCAATCTGAACAGGTGATTCTGACGCGGAAGCCCAGCCCATTCGCTCGGCGACATCATCCGCAAGCGCTCGCATCCGCCGGCCGATCTCAACAATCACTTCGGGACGAGCCTCTGCCGCCATCATGGAAAGAGCAATGCCCGCGCTGGGACGGTGCGGCTGTTCATAGATTGCAGCGCCAATACAGAACATGCCTTCGCGCAACTGGCCGTCATCAAGGGAATAGCCCTTCTCTTTTACACCAGCCATCTCGACTTCGAGTGCTTTCAGCGAAGCGACGCTCGCCGGTGTGGCGAGATCCGGCCAATGTTCCGGAAGATGACGCACCCGCTCCTCATCCGGCATTGCCGCGAGCATCGCCTTGCCTGTCGCCGTAAAGACTGCGGGAACACGCATGCCGATGCGGAACGTAATCCCGAGCGGCGCGGTGGAATTGCGGCAGGATAGATAGATGACATCCGGACCATCGAGATGTGAAAGCGTCAGCGTATAGGCGCCAAGCCCCTCTGCCTGCGCGACCGCCTCATGAAACACCTCGACAATATCGCTACCCGCCAGAAAGACATTGGCCCAGCGCACCGACTGCGGCCCCATGGAAAAGCTGCCGTCATTATTGAATTTGAGAAGCTTCAGATGAACCAATGTCTGGCAAAGCCCATGCACGCTGCTTTTGGGTAATCCGGCCTGACGCGCAATATCGGATAGTTTCAGCGCCCCGCTTATGCCGTCACCGGCCTTGGCGATTAGATCCAGTATCTGGGCCGCGCGCATGACCGCCGGAACCAGTTTGAGGGAACCTGCCTGGTCAGTCATCGTTTCATTCCTGTGCTTGCTCGCCATCTGCCCAACAGATCATCGGCTGAGTGATTGACTTTGGTCGGCATGATCTGTTTAATTCAATATATCGAAGACTGTTCAATATATTGAACAATTAATCAATGCAAGACCGGGACGGAACATCTGACATGATCACCTTGAAAGACCCCTCGCTGCTTCAATCGAAATGCCTGGTCGACGGTCGCTGGATCGATGCGGCTGACGGCAAGACCATCAATGTGACAAACCCGGCTGATGGCTCGGTGGTCGGCACCGTCCCGTCGCTGTCGGTGGACACGATCAAGGACGTTATCGATGCTTCCGCCAAGGCGCTGCCCGGCTGGGCCGCGAAGACCGCCAAGGAACGCGCCGGCATTTTGCGCAAATGGTTCGACCTCATTGTCGCCAATGCAGACGATATCGCGCTGATCATGACGTCGGAACAGGGCAAGCCTCTGGCCGAAGCGCGCGGTGAAGTGCTCTATGCCGCGTCTTTCATTGAATGGTTCGCGGAAGAAGCGAAGCGTGTCTATGGCGACACCATCCCTGCCCCGCAGGTTGGACAGCGTCTGACGGTGATCCGCCAGCCGGTCGGCGTCACCGCAGCAATCACACCATGGAACTTCCCTGCGGCCATGATCACCCGCAAGGCTGCACCCGCGCTTGCTGCTGGCTGCACAATGATCGTGCGCCCCGCCGATCTGACCCCGCTGACGGCTCTGGCGCTTGGCGTTCTGGCTGAAAAGGCTGGCATCCCTGCTGGTGTGTTGCAGATCGTGACCGGCAAGGCACGCGATATCGGTGCCGAACTGACCAGCAATGATATTGTGCGCAAGCTTTCCTTTACCGGCTCGACCGAAGTAGGCCGCCTGTTGATGGCGCAGTGCGCACCGACGATCAAAAGAGTGTCGCTCGAACTTGGCGGCAATGCGCCGTTTATCGTCTTTGACGACGCCGATCTCGACGCCGCTGTGGAAGGCGCGATGATTTCCAAATATCGCAATGCCGGTCAGACCTGCGTTTGCGCCAACCGCATTTATGTTCAGCGCGGCATATACGACAAGTTCGCCGAAAAGCTCGCTGAAAAGGTCAAGGCGCTGAAGGTTGGCAACGGCACGGAACCGGGCGTCGCCATCGGCCCGATGATCGAGGAAAAGGCGATCACCAAGGTCAAGGCGCATATTGAAGATGCCGTTTCGAAAGGCGCAAAGCTCATCACCGGCGGCAAGGAACTGGGCGGCCTGTTCTTCGAACCGGGCATTCTCACCGGCGTCACGTCTGACATGGCCGTCGCGCAGGAAGAGACATTCGGCCCGCTGGCTCCGCTTTTCGCCTTCGACACGGAAGAAGAAGTGCTGGCCATGGCCAATGATACGATCTTCGGTCTCGCCGCTTACTTCTATACAGAGAACTTCAGCCGTGCGATCCGCGTCGGCGAAGGCCTCGAATATGGCATGGTCGGCCACAATACCGGCCTGATCTCCAACGAGGTCGCTCCATTCGGCGGCGTCAAGCAATCGGGTCTCGGCCGCGAAGGCTCGAAATACGGCATCGAGGAATATCTAGAAACCAAATATATCTGCAGCGCCTACAAGCGCTGATCGTTGCAATGTAATGAATGAGACGGCGCGCATTGTTCGCGCCGTCTTTTTTATTTATAGACGGTGCAATCGCAACGACGGCTATCCGCCGCACATTATCCGGACAATCCATGCTGCGCCGCCTTTACGACTGGACGATCTCACTTGCCTCCCGAAAATCAGCCGAATGGTGGCTGGCCATCATCGCTTTCGTGGAAAGTTCGGTTTTCCTTGTCCCGGCAGATGTTCTGTTTCTGCCAATGGCACTGGCCCGTCCGGAACGCGCCTGGCGCTATGCCTTTATCGCCACCGTTTCGTCGGTGCTTGGCGGTATTGCGGGCTGGTATCTCGGCTATCACGCCTATGAACAGATCGCCAAGCCGGTGCTGGAAATGTATGGCAAGCTCGACACGTTCGAGCAGCTGCGCGGCACGACCAGCGCCGACGCCATTTTGCTGATGCTCATTACATCTGGCCTTGCCCATCTGCCGCCGATCAAGGTGGTGACGATCCTGTCGGGCGCGGCCGGCGTCAATATCTGGCTGTTCATCGCATCGGCAATCGTAGCACGCGGCGCGCGCTTCTATTTTCTGGCCTGGCTGCTGCGCCGCTATGGCGAGCCGATCCGCCATTTCATCGAAAAACGCCTTGGCCTGATCGCCAGCGCCGTGGCGGTGGTGCTCATCGCCCTGTTTTTTGCTGTGAAATATCTTCACGCCTGATCCGGCTGCCTCACGCCGGTCAAAATAAATTGCTTGGAAACAAGCCTCTATCTTAGTTTAGCTGCATATAAAGAGCTGCGTCAGGAAATTTCAGATGGCATTTGCACTCAATAATCCGGTTGGCAAGGTTCAGGTTTGGACCGCTGGCATCATGACGGTCGGTCTGGCCGCAACCGTCGGCACCGCCCTTGGCTTCGAGCACCTTGCGGGCTTCATGCCATGCAAGCTCTGCCTTGAAGAGCGCATGCCTTATTATATTGGCGTACCGGTTCTGGCAGTAGCGTGGCTTTCTTATGGATTGAAGTGGCCGCCAATCCTGACGCGCGGCCTGATCCTGATCGGCGCGCTGCTGATGACCTATGGTCTGGCGCTGGCCGCCTATCACACGGGCGTTGAGCTGAAATACTGGCCCGGCCCCACCGATTGCAGCGCGGCGACGATGAAAGTCACGCTGGATGCGGGTAATCTCTTAGGTGACCTCAACACGCATCCGCCTGCATGCGACAGCGCACCCGGCTTTTTCCTCGGTCTGTCCTTTGCCGGATGGAATGTCGTCGCAAGTCTGCTCTTTGCAGCCATCGGCTACTACGGCGCTTTTGCGAAGAGTGGGAAGTAAGGGAAGATTCTGAGGGGGCTTAGGTCTTCTTTTTTCGCATATTGTTGTCGCAAGATTGCTACGCGGTTTTGCGCAACATGCGTCAAGGCTCCAGTTCGACATCCCAATACAGAAAATCGAGCCAGCTATCGTGCAGATGGTTGGGCGGGAAAAGACGACCATTATTGTGCAGATCCTGCACGGTCGGCATGACCGGCTTTTGACGCGGCCACATATGCGCAGCGGCAGGCATGAGACCGCCCTTGCGCAAATTGCATGGTGAGCATGCGGCGACCACATTTTCCCACGTCGTCTCGCCGCCATGGCAACGCGGGGTGACGTGATCGAAGGTCAGGTCATGCGGCGAGCCGCAATACTGGCACTCAAAACGATCACGCAGGAAGAGATTGAAGCGCGTAAACGCCGGATAGCGTGGCGGCTTCACATAATCCTTCAGGCAGATCACACTCGGAACACGCATGGAGAAAGACGGCGAGGAAACGATCTGATCGTATTCCGCGACGATATTCACGCGTTCGAGAAAGACCGCCTTGATCGCATCCTGCCATGACCAGAGCGATAAGGGATAATAACTGAGCGGACGATAATCCGCATTGAGGACCAGAGCGGGCAAGCCACTCGTCGAGACGGTCCGGGGTGAGACTGCAATGGTCAAGGACGCACCTCCTTCAGAGCAACTCCGAGAAAGGGCGAAAACGACGACTTTCCAAGCGGAATTGCGCTCTTCATCGGAGCGCCGCGCGTCCATTGTGGGCGCAACAACGACGCTCCAACCTCGCGAGGACGGGACTGCAATCAGCAGAAAATCAAGCTTCTGCGAATCGAAATACCGTCATCAGCTGATGCGGATAATGTAAGCCCGACGTGACAGGATTGTGAAGCGGAAACGCATTTATGCCACCGGAAACACGCAACATTTACAGAAGCATCTACAAAAGTGGGGCCGCCTCGCGCCCCTTGATTGCCGCGTAATAGGCCCAGAACAATCGCGCCGCAACGCCGCGCCAGGGCGCCCAATCTTCCGCCAAAAGCCGCAACGCTTTGGCGTCCGGGCGCGTTTCATGCGCGAAGGCATGGCCGACGGCTGCTTGCAGCGCCACATCGCCCGCCGGAAACACATCCGGATGACCGGCTGCAAACAGCAGATAGACTTCAGCCGTCCACGGCCCGATGCCCTTTATCGCCGTGAGAGCGGCAATAGCTTCCTCCGCAGGCAAGTCGCAAAGCCCGTGCAGATCAAGCCCGTCATCCGCCAGCGCCTGCGACACAGCCAGAAGCGTCCTTTGCTTGGGCCGCGACAGGCCGGCAAACCGCCATGCCTCCTCGCCGCCGTCAATATAGGCCTGCGGCGTCAGCGGATCGATCGCCTGTTTCAACCGCGCCCAGATGGCCGCAGCGCTTGCGGTTGAAACCTGCTGCGCCACGATAATGGAAGCCAGACTTTCAAAGCCGGGCTGTGAGCGGCGCAGCGGCACGGCATGGGCGCGGCTGCGAATATCGGCCAGCCGCTCATCGGCAAGCACCAGCGCTTCGAGGCCTGCCTCTATATCGTCCAATGTATCGATGCGCTGCATGCTGTGGCCTTTCATTTCAATCACCAACAAAGTACCAATGTGCCTCAATGACAATCAATAAGAACCGGCAACTGCCACAATCATGACCAGACCCGTCTTTCGCTTCGCACCAAGCCCCAATGGCCAATTGCATCTCGGCCATGCCTATTCAGCCCTTCTCAATGCACGCATGGCGAACGAAATCGACGGTCGCTTTCTGCTGCGCATGGAAGATATCGACACGGCGCGCTGCACGCCGGAGCTTGAACAGGGCATTTACGACGATCTGCACTGGCTTGGCCTTTCATGGGAAAAGCCCGTGCGCCGCCAGTCGGAACATTTCGGCGAATATCGCAATGCGCTGACAAAACTGGCCGACAAGGGCCTCGTCTATCCAGCCTTTCTCAGCCGTGGCGAAGTGCGCGAGCGGATCGGTGAAGCCCACGCCAAGGGCAAGGACTGGCCGTCCGATCCCGACGGGACGCCGCTTTATCCAAGCGGCGAGCGCAACCTCTCCGAAAAAGAGCGGCTGGAACGGATCGTCTCGGGCGTTGCCTATGCCTGGCGTCTTGATATGGAAAAGGCTCTGGCCGCTGCGGGCGAGCCATTGTTCTGGGAAGAAAGCGGCACGGGGCCGGATGGCGAAACGGGGCGCATTGCCGCCGACCCCGCCAAATGGGGTGACGTGATCATCGCACGCAAGGACACGCCAACCAGCTATCATCTTTCCGTGGTGGTGGACGATGCCCTGCAAGGCGTTACCCATGTCGTGCGCGGCAGCGATCTCTTCCAAGCGACCGCAGTGCATCGTCTCCTGCAAAAGCTCCTCGACCTGCCGGAACCACTTTATCACCACCACCATCTGGTGTTGGGTGATGACGGGCTGAAACTGTCGAAAAGCCGCAAGGATACCGCTCTTGCATCGCTACGCGAACAGGGTTCCACCCCGAACGATATTCGCGACATGTTGAAACTGGAGCGGTGATTTTCGCCCCAGCGTCACAAATGATGTGCCCGCGCACCGATTGACGAAAGCGCGCCAAAGCGGTTCAAAGGCAACAGGATAGCTGGCGGTAAAAGCGCTGGCGATAGTTGTGTTTATTCTGAAGGAGGCCAAGCCATGAGCAATTACGTCGAAATCGAAGGTTTGCGTGTTGCCCCGGAACTCGTGGAGTTTCTGGCGAAGGAGGCCGCCCCCGGCACCGGTGTAGATCCGGACACGTTCTGGAAAGGCTTTGCCGCCATCGTTCGCGATCTTGCCCCGAAGAACCGGGCGCTTCTGAAAAAGCGCGACGACATGCAGGCGAAGATCGACAGCTGGTACAAGGAAAACCGCGACAAGGGTTATAGCCAGGCGGATTACCAGCAGTTCCTGAAAGATATTGGTTACCTCCTGCCGGAAGGCGGGGAGTTCTCCGTTTCGACCGCCAATGTCGATCCGGAAATCACCCATATTGCCGGTCCGCAGCTCGTCGTGCCGGTCATGAACGCACGCTATGCGCTCAACGCCGCCAATGCACGTTGGGGTTCGCTTTATGATGCGCTTTACGGCACCGATGCGATTTCCGATGCCGATGGCGCGGAAAAGGGCAAGGGCTACAATCCGAAGCGCGGCGAAAAGGTTATCGCCTGGGCGAAGAATTTCCTCGATGAAAGTGCTCCGCTTGCCTCCGGCAAATGGGCCGAAGTTGCTGGCCTTTCCATCAAGGATGGCAAGCTCGACATCAAGCGCACCGATGGCTCCGCCACGGCTCTCAAAGACCCAAGCCAGTTCAAGGGCTATAATGGCGATGCCGCCAACCCGACCAATGTGCTGCTAGCCAAGAACAACATGCATGTCGATATCGTCGTCAATGCCGATCATCCGATTGGCAAGACCGATCCGGCGCATATTGCCGATATGGTTCTGGAATCGGCCATCAGCACGATTCAGGATTGCGAAGATTCGATTGCCGCCGTCGATGCCGAAGACAAGGTTGCGGTCTATCGCAACTGGCTCGGCCTGATGAACGGCAAGCTGGAAGACACGTTCGAAAAGAACGGCAAGCAGATGACGCGCCGCCTCAATGGCGACCGCAGCTATCACGGTGCCGACGGCTCCGGCCTGACGCTCAAGGGCCGCTCGCTGATGCTGGTTCGCAATGTCGGCCACCTCATGACCAATCCGGCCATTCTCGACACTGAGGGCAATGAAGTGCCGGAAGGCATCATGGATGCAGCCTTCACCAGCCTGATCGCCCTGCACGATATCGGCCCCAATGGCCGTCACATGAATTCGCGCGAAGGTTCGGTCTATATCGTGAAGCCGAAGATGCACGGCCCGGAAGAAGTGGCTTTCGCCAATGAAATCTTCACCCGGACCGAAGAACTGCTCGGCATGCAGCCCAACACGCTCAAGATGGGCGTGATGGACGAGGAACGCCGCACGACCATCAATCTCAAGGAAGCCATTCGCGCCGCCAAGGATCGCGTTGTGTTCATCAATACCGGCTTCCTCGACCGCACCGGCGACGAGATCCATACCTCGATGGAAGCTGGCCCGATGATCCGCAAGGGCGACATGAAGCAGGCCGCTTGGATCGGGGCTTATGAGCAGTGGAATGTCGATATCGGTCTCGAATGCGGCCTTTCCGGCCACGCGCAGATCGGCAAGGGCATGTGGGCCATGCCTGACCTGATGGCGGCAATGCTGGAACAGAAGATCGCCCATCCGAAGGCTGGTGCAAACACCGCCTGGGTGCCGTCGCCAACCGCCGCCACGCTGCACGCCACCCACTATCATCAGGTGGACGTTGCCGCCGTTCAGGCAAAGCTGAAGAGCCGCCCGCGCGCCAAGCTCGACGATATTCTGTCGGTGCCGGTCGCCAGCCGTCCGAACTGGACGCCGGAAGACATCCAGAAGGAAATCGACAACAACGCACAGGGCATTCTGGGCTATGTCGTGCGCTGGGTTGATCAGGGCGTCGGCTGCTCGAAGGTGCCGGACATTAACAATGTCGGCCTGATGGAAGACCGTGCGACGCTGCGTATTTCCGCCCAGCACCTCGCCAACTGGCTCTACCATGGCGTTGTCACGGAAGCGCAGGTCATGGAAACCATGAAGCGCATGGCCGCTGTCGTCGACAAGCAGAATGAAGGCGATGCGCTCTATCGCCCGATGGCTGCCAACTTCGACATGTCCATTGCCTTTCAGGCTGCCTGCGACCTCGTCTTTAAGGGTCGCGAACAGCCGAACGGTTATACCGAGCCGGTCCTGCATCGCCGCCGTTTGGAGCTGAAGGCGCAGGGCTGATTCTAATATTCTTGAAAACATACCTTTCACATTCTGAAACTGTGAAAGGTATGTTTCATGAGAGGACGCCTAATACCACAAGTCGATAAGTGCTGATTCTGAATCTGATTTATAGTTCAGGAAAAACACAACAAACGGAGTCTCTTCTTTTGAGCCGCTGAAAATTGAAATTACAGTATTTAGCTTGATCTGCATTGCAAAATCATCATTTGAAATGAATAATCTAAATGCACCTCCGCCACTTCTGTATGCAACGTAAATTCCCTTGTCGCCGCCCTCCGGTGCCACGCCGTGATACTCAAGTGAAGAAATAATTACACTATACTTAGATCCTGAAATGAAATCATTGCCTTTATAGACATCTATATTTCTACGTAGACTCATATCTATATCCTTATATTTATTATTAAAAGTAATTTTTCTGATAAAGAAACAATATATTAAAAATATATTAAATTAAACTGCCATTCGTAGCAGTTGCAGCTCAATGTATCCGAAATCGCTTGACTCCATTATAATAGATATTATTTCTAACATAATGGAAAATGCAATCGAACAACTCGACAATGCCATTGGCGAGAACCTGCGCCGCCTGCGTCTGGCGCAAGGCATGACGCTGGATGCGCTGGGCGATGCTTCCGGTGTGAGCCGGGCCATGATCTCGCGGATCGAGCGTGGCGAGACAAGCCCGACGGCCCAGCTTCTGGCGCGCATTTGCGCCGCCCTTGGCACTTCGCTTTCGGCCTTTTTCGGCGATGCGGAAGCTCCGCCCTCGCCCCACCTTCCCCATGATCGCCAGCCCGTCTGGCGCGATCCCGACACCGGCTATGTGCGCCGGTCGGTTTCTCCACCCGGCACCGGCTCGAATGTCGACATGATCGAGGTCGAGTTTCCAGCTGGCGGCAAGGTCACTTTCGCGCCGCAGACCGCCAATGCTGGCATCACGCAGCATATGTGGCTCTTTGCCGGTGAGATGGAAATGACCGTTGGCGACACGCATTACAGCCTCAAGCCCGGCGACTGCCTTTATATGCCGATCATGGCTGGTATCACCTTTCACAATCCAGGCTCGACCCTTGCGCGCTACGCCATCGTGCTCGAACGCCGCGGCAGCCTCTGAAAGACCGACCAATGATTCACGTTCTCAATGCGGAAGAAGCGAAACGAGCCATCCCCGCGCTCGCCGAAATCCTGGCGGATTGCGTCATGGGTGGCGCATCGGTCGGATTCATGGCCCCGTGCGAGCCGCAGGATTTTACGCCGTACTGGACCCGTATCGCCCGCGAAGCCGAGAACGGCGATACGCTGCTCATCGTTGCTGAACATGAAGGCGAGATCGTCGGCACGGTTCAGCTTGGTCTCTCCCAAATGCCCAATCAGCCGCACCGCGCTGACCTGAAAAAGCTGCTCGTCCACCGCAAGGCGCGCGGCCTCGGCCTTGCGCGCAAACTGCTGGAACAGGCAGAACTGCAAGCTCGCAGCCGAGGCAAAACACTCATCTGCCTCGACACAGTCACCGGCAGCCCCGCCGAAGCGATCTATACGCATCTTGACTGGCAGCCTGTCGGCATCATTCCGAATTACGCGCTTTTCCCCGATGGTAGCCCCTGCGCCACCACGATCTTTTACAAAGGCATCTGAAATGACCCTCTCCATCCGCCATGCGACGGCAGCCGACCTCCCGACGCTCCTCGCCATCTATAATGATGCGGTCGAAAACACGCTCGCCATCTGGAATGAAACACTGGTCGATCTGGAAAATCGGCGCCTATGGCTCGAAGGCCGCAATCGCGACGGGTTCCCGGTGCTGGTGGCCGAGCGCGACGGCAAAGTCGTCGGCTATGCCAGCTATGGTCCTTTCCGGCCCTTTGAAGGCTTCCGCCATTCGTCCGAACTGTCGGTTTATGTAGCAAGCGATGCGCGGGGCGGCGGCATTGGTCGCGCCTTGCTGGCCGAGCTGGTGGAAGAAGCGCGCCGCCGCAAGGTGCATGTGCTGGTGGCTGGCATTGAAGCGGGCAATGCGGCGTCCATCGCGCTGCACAGATCGCAGGGTTTTGAGGATTGCGGTACCTTGAAACAGGTCGGCCAGAAATTCGGCCGCTGGCTCGATCTGACCTTCATGCAGAAGATTCTCTGATCTATTCAATATAGAACAATAGAAAACGCAGCGGGTTATTGCCCTGCTGCGTTCTTTTTGTTTATACAAGCGCATTCGCAAGGACCCGGTGAAAGCCCGGGTGGCTCTTCTGGCCGCCTATCCGCCAGACAACGCAACAACATCCCCATTTTTACAATCGGCCATGTTGAATCGGACGGCTCTCAACGCCCGTCTTCTATTTGCGGAAAATTCAATGACACGTCTTGCTGCCTACCGCCGCGAGTGGTTCTCCAATATTCGCGGCGATATTCTTTCCGGCATCGTCGTAGCACTTGCCCTTATTCCGGAAGCCATCGGCTTTTCGGTCATCGCCGGGGTCGATCCGAAGATCGGCCTTTTCGCTTCCTTCGCCATTGCCTGCGTTTCCGCCTTTACCGGCGGACGCCCCGGCATGATTTCAGCCGCCACGGCTGCAACCGCCGTGGTGATGGTCTCACTCGTCAAGGAACACGGGCTGCAATATCTCTTTGCCGCCACCATTCTGATGGGCTTCCTGCAAATCCTTGCAGGTTTCCTGAAACTCGGACGCCTGATGCGCTTCGTGTCGCGGTCGGTCATCACCGGCTTCGTCAATGCGCTGGCGATCCTCATTTTCATGGCGCAGTTGCCGGAACTGATCCACGTGCCGGTCCAGACCTATTGGATGATCGCGGGTGGCCTTGCCATCATCTATCTGTTCCCGCGCCTGACCAAGGCGATCCCCTCCCCGCTGGTTGCCATTGCCGTTCTCACCGCACTGGCCTGGTGGAGCGGGATGGATCTTCGCACCGTGGGCGATCTCGGTGAATTGCCATCCGCATTGCCGGTTTTCGCCCTGCCACAAGTGCCGCTGACACTCGAAACCTTGCAGATCATTCTGCCCTATTCGATCACGCTCGCAGCGGTCGGACTGCTCGAATCGCTGATGACCGCCCAGATTGTCGACGACATGACCGACACGACCAGCAATAAGAGCCAGGAATGTATCGGTCAGGGCACGAGCAATATCGCCTCGGCGCTGATTGGCGGCATGGGCGGCTGCGCGATGATCGGGCAATCGGTGATCAATGTTTCGTCCGGTGGACGCGGCAGGCTTTCGACCTTCGTGGCGGGGGCCTTTCTGCTGTTCCTGATTCTCGTTCTCGACGATCTCGTGCGCATCATTCCGATGGCGGCACTGGTGGCCGTGATGATCATGGTATCCATCGGCACATTCTCGTGGCGGTCGATCCTCGATCTGCGCCGCAACCCGCCATCCTCGTCCTTCGTCATGCTGGCAACGGTCGTCACCGTCGTTTCAACGCATGATCTGGCGAAAGGCGTGCTTGTTGGCGTTCTGCTTTCCGGCGTGTTCTTCGCGGGCAAGGTCGCCAAGATGTTCCGCGTCACCGAGACCGAAAACAGCGACGGCAGCGAACGCATCTATACCGTTCAGGGCCAGATTTTCTTCGCTTCGGCGCAGAATTTTATCGCCGCGTTCGATTTCTCCAAGCCTGCCAAGAAGATCACCATCGATGTCAGCCATGCACATCTGTGGGACATCACTTCGGTTGGCGCACTGGACAAGATTGTCCTGAAATATCGCGCCAGCGGCACCAATGTGTCGGTGATCGGCTTTAATGAAGCCAGCGCCGATATGGTGGATCGCTTCGCCGTCCACGACAAGGAACCGGGTGCCGCCAAACTGGCGGCGCACTAAACATAAAAAAGAAAGGGCCGCTGATGCGGCCCTTTTGTTAGCTCCTGTGTGGAACAGCAGTCCCAACCGGCAGATCATCAAGGCCGATGGCCCCTTCCACCTGATCACTGCGCGCCATGAGATAGAGGCCGAGACCGCTGGTCAGCACAGCGATAAAGACCAGATACCAGGCGTGTGCCATCGGGTTGACCGCGAGCATCGTCGTCACGATCACGGGCGTCAGGCCACCGAATACCGCATAGGAAATGTTGTAGGAAAACGACAGGCCCGAGAACCGAACCGGGGCCGGGAATGCGCGCACCATGACATAGGGCACCGCGCCAACCATGCCGACGGAAAGTCCCATGACCGCATATAGCGCAAACAGCACCGGCAGCGACGTGCCGGCAAAGCTGTAGAAAACGAAGGTGGCGATGCCAAAGAACACACCGGCCACCGCAAAAAAGCGCCCGCTACCGATGCGGTCGACAATCGACCCGGCAGTCACTGTGCCGAACATCAGGAAAAGCGTGCCGAAGCTGGTCGCGGCAAGCGACTGCAACGGGCTGTAGCCGTAAAGCTTTTGCAGGAAGGTCGCGGTCATCAGCGTGGTCACGACGATACCGGCTGACAGAATCCAGGTTAGAAGCACGGAAATGATGACACCATGCATATGCTCGCGCAGCACCGTCTTGAGCGGCAGCTTGTCCTTGAGCAGATGGCTGTTCTTCATTTCGGTAAAGATCGGCGTTTCCGCCAACCAGCGCCGTAGATAAACCGCGAGCAGACCAAAAATACCGCCAATGAAGAACGGAATGCGCCATGCATAGGCGGACAGTTCTTCCGGGGTAAAAATCCAGTTGATTGCCGTTGCGATCAGCGAGCCAATCATGATGCCGAGCGTCAGGCCGGAACAGAGGAAGCCACAGGCCATGCCGACCCGGTTGGCAGGCACATGTTCCGCCACAAAGGTCCAGGCGCCGGGAACCTCGCCGCCAATGGCCGCGCCCTGCAACATGCGAAAAACGATCAGCAGGATCGGCGCGCCGACACCCAGCGTCGCATAGGTGGGCAGGCAGGCCATGGCCAATGTCGAGATCGACATCAGAAACACTGAGAAAGCGAAAACCCGCTTGCGACCGAACTTGTCGCCGAAATGCGCCAGCACAATGCCGCCGACCGGGCGCACCAGATAACCGGCTGCGAAAATGCCGAAGGTCTGGATCATGACCAGCCAGTCCGGCATGTCCGGTGGAAAGAACAGATGCCCGATCACACTGGCAAAGAATACGAAGATGATGAAATCATAAAACTCCAACGCGCCGCCAAGGGCCGAAAGGCCGAGGGTGCGGAAATCCTGTCCGGTGAGTGGACGGGGGCTATTGCCTTGCGCGTGTGTGTTCATCGATGCCATCGATCCTGTTCTTTTCTGGCTTTTCCGTCATGTCATTGCTTTACAAAACCCCGTTTTACCGGAGCCGAAATGTAATGCGCCAAACAGCACTGCATCGCAAGACTTGACTTTCAGCATGCTGATTATAAATTTAGAATAATTCTAAACTGATGGATATGATTATGCTGAGTCGATTTTTCCGCAACGGTCGCCGCCCGTTCGATTCGCTTTCCGAACAGGAAATACTGGCGCTTGCCATCTCGTCTGAAGAGGATGATGCGCGCATCTATCTTGCTTACGCCGATGGCCTGCGCGAAGAGTTCCCGCAATCGGCCAAGATTTTCGAACAGATGGCGGAAGAAGAGCACGGGCACCGCGATGCGCTGATCGAGCGGCACCGGGCGCGGTTCGGCGACCATATTCCGCTCATTCGCCGCGAGCATGTCAGCGGCTATTACGACCGCAAGCCCGACTGGCTGGTACGTCCGCTGGGCATCGACAAGGTGCGCGACGCGGCGTCTGAAATGGAAGATCAGGCCTACCGCTTCTATGTGGAAGCGGCGAAGCGCGTCACCGATGCGGGCACGCGCAAGCTTTTGGGCGATCTGGCGCTTCAGGAAAAACAGCACGAGGTGAAGGCCGAATCGCTGGAACATGAACTGACACCCGAAAACGTGCAGGACGAGGAACGCGCGCTTGAGCGCAAGCAGTTCATCCTCACCTATGTCCAGCCCGGCCTTGCAGGCCTGATGGACGGTTCGGTCTCGACCCTTGCGCCGATCTTCGCTGCCGCCTTTGCCACGCAGGATACCTGGCAGACATTTCTCGTCGGCCTGTCAGCCTCGGTTGGCGCGGGCATCTCGATGGGTTTCACGGAAGCCATTCACGATGACGGCAAGCTGTCGGGTCGCGGATCGCCGATCAAACGCGGCCTGTCCTGCGGCATCATGACGGCACTCGGCGGCCTCGGCCACGCTCTGCCCTATCTGATCACGGATTTCTGGACCGCTACGTCTCTGGCAGTCGTTATCGTGTTCTTCGAACTCTGGGCCATCGCCTTCATCCAGAACCGCTTCATGGAAACGCCATTCTTCCGCTCGGTCCTGCAAGTCGTGCTGGGCGGCGCATTGGTTCTGGCAGCGGGTATTCTGATTGGCAACGCCTAGGCTTTTATGTCCTGTGCGAGCGCCATGGTCCCCTCAAAGCCATCAATGGCGATGCGGCCCTGCCGGGAGACAGTGACAAAACTGTTTGCCGGTACAGCCATCCAGTTGGCGGCTTCGCCATCCAGCGGCTCCGACACCACACAAATGCCGGACGATGCGCCAAGCGTCGCGGTATAAAGCGTCGGCGCAAAAGCATCAGTGGCATAGCGGATCGCGTAAAGCTGGTTGCCGTCTGAGAAGGCAGCGGTCAACCGCAGAAATGGCGGCACATCGGCCTTCCCGGCTTCGTCCACAATCGTGGCGACCATGCGCTTCATCGCCTGAACCGGATCACCGTCGAGGCCGAATTCCAGCATCAGCAGAAAGATCAGTTCGGAATCGGTTGCGCCGTGCTTCTGCGCATAGACGTGATCGCTCAAATGCGCTTCAAGCCTGCGGCGCAATCGGTCGAAACTACCGATCTGCCCGTTATGCATGAAGCTCCAGCGCCCCGAAACGAAGGGGTGACAGTTAGAACGGCTGGTCAGCCCGCCTGTCGAGGCGCGCACATGCGCAAGAAAAAGGCGCGACCGGATTTGTCGCGCCAAGCTACCCAGATTCTGATCGGACCATGCGGGCAGAATATCCCGATAAAGGCCCGGCTCGGTGCGATGCCCATACCAGGCAACGCCAAAACCGTCGCCATTTGTGCGTGTTTTGGCTTCATGCGCGTCGTGGCTCTGCGCCACGAGCGAATGACAGGGAGACGAAATAATGTCTTCCAGATAGGTCTCAGGTCCGAGATAGGCTGCCCAACGGCACATGTGCGATCCGATACAAACGTGTCGCCCGAAAGCGGAAACCGCGTAACTCAGCGACCTCTGTTATGCGTCCGCTCGTAAAGCTGACGGACAATGGTGCTCGCAGTCTTTTCGAACAAAAATGGCAAAAATGCATGGATCAAAGCAGCAAATGCCGCTCCAAAC
Source organism: Brucella haematophila (assembly GCF_005938105.1). GTDB lineage: Bacteria > Pseudomonadota > Alphaproteobacteria > Rhizobiales > Rhizobiaceae > Brucella > Brucella haematophila. The sequence continues at coordinate 32,451 of NZ_VCPE01000025.1, read as the reverse complement.
AGCTTGAATGAAAACCGCGATGCAAAGGCCATATGCTCGAAATAGGTCTCATCGACCGATGAGGGATGTTCGGTGAAAATGCGGGTAATACGCGTGGTCATTGCAAATGCTCCCGTTTGATTGAGAAATTCTTTCTCTTTTGTCTGGCGCCAAAGCGCCCTTCTGGAAAATCATTTTAGCAAGAATGCGGAAGATGAAATCTCAAAATATCCTTGAAATTAGTATAGAATTGGGACAATCATCCCACCATGATAGCTTCACTTGACGAAATTGATCGCAAAATATTGGGAGAACTGCAGATTGACGGCACGTTGTCTGTTGATTCTCTATCGGAACGCGTGAACCTTTCGCGCAACGCCTGCTGGCGACGGGTGAAGCGCATGGAGGAAGAGGGCATCATCAAGGCGCGCGTCGCGCTGGTGGATGCCGAGATGGTGGGCTGCGGCCTGTCCGTTTTCATTCTGGTGCGCACATCCAGTCACGATCCGCAATGGCTGTCGAAATTCCGCAATGCCACGGCGCGGTTTCCGGAAATCGTCGGCGTCTATCGCATGACGGGCGATCTGGATTATGTGCTGAAGGCGCGCGTTGCCGACGTGAAAGCCTATGACCGGCTTTACCAGCAGTTGATCGCCAGCGTTCCGCTGTCGGATGTTTCGGCTTCCTTCGTGATGGAGGAGATCAAGGAAACCACCGCCGTTCCGCTCGATATGCGCTAAAACCGTTGCTTCTCACAACGGCATGCCTACATGGCAAAAGTGCGCATTCTCGTTGATGGCGCATTGACGGAAGGAAACCTCGTGAAAAGATTTGACGGAAAGCGGGTACTCATCACCGGCGGAACGAGCGGCATGGGGCTGGCCGGCGCTCGCCGCATCATTGCTGAGGGTGGCACGACCGTCATCACGGGACTGAACGACGAACGCCTCGCATCGGTTGCGCAGGAACTGGGCGACAAGGCGCAGGTGTTGAAGAACGACGCTGCCGATCCGGCCTCGGCAGAAGCGCTGGCTGCGGCTATTCGTTCGAAGGGCGGACTGGACGGCCTGTGGCTGAATGCTGCCTTCGCAACCATCGGCGCGCCGGAACAGATCACGGCAGCCGCCTTCGATGACATGATGGCCGCCAATGTGCGCGGGCCGGTTCTCCAGCTTGCCAGCCTGTCCGATCTTCTCAATCCGGGTTGTTCGGTGGTTCTGACCTCCTCCAGTTCCACATATGAAGGCGCTGCGGCGACAAGCCTTTATGCGGCCACCAAGGGCGCCGTTGTCGCCATGGCGCGATCCTGGGCTTCGGCGCTGGCCCCGCGTGGCATACGGGTCAATGTTCTGGTGCCCGGCCCCATCGAAACCAACTTCCGGCATTTTCTGCCCAAGGAAGCCCGCAACGGTTTCGAGCGTTTCGTGCTGGATCAGGTGCCGCTCGGTCGCGCTGGCACCGCCAACGAGGCAGCGGCGGTGGCTCTGTTTCTGCTTTCCGACGATGCATCCTATGTCACGGGCAGCCAATATGCTGTGGATGGCGGCCTCATCATGCACTGACGGGGAACACTCCATCCGATAAAAACATGATCCTGTGCCGTACTATCATTGCAAAACGCCAAATAGGCGGTACACCTTTGATCTGTTTTCACGTATGAGCGTCGCCAATTTGAATCCCCGCAGGAAAGGCTCCCTCATGACCGCAGCATCCGCTCAAGCACCAACGCTCGGCATCATTCGCCTCGAACATGCGAATGGCCTTGATCTCCCCGCCTATGAAACCTCCGGTTCCGCAGGCATGGACCTGCGCGCGGCCGTTGCCGAAGACCGGCAGATCGTGCTGTTGCCCGGACGGCGGACGCTGGTGCCAACCGGCCTGATTTTCGAAATCCCGGAAGGCTATGAGGTGCAGATTCGCCCGCGCTCCGGCCTCGCCTTCAAAAATGGCATCACCTGCCTCAACACGCCGGGAACCATCGATTCCGATTATCGCGGCGAAGTGAAGGTGCTGCTGGTCAATCTGGGTGACGACGATTTCCGCATCGAACGCGGCATGCGCATCGCACAGGCGGTCTTTGCGCCGGTGGTGCAGCCGAAAATCGAGGAACGCGCCGAAGTGACCGAGACCGCACGCGGCGCTGGCGGCTTCGGCTCGACCGGCACAGCCTGATCGAGTGAGAACGACGATTGAAAAAGCCGGGCATTTCGCCCGGCTTTTTTGTCTGGAGTTTACTGCGTCAGCGCCGCCTGTTGGCAGATCACGCCGGTAACCTGCACATCAGCTTCACCCAACTTGACACCGAGGAGATCGAGTAGACCGAAGATCAAGTTGTCAACGGCAGGTGCGACCGGGGTCAAAATCGCGCCAACGAGGCCGAGCACTTCTCCCAGAGACAGTTTGATGATCCCAAGTATAGACAGATCAATCTGGATATTCTTCAAAAGAGAAGCTGAAAGCGATGACACCACCTCTTGGGAATATGCGGTTTGCGTCTTTTTATTTTCGATGTCGCTATAATTAAAAGTCAACAACGTTGTCTTCTTATTTCCTAAACTGATCGCCGCCTTAGCATTGAGATCGATTCCGTTTATTACGGGAATACCCAGCACAACAACCCTCACAGAGGCAATACTTGCCTGCTGCACTGACGGTCTTTGATTGAAATCAGTAAAAGAGCTACCAACATCCCCAAGGTAAACACCGGCCAAACCTGGCGTTGCAGCAACAACCACTTTCGCGCTTTTGGGACCTGAGGGACAGCTTACACTTTTCAACTCGCCCTCAGCCGAAGCAATATCAATTGCTAACGGCAAGTTCAGATTGAGTAATTCAACCCCTAGGAGAGCACCCGAGCCGGTGCCTATAGTTATGTTGAGCTGCAGCCTGATTTGAGCTGTCCGCACGAAGGAGCCGGCAGCACCAACTCTGAAAAACGGTGTCTGCTGTGCAGGCTCTCCGATCGTGAGGCTAACAGTGATTTTGGTTAACCCCAAAACGCTCACACCACTACCCAAAGAGATTTGATGCTTTCCGCCGAGCATGGCTGCGGCAGTAATCATCTGCAACACATTGGCTGTTATGTTGTAATTGCCCGCTGACCCGATGCTGGCGTTCGCCAGAGAACCAAGCCCCAACAGTTTTCCTACCGGCAATTTGGTGGCAAGCGCCGCCGCGTCTTTTCCCAAAAGATTAAGTGCCGCCTTGGCCGTCGCATTGTTGGTCACGACATCGGCCATCACCTTTGCCAGCACGCCCACCGAGACGTTTGTATTCAACAACTGATCATATGTTCCGGCGGTCAAGCCGACCTGCGGAGCAAGCTTGTCGAGAAAGCCAAGCAGATTGATATCGGTGGCGGCTAGCGCGTTATAATCCACCAGCTTGAGATTGAGAGAAGTGCCCAGCAAGCCGCCCAGCAGCCCATTGAGTACGCTCTGATCCGTGTTCAGACTGGCCAGTCGTGAACCGATGGAAAAAGCCGCTTCCGCATGGGAGGCAGCCATACCACTCGCACCAACTGCAGGGCGATCCATCAGCGCCTGACCGAAATAGAGATTGCCGGGCTTTGCGAGCGTCACCCGCACAGCATCAGGGCTTGTGCCGCCCGCCACGAAACGCGACCCCACAGCCACCGATTTATCGGCGGTGTAGTTGCCGGTCTCCACCCAGACACGTGTGAGATTATCCGTCTTGCCCTTGACCACAGAGGGGGCATACGTCCCCGTCATCATGACGGGAGTGAGCCCATTGGCCAGCAATTGCTTTTTGACGGCGTCGCTGGCAGTTCCAATCGCGCTTGCACCACTGATCGCGGCGAGATCGGCCATGTTCTGCAATTGTCGTCGCTCCAGATAGAGCGAGCTTGAATCGATGGTGAGAGCGGCAATTGCCAGAAATATCGGCGTGACAAGGGCTGCCATGGTGGCCAGATTGCCGTTGCGCGCCTGAAGAAAACGTAAGGCCCCCGCCCACATATCATGTTCCCCCGAGCCGGATTGTCGAAGCACGCGTGATCGTCTTGCCGGGTAGCGGCAATCCGGTCATCAAATTCCAGATCGGCAGATTGGCCGCGTTATAGCTGATCGTGACCGTAAACTGGCTCGGATCCGACGCCGCATTGTCAATCGTGGTCTGTATCTGCGCTGGATTGATCAGCGAATATTTGGCCGCGTTTTTCTGGATATAAGTCGCAGCCAGCGTTTGCCGCTCCGTCGCGTCAATCCCCGCAAGCGCCGTGCGTGTTGCGTCCGCAGCAAGTTGCTGCACCGCATTTGCCGCCCCCAGATAGATGCCGAAGGCGATGACGCCCATCAGCAGCAACAGAAAAACCGGTGCCAATATCGCAAACTCAACTGCCGCAGTTCCCGCTTTATTGCGGGAAAAAAGAACAGTCGATTTTAAACTATCAGGAAGCCGTATTTTTCTTTTCAATAAGGGGAGATTAATCGTTCTAACTGTGCCCCCACAGTCCATATGCCCTCCCGTCCAAGAGCAGATAAACTTAGTTGTATATACATTACGAATGAACGTGCTTCATGCACGCGCACTCAACTGTTCGCCAGAAGAAATGCGTTCGATTTTATTATCGTAATTACTCATGATATCGCCGTCTACACCATATCAACATAAAATAATTTAATAAAAGCTAAATAGATAGAAGCAGCAAAACCTTATTCAACTCAAGGTAAATTATAACTACAGGTTGCATAAGAAAATAACTAAATGAGCGCCTATCCTTGTCTACAAGCACCTGCGCCCAACGCTTGCCCCTTCCCGTCCGCCAGCGCGCGCAACGCCGACAATGGCTGGTTGCATGACAAATATTTAAGGTGAAATCTTGAGTGCGAAAGTTTAGATACCGCAAAGCACCAATTTGTTGGGATAAACATTCGCGCGCACCAGCGATCAGGCGCAGCGGCTTTCATCCCTCAATGGTGTTTTCAGGGACAAATAAGAGCTTTCCCGCGTGAGTGGGGACTCAGGAATTCAGGGGGTTTTCGTTGCGCACATCTTCCGCTTCATCCGGTTCTGACCAGAAGGCTGCATCGCCGCAAAAGCGCACTTCCGTCAGGCGTCGCCGCTGGTGGTTGTGGCTGCCTGCCGCGGCCATTGCTGTGGGTGCTGGCTGGTATTTCTATGATGCGCGGGCCGCCGTGAACGAAAAAGGCAGCTATCTCGCTGAAACCGTTACGCGTGGTGACATCGAAAATGCGATTACCGCCGTTGGCACACTCAGCGCCCTGCGCAGCATCAATGTCGGCGCACAGGTCTCGGGCCAGCTCAAGGCCGTGAAGGTGGAAATCGGCGATCAGGTCAAGGAAGGCCAGTTCATCGCCGAAATCGATCCCTCTCCCTTTGAGAAGAAAGTCGAAATCGCCAGCGCGCAGCTCGACAATCTGAAAGCCCAGCTTCTCAGCAAGGAAGCGCAGCTCACGCTGAAGAAGCTGAATGCGGCGCGGCAAAAATCCCTGCTTGCCACGCAAGGCGTGTCCCAATCGACGGTCGATCAGGCCGAAGCAGACCTTTCCATAGCGGATGCCGATGTGAAAGCGCTTGGCGCACAGATTCGCCAGCAGCAATCGCAATTGGCCAGCGACACGGTTGATCTCGGCTATACCAAGATTAACAGCCCCATGGAGGGCACGGTTGTCGACCAGTCCGCCAAGGAAGGCGAAACGCTGAATGCATCGCAGACGGCGCCGACCGTCGTGACGGTCGCCGACCTCAAGGTCATGACAGTTGAAGCGCAGGTTTCCGAAGCCGATATTTCCAAGCTCAAGCCCGGCATGGAGGTCTATTTCACCCTGCTCGGCCAGCCGGACAAGCGGTTCGCAGGCACCCTGCGCCAGATCAAGCCGACACCAGCGACGGAAAACAATGTCGTGCTTTATTATGCGCTGTTCGATGTGCCGAATCCGACCGGCGAACTCATGATCAATATGAGCGCGCAGGTCTATTTCGTGATCGATTCGGCCAAGGATGTGCTGCTCGTTCCGACCTCCGCTCTCAGCTTCAAGCGCCGCGATCCATCCGGTAGCCTGGAAGGCCAGCAGGCCGAACGCCCACAGGGCCAGCGCAAGGGACCAGGCAATGGCGACCGCCCACGTGACGGGCAGTACCGCGGAAAGCCACAAGTCATCGTCAAGGTTGTCGACGCCAGCGGCACACTCACCGAGCGCACAGTTGAAATCGGCGTGCGGAACCGTGTGCAGGCCGAAGTGAAAAGCGGTTTGGAAGAAGGCGACAAGGTCGTCGTCACCAGCGCTTCCAGTGGCGGACCTGCCGGAAGTTCAAACGCACGTGGCGGTCGTCGCCCCGGCGGCATGTCCTTCTTCTGATGACAGCGCCCATGCAAGACGCGCCCCTCATCCGGCTTGAAGGCATCAGCAAGACCTATCACAACGGCGACCTCGCCGTTGAGGTTCTGCATGGTATCAGCCTCGATATCCATGCCGGCGAATTCCTCGCCATCATGGGTGCATCAGGTTCAGGCAAATCCACCCTCATGAATATTCTGGGCTGCCTCGACAGCCCGACAGGCGGGCGATATCTGCTCGACGGCGAGGATGTCTCGACACTCGATGCCGACGCACTTGCCGCATTGCGCCGCCGCACATTCGGCTTCGTCTTCCAGAGCTATAATCTGATCTCGACATCAACCGCGCAGGAAAATGTCGAGGTTCCGGCGATCTATGCCGGAATGCCCGCTGCCGAACGTCACGAACGTGCTGCCGAATTGTTGAACTCGCTGAAGCTCGGTGATCGTATCGACCACCGCCCCAACCAGCTATCAGGTGGCCAGCAACAGCGTGTTTCCATCGCGCGCGCCTTGATGAATGGCGGCCGCATCATTCTCGCGGACGAGCCGACAGGCGCGCTCGACAGCCAGAGCGGCGAGGATGTGATGGAACTGCTGCGCTCCATGCACCAGCAGGGCCATACCATCATTGTCATCACCCATGCCCGCGAGGTGGCGGAGCGCGCAGACCGGCTGATCGAGATCAAGGACGGTGAAATCCTTTCCGATACGACCAAGCGCGACATTCCGGACCGGCAGGCTCCGCAGCGTTTGCAACAGGCGGGCGACGGGCATGCGGCGCGCATTGCCGATATTTCGGAAGCCGTGAAAATGGCCATGCGTGCCTTGCGGGCCAATATTTTCCGCACGGTGCTGACGCTTCTCGGCATCATTATCGGTGTCAGTTCGGTGGTGACGATGCTGGCCATCGGCACCGGCGCGCAAAACTCGATCCTCGACCGCATCAACGCCATGGGCACCGATCTGGTGCTCGTGCGCCCCTCCATGCCGGGCTTTCGCGGGGGCAGTATTGCAACGCTTGTGCCTGCCGATGCGGACGCGATTCTCGAACTGCCGAACATCAAATCGGCTGTGCCGGAAGTGACAGGCACGGTCACGCTCAGACGCGGCAATGTCGACTATCAGTCACAGGCCAACGGCACGGTTCCGGCTTTCTCGGAGGCCAAGTCCTGGAAGCTCGCGACGGGCGATTTCATCACCCAGAACGATATGACGTCCTATGCGCCGGTCGCCGTTCTTGGGGCCACGGTGGTCAAGACACTGTTTCCGGATGGCAGCAACCCGATCGGACAACATATTCTGATCCAGAAAATCCCGTTTCAGGTCATCGGCACGCTGGAGCCGAAAGGTGCGGGCTTCGGCGGCACCGATCAGGACGATGTGGTTGTCGTTCCGCTTTCGACCGGTAATCTGCGGCTGTTCGGCCAGAAATATGTGCGCACCATCACTGTTCAGGTGAAGGATTCGGATCTGATCAACACAACGCAGGAACAGATTCAGGAATTGCTCGACCAGCGCCATAAGCAGCGCGACACGATGATCACCAACATGTCGTCGGTGCGTGACGATGCGGCGGCCATGGGCAGCACCATGACGCTGTTTTTAGGATCCGTCGCCGCCATCTCGCTTCTGGTCGGCGGCATTGGCGTGATGAATATCATGCTGGTCAGCGTGACAGAGCGCACACGCGAAATCGGCGTGCGCATGGCGACCGGCGCGCGGCGGCGCGATATCCTCCTGCAATTCATCACGGAAGCGCTCACCGTTTCGGCCATTGGCGGCGCTTTCGGCGTGGTCATCGGCCTTGGCGCTGCTGCCATTGCCGGTTGGGCAGGTCTTTCGGTCGGTTACAGCATTGGTCCGGTTCTGCTGGCGTTCGCATGCGCCTTCGCCACTGGGTTGGTCTTCGGCTTCCTGCCAGCTCGCAAGGCGTCGCGCCTGCTTCCAGCCGTGGCGCTATCGTCGGAATAGGCCAAAACAAAAGCCGGTCTGGACAGAACCAGACCGGCTTTTCACTATCGATAATCTGACTGCTGCTTTACTTGAACATCAGCGGCACGCTGACCGTTTGACGTGCCTCGGCAAGCGCTGGCGGCGGAGCGGGTACAGGCGAAGCGCGGCGTACCGTTTCCAGCGCGAGTTGATCAACAGCTGGGTCACCTGATGAACCCATCACACGAGTCGACAAGACGTTACCCGAAGGGTCTATGGTGAACGTTACCGTCACAAGACCCTTAGCATTGCGCATTTTACGCTGAGCATACCGGGCATTGCGGATCATATGGGCCTGCACCTTCGACTTCCACTTGTTCGAAGCGGCACCAGCCGATGCGTTGTTTTCGCCACGACGGTTTGCAGCAGCGCGGGAACCATTGTCGGCATCCATACGCGGTGCACTCGCCTGTCGGGTTTCCTGAGCCTTTTCAGCCTTCTTGGGCTTCGGCTTCTCAACCTTTTGCGGCTTTGGCTTTTCAACTTTCGGCTTTTCGACCTTCTTGGGTTCCGGTTTCGGCTCGGGCTTTGGTTCCGGCTTTTCAACCGGCATAGGCACGGCCACTTCCGGCTTTTCGGCCTCGACCACATCCGGAATGATCTCTTCCGGCTTCTCCTGAACTTCTGGCTCTGGTTGCGGCTCGGGTTCCGGCGGTGTCACCTGTTCTGGCTCCGGCGGCGTCGGTTCTTCAGGCTGCGGTTCCGGCTGAACAACGGGTTCAGGCTCGACTTCTTTCGGAGCTTCTGCCGTTTCCGGCTGCGCCTCGTCGGCAACCTGCTCTTCCATCGGAGCCATAGGCTCCGGCGCAAGCTCGACCACCATGGCCGCGACCTGCCCGCCATCCGGCTGATCTTCTTCCTGCGCCAGATGAATGGCGTAGGCTCCAGCCGCATGCACTGTCAGGACAAGAATGCCCGCGCCGATCCAGCGTCCCGCATCATGCCAGAAGGAATGATGATGGGCGTCGGCAGAAGCCACCTTCACGGGAGGATGATCGGGCGGTAGAGCATTCATTGGGCAACTCCGGGCGTAGCTCCGGGTGCAGCCCCTGCCGGGGCAGGCGTCTGAGTTGGCGCTTGCGCAGGGGCTGCCGCTGGTGCCGATGCACCGACGGTTTCAAGGCCGACCAGCGCGATCTTCAGATAGCCCGCCTCTCGCAGCAAATTCATGATGCGCATCAGTTCTTCATAAGGGACAGCTTTGTCGGCCCGCAGGAAAATACGCGTTTCCTTGTTCTTCTCGGACAGGCCGTCCAAAGCGAGGCCGAGACGCTCGCGTGCAACCACATCATTGCCGACGCTGATGCTCAGATCGTCCTTCAACGTCACATAAAGCGGCTTGTCGGGACGTGGCGCAGCAGCAGCGGTCGACGCAGGCAGGTCAACCTTCACATCCACGGTCGCAAGCGGCGCTGCCACCATGAAGATGATCAGCAGAACCAGCATGACGTCGATGAAGGGCGTTACGTTGATCTCGTGATTAAGCTCGAGATCGTCACCGCCGCCTTCGCGAATTTTACTCGCCATGACGCCTACTCCGCTGCGTGCAGCGTGCCTTCACGCACGCCGGCTGCCCTGAAATCCAGATCACGGCTGACCAGACGTTCGACACCAGCCGATGCATCGGCCAGAAGCGAACGATAGCCAGTGATCGCACGGGCAAAGACGTTGTAGATCACAACCGCCGGAATAGCGGCGACGAGGCCAATAGCGGTGGCGAGCAGCGCTTCAGCAATACCCGGAGCCACAACGGCCAGATTGGTCGTCTGCGCTTCACTGATGTTGATGAACGAATTCATGATGCCCCAGACGGTGCCGAACAGACCGACAAATGGTCCGATGGAGCCGATGGTGGCCAGAATGCCTGTGCCCTTGGAGAGGCGACGGCCAGCCTTGGCTTCGATACGCGACAGGCGCGACGAAACGCGCTCCTTGAGGCCCTCGCCCCCGGCGCGTGCCAGCGCAGGGCTGGAGAGACGAACCTCATCTTCGGCAGCGCGCACCATGATGGCGCCCGGGCCCTTGACGCCATCAAGTGCACGGACAGCATCGGAAAGCGTTGCGGAATGACCGATGGTCTTCAGCGCCTTGTTGGCGCGGCGGCGCGCACCCGCCAGTTCGAGCGACTTGGCGACCCAGATGGTCCATGTTGCGAGCGAGGCAAGACCGAGACCGATCATCACCGCCTTCACAATCCAGTCGGCAGCCATGAACATGCCCCATGGCGACAGGTCATGCGGCAGGCTGGCATCTCTTTCTTCTACTGCTGGCTGACCAGCGATGACGGGCTGCGGTTCGGCCTGTGGGGCCGGAGTTGAAGCAGGAGCCTGCGACTGTTGCTCTACAGGCGCTGGCTGTGCTGCCGGAGCGGATGGCGCAGACGCTGCTGGCGCTGCTGGCTGGGTGGTCGGCTGAGCGGCTGCGGGAGCCGCTGAAGGATTGGGCTGCGTCGCCTCTTGAGCCAATGCCGGACCAACGCCCAGCAAGACAATGCCCATCGCCGCAGCCATGAAGCCCTTCCGACAGAAACCAGTCATCTTGATCGCCTTTTGATTGTTCAACTCGGGCGCCAAGGACGACCCATCACGCAGGCCGTGGCGCTGCTTGTTGGCCTCTTTTTAACCCCCAATAATATGATGATGCAAGTCATGTTTTATTGTGACAGCCATTTTCTGCAACCTTTTGGGTAAGCGCGGCCTGTCAAACCCCTTATAAATAGCTGTTGCATAATGTGGGCAAATCAGACCTGATGATCATGCCGGAAGCGTTCATCTCCCCCAGGAGGCGTATGGACCGGCAGGAGGAGCATGCACATGATGCACAAAGACATTCAGGCACTCGAACATGCGGCAAGAACCGCCATGGCGGGCAATGATGATCCGCTGCCGGCTCCGCAGCGCGCGCTGAAACCAGCCCATGTCGGCCTCGCCTTCCTGATGATCGCTGGCGCGGCCTATCTGTTTCTCGTCTGATATTGTCTGACTGGCCGCGATGAACGCGAACGGACCTTGTTCTCAACAAGGCCTGTGGCAGACTTGCCCGTTTACCATGACGCATAAGAAGTGGCGCGCAGCGTTGCCGCGATCCGCTATTGCGTGCAACCATTGGTGACGAAAAGCGTTGTTACAACGACAATCCGTTATGACAGGAGGCCAGACATGGCGCGTGCATCCGCGAAGACGAGCAAGATCGAAGAAAAGATCGAGGAAGCGTTGACCGATTCGACGACCGAGGACTTGCAGACGCAAGTCGAGCAGTTGAAGGAAGACATCGCAGCCATCGCCGCGACACTCGCCAACCTTGGCAACCAGACCGTCCGTGATGCCAAGCGCAGCGCGAAGGAAACCTATAAGAGCGCCTATCTGCAAGGCGGCGATGTCGTCGATGAACTCTGCGGAAAGGCGCAGGATCTGGAAGCGCAATTGACAGCAACCGTGCGCGAACGTCCGATCACGTCGCTCGCAACCGCGCTCGGCATTGGCTATCTGCTCGCCCTTCTTTCCCGCCGCTGAGGCGTCCCATGCTTAAAGCTTTGGCACCCATTCTGACCGCTCTGGCTGGCGAAGAAGTGAAATTTGCCGTCAGCCAGACGCGACGCGCAGCGATTTTCGGCGTGGCGATTGCCATTCTCGGCATCATCACGGTCACATTTCTCTGTGTCGCCGCCTTTCTGGCGCTGGCACAGGCCTATGGCGGCCCGCTTGCCGCACTGATTCTGGCCGCGATTTCGTTGATTCTGGCGCTGCTTGTCCTCGCGGTCTTGAAAATTCAGGCCGCAGCCGAAGCCAAAAAGCGCAAGCAGCGGATCGAGGCAGACAAGTCGGCGATGATGGCGACAGCCGCATTGGCGACTATCCCTTCGATCCTGAAGCGACCTATATTGGCAGCAGCCCTGCCGCTGGCAGGTATCGCATTGGTGTCGCTGCTTTCAGACAAGAAGAAGCGCCCACCCAAGGCCTGATAACAGAGCCATGAAAACGAAAACACCGGAACCTGTTCCGGTGTTTTTCTGTTTTCGACAGGAGTTCTTTTTTACTGCGCAGCCGCGTCGGCATTATCCACCAGTGAAGCAAGACGCACCGATACACGTGAACCGGGCCGACCTTCTGCCTCGCCATAGACCGGCTTTTCACCGAACTGCATGCAAAGCTGCTCGACCACCAGCGTGCCGAGACCGTTCTTGTCGCCAGGCTTCGCAGTCCCCTCCGCACCCCAGCCGACACCGTCATCTTCCACCGCCAGAACCGGCACGCCATCCGCATCCGCCTGGAAACTGACGGCAATCTGCCCACCGGGTCTCCCCTTGAAAGCATGTTTGATGGCGTTGGTGACCAGTTCGCCGACAATGATGCCGATGGTCGTCACATCACGGGCTTTCAGATCAAGCTGCGCAAAATTCGTCACGATCTCGATCTGGCGGTCCTGACCGATGGCGTTGCGGATATCGTTGACAACCGTGGTCAGAAACTCGTCGACGCGTGCGGTTTCCATGTCCTCGCCCAGCCGCAAACGCCGATGAGCCGTTGAAACCGTCTGCACCCGGTCGCGCGCTGCCGACAATGCGGCCCGCGCATCTTCGCTGCGCGCCTGCCGCATCTGCAAGCCCAACAGGGACGAGACGGTCGCCAGAGAATTGCCGATACGGTGGTTGGTGTCCTGAAGCAGAAGCTCGACGCGATAACGCTCGCGCTCCGCAATCCGGCGCTCTTCTTCCAGTTCGGCTGTGCGTTCGCGCACCCGCTGTTCGAGAATCTCGTTTTCAGACCGAAGGGCCGTCTGGCCTTCGAACATGGTGCGCGCATAACGCTGCACCCGGCTGAAAAGAAGCCAGCCCAGCACTGCCGCCGAAGCCAGCGCCACAATGGATGTCGCCGTCATCCAATAGCGCATCCGGTTGATGCGCTCATTGCGCTCGGCAAGCTGCTTTTCTTCCACATCGATGAAGTCCGACACGGTGGTGGACAATTGGTCCATCAGGGCCTTGCCTTCATCGCTGCGTACCCGCTCCATAGCAGCAGCGACATTGCCGGACGACGCCAATTCCACCGTCTCACGAACATCCGCCTCTTCCCGCTCGATCAGAGCGCGGATCTGCTTGACCCGCGCATCCTGCAACGGATTGGGGCCCGACAGCGCTTCCAGATCGGTCAATGTCTGATCGACGGACAGAATCGAATTGCGATAGAGATCGAGATGCGCCTCATCCAATGTCAGGAGATAGCCGCGACGGCTCATCTCGATATTGTTGGCAAGCCGGGCAACCTTATCCACCTGCTGGCGCAGGGTATAATTGCGTGAAATATCGACAACCTGATGCGTAACACTCGATGAAAGAAACAGCGTCATCACAGCCGAGAGCAGCACGAGTCCGAGTGATACGATAACCGCGATCGGTTTCGGCGAAGACTGAAGCAATCTCTGCAACACGGCTGATGGCAAAACGCGCCCCAATACAAATTGATGACCCACCTCTGATAGCAAATATCAGTGACGGCTAACCTTCAAGTGGCTGGAGCAAAAAACTATCATTGCGAGCGAAAATAAATGTCGCCGGACGGCGGCATCGCGCTTTTTAGATCAAAACGGCACAGAAACCTGTGCACCTTTGTAAAAATCTGGTCCCTTGAGTCGGGATTGCAGCTCTAACCTTTTGTTAAAACCGCATTTTATACCGCCGGATCACGAAGCCCGGCGGCAAAATAAATCAGGCAAAGCTTCGCAAGGTCACGCGGGAGGAATCCGCATCCGGACCGTAATCGCCTTCACCCTCGATCTTGAGGATTTCCTGAAGACGGGTCCGCGCGCGGCTGACACGGCTTTTGATCGTGCCGACGGCGCAACCGCAAATCTCGGCCGCCTCTTCATAAGCAAAGCCTGAAGCGCCGATCAGAATGATCGCTTCGCGCTGATCGTCTGGCAATTGTTCCAGAGCCGCACGGAAATCCTGAAGGTCGAGCGTGCCATATTGCGAAGGATGCACGGCAAGCTGTTCACTGAATACGCCATCCGTATCCTGCACTTCGCGTCCGCGCTTGCGCATCTGGGTATAGAATTCATTGCGCAGGATGGTGAAGAGCCAGGCCTTCATATTGGTGCCCATCTCGAAGGTTTCCTGCTTGGCCCAGGCCTTCATGATCGTGTCCTGCACCAGATCATCTGCCTTGTCATGCTGCCCGATGAGCGACACGGCAAACGCACGCAAGCTTGGCAACGAAGCCAGCATCTCGCGCTTGAACTGCGCCCCCTGCGGGGCATTGCCATCAACCGACGGACCGGGTGCTCTGTCCACGCATACTCTCCTGTTCAGCCTGATCGAGTTTTTCGAGAAGATCGAGGAAACGGTCCGGGATCGTCTCATCTTGAATCGAGGCGTATAACGCCTTGAGTTTCAATCCGACTTCACAATTGGGTCCTAATATGTCCTTCGGGACGCGCCGCGATACTGTGGCGCCATTCGTATGAAGGTTATCTTTATCTGTCATATTCTATCATTCTAGGCGGGGAGCCCTGTCCTGTTTGTTACAAAGCTTCTGTTGGACGAGGAATGCACCAGCCCCAAAAAAGTTCCCCGAATTATGCCGATAGTTCGGAACTTTTTTCAAGCCGCGTCGTTTTGATCCGTAATGCCGCGCCCGGTTGCGCGATGATCGCGCTTGGCCAAAAGCTGGTTCAAGCCGGTTATTCCAACCGGATTCATGCGAATGTAAAACAATGCGGCACATGAGGAGTTCCATTATCATGACGTTATCGACGCGTATCGCGCCGCACCTTCCCTATCTTCGCCGTTTCTCCCGTGCCCTTACCGGTTCTCAGGCCTCCGGCGATGCCTATGTGGCTGCGGCGCTCGAAGCCCTGATCGCGGATGTGAGCATTTTCCCGGATACATCGTCGGACCGTATCGGGCTCTATCGCCTGTTCAGCGACCTTTATAAGACCGCATCGATCCGCGTTCCGGAACAATCGTCAGAGATCGGCTGGGAAAAGCAGGCAAACCGCAATCTTGCGCATATCGCGCCCCTCCCGCGTCAGGCATTCCTGCTGGTGGCGGTGGAAGGCTTCAATGACAAGGAAGCCGCCGAGGTGCTCAATGTCGACGACGCCGAACTGGGCCGTCTTCTTTCCTCCGCCTCGACGGAAATCTCGCGTCAGGTCGCAACGCGCCTGATGATCATCGAGGATGAACCGCTGATCGCCATGGATATCGAGCAAATGGTCGAAAGCCTCGGTCACGAGGTCGTTGGCATCGCCCGTACCAAGGACGAGGCGGTTGCGCTTTATGAAAAAGAAAAGCCGCGTATGGTTCTGGCCGATATCCAGCTTGCCGATGGCAGCTCGGGCATTGATGCCGTGAACGAGATTCTGAAAGACGACACGATCCCGGTCATCTTCATCACGGCCTTTCCGGAACGCCTGCTCACTGGCGAACGTCCCGAGCCGACCTTCCTCGTCACCAAACCGTTCAATCCTGACATGGTGAAGGCACTGATCAGTCAGGCACTGTTTTTCGAAGAGGCCTCTCAAGTCGCGGCCTGATATCGGTCCGCAATCAACACGTTTGGAGAATTTGACCGTCTCCGGGAGTAGGGAAATCCCTCTCCCCGGAGCGGATTTTGTTTCCCATCTTGCAACCTAAAGGCAAACCCGCCTTCAACCTGAGATGTTGCTTTTTACACGCTGGGCAGGAACCGAATGCATAGCAAAGACGTTTATTCCTCATATAAAAAAGAGGAGATTGGATATGCTTTACTACGCGCTCGTATTTCTCGTCGTGGCACTGGTCGCAGGTGCGCTGGGCTTTGGCGGCATTGCCGGGGCATCGGCGGGTATCGCTCAGATTTTGTTCTTCGTGTTCCTCGCCCTTCTCGTCGTGTCGCTGATCGCTTCGGCAATCCGCAAGGCTTGATGAACCGACGAAAGGTCCAGCTCGAAACTGGTCTGTTTCTGGCCGCAAACCGGCCGTACCGATATGATCAACCGCATACCGTCGCGCAAGACTGCGCGGCGGTTTGCTTTCTGGAGCGAAATGAGACCCACCGCATAGACCTTCAGTCAAAGCACGCCTTCCGGGCCAATCGACAGTCATCGAGACTATAATGAGCGCATCAGACCTGCCATTACGCGAAGCCGAACCGGATGCAGCCCGTCTGCGCGCGCTCCTTCGAGCCGTTCGTAACAGCAATGTCTGCGTGCTCTACCAACGCCCCGATCTGGCCTATGCCTGGGGCGAAAATCTCCCCTCCTATTGGCAGAAGAGCTGGAAAGCCGGCGGCATTGATGAGGATTTCATCGTTTCCACCTCACTCGCCAAGTTGAAGGCGGCCAAGCAAATCGCGCTTGAAACCATGACCGCGCAAAATGTCGAACTCTCTGTCATGGATGGCAACAAGCTCCATTGGATGGAACTTCATATCGATTGTGACCGCGATACGGACGGCAATCTGCTCGGTCTGGTGACGACAGCGCTGGAAATCAGCGAGCTGAAGCGCCGCGAACAAGTGCTGAAAACCTTATTGCGCGAAGTCAGCCATCGCTCCAAAAACATGCTGGCCATCGTGCAGAGCATTGCCAGCCAGACGGCGCGTTTCACCGATACGATCGATGATTTTCTGCTGAAATTTCGCGGGCGCATCCAGTCACTGTCCTATTCGCAGGGTCTGGTGACCGATTCCAACTGGCGTGGCGCGCTCTTCCGCGATCTCGTCCATTCCCAGGTCGAAAAATATATCGATGTCACCGATGAGCGCCTGAGCCTTGAAGGCGACAATCCGTATCTGTTCCCCGGTGCAGCACTTCATGTTGGCCTGGCGCTGCACGAGCTAGTGGTCAATGCCACGTCGTTTGGCGGGCTCTCCATACCCTACGGCCGTGTGGCGATTTCGGCACATGTCATCCGGGCCGAAAACGAAGAAGAAAAACTGGTTTTTCTTTGGGAAGAAACCAATCCGGCCATGCCCGAAGTTTACCAGCACGACCCGCGATTTGGCAGCGCCGTTCTGCAACGCATCGTTCCCGCCTCGGTCAACGGACAGGCGCAATATCGCATCGATGGCACCGGCGCAGTCTATTCGCTGACCATACCTGCCGAACAATTTGATTCCTGAGCTTCCTATCCGGCCAAATAAAAGCCGCCATGGGTGAACCATGACGGCTTATTAAAATGAGCGAAACGCCTGCTGGCACAACGGTTCACCGTTTGCGCGGCGTTCACGCCGTCCACCCTTTGGGGGAGTTCGGGCGAACTATGAAGACCGTGTTGGGGGGCGGGGTCACGGTCTTCATGGATCAAAAACGCGACCGCCGAAAATTAGTTCCATCAGGATTTTATTTTTTTGCAATAAAGTTCAAGACGGTGATGAACGATCTCATAGCCAAGCGACCGGGCGATCTCTTCCTGCAATTTTTCAATCTTGTCGGAGCGAAACTCGACCACATCGCCGGAATCCATATCGATGATATGGTCGTGATGCGCGCCGCTTGCCTGTTCGAAGCGCGACGGGCCGCCTGCAAAAGCATGACGATGAATGGCGCCAAGCTCTTCCAGAAGTTTCATGGTGCGATAAACGGTCGACAGGGAAATACTGCTGTCGATCTCGACCGCCCTGCGGAAGATCTCCAACGCATCGGGATGGTCTTCCGTTTCGGTCAAAATGTTCAGGATGATACGGCGCGGGCGCGTGATGCGCACACCGGCCTGTCGCAGTTCCTGTTCGTAATCGGGCTTTTTGTATCGTTCGTTCATGAGCTGATTATGCACCTTCACGTCGCCAGTTGCAAATTTTCGCAACTGGAATGATGCCGATCTCCCCAGTGATCTAATGGGGACCTCTCAAGCGCCATATTTGTTACCAGTGGCTTTTGGCGGAGAACCTATTGTGATTGCGAGGAATGCCTGCCGAAAATATTTTCAAAATCATTCATGAGGCTTATTTGGAGGATTTTTACATGAGAACTTTTGTTGGCTTGGCATTATATGTGGCCGTACTAACTGGTGCATCAATGTCGGGAGCAGCTGCAGAGCAACGAGGCTCTTGTTATTGCATAGAGGGTACCAATAAATGTTTGATCGTTGATGGTGATAAGGGCATCACGTATGTCGACGAATCTCAATGCCCTAAATAATCACAAACAACCACATTCCTTCTGATATAGACCCCGCTTCAGGCGGGGTTTTTATTCTGTTCAGAAAGGAAACACCTCAGTCTGTTCAATATTTTTCCCTGTCAAACCCGCCAGCTGATCAGTCTCCCAAAATTCAAATTAATGTGGACGACGATTATCGGGCATATGGGCGTTTGGGAGGGCTTCCATGTACTGGTTCAATGTTGGGCTGACGGCATTTTTCGTGATGGTCATTCTGCCGGCTGTCATATTGCTGGTCGTCGAGGAACTGCGCGGCAAAGGATAGCTCCGCCAGAACACATCCGAATTCAGACGGACCTGTACCGCAACCGCTGCCATTGCTGCCGTTTGAAGCCTATCGGGAAAATATGTCGAAGGTGACTGGTACGCCCAAGGGGAATCGAACCCCTGTTTGCGCCGTGAGAGGGCGCCGTCCTAACCGCTAGACGATGGGCGCACAGGGTCTGTTGTTGGCTGATATAATCGCCCTTACAGAAAAGCGCAATCCGGGAATATAAAAAGGCGGCCATTGGCCGCCTGTTTAAGTGTGCAACGCACCCCGATCTTACTCGACGCTGCCGAGCTTGATGCGGCCAATCACGCGGGACTCGCGATAATCGTAAATGATGAGTTCGGTGCCGCCATCGGGCAGCAGCGTTTCCAGCGAAAGCTGATTGCCGGACAGGCTTTGCGACAGAAGGCGCGTGCCGGGAACGAGGTTGATCTGCGACTCGATCAGCTTCGGCGGTTCCGGCTTCACAGGCTGGGCTGCGGCCTGGCCTGGAATATCTGAACGTGCTTCCTGCGTGGCAGGGGTTTCGGGCGCGCGATTGATCTTGTAGACAACGGCGGCGAGCACGGCCATAAGACCGATCAGCATGACGCCGATGGAAACAGCCAGAAGCCGGATCATCTTGCGGCGCACACGTTCCATAGCCGGATCAAGCACAGGCTCGGACGGTTGTTCGTCCTGATAATAGCCCTGCTGATAGTCCTGATATCCTGAATCCTGCTGATTCTGGTATCGCGGATAGTGTGGATCCTGCATTAAATGACTCCGGTTCATGCACCCGTGTGGCGCGTGATAACGAAGGGAAGAGACAATTGAAAGAACTAATTGCCGACACTGATGCTGCGGGCAAAAGATTGGACCAGTGGCTGGCCGCAGCATTAGGGCCGGAACTCTCCCGCAGTCGCGTTCAGTCCCTGATTGCCGACGGTCATGTGACCATCGACGGTGAACCTGCTCGTGAAACCAAGCAGAAGCTGCGCGAAGGCATGAAGATCGCCATCGTGCTGCCCGAGCCTGAACCTGCCGAACCGCAAGGCGAGAACATTCCCCTCGATATTCTTTTCGAGGACGATGATCTCATCGTGATCAACAAGCCTGCTGGCCTTGTCGTTCACCCCGGCAACGGCAACTGGACGGGAACGCTTGTCAATGCCCTTATATATCATTGTGGCGATAGCTTGTCCGGCATAGGCGGAATCCGCCGTCCGGGCATTGTTCATCGTCTCGACAAGGATACGAGCGGCGTCATGGTCGTGGCCAAGAACGACCGTTCCCACCGGCATTTAAGCGAGCAATTTGCAGACCATGGCCGCACCGGCGATCTGGAGCGCGCCTATCTCGCCCTCGTCTGGGGCATGACCGAACGCCCGCAAGGCGTCATCGACGCGCATCTCGGACGCTCGCATCGCGACCGCACAAAGCAGGCCGTGGTCAATGAAGAGCGCGAAGACGCGCGCCATGCCGTCACCCATTATGCGACGGTGGAAAAATTCGGCCCCCGTGAGGATGCCACGGCACTGGCTTCTCTGGTGGAGTGCCGCCTTGAAACCGGCCGCACGCACCAGATTCGCGTGCACATGGCCCATATCGGCCACCCATTGGTCGGTGATATGGATTATGGCAGCGCCTACAAAACCAAGGCCAACAAACTGCCGGAACCGCTGAAGGAAGCTGTGCGCGGTTTTCACAGGCAGGCGCTTCACGCCTGGCTTCTCGCCTTCACGCATCCCGCAACCGATGAATTGATGCGATTTGAAGCGCCGGTGCCCGAAGATATGGAGCACCTACTGGAAAATTTCCGCGCGCACTCCATATAATACTGTCAGGTCTTCCGGTTCTTCCTCGCTTCGCAGTGCATGTAAACATGGACCTGGAAGCGCATTGGGAAAGGCCGGACCAATACCAATCCGGGTGCAGTTGATGTCAACGCTGCGCCTGGATCATCAGGAACAGTCAAATCCAGCCCGCTTTACAGGATGCTTCTGCAACTTTTCGCGCGGATGAGCGTTCACATTGCAGTGACAGATTGTTTCATGAGTTAAAGGATCGTGTTTTCGCCAAAATCATGCCTATATATGGAGGCTCGCGTGAGGGAAGTGCAGGAGGCAGCCCCCGCGACAGGTTCGCCAAATGGGGACCTGAAACTATAAAGGAGGGTGCTCTATGGCCCAGATGAATCTTCCCAGCATTACGTCCGGCGACGGTGGCCTTACCCGTTACCTGGAAGAAATCCGCCGTTTTCCCATGCTTGAGCCGCAAGAAGAATATATGCTGGCCAAGCGTTATCATGAACATGCCGACCCGAAAGCCGCCCACAAGCTGGTGACGAGCCATCTGCGTCTCGTGGCCAAGATTGCCATGGGCTATCGCGGCTATGGCCTGCCCATTGGCGAGGTCATTTCCGAAGGCAATGTCGGCCTGATGCAGGCCGTCAAGCGCTTCGAGCCGGAACGCGGCTTCCGTCTTGCCACCTACGCCATGTGGTGGATCAAGGCTTCGATCCAGGAATATATCCTGCGTTCGTGGAGCCTTGTGAAGATGGGCACGACTGCCAACCAGAAGCGCCTTTTCTTCAATCTGCGCAAGATGAAGAGCAAGATTCAGGCGCTCGACGATGGCGATCTCAAGCCGGATCAGGTCAAGCAGATCGCGACCAAGCTGAATGTCAGTGAAGACGAAGTGGTTTCCATGAACCGCCGTCTGTCGGGTGACGCCTCGCTCAATGCGCCGCTGCGTGCAAGCGAAGGTGAATCCGGCGAATGGCAGGACTGGCTGGTCGATGACAGCAACAGCCAGGAACAGGTTCTGATCGAACAGGACGAGCTGGAAAACCGCCGCTCGATGCTTGAACAGGCCATGGACACGCTGAATGATCGCGAGCGTCGTATCTTCGAAGCCCGCCGCCTTTCCGACGATCCGATGACGCTGGAAGATCTTTCCAGTGAATTCGGCATCAGCCGCGAACGCGTGCGCCAGATCGAAGTGCGTGCCTTCGAAAAGGTGCAGGCTGCCGTCAAGGCTGCTGCATTCAAGCAGCAAAAGGCGCTGAACCACGTCGAACCCGCTCACGCATAAAAGCGCATCCCGAAAAGTGTGAAGCGCCTCCGCAGGGAAATCAGTCCACTGGACTGATTTCCAATCCTGCTTCGATCGGGTAAGATGCGCTTTGATGCAAAAGAATAGAGCGATGTGAACTGTTTTCTGCCGCAGGATGCGTGAAGCGCCCTGCGGCAGACTTGTTTCTGAACGCGGCTATTCCCCCGCCTCCGCCGTTGCCAGCGCAAAACCTTCATCGACCCAGCCGGTTATCCCGCCAGCCATGATCTTGACCGGCCTGCCGAGGTCGGCAAGCCGCAGAGCGCCACGCGCCGCGCCATTGCAATGCGGCCCCGCGCAATAGGTGACAAACACCGTTTCATGCGGCCACTCCGCCATTTTCGAACTGATGATCTTGCCATGCGGCAGGTTGATGGCACCCGGAATATGCCCTTTTGCAAACAGGTTCGGGCCGCGCACATCGAGAAGCACGAAATCGGCACCCTTCGAAAGCGCATCGTGTACATCCCAGCAATCCGTCTCGAAGGCGAATTGTGCTGCAAAATGTTTCCGTGCCACAGCACTTGGCGCGGCTTCTATGACAGTCACGGCGGATTTGGCGGCAGTCTTCATCGCTATGGTCATGGCGATCTCCTATTGTGTTCGCCATTCTTTTCGCTCGAACGACTGCCCGCTTGCAATTGGCGTGATTGACAATATACGTAAAGATCATGCCAAACCTGAAGCCACAACTCACCGGCCCACTGGTCGTCGCCCTTCTCTATGATGGCCTCTGTACGTTCGAATTCGGCATCGTCGCCGAAATCTTCGGCCTGCCGCGCCCGGAAATGGGGCCAGACTGGTATCGCTTTGCCAGTTGCCCGATTGAGGACGGCCCATTGCGCGCGCATGGCGGCTTTGTCATCACCCCTGACCATGGGCCGGAACTGATTGACGAGGCCGACATCATCATCGTGCCCGGTTGGAAAGGCGCGGATATTCCCGTTCCCGAAGCGATCTGCGAAAGACTGCGGCACGCATATCAACGGGGTGCACGGCTGGCTTCGATCTGTTCCGGCGCATTCGTACTGGCTGCGACGGGTCTGCTTGACGGAGGTGAAGCCACGACCCATTGGCGCTATGCGCAAGCCCTGCGCGACAGGCACCCGAATATTGCAGTCGATGATGCATCGCTCTATCGCGAGCACGACCGCATTTTGACCTCGGCCGGAAGTGCCGCCGGAATGGACCTGTTGATCGAAATCGTGCGGCAGGACTTTGGGCCTGTGGCCGCCAATTCCGTCGCCCGCCGTCTGGTCATGCCAGCCCATCGCACGGGCGGACAGGCGCAGTTTCTGGAAAGACCGGTCGCCAAACGTGAAGGCACCGAAATCAGCCCCCTCCTCGACCGGATCAGGAGCAATCTCGCCTCGGAATGGACCATCGAACGGATGGCCAGCGAATGCCGTATGAGCGCCCGCACTTTTCTGCGGCGTTTTGCGGAGGCGACCGCGACCACACCCGGCGACTGGCTGGTTGCCGAACGGGTGACGACGGCCAAGCAACTGCTCTGCCAGAGCCCGGCCAACATCGACGATATCGCCGCTTCCGTGGGCTTCGGCAGTGCCTACACGCTGCGCCATCATTTCCGGCAGAAGGTCGGCATCAGCCCTGCGGAATATCGCAGGCGCTTCCTCGCGGAACCGTCATCCAACCGCAATAAAAGCTTCAAATAACTGCAATGGAAGGCCTTTAGGCAAAAAGCGTGTTTCACCGATGCCTAAAGGACATCCTATGAAAAAGCTCCTGCTTGCCGCAGCCCTCGCCTTGACCGCTGCCACTGCCGCATCTGCTTCCGACTATGTTTCCTATCTCGACTATCCGCAGAAGGAACAGGACGGGAAGGAATTCTTCACGGCCATCGAAATCCCACAGGGCAGCTTCACCAAATACGAAATCGACGATAAAACGGGCCATATCGTTGTCGACCGCTATCAGTCGATGCCGGTCGTCTACCCGGCCAATTACGGCTCGATCACCAGCACGCTGGCTGGCGACGGCGACCCGCTCGATGCGCTTGTTTACACGCGCGAGCCGATCGTACCGGGCGCCATCATCAAGGTTCGCCCGATTGGCGTCCTGAAGATGATCGACGGCGGTGAAAAGGACGACAAGATCGTGGCCGTTCCGACCTCGAAGATCGATCCGACCTACGACAATATCAAGGAAATCGCCGACCTGCCGAAGATAGAGCAGCAGCGTCTGGAAGCCTTCTTCCGCGTTTACAAGCAGCTGCCGGAAGGCCGCAAGGCCGTGGAACTCGGTGGCTTCGATACGGCTGAAGCCGCACAGAATGAAGTTGCCGGAGCCATCAAGAATTTCACGGAAAAGAACAAGAAATAAGCCGATATTTTCTAGAGCGGTTCCGGTTAAAACGGAATCGTGGAACCGCTCTATCTATTTGTTTTTACGCATCGAAGCGGGATCAGAAATCAGTCCAGTGGACTGATTTCCCCGCGTAGGCGCTACGCACTTTTGCTGGAAATGCTCCAGCTCGCATCACAAGAGCTTCGGGATGCGTTTCATCTACAAACAAAAAGGCCGCTCAACGCGGCCTTTCTTCATTCTGCTGTCAGCGCTTTAGTTTGCGCCCAGAACATCGGTGAAGGCTTTCTCGCCCGGCACACCCTTTTCAAGGCTGATCAGCGCGCGGCGACCATTGCGATAGGATACCGGAATGTCGATCCATTGCAGACGGCGCATCAGCGACAGGTTGGTATCCTGCGCCGTGCGGGCATCGTTGAGCCAGATGATAAAGAAATTATCCGCGATCTTGGACGGAACCGCGATCAGCGGGTTGCCCGCCGCCTGTTCCGTATCCTTGAAGGTGATGCGCTGGACATTGTCGATTGCGCCGCCGGAAAAACCATCCGGAACAGTGAACACCATCTCGATCAGATGGCTGGCCGGAATAGACTGATCCGTATTCTTGCGGATGGTCATTTTCAGCTGAACATTGCTCGTCGGCATCGTCACCATGCCGCGCACCGCCGGTTCTTCCGGCTGCCCGTCACCCGGGCTTTCCTGAATGACCGACCAGACGACGTTGCCCTTTTCCACGGAACCGGACTCCGTGCTGCCGCGCTCTTCATAGAGCAGCGCCTGCTGGCCAACAGCCACAGCCTGCTGCGAAGCTGGCGTCTGTTCGCCCGGCGTCGCCGGAGTGCCAGCTTGTGAGCCAGCCTGCGCACCAGCGGATGTCGAAGCTGCTGTGGACTTGCCTTCGCCGAGACCTGCCGCGCCGCCAGCCGGACCTTCGTCCGTCTCGCTGCCATCCGGCATCAAACGCTGGGTAAGCTTCTGCTCGCCAACCGGTTGCTGCGTCTGATGTTCAGCCGGCAGCGTGGTTTCTTTATCTGCTTCGTGGCTCTCGGTGGGAGGTGGCGTCGCAGTGCTGTCACCGCCGCTCGCAGTCGGGGTCGACGGCGCATCATTGCGGCCAAGGCTCGATGCGAGTTCCTGAATCTTGTCCTTGTTGGCCCAGACGCCATAACCTGCGCCGCCCAGAACGAGTACGGCGATGAGACCGGCAATCAGGCCCTTATAGGAGCGCTTTTCCTTGACGGCACTGCGCTCGATATACTCACTGCGGCGTGCTTGCGCCTTTTCCTTGGCGCGGTCGATCTTCCAGTCGCCGCTGCGTTCCGCGCTGAACGACGCATCTTCATCATGTTCGGACGCGCGCGTTTGGCGCTCTGCCGCTGGCGTAGCGGAAAATGCGCTGGCGTCATCGTCTTCATGGTGAGCACGCGACGCGCTTACACCCTGATTCGCTTCCTGCAGGAAATCCTCAAGCGCATCATTGACCGGATCCGGGGCAGCAGCAGCGGCGGGCGCGTAAAAGGCTTCGACTTCTGCAATCGCATCTTCAAGAATATTGCGCTGGCGTACCGCCACAGCCTGCGAGGCATTTGCCGTCACAAGCTTCTGCTCGATCGTCGCGCGCGCCTTCGCGTAAACGCGCTGGCGCAATTCAGGCGATTTGTCCGCCTGCGCATCGATCGTCTTTTTCAGTACAGCTACAAAATCCGCCATTCCGTCTTACCCGGTTTATTGCCCGTTCAGATACCACAAGCACTGGATGCAATTAAATGTCCCAATAATCACAATAATCAAGGGAAAGCAAAGTGTCTGGCAGTAATTAAGCGAAGCTTTTCAAAACGATGAGGCGAAATAGCGGCAGATTTGACAAAGCTTCGAGCATTTTCTGGCCAATCTGAACCACCGGACACCGCTGCAACGCTTAAAAACTGAAAACCCGAAGCAGTTTATGCAAAACTGCTTCGGGTTGATCAATAGCGCGACCTTGAAAAGATCAATCCTGGAACGGATCGGTAACGAGAATGGTGTCCTCGCGTTCCGGGCTGGTGGACAGCATGGCCACCGGAGCGCCGATCAGTTCTTCGATATGGCGAACATATTTGACAGCCTGCGCTGGCAGATCGTTCCACGAACGGGCACCTGCGGTCGTTTCCGACCAGCCCGGCAGCGTTTCATAGATCGGCTTGACGCGAGCCTGCGCGCCCATGGAGGACGGCAGATAGTCGATGCGCTTGCCATCGAGTTCATAGGCAACGCAGATCTTGATTTCGTCCAGACCATCGAGAACATCAAGCTTGGTCAGTGCGATACCGGTAATGCCGGAGGTACGAACCGTCTGACGCACGATCACGGCGTCGAACCAGCCGCAGCGGCGCTTGCGGCCCGTCACCACGCCGAATTCATGGCCCTTGGTGCCGAGGAATTCGCCGATTTCATCATGGAGTTCCGTCGGGAACGGACCCTCGCCAACGCGGGTCGTGTAGGCTTTGGTGATGCCCAGCACATAGCCGATCGCTGTCGGGCCGAGACCCGAACCGGCAGCAGCCTGACCGGCAACCGTGTTCGACGAGGTCACGAACGGATAGGTGCCGTGGTCGTTGTCGAGCAGTGCGCCCTGCGCACCTTCGAACAGGATGCGGGCGCCAGCCTTGCGGCGTTCATCGAGGACGCGCCAGACCTGATCAATATAAGGCAGAATCTCATCGGCAACCGAGGTCAGTTCCTTGAGGATCGTCTCAACGGCGATTTCCTCGAGGCCCATGCCGCGACGCAGCAGATTGTGGTGCGACAGCAGGCGCTCAACCTTGGGCTCCAGCGTTTCCGGCTCGGCCAGATCGATGACGCGGATGGCGCGACGGCCGACCTTGTCTTCGTAAGCAGGACCGATGCCGCGCTTGGTGGTGCCAATCTTGAGGCCCGAATTGGAGCCTTCGCGCATGGCGTCGAGGTCACGATGGATCGACAGAATGAGCGGCGCATTTTCGGCAATGCGCAGAACGTCCGGAGAAATCTCGATGCCCTGTGCGCGAAGCTTCGCGACTTCAGAGACGAAATGATGCGGATCAACGACGACGCCATTGCCGATGACGCTGAGCTTGCCGCGCACCAGACCGGAAGGCAGCAGCGAAAGCTTGTAGCTGACGCCATCGATAACAAGCGTATGACCGGCATTATGACCGCCCTGATAGCGCACGATGACATCGGCGCGTTCGGACAGCCAGTCCACGATCTTACCCTTGCCCTCGTCGCCCCATTGCGACCCGACGACAACCACATTTGCCATTTAAGAAAACTCCTCGGTCGGCATTACAGCCGTTGATAGCCCAAGGATCGCAAGCTTCCCCGAAAGGTTCGCGGGGTGCTGATCCCTCGTCTCTATACAGACTGAATCCCGCTTACGCGACTCTTTCGTGCAAAAAAATCACGATTTTTGAGAACACGGTGGACGGAAGAGGCGCTTAGGTCGCTTGAGCTTCCGTTTATGACGAGGCGAAAATGGTGGGATTTGAGAACCGGAGCGGAATGTACTTCCATGCATAGTCCCGAAAAGTTGCAGACTTTTCGGATAAGACTATGCGTAAAAGAGAACGACATGAGCACCGGAAGCGAAAAATCACGCCATTTGCAGACCGTCAGAAGCGGAATATCTGCGAGTTTTTTCTCACGCACATCCAATCCGAAAACCGGTTCCCACTTTTCGGGATGTGCTCTATCCCGCGCGAACCATATAGATGGCATCATCCGAATAGCTTTTCAGCTTTTCTTCCAGTGCAGGCAGGTCGCGGGAGACGAAGCCCTTCTTTTCCCAAAAACCTTCGGAATTATTCACGGCCACCAGTGACATGGTGAAAAAGCCATCGGTCTCGGCCTGGGCGGCCATCAGCTCAAGCACGCGCGTGGCAGCGCCTGCGGAGCGGGCAGCAGGCAAAAGCGCAATATCGTGGATGTAATAGGTGCTGGTATCTTCCGGCAATTCGCCGAGAACGGAATTCAGCGCGGGAACCGTATCGAGTTTCCAGGGATGGCTGATGCCATAGCCCAGAATGTCATTGTCACGGGCATAGACGAAACAACCCGCCGGGTAGAGCTTGAAGCGGTCCCGGAAGACCGCCTCATCCTCGAAAAAGTCGAGATGGACCACATTGGCTACCACAGTCACGCGCTCGATATCCTGCTCGTGCATGCGCCGCCATTCCGGCTGTGCCATCTCTTCAGTCATGTTTTCAAACTTCTCCGACGTTGAACTCAAGCGGTGTTGCCGCCTTGATTGCCTCCTGAGCTATCAGTTCGTCAAGTGCTGCATGCGGAATCTGTTCATCCACATAGAGCATGGCAATGGCGTCACCACCGGGATGGTCGCGTCCAAGCGAGAAATTTGCGATGTTGATATTGTGCTTGCCGCAGATCGTGCCGAGCAGGCCGATCATGCCCGGAACGTCCTTATTCGTGACATAGAGCATGTGCGGACCAACCTCGGCATCGAGGTTGATTCCCTTGATCTGGATGAAGCGCGGCTTGCCGTCCGAGAAGCAGGTTCCCGCAATCGAGCGCTCGCGCAGCGTCGTGCGGACGGTCAGCTTGATATAGCCGTCAAAAATGCCGGACTTGTCGCGCTTCACTTCCGAAACGATGATGCCGCGTTCCTTCACCATGATCGGTGCCGAAACCATGTTGACATCGGCAACCTGCGGGCGAATGAGACCGGCCAGAGCGGCACTCAAAAGCGCGCGCGTGTTCATGCCGGAAGTGGAGCCGTCGAACAGCACTTCCACTTCCTCGATCGGCTCGTCGGTCACCTGACCGACAAAAGCGCCGAGAACTTCCGCAAGCTTCACAAACGGGCGCAAACGCGGCGCTTCTTCAGCCGTGATCGACGGCATGTTGATGGCGTTGGAAACCGCGCCCTTGACCAGATAGTCCGACATTTGTTCGGCCACCTGAAGCGCAACATTTTCCTGCGCTTCCGAGGTCGATGCACCCAGATGCGGCGTGCAGACGACATTCGGCAGGGAGAAAAGTTCGTTTTCCGTCGCTGGCTCGACTTCGTAGACGTCGATACCGGCACCGGCCACATGGCCCGATTTCAGCGCAGCGATGAGGTCCTTTTCGACGATCAAACCGCCGCGTGCACAATTGACGATACGAACGCCCGGCTTGGTCCTGTCAAGGCTTTCCGCATTGATGAGGTTGCGGGTCTTGTCGGTCAGCGGCGTGTGCAGCGTGATGAAATCGGCGCGGGCGAGCAGCTCGTCCAGATCCACTTTCTCCACGCCCAGTTCCTGAGCGCGTGCTTCGGACAGGAACGGATCGAAAGCAACCACATGCATCTTGAGGCCAATGCCGCGTGTGGCGACAATTGAACCGATATTGCCGCAACCGACGACGCCGAGCGTCTTGCCGGTGATTTCCACACCCATGAAGCGGTTCTTTTCCCACTTGCCTGCGCGGGTGGAGGCGTCTGCTTCCGGCAACTGACGCGCCACGGCGAACATCAGCGCAATGGCATGTTCTGCAGTGGTGATCGAATTGCCGAACGGCGTGTTCATCACGATGATACCGCGACGCGATGCAGCCGGGATATCGACATTGTCCACGCCAATACCGGCGCGACCGACAACCTTGAGATTTTTGGCAGCAGCGATCAGCTTTTCCGTAACCTTGGTGGCCGAACGAATTGCCAGACCATCATACTGACCGATGACTTCGAGAAGCTTTTCCTTATCCTTGCCGAGATCGGGCAAGTAATCGACTTCAACACCGCGATCCTTGAAAATCTGGACGGCAGTGGGTGAAAGCTTATCGGATACGAGAACGCGAGGTGCCATTTGGGCCTCCTTTTGTTTTGAGCACATCTTGTCCGAAAGCCGTTTCACACTTTTCGGGATGTGCTCGAACATGTCCTGACCAAGCATTTCAAGCAATGAGCTTGCAGATGCGCAACGCATTTGGCTCATTCTGGCTCATGCGAAATGCTGCAAATATTGGGGAATGCGAGCCGTGGCCTAACCGGTGGCCAGCCACGGCCTAAGCAAGAGCGCGCCTCAGGCAGCAGCCTTGAGTGCAGCTTTCTGCGCTTCAAAAGCCCAGTCGAGCCAATGGGTCAGTGCTTCCAGATCGGAGGTTTCGACCGTGGCGCCAGCCCAGATACGCAGACCCGAAGGCGCATCACGATAAGCGCCGATGTCATAGGCGACGCCTTCCTTTTCCAGCGCCGTGACGATGCCCTTGGCAAAAGCTGCCTGAGCTTCGGCAGGAAGCGCCGTCACTTCGGGATCAACGATGGTGAGGCACACGGAGGTGTTGGAACGATTTTCCGGCTTGGCGGCCAGATTGGCGATCCATGGCGTCTTGGCCACGAAAGCATCCAGAACGGCAAAGTTGCTGTCGGCACGTCCGACAAGCCCGTCAAGACCACCAATCGACTTTGCCCAGTTGAGCGCGTCGAGATAGTCTTCCACGCAGAGCATGGATGGCGTGTTGATGGTTTCACCGACGAAGATGCCTTCGATCAGCTTGCCGCCGGAAGTCATGCGGAAAATCTTGGGCAGCGGCCATGCCGGCTTGTAGCTCTCCAGACGCTCGACCGCACGCGGGCTGAGGATCAGCATGCCATGTGCGCCCTCGCCGCCCAGAACCTTCTGCCAGGAGAAGGTGACGACATCGAGCTTCGTGAAATCCAGACGCTGCGCGAAAGCTGCAGAGGTTGCATCGCAGAAGGTCAGACCCTTGCGATCAGCCGGGATGAAATCGCCGTTCGGAACGCGCGCGCCAGACGTGGTGCCGTTCCAGGTGAAGACGACATCGCGGTCGAAATCGACCTGCGAAAAATCGACAATCTCGCCGTAAGGCGCTGTGAAAGTGCGCACATCTTCGAGCTTGAGCTGCTTGGTCACATCCGTCACCCAGCCCGCACCGAAGCTTTCCCACGCGACCATATCGACGCCACGCGCGCCGAGCATGGACCACAGCGCCATTTCCACAGCGCCGGTATCGGATGCCGGAACGATGCCGATACGATAATCGGCAGGCACCTGCAGGATTTCGCGGGTAAGGTCGATGGCGTCCTTCAGCTTGGTCTTGCCGATTTTCGCGCGATGCGAACGGCCAAGAGCGGCATCGACCAGCGCATTAAGCGACCAGCCGGGACGTTTTGCACAGGGACCGGATGAAAAATTAGGGTTAGCCGGGCGAACTACCGGCTTCGCAATCGTCGTCATGTTGTTTCTATCCTCTCAGATAGCACGCGTCTCGGTGGGGAGACGTGGCCCACTGATGGGAATAGCGGAAAGCGCATTTTTGCACAACATGGCTTTTCGGGAATATTTTGCCCTGAAATCAAGCAAGAGGCTGCCAACGGTAGAACGGTCTTGCAAGGACGGAAAAAGGGCCCGGAGGGGCCCTGTCTTCAGTCAGCTTCTGACACCATAAATTACCAGGTCGTGAAGCGAATACCGGCGCGCAGCTGATGCGACTTGATATCCTTGTCGCTGATCGTGATGCCGTTGCCGCTGACGACATCGCCACTGCTGATGACACCGTAACGGTAGCCGAGATCGAGCTTGATGTTGGAAGCAACGTCGATACCGACACCTGCCATCAGTGCCCAGGCAAAGCGATAATCATCGTCGGACTTGAAGTCGCCGGCGCCCGTGTCGAAGCTGTAGCGCACGTTGGCAAAGCCTAGACCACCGCCGAGATAAGGCGTGAAGCCGGAGAAATTGCCGAGGTCAACATATGCATTGGCCATCATGTCCCAGATGCGGGCTTCGGCCGGGAAGCCGTCCAGATCCTGCTTGGAATAGCTGCCGGTCACGTCGGCGCGCAGATAATCGGTGAACTGATAACCTATACCGACCGAAGGCACGAAATTCTTGTCCAGATCGAAGCTCTCGGAAACGCTGTTTCCAAACTGGTCTCTGGCCGAAAGCCCGGTTTTCGAAGAAATGTTATAACCAAGATCGCCGCGCAGATACCAGCCAGAGCCGACTTCCACAGGCTGCGCTTCGACGACAGGTTCGTAACCAACGGCATCGAGATCGGCCGCCGAGGCAACGGATGCAACACTGAAACCCGCCAGAGCAACCGCCGACAGGTTGAGAGCACGCCACTTCGCAAACATGATGAGATCCCCGCTCATAAGAATAGTCTCAATTATGAACGCCTATGGTTAATGCCTGATAAAAATCGGGAGATATTTAAGGAATGACGCAAAGTCATGACCTCCACCAGAGGTGGAGGTTTGGGACGCTACGCTTGAACCACTAGAAGTGGTTTTGTTATGTGTTAGTAAGAGCCCTTAAAAAGGTCGGCATGGTCGGAAGCCTTGTCG
>NZ_VCPE01000024.1 GCF_005938105.1 Brucella haematophila | reverse complement strand
AGCCAACACTAAGTCAACCACTTTCACCAGAACTCAAGGACGAAGCAACCTGCCGCTAGCAGCGTCGCCGCCCTCGTTGTGGCGCTATATAGGCCCCCAGCTCTCAAACTGTCAACACGCGTTTCACCAAAAAAGCGATTTTCTTTTCCACAGCCAATATGGTGTCTTTTAACGTAAAATCAACCGACAAAACCTGTCGATTCGAACAGTTGCGACAAACATATGACAATCAAGGACATACCGTATCGCATTGCCGTTGATGGCGGAGGAACCGGATGCAGGGCAATCCTGACGGACGGAGCCGGAAACATTCTGGGCCGCGCCACCAGCGGTCCAGCCAATATTGGCGCCGATACGCCAGCCGCTCTCGCACATATAATAGAAGTGACAGAACAGGCCGCTGTGAATGCCGGGCTCGACATTGCAGTCTTAGGTGAAGCACGTGCAGTGCTGGGTCTCGCCGGGGCCAACTCATTGGCCAACCGCGAGGCGCATTATAATGCGCTGCCTTTCGGGCAAGTCAGGATCGTGTCGGATGCGGTCACTGCGCTGCAAGGCGCACTCGGCGATGGCGACGGCGTGATGGTCATTGTCGG
Source organism: Brucella haematophila (assembly GCF_005938105.1). Classification (GTDB taxonomy): domain Bacteria; phylum Pseudomonadota; class Alphaproteobacteria; order Rhizobiales; family Rhizobiaceae; genus Brucella; species Brucella haematophila. The sequence goes on along the minus strand of NZ_VCPE01000024.1, from coordinate 53,641 downwards.
TACCGGCTCGGCCTTTATCAAGCGTACAGACGAGACCGTTGAGATTGTCGGCGGGCGTGGCTTCATGCTCAGCGACCATGCGGGCGGCGCGCGGTTGGGACGCGAGCTGCTGGAAGAAGCATTGCTCGTTGCAGATGGCATGGCCGCGCGCAGTGAGTTGATCAACGCGGTACTCGCACAGTTTAAGAATGATGCGCGTGAGATCACCACGTTTTCTCGCGGGGCTACCGCTGCCGACTACGCTGCTTTTGCGCCATTGGTCTTTAAATGGGCGATGGAAGGTGACCCTGTCGGCCTTTGGATCACACAACGAGCCTGCGATTCCCTCCGTCGCGGACTGGATCGTCTGGGCGTAGAGAAGCTTGGTCGCTTCAGCATGACCGGCGGGCTGGCGAATGCCTATGCCGCGCTGCCCTGTCTGCCGTACCGCGCACTTTATAAGCAACCGCTTGGCGATGCTTTGCAAGGCGCATTGGCGCTAGCTTTGCGGGACGGCCAATAAGATGAGCCGGCGGGGCGAAAAGACTTGTCGCAGCTCGGTTTAGCCGCTACGCTTTTTATCTGAAAGTCTCGCAGGGGTGGCATGCTTACCAAGAAAGGCAAATACGGCCTGAAAGCCATGGTTCATCTGGCGGGAATTGCCGATGGACAACTGGCCTCAGCCAGTGAGATCGCCGAAAAGCATCATATTCCGCGAAAATTCCTCGACAATATTTTCACCGAGCTGCGCAATGCCGGTTTCGTCGTCAGCCGCAAAGGCAAGGGCGGCGGATTTTGTCTGGCACGTCCGGCCAATGAAATTGCCATCGGCAATATCATCCGTGCGCTGGATGGCGCGCTGGCTCCCATCGCCTGTGCAAGCAAGACCGACTATCACCCTTGCGACGACTGCGACGAAGAAGAATGTGAAGTGCGCCTGATGATGCTGGATGTGCGAGAGGCCATTGCCAATGTGCTGGATCACCGCACGCTTGCCGACAGCAAGGCGCTCGCCTCGCTGTCGGAGTAGGCGCGAGCTTAAGCGGCAACCGACCAGTTCGGGAACGGATCGGTCAGCGCCGACCAGCGTTCTGGCGCAAAGGTTTCATCTTCCACCAGACATGTGTCCAGCTCGGCGGTCAGCGCTTCCTCGCGCATCGGATCGACACCGATGAAGACGATCTCCTGACGGCGATCACCCCAGACCTTGTGGAAGTAAGGCTCCATCGCGCTCGTCCAGCCCGGCTCGGTCGGCCAATAGTTCCTCGGCACCGCCGACCACCAGCGCCCGCGCTTGTTTGTGCGCACCAATGCGCCAGCCTGACTGATCTCGCCGACGAAATCCGGCTGGGTCGCCAGCCAGAAGAAACCCTTGGCCCGCACAACGCCCGGCCAGCTCTTATCGAGAAATGACTGGAACTTTGCGGGGTCGAAAGGCCGACGCGCGCGATAGACGAAGGAACGAACGCCATATTCCTCGCTTTCCGGCACATGATCGTTGAAGCCGTAAAGCTCCTTATACCAAAGCGGATGTTCATGCGCCTTGTTGAAGTCGAACAGGCGCGTGTCCAGTATGGCATCCAGCGGAACCTGCCCGAAATCAACCTCTTCGATACGCGCATCGGGGTTGAGCGAATGAATGACCTTGCGGGCCAGATCTCGCTCTTCGGGCGACGCCGTCGAAACCTTGTTCAGCACCACCACATCGGCAAACTCGATCTGCTCGACTAGGAGATCGACAAGGGTTCGCTCGTCTTCATCGCCCAGCGACTCACCCCGGTCGCGCAGAAAATCGTTCGACGCATAGTCTTTCAACAGATTGGCCGCATCCACGACTGTCACCATCGTATCGAGCCGCGCCACATCGGCCAGGCTCTTGTCCTGTTCGTCGCGAAACTCGAAGGTCGCCGCCACGGGCAGCGGCTCCGAAATGCCTGTCGATTCGATCAGGAGGTAATCAAAGCGCCCCTGCTCGGCCAGTTGTGAGACTTCCTTCAGAAGATCGTCGCGCAGCGTGCAGCAGATGCAGCCATTGGTCATTTCCACCAGCTGCTCTTCGGTACGCGAGAGATTGGCACCCCCTTCGCGCACCAGAGACGCATCAATATTGATCTCGCTCATATCATTGACGATGACCGCAACGCGGCGCTTCTCGCGGTTGTTGAGCACATGATTGAGAAGCGTCGTCTTTCCGGCACCGAGGAAGCCGGAAAGAACTGTAACGGGAAGCCTTTTTCTCATGACACCGTTCCTTGAATTCAGAGGTTGGGTTGGGGTCAGTCGTGATGATGCTGATCGAGATTGAAGGTCAGCGTAGTGAAGTAGCTGAGCTTGTCCGCATCGCTGGAATCGGGCGTGGGGCTGGAATGAGCGGCCCCGACGACATTCAGCCCCGCATTGCGGATTTTGATCGTGGCCATGCCCTCGGCATTGGTTTTCACCGGCGCGGCGTGGCTGTCAGTGACGTAATCCGCCGTGACGGAAACCCCTTCCACGGGCTTGCCGTCGAACAGAACCTGCACCGGCAGATCATTGCCCGCTGCAAGAATCGTCGGATCCACCAGAGGCACGATTTCGAAAGGCAGTCCCTGAGCTTGCGGCTTCTTGCGCAGGTGATCGAGTATGGCGACCGCGAATTTCTGGCTCTTGCTGGATTGCTTTGCGCCGGGCACCTCGGCTTTCGGCTTGTTGACCCATTTGCCGTCCGGACCTTCGGCCCAGAAACCGTTATCAAATATAGTGCTGACGACCACTGCATTTTCCGGCACATCGAGAAGGGCATGGTCGTCCTGCCGCCTGATCTCGACGGCCACCGCCTTGCCATCCATATCCTTGGCGGAAACCGTCTTGAGTTTTTGCGGATCGTAAGCCTCATCGCTGGCACCGTGACCATAGACCACCGCCTGCGTGCCGTGGCGCTCAGCAATCCAGATGCCATGTGCGCCGGCGGTAACAGGTGCCAGCAAGATCGCCGCCAAGCCTACCGACCACAGTTTTGAGAAGTTGTGCATCTCTCCATCCTTAATGTTATATCATTACATTCGAAGTTCAAAAAACAGGCGGCAACGCCGCCATTGACGGATTATCTTGCGTCGGGCCACCCGAGGGAATGGCCCGACGCCGTTGCGGTTGCAAACAGGCTGACACCGGGAACGGTTCCCGCTTCAATCTGATCGTCGGAACCGCTCTATCTGTTTGTATTAAGCATTTCCGAACGCAAAACCGCTTTACACTTTTGCTGGAAATGCTCCGGGAAGGGACAGCAACCGCAGCTATTACGAGGACAGGCAACCTTTCAGCGAATCCGCCAGATTGCGGATCAACTGCGGATAAAGATCGGGGCCGTCCTTCAATTCTGCGCCAAGCGGATCCAGAACGCCGGTCTTGGCATCCGTTCCATCGATAACCGTATTGACGAGTTTCGGTTCGAACTGGGGTTCAGAGAACACGCAAGCCACCTTGAGCGACTTGATCTTGTCGTGGATCTGCTGGATGCGGGCAGCACCGGGAGCCTTCTCCGGGCTGACCGTGATGGAGCCCGCAGCCTTAACGCCGAAGCGGTTTTCAAAATACTGATAGGCATCGTGGAACACGACAAACGGCTTGTCCTTCACCGGCTGCAATTCCGTCGCAATGTCCTTGGTCAGTGCGTCCAGCTTTTCGGCATAGTTCTTTGCGTTCTGCTCATATTGTGCAGCATGGGCCGGATCATTTTCGCTCAGAACCTTGGCAATGTTGGTGACCAGCACCTTGCCATTTTCCGGATCGAGCCAGAAATGCAGATCATATTCGCCGTGGTGATGATGCTCATGCGCGCCTTCACTCGCTTCGGCAGCGTGATCATGACCAGCTTCCGCTTCCTTCTTGTCATCATCGTCATGCTTATCGGCATGGTCGTGGCCTTCATGGGAGTGTCCCTCGCCCGCTTCCGAATGACCTTCACCCTCATGGCCATGATCATGTGCCTCGAACGGACCGCCTTCGCGGAATTTCAGCCGTGTCAGCCCTTCCGATTCACCGAGCGCGACGACCTTTGCGCCTTCGCCCAATGTGTCGATTGGCTTGTCGAGGAAGGTTTCCATCGACGGGCCTGCCCAGAAGATCACCTTGGCATGTTCGATGGCCTCCGCATCCGAAGGCTTGAGGCTATAGACATGCTCCGAACCCGCGCCCTGCACGATCAGTTTCGGCTCGCCGACGCCCTGCATGACAGCAGAAACAAGCGAATGGAGCGGCTTGATCGAAACGACAACGCCGTCTCGTTCAGCGGCAAAGGCGCTGCCGCCCAGACCGGTGAGAAATGCGGAGGCGAGCAGCAGGGAACGCAAATGTTTCATGTTATCTCTCTTGAATGAGCGGGGATGAACATCATATCTGATGATATGTTATTTTATTACATCAGTTGCGTTATGCTATAACGTCTGCCATAAGGTCAAGCAACCCTTTTTTGGAGAAATTCACCCCGGCTTTTTTGGCGATATCGCATTCATCCTGAAATTGCTGTCCTGTGTGACAGCATGGGCGGGTGGATTTCATAATCGGGATATGGCGTGTCACGCCGCCCGAAAAAGACGCTGGGAAAAAGTCCGAATCGGCGGATGATCCGTTAGAACGCGTATCGATCTGACTGAATGAGATCGATACGAAGATACAGGTAGCGAAAGCCCCGATTGCAATGGTCAGAAAGAATACAATCCCCGCCAGCCAGGCCACCAGTCAGGCGCGGGAAACGCTGATTGAACTGAAGAACGCCGGTGTTTATCGCGACGGGCGCTGGCTTGTGCGCAATGTCGATCTAAAGGTCGAGCGCGGTGAGATTGTCACGCTCATCGGGCCGAATGGCGCGGGCAAAAGCACCGCCGCCAAGATGGCACTGCGCATTCTCAAGCCCGACGAAGGCGAAATCATCCACAAGCCCGGCCTGCGCATCGGCTATGTTCCGCAGAAGATCAATATCGACCGCACCCTGCCGCTTTCCGTCGAGCGTCTGCTGACGCTGACCGGCCCCTTGAGCAAACAGGAAATAGCTGCGGCGCTTGAAGCGGTCGGTATCCCGCACCTCCTGAAAGCCGAGACGGCTCATCTTTCCGGCGGCGAATTCCAGCGCGCCCTGATGGCGCGTGCGCTGGCGCGAAAGCCGGATATCATGGTGCTGGACGAACCTGTACAGGGCGTGGACTTTTCCGGCGAGGCCGCGCTTTATGAACTGATTGCGCGGCTCCGCGACGAGACCGGCTGCGGTGTGCTGCTGATCTCGCACGATCTGCATCTCGTCATGGCGGCGACTGACCGGGTCATCTGTCTCAACGGTCATGTCTGTTGCAGCGGAACCCCGCGCGACGTGACGGCAAGCCCGGAATATATGCGCCTGTTCGGCAGTCGCGCCGTTGGGCCGCTCGCCGTCTATGAGCATCATCACGATCACACGCACCTGCCAGACGGGCGCGTGCTGCACAGTGACGGTTCGGTGACGGATCATTGCCATGCCGATGACGGTCATCATCACGAGCACGAGCACGAGCACGAGCACGAGCATCACCAACATCATCATGGGGAAGGTGTACACCGTGCTTGACGACTTTTTCACCCGCGCTTTGATTGCCGGTATCGGGCTGGCGCTGACGACTGGCCCTCTCGGCTGCTTCATCGTCTGGCGGCGCATGGCCTATTTCGGCGACACCATGGCCCATTCCGCCTTGCTTGGCGTGGCGCTGGCTCTGATCTTCGACATCAATCTGATGATCGGCGTTTTCGCTGTGTCGGTCGCGATTTCCGCGATCCTGCTGCTCTTGCAGCGCCGCCACACATTGTCGGCGGATTCGCTGCTCGGCATCCTGTCCCATGCCACGCTGTCGCTCGGTCTGGTGATCGTCGCCTTCATGACTTGGGTTCGCGTCGATCTTCTTTCTTTCCTGTTCGGTGATCTTCTGGCCGTTTCGCGGATGGATATCGTCTATATCTATGCTGGCGGCGCTTTCGTTCTCGCTATACTGGCCTGGTTGTGGCGGCCCATGCTGGCCGCGACCGTCAGCGAAGATATCGCACGGGCCGAAGGGATGAACCCCGCCGTTTCGCGCGTCATCTTCATGCTGCTTCTGGCAATCGTGATTGCCATTGCGATGAAGATTGTCGGCATTCTGCTGATCACATCCCTGCTGATCATACCGGCTGCGACATCCCGCCGTTTCGCCTCCACGCCTGAGCAAATGGCGGTGCTTTCATCGCTGATCGGCGCGGCAGGCGTTGTCGGCGGGCTTTTCGGCTCCATCCATTTCGACACGCCGTCAGGCCCTTCCATCGTGGTCGCGGCGCTTGCCATTTTCATTTTCAGCCTTCTGCCCTTACATAAGAGAGCTGAGGCCACACCGGAACGGACTGCTGAACAATGAGCACGCATCACCACCATCATCACACGCAACAGGATCTGACCCGCAACCAGACCCTCGTTTTCGATGTTCTGTCCAAGGCGGAAGGGCCGCTCAGCGCCTATACGATACTCGACCAGCTGCGGGATGACGGCTTTCGCGCGCCGCTTCAGGTCTATCGTGCACTGGAAAAGCTGCTCGATTATGGACTTATCCATCGCCTCGAAAGCCTCAATGCTTTCGTGGCCTGCGCGCATCCGCAATGCCATCAGCAGGGTCTTGTCGCCTTTGCGATCTGCGAGAAGTGCGGTCAGGTAACTGAATTTTCCGATGCTGCGATCGAAAATCTCGTCAGCGCCTGGAGCCTGCAAAACGGTTTCAAGTCGCGCAAGACGACGCTCGAACTGCGCGGCTTGTGCCAGGCCTGTGGCGATCACTAGGTCCCCCAAGCCTAACAAGAGCCTAACCCATTGGAAGTACCTAATTTTGGAAGTGAAACTTTAAAAGTAACGCTTCGGAAATCGAAATCTGCTAAAAATACCTAGTTCAGGGGATTAGTGGGTAAGATTTTCATATGGCGCGCATGAAGTCGCCGCAGGAGCGGCGCAGGGAAGAAAGACAGAGGACAAGGTTACGTTCGGGGAAACTGATAGACCTGGACGGACAGTTTATCGTTGAGTGCCAGTTCAGCGACTTGTCCCCTCATGGCGCCAAGCTGAGAACCATGGAAACCCCGACCTTGCCCGACAGGTTCTGGCTGTTCGACGACTATTACAAGCGCGCCCTTCTGGCCCGCATCGCCTGGCGCAACGGCCGGGAAATCGGCGTCGAATTGATCACCGATCCGACCGTCACACCGCTGGACAGCGAACGGCTGGCCCAGCTTGGCGGAAAATACTATTCGCTGTGAGCCGCCTGCCCATTATTGATATTGGCATTGGCCTGCTTTCCGGGCGTCTGGTTGGCCGGGGCGGTTGATGTCGGCTCGCCGCGCATGTTCATGGCGCGGATTTCTTCAGCAGAAATATAGTTGAACTGCTCGACCAGCAGGTCCTTGATCACCGGTTCCGGGAACCGCGCATTCAGGTCTGAGATGATCGAGGCGCGGACATCCTCGAACTGCACTTTCTCAACCTCTTTCGTATCCGAATAGCTGCCGTAGAACTTGCGGAAAATCTCGTCGCTGATGAACAGCTCCAGCGGCACGCTCAGCTTCTTGCGGATATTCGAATCGACCGTGTAGACGAGCTGAGCCACGACATAGCCCGCGACACCGCCATTGGAGATGATCGGCACGCTCATCACGTCCGTCTTGACGTAATCCACGCCGCCGAAGCCGCCAACAGCGGCCTGCGTCTCACCGGACGATCCCGCATTCTGACGGGTCGCCATAAACAGCGACCCGAAGGCGACAGCGCAAATCCACAGGCCAATGACGAAAATGCGGATCATCGCGCGTGACCGAGCCTCGCGCTCTGCATGGAATAGGTGCCGTCGGCTTCCTGCGTTTCCAATGCGCCGCGGATCACGTCGGCAAGCTCACCGACTGCGCGCAGATGCAGCTGCAACGCTTCACAGTTCTTCTCAAGCTTCTGCTTCAGGCTGTCGAGCAGCGGCTGCAAGCCTTTCAGCGACGCAGGCTCGGCCAGACCGGCAGCCTTCTTGATAGCCTTGTTGAAATCATAGAGGCCGCGGCTTTTGCGCGAATTGATTTCAGCGAGATCGGGATTGCCACCTTCCATGAGAAGGCGCGTTTCGGTATCGATGACGTCCTCAAGACGCTGGATTGCACGAACCACCGGCTTCAAAGTCGGGTTCTGCACCGGTTCCATTGCCAGTTCCGACTTCGCCAAATCATGCACCTGTTCGCTCGCCTGGGCGAGAACCAGCGATTCTTCCGGCGGCAGGCTGGTTTCAGAGCTTGTCTCGGTCATTTCAAGGTTCCTCAATTTCGGGGGACGTCGCGTTGCGCTCTGCGGCATTTATCGTTCAGCCGCGCGCACTATCCGCGTCGTCGTTTTTCTCAAGCTGCTTTTGGATGAGCGTGCGTTCGAAGCCATGGACAATGTCTTTCGAAACCGCATTGTTGCTCATAGTCTCTCCCAGATTGTTGATCACATCTCCTAATGCTGCAGTGGTCGGCGCATCTGCCCGCCCTTTGCGCGCCGCCTGCTCCTCAAGCAGTTTGGCAATGCCGACACCGCCGACATCCGCCATCTTGTTCGCCATGGCTTCCGCCATCATCGACTTCCAGTAATCGCCTGCTATGCCCTTGCCGAAGGTCGCGGTCGTGTCACTGGTAAACATCGACTGGACAAAGGATTGCAGCATGAAGGCCTCGAATTTCCGATAGGCCGGATTGATCGTATTCTGCGCGTCGGGCCGCATGGTCACGCCCGCCGAAAGACTGTCGGAAAAGCTCGCGAAATTGTCCCGCGTCAGTCCCGTCACGGACGACGCCGTCGCCTGCATGGTGCCGGATACCGACTTCAACCGTTCCGCCGCCATGCGATAGGCCTGCGGATCGGCCGCGCGGGCTACATCCATCACCAGATCTGACGGCGGGTTGATCGCCATGCAAGGTTTCCTTCTTCATCCTATGAGTGCACCATAATGGGTCAAACTTGACTGAAACTTGTGGGCGAGTTCAGCGCGGCCCAGACGGCGTTTTCGTGGTTTTCCGGCTAACAAATTCCTCGATCAGACTGGCCAGTTCGTGCCGGTCCAGCTCGCTTTTGGCCTCTTCCAGCCGATCTTCCAGCAATTCAACCCGCCGTTGTTCCTTCAAAAGCGCGCTGCGCTCCGACTCGAGCTTTGATTCGAGCGCCATCGATTCGACTGCGTTTGCGCCAAGACGCTTGATGAGCAGCGACGGATCGATATCGAAGGCCGCGCCGTCATAGCGCCGGTCCTGCATGGCGATGAGCGCCAGGCGCTCCTCTTCCAGCGCCAGCTTGCGCGCATTGGAAACGGCAAGCGCCGATTCGAGCCGGGCGCTGCCGAGCTTCTGCAAATCGATCAGCTTCTTGAGGTTGCGTGTGTTGGTCTGGGCCATAGCCACCTCAAAACAAAGCGCGCATTTGCGTAGCGGTTTCGTTCGTAAAGAAGCGCAGGAGTTCCGGCAGGATGAAATAGATCACCAGCAGCCCGCCCCCCAGCACGAAAGGCATCGACACGAAGTAGATCGGGATCGACGGCGTCAGCTTGTTGACCAGACCAATCGCGAAATTGACGAGAATCGCAAAGACGATGAATGGCGCTGCGATTCGCAACGTGGCCATGAAGGCCGATGACAGCGCATCGGTAAAATCGATCATCGCCGCATCGGGCCGGAATCGTCCGTCCACCGGAATGGCCGTATAGGAATTGAGCAGCGCGCGCAGAATTTCCAGATGCATGTCTGTGACGAAGAACAACAACAGCGCACTGAATGTCACGATGGTCGCCAATGTTGCCTGCGGCTCCGATTCGGTAATCGCGTCCGCGGGCGCGCCGCTAAAGCCTATGGCCATCGCCATGGTGTTGGCCATGAATTGCAGCGCCCAGAAATAGATATGCGCCAGAATGCCGATCACCGCGCCGACAAACATCTCGCTCGCCATCAGGCGGAACAGCGTCCACGGCGCGCCGCCATCAACGGCTGTGACAATGCGTGACAACACCAGCGGCAACACTGCGAAGGAGCACGCCAGCGCGATGAAGAGCCGGACCTGCAAGGGAATGCGCGCGCTCGAAATCCCCGGCATCAGCATCAGGCATGCGCCGACGCGGCAGAACGCCAGAACGGCTGCCAGAATGATGTCGTTGAGCGGCAGTTGCGCGATCGGCACTCAGGCCCCTTTCCGCATAAGAATCATATAACCGTCCTCTTGATCCCCTCGTCCTTCGATCCTTCGAGACGCCCCTCCTTCGCCAAGCTCGGAGGGTCTCCTCAGGATGAGGGGGAGCCAGACTTTCCCCTCATCCTGAGGAGGTGCCCTGAGCGCAGCGAAGGGAACCGTCTCGAAGGATCGAGGGGTCAAGGGAATCGAAGAACCTGGACCTATGAAATCGCGCCGAGCGACTTCACTTCCACGCCGCGTGCGATTTCGACATGCGACAGCACCGGCAAGGTTGCGAACAGGCGCTCGATGATCATCCGGATATAGGGCCGCGCTTCCGGCGACGATACGAGGACGAATCGCTCGCCATTGTCGAAATGCTTGCGAATAACTGTCGATGCTTCCGTGCCGAACTGTTCCAGCAGGCGCGGGTCGATATCGAACTCGACGATTTCACCCTTGGCGTCGCGCTTGAGGCTCTGGTGGAACACCAGATCCCAGCGGTTGCCGAGACGCAGCACATTGAGCACACCATTATCGGAAAGATCGCCGCAGATTTGCTGCGCCATGCGCATGCGCACATGTTCGACAATCATTTCCGGACGGCGCACCAGCGGCGCGATTTCCGCAATGGCTTCGAGAATGAGATGCAGGTTGCGGATCGACACCCGCTCGGCCAGCAGCAGCTTCAGCACGGCCTGCAAACCGGAATAGGAAATATGCGCCGGGCTGATATCCTCGACCAGCTTGCGATATTCCGGCCCCAGACGATCCAGCAGAATGCGCATATCCTTGTAGGACAGGAGCTGAGCCAGATTGTTGCGCACGATTTCGCTGAGATGGGTGAGCAGGACGGACAGATTATCGACCGTCATATAGCCGTCGCGGCGCAAATCCGAAGCGAAGGTTTCGGGCACCGAATAGGCGCGCATGCCGAAGGCCGGCTCGCGGGTTTCCTCACCGGGGATCGACGGAATCGGGCGCTCGCCCAGCACCACCAGAATTTCACCGACGCGCAGTTCATGGCTGGCCACCGACGTACCATGAATCTTGATCCGGTAGCTTTTCGGCGGCAGGGCAAGGTCGTCCGTCACCTTGATCTCGGGAATAACGAAGCCGTATTCCTGCGCGAATTTGCGACGCATCTTGTTGACGCGATGCGCCAGCTCCTGCTGCGACGCCATCAGGCGTGCGGAAAGCTGCTTGCCAAGGCACAGTTCAATCTGGCTGGTTTCCAGCGATGCCTTGACGGAATTGCGCTCCTGATCCTCGGCCTCGCGCTGCTTCTTGCCGGCTTCAGCGGCTTCGGCCTCGCGCTGGCGCGCCTGACGGCGGGGGACGGCAATACCGACAAACGCCATTGCGCCACCCAGCATGAAGAACGGAAATGCCGGAAGGCCCGGCATGATGCCGAGAACGAACAGCAGCATGGACGCAACCAGAAGCGCCTTTGGATAAGCGCCAAGCTGGCCGAAAATCGCCTGATCGGCAGAGCCGCGCGTTCCGCCCTTCGACACCAGAAGACCGGCGGCGAGCGAAACGATAAGAGCAGGAATCTGCGTGACGAGACCGTCACCGACCGACAACTTGGTGAAGACGTCAGCCGCGTGGGAAATGTTCATGTCATGGCGGGTAACGCCGATGATGATACCGCCGAATATGTTAACGGCGGTGATGATCAGACCGGCGATGGCGTCGCCGCGCACGAATTTCGAGGCACCGTCCATCGAGCCGAAGAAGGAGCTTTCTTCTTCCAGTTCACGGCGACGGCGCTGGGCTTCCTTTTCATCGATCAGGCCCGACGAAAGGTCGGCATCAATGGCCATCTGCTTGCCGGGGATGGCGTCGAGGGTAAAGCGTGCGCCCACTTCCGCGATACGCGTCGCACCCTTGGTGATGACGAGGAAGTTGACGATGATCAGGATACAGAAAACGACGAGACCGATGACAAAATCGCCGCCCATCACGAATTGCGAGAAGCCGTGAATCACGCGGCCCGCAGCGAGATAGCCTTCATTGCCGTGGGTGAGAATCACACGCGTCGTCGCAATATTGAGCGAGAGGCGCATCATGGTCGCGATCAGCAGGACGGTCGGAAAGGCCGAGAAATCAAGCGGCCGCTGAATCCACAGCGCCACCATCAGAATCAACACCGAGAAAGCGATGGAAAAGGCCAGACCGATATCCAGCACCATAGCTGGAACGGGCAGGAAAAGCACCGTCAGGATGATGATCATGCCTGCCGCCAGCCCCATATCGCTGCCGGTCAGAAATCCGCTTTTTATGAAGGGTTTAGCCGCTGCCTGCTGCACGTCCGTCTCCTGTTACGAAGCGGACCTTAGCTTGCGAAGCTTGCGCGAGGACTTCGCAACGGCAAAACGCCGGAGCAAGTTGTTGGTATTGACGACCGTGTCGCCAGCGGCGGAAGCTGTTCCTTTTCAAGAGAACAACATGATTTCAAATGGCAAAAGCAGCTTTCCCGAAGCGGAGGACGTCATTTTCGGTTGGTACGACGGTCAGCCTGATGCAAACGATGTCGCCGAGTTCTTCGTTTCCAATGTCAGCCCGACATATATTTCCCACACGGATATTCAGTGGGGACGTGCATCGGGCATCGGGCAATGGAGCCCCGGACTGCGTGAAAATATCGAGAAGCTCGCAATCCAAGCCAAGGGAAACGAGTGCGCAGGATCGGCCCGGTCGGGTATATCCCTGGCCATCGCCATGAAAAATCATACCCTTGTGGGCATCGGTTTCGTGACTGTTAGGCTCGATGCCGCTTGCCCCTATGCGATACTGGAAGATTTACTGGTCAGCAAAAGCAGTCGCGGCAAAGGAATCGGCTCATCGATGCTGAATTGGGTTCGCGATCAATGCCGTGCGGGTGGTATTCGCAGAATGTTCCTCGAAAGCAATCTGGATAACAAGCAGGCTCATGCCTTGTTTCACCGCCTGGGCTTCCAATCGCTTTCCGTCGTCATGTCCTGCGACTTATGAGGAGCGCTAAAATCCCTTTTCGATGCGCGAATAGACGAGCAGCGTGAAGGAATTGATCTGCGCGCCGACAAAAGGTGCGGTTACGGCCAGCACGATGAAGATGACGACAATCTTCGGAACGAAGGTCAGGGTCATTTCCTGCACCTGCGTCAGAGCCTGAAACAGCGCGATGCCGATGCCGATAAGCATGGCGGCAAGAACCGCCGGGCCGCTGGCCATCAGTACGGTCCATACCGCCGAATTGACGATATCCAGCGCATCAGCTTCGTTCACCGGGATAGTCCTTAGCTGACCTTGACGCCCTGGCCGATGGTGACGGTCTGCCCGTCTTCCAGCTCGGCGAGCATGCCGGACTGCTGGATCGTGACCGATTTCACCACGCCGGAAATCGTGCCATCGGCACTGGTCACCGTGCGACCGATCCAACCTTCCGCTTGCGACAGCGACGAGTTGGCGATCAGCGTTTCCAGCTTGGTGTTCATCTGCACGGACTGCTCGACGCCGGAAAAGGTCGCGAGCTGCGAGACATATTGCGTCGCGTCCATCGGCTGCGTCGGGTCCTGATTCTTCATCTGGGCGACCAGCAGTTTCAAAAACGAGTTGTAATCGACGTCCGCCTTCGCCGCCGAGCTGGAGCTCGACGAATTATTGGTGGTGGTCGTCGTATTGGTAACCGCTGTTGTCGTGGTCATAGACCTGTCTCCCTGACCTGATCCGGATTCTTGGCTCGCGGCATGACGCTCTGTTCCGGCATCAGCTCCGCCTCGCGCGGATATTGCGCGCGGATCGTTTTCAATGCTTCGAAAACGCGCCCGTTATGCACCAGCTCGTCGACGATCTTCAGCGCATTCAGGATTTCCGGATCGGAAAATGCCTTGAACATGCCTTTCAGCATTTGCCCGAAGGTCTGGCGCGCCTGCTCGCGCAAGGAAGGCTCGATGAGCATCATCTGCGCCGCGAAATAAAGCTGGCGCAGCGGTGACGTCGTCTGGTCCGGCTGGAGCACATGGTTTTCCAGAAGGAACGTCGCATCGTTGAGCAGTTCCAGCGATACCTTGCGGTCAGCCTTCAGCACTGCGCCGTTGATGTAGATTTTCTCGCCCGCCCGAAGCGACAGGCGGATTGCCGATTTGCCGTTGACCGCCATTTCAAAGACCGTCCCGGATCGACCGCGTAATATCGATCAGCGTATCGTAATCGTTGCTTTCGCCCTGGCGAATGCGTTCCAGCTCCTTGAGCACGAAAATGCCGATGGAGATGATTGCCGCTTTCAGCTCTTTCGGCAGCGCATTCTCCTCCGAACCCAGATCGTCGATGATCGTGGTCCAGAGCCGCATCGTGAAATAGCCGGCATCAATGCCTTCACGCGAACCGGCGCCATTGACCTTGGCAGCCGCGAGCATGTCTATCGAACGGTCGAAAAGCATCCGTTCGCGGTCCTTGGCGCTCGCCATATCGTCATTCATGACATCTTCGTAGCGCAACTGATACATGTCGTCTCCGCTAGAGCGCCTTTTGATCTGATTAGATCAGATCGGCGCTCTATATGGTTGTTCTTACGCACATCTTATCCGAAAACCGTTTCACACTTTTCGGGATGTGCTCCGATGGGCACCACCGGTGCGGGTCGCCTCATGCTACCGCTGTTATGATGTTGCCCGCTTTATTTCAAATAGTTGAGCAGGCTCATGCTCTGGAGCTGAACCGTCAGCTGATAGGAGGTTTCGATCTGCGTCTTCAGATCGTTGACGCGGGTCGCTGCCTCGTAAGGATCGACTTCCTCGAGATTGAGAACCGAGTCGTTCAGGATTTTCTGCTGCGCGGTGATGCGCGTTACTGCCTGCGAGGTGCGCGACTGCGCAAGGCCAAGCGTGGTCTGTGACGCCGTCACCGCGGTCACGGCCTGCGTGGTTGTCTGCATCGCCTCGGTGGTCAGCGCCTGAAACGCCGAGTCGTTCAACCCGATATTGGAAAACTCTGCGATCATCGCAAAAGACATGATCGCCTTGCGGAAGCCGTTGGCATTGGCGCTGATCGAGGTATCAGCCGTTTCGGTCGGTGAAATACGGCTCTTGATGGCCGTATCCGATGCGTCGGACCAGTTGGCGTCCCAATTGGCATCGTTGAACTGGTCGGCATAATCGCCCTGGAGAAATGTGGTCATTTCGTCAGCGGTGATGTTGGCGACCTGAGGATCGTCCACCGTGAAGCCGAAATGCGCTGCAAAAGCGTCGCGGATCGCGGTCTGCGCGGTGCCGCCGTCGGTATAGTCGGCAATGGGCTTCACATCCGTATTGACGCCGGAGAAGATATATTCGCCGTTATAGCTGGTGTTGAGCAGACCCGTAACGCTGTTCAGCGCGGCGCGGGCGGTTTCGGCAATCGTCTGGCCGCTTTCACTGGAATTGCTCACGCCAGTCAGACTGGCGAGAAAATCCTGCGTCGTTTCAATGACGGAACTCGTCGCGGTCTGCGTCGTCGTCATCCGCTGCTGCACAAGATTGTTCATGTCCAGCAAAACGCTCAGCCGGTCATATTCCTTGCGCAAGGAAACGCTCTGGCCGGACTTCGTGCCAAGTGCCAGCCCGACATCGAAGACGGTTCCCGTCGTCGCTTCCTGCTGGGCCTTGACCAGATCAGCCTTGCTCTTGCTGACAAGCGCCCGGAGGGCGGAAGCTGCACCATAGTTGGAAACTGATTGCGCTTTCATGAGCCTCACACCGCCGCGAGCAAATCGTCGAGCATCGAATTGACCGTCGTCAGCACGCGGCTCGATGCCTGATAGGAATGTTCCAGATCGAGAAGCAGCGCCATTTCGGTATCGATATTGACACCGTTGGCGTTGGACATGGCCTGATCGGCCTGGGTCGCTACCGTCTGGTTGTAGGTATATTCGTTGTTGGCCGTCTTGCGCTTGCCTTCAAGCCAGCTGACCGAGGACGAACCATAGTCGATCAGGCTCGAATTGGCCTTGAGCCCGGCCGCAGCGTCGAAGCTGAACGGCGTCGAAAACGCTTCATTGAGCGCGAGCAGACGGTCTGTGAAACCGGCGGCGTTGTTCGAATTATAGACGTAGTCGGCGCCATTTGCGCCGCCGTCACGCAGATAGCTCGGGCTGCCGCCTTCCGACGAAATGAAGGCCGACGATACCTTGATCGTTCCTGCTATCCCGGATGTCAGGCTTGCGCCCGGCACGGCTGGCGAACCCGACCAGCTGAAGAGGCCCGTCTTGTCCGCGCCGCCATTACCGGACTGATCCGATTCGGAAAACATCGAGACGAGGCCGCGCGCAATCTCATCGAGCTGCATCTGATATTGCGGCGCAATCTGGTCGCGCAACTGCAGAAGCCCGCTGAGGCGGCCCGTGCCATAAGGCTGGTCGAACGTATCGTGGCTGAGCGGCACGCCATCCACCAGCACGGCATTGCCCGCGGTACCGGCAGTCAGGCTGCCCGATGGCGCAAAGGTCACGGCGCGTGCGGTGGTTTCAAACAGCGTCACGCCATTATCGGCGAAGATCACCATGTCGTTGTCGCCGCGCGTCATGGTGGTGATGCCGAGTTCGCCCGAAATCTGCTTCAGAAGCGCGTCGCGCTGATCCAGCGCGTCCGACACGTCGCGCCCCGCGCGCGTGCCGCTGACAACGTCCTTGTTGACCTGTTCGAACTTGGACAGAAGATCGTTGATATTGGCGACCGACACGGCGATTTCGCTATCGGCATCCTCGCGCAGCGCCTGCACCTGCTTGGTGCCGTCGTTCAGCGCATTGGCAAGCGCCTGCGCCGTGGACACGACGCTGTCGCCGAGCGACGAATTGGACGCCGAGGCCGCATAGGTCTGGAGAGCATCGCGCAGATCGCCCATCAGAGCCGATGGCGAGCCAGAGTAATTGTCTGCCGAATAAATCGACGAAAGGCGGTCGAGACCGCTTGCAAGAGCCGAAGAAGAGGCCGCCGTGCTGTTGGACTGGATGTAGCGATTGAACAGCGCCTCATCCGCCGAGCGGGTGACATTCACATAAAGAGAGCCGTAAGGCCCAGAAACGAGGGAGGCGGTACGCCGCGAATAGTCGGGATCGTTCACGCCAGCAATGTTGCGCGAAACAACCGATGTCTGCTTGGACGTTGCCGCAAGCGAGCTTTTGGCCGTCGATAGAGCAGAACTGAGTGACATCCTTTTCCCCTCATAAACAAAATAGAGCGTTTGCGGGAAGGTCAGGCTTCCCGCAAACGCTTAACTTATCTCTTCAGATTGACCAGAACGTCCATCAGTTCTGAGCCGGTCTGGAAGACTTTCGAATTGGCCGTATAGCTGCGCTGGGCTTCGATCATGTCGGTCAGCTCCTGCGCGATATCGGCGTTTGATTCCTCAAGCGAGCCGGACATGATCTTGCCCATACCATCGCTCTGCGGATAACCGACCGTAACCGCGCCCGATGCAGCGCTTGGCGAAAACACGTTGCCGCTCACCACCGTCATGCGGTCGGGGCTGGCCACGGTTGCCAGCGGCAAACGGTAGAGCACCTGCTGCGAGCCGTTTTCGTAAATCGCGACAACCGAACCATCCGCGCCCACATCGACACTTTGCAGCGACGACGGCGCCTGGCCGTTGATGGTGGCCTGCGAAATCGTGTAGCTGCCTGTACGCGCCGTCGATGCGCCGAGATTGAGGTCCAGTGTGCCGCCATTGTAGCCGGTCAGGTCGACAGAAACGTTACCGCCGGAAACCACCGCACCCGTTACCGGATCGAAGGTCAGCGTGCCGGTGCCGATTTCGACATTGTCGGCAGCGTTCTTGACCGAAACCGACCAGGTATCATCCGCATTCTTGGTGAAATAGACGTCGAGCTTAACCGCCTCACCGGCATTGTTGTAGGAGATCAGCGAGGTCTTGTGATTATAGTCACCCGCGGTCGCAGGCGGCGTATCGGTTGTCGGCAGATTGACCGTGAACGTGCCCGCCGTGCTGCCGATAGCCGTCAGATCAGGCGCATTGACATTGACGATCGAAAGGCCGTTCAGGTCCGGCGCAACGCTGCCGTCAGCCGAACCAAGCAGGTAATAGCCAGCCGTATTGACCAGATTGCCATCCTTGTCGGGCACGAACGATCCCGCGCGCGTCAGATAGGTCGCGCCATCCGCGCCCTGCACGAGGAAATAGCCGTTGCCGTCAATGGCAAGGTCGGTCGTCGACGATGTGGAGCGGATGCCGCCCTGATCCGAAATACCGTAACGCACCGAGGTCAGCACGCTGCCGGAATTGTACTGGCCGCCACTGCTCGGGAGAACAAGCGACGAAAACTGCGTTTCAGCGCGCTTGTAACCGATCGTGCTCGCATTCGCGATATTGTCCGCGACAGCCGAGAGACGGTTTGCCTGAGCATTCATGCCCGAAACACCCGTCCGCATCATACCGTAGAGACTCATTGCCAGCTCCTGACATTTCTAGCCGAGAATTTTAGAACTTGTTACGATTCTAACGTGCCATGCTTGCGTGAAGCTGTAGCGTCGCGAGATTTTTGCCTTTTTACCGGGACACGGGCGCAGCTTTTGAAAGACCGGAATCCGGCTCTGAACTACACTGAGACACTGACTGGGAACTCAGAACCTGAAACAAGCAAACCATTCAAAGAACGAATGGGGCACTACTCGATGCTGATGCAGTAGCCGAGGAAGCGCTTGGAATCGATGGGGTCGAAGCCAAGCTGCTCGCGCAACTTCTTGCGCAGCTTGCTGATGTGGCTTTCCACGACGTTCTCTTCGACTTCACTATCGAAAATGCCGTAGATCGCGCCGAAAATCTGCGCCTTGTTGATGCGGCGACCGCGATTGGCAATTAGATATTCCAGAATGCGGCGCTCACGGCGCGGCAGCGGAAAATCAACGCCGTTGATCTGCGGATCGCGCCCATCGGAGAAAACGCGGATGGGGCCGAGATCGGTGCCGGCCTCTGCAACGCTCTGCGCACCAGCCGCGCGGCGGCGGATCGCATTGATGCGGGCCAGGATCTCGCGAACGTGGATGGGCTTGCGCACAACATCGTCAACCCCGGATTGAAAAAGCTCCAGCGTATGCTCGAGCGAGGGACGGTCGTTGAGCGCAATGACGGGGGCCTTGCAGCGTTCACGAATTCGGGCGGGAAGACGATGCTGGGTTGCGCATTCGCCAATGAGGAACGCTTCGACGGCCATAATATCCTGCCGCGGAACGGTCTCTACCCATTCGTCGAAATCTGCCGGTGTGAAGCCCGTCGTCGTGATGCCTTCACGGCCAAACCATGAGGCATAGCCTTCAGTGACAATATCTCTGTCATCCACGACGACAATCATCGGCCCGCCTTCCGAATCAATATGTTAGCCCAAGCAAGACAGAGGTAACTGGCGGAGTGACTCGGCGACAATGGCAAGAAATTGCCCGCAATAAATTGGGAGGCACTTTAGCATTATCTAATTTAAAGGGAATCGTGCAGATTGCATTGCACATGGGAAGAATAGCGGGCCGACCCTTAAAGAGACGTTAACGGCTCACGATGTTTTACGATTCATTACAAGGGCTTAATTATTGCTAACCTAAATTAGTCTGCAATCCGAAAGACAATCACTGATTGTACAGCCTCGAACGGCGTGTATGGAGCGCCGCTCTACAACCGTTAAAATTTTAGTGATATTGCGAGGACAGGTTTTAGACACCGCAAAATATTTTTGCGTCCGGCGTCCAGTTTCCGAACCCGGTCGCGACCATATTCGCCATCACCCGGCAGACATATCGCTTCTGTGCCGGGTTGTTGTTCGGGCCTGCATGATAGCGTGCGACGGCCATCGTCCAGTTGCCTTCACGGGTACGAAGCTGCTTTAGAAAACGGGCCGCGTAATCGACATTGAGGCTCGGTATCAGCATGGACGCGACTGACGGAAATTCCTGCCCGTGATAGTAGTAGTTGATTTGCATGCAACCAAGATCAATCAGCTTTGCGCCCCCGGCACGCACCTCGGTAAAGCGCTTCAGGGCCGCACCTTGTGACGGGAGAAATTCTGCCCGGCCCTCGATATTCATCGCATAAGGTTGCAATGAATTCTTGCGTCCGGTTTCCGTCAGTCCGACAGCGTAGAGAATGCCGAGCGGCACATCATAGCGCGCGGAAGCACGGTGCATTTCGCGCTCGCAGACATTCTCCGCTGCTGCAATGCTGGTGCTACACAACCAGACCGCGACTGCGGCCAGCAGTGCCTGCAACAGTGTCACGCGCCGCAGTTTCGGAACCTGACTGCTTGCCGGACCGGTCTTGTCCCGTTTGGCTGGAATCGCCATTCTGCCTGCCCTCGCCGCTTGCAAACTGTGCCTGTGCCTGAGACTGCGCGCCATTGCGGCCATCGAAGCCGCCTTGCATGTTGAAAGCCTGCTGTTGGCCGGATGATTGCTGTTGTGCGCCCGCCTGTTGCTGACCAGCATTCTGGCTTGCAGCGGCGTGCTGCACCGCGCTTGCGGCGCTGCGGTCAGCGACTGTCACGGTAATACGTGCATCGTCTCCGATACCTGCACTTTTCAGCGCTTTTTCAATCACCGAGCGGTCGGCGGAAAGCGCTTCGGCAGCCTGCGCCTTATCCGCCACAAGGTGCACTTCCACCCCATCCGGCACAACGCGGATGCGCGCCGTCACCTGCCCCAGATCGACCGGATCGAGCCGGATTTGCAGCGTCTTCACCGAGCCGAAGCTGCGCTCGGAAACCACCTGCACATCTGCCACCCGTACAGCCTGCTGGGTGGCAGCCGCAGCCTTGCCTTCCGCTGGTCCGGCGGACTTGCTGGCGGTCTGCTGCGGCTGGAAGAAACCGCGATCAGCAGCACCGGAATTAGCCGGCTGACTACCGGCTGGCTTGTCAGCTTTCAAGAGATCAGCAAGGTCGGCTTCGGGCTTTTCGGCAACTGTGTCCTGTTGCGTGGCAGTTGCCTCGCTGGACGCGGCCTGAGCGGATTTGGAAGACGGCTTTGTGTTTGCAGCTGGCGCGAGATTTTGGGTTGCTTCGCCCTTGCGCTTCACGTCGATGGCGGCGTCTGCCCCGACCTGCGCTTCCTTGCCTTCGATGGCGTCTGCATCCACGCCATCAGCTTGTGCAAGCGCAGCCTTTCCAGTCTTTTTCGCCAGATTTTCTGTGGCGGAATTGTGGCTTTCGCCATTCAAATTGGGCATATTCGCGGCTAAAGAAAGGACATTCTGCGACACCACCCAGGATGAAGCCTGCGTTGAGGCATCCGATTTCTGCTCGTCCTGCTCTTCGGCCTGCGCTGTGTCGGCATCTTCTCCCTTGGCGACCGGCTTGCCATGCGGCTTTTCCAGAAGCGCGCCGAACAGCTGCGACGGATCGGAATTTTCCTGCCCATCCACTGCTGCCTTGCCTTGTCCGTTAGCCTGCTGGGGCGCCAGACTGCGGGTCGGCGACGCCATCCGTCCAGCCTGACCGAGCAAAATATCCACGCTCATCGAATGGTCTCCCCTAGCAAAGCGTCGATCTCGGCAAGCTTGCGCCGGGCATCGTCCATGGTCTTCTGCAAATCGTCTGCGGGCTGCGCCGGAGTCGGTTTCCAGCCCGCAACCGGCGACGAAACCGGTGCCGCCACAGGTGTGGCAACGGGCGTTGCGACAGGTGCTGTAGCGGGCACATCGGCCACCGCCATGGCGGGTACATTCCGGTCTTCCGGATCGGGCTCAGGCGCTGCTTTGGCTGGCGGCAGGGCGTCTGGCGCGCGGGTCACGACCGAACCCACCGTCTCGGCAGCCTTCAACAACTTGCGGTCCGGTTCCTGCAGGCGATCAGGCGAAATCTGCGACAGTTCACGCAAGGCGCTTCCCGCCGAATCGGAAGCGACACCGCTGGCCGCCGCATAAAGATTAGCGCGTGTCGGATCGGCCTTCAGCCGGTCGGCGAGCTTGCGCGCCTCGGCAGACATGAAACGCGCCCGCTCGGTCTGGCCGTCCACCAGAGCGCCGCGCGCAATCTGGAGGTAAAGCGAATATTGCATCACCGGATCGGCGGCAGCGATCAGCTTCACCAGTTCAGCATTGCCAATACGGTCATTGAGCTTGAGCGCCGCGCTGACGAATTGTCCCATGAAATCACGCATATAGGGTGAGCGGGGAAAGCGCTGAAGATAGTTGCGCGCCAGCATTCTGATCTTTTCGGCATCGCCCAGCTTGGCGGCAATCGGCATCGAACGGCGGATCGCCGCTTCTTCGAACAGCGTGCCCGGCGCTTCGAGCCGCACCTGATCGAGCCGCAGCAGCGCTGTGGCCGGATCGAAGGCGGTCATCTGGCTTGCAGTCACGAGCACGATGGAAGCCTTTAACTCCGAAGGCACATCGGGCGACAGCGGAACGGAGAACAGCTTCACGACTTCGATCATCTGCCCGGAGGCATAGGCCAAAGCGCCTTTGACCAGCTCCTGCGGCACGACATCCGTGTTGAGATCAGCCAGAACCTTACGCACGGCATCGGGATTACCGCCATTGAAGAGGTAGATAATCGCCGCATAGATGTTGTCGGGATTATGCCAGGCTTCCTTCGGCGCGCGCGCCATATCGGCGCTGATGAAGGCCAGCAGCTTATTCAGCATGACCACGGCTTCCGGCTTTCCGGCCACCACCTGATCCTGCAACATGCGCAGCGAACGCACGAGCTTATAAGGCTCAAGTACCGGCAAGGTAGCGCCTATGCTGCCGCCCTGTTGCGCCTGCGCATAGCCACGCATCGGCGTTCCCGCCAGAGGCAGGCTCACGGTCAGAGCAATCATCAGGGAGCGCTGAACGAACCGCTTCATGGGGCAGACTTGAGGAAAATATCGATGCGGCGGTTCTCTGCCGCATTCGGATCATTGGCGATTTTTGGCTGGCGATCAGCGTAGCCTTCGACGCGCAGTACGCGTTTTTCATCCAGCCCGCCGCGCACCAGCATGTAATAGGCCATCTGCGCACGCGCCGAAGACAGACGCCAGTTGTCATAGCTGGCGCTTTTGAACGGACGCGAATCGGTGTGGCCGCTGATGATGACTTCGCCTGGCTGACGGGAAATCACCTGCGCTATGCGTTCCAGCATCTGGACCACGCGCGCATCGGGCTTGGCAGAGCCGATGGTGAACATGCCATAATCGATCTTGTCGGTAAGCTGGATCATCACACCGCCATCAACGGGCACCACCGTCACATCCGGCATGGGTTCAGCCTTGCTGCCCTGCTTGGCCGCTGTGGACTTTTCGCCTTCCGCAGCCTTTTTCAGTTCCGCGATGAGCTGATCCTGATCTTTTGCAGGCGCTTCGGCAGGCTTTGTAGCCTCTTCCGGCTTTGCCTCCGCCGTTTCCGGCTTGGGCGGCGTGGAGGGAGCGGCATTTGGAGGCGTCAGCTCGTCCGCAGCCTTGCTCGACCAGTAATCCGGGCTGAACGGATCGCGATAGGCGTCACCTCCGTCGGCACCCGTGGCCGGGCCGGATTGCGATGTGCCGCCATCGCCCTTGGCAGACTGATTCTGCAACACGCCGGTTTCATGCGCCAGTTCCGACAAAACCGCATAAGGCTCGCGGAAAAGCTGGCGCTCTTCCTGCTCGCTCGGTGGCTGCACCTTGGTGTCGTTGATGACCTTAGTGCTATCATCAACCTTCTGGTCACTGTCAAAGCGAACTTTGCCGTCTTTCTCGTCAATGTCCTGCACGCCTTTCGGGCTGGACTGCCGGTCCATCAGCTTGACGGGATTGAAATAGCTGGCGACAGCCGCCTTGGTTTCCTCATTGGCGGCGTTGATCAGCCACATGACGAGGAAGAAGGCCATCATGGCGGTCATGAAGTCGGCATAGGCGATCTTCCACACGCCGCCATGGTGACTGTCATGGTCGTCATGCCCGCCACGGCGAACAATGATGATTTCGCGCTTGGTTTCGGGATCGATGCTCATTGGACCGCAGCCTTCAATTCTTCAAGAAGCGGCGCGATGCGCGTTTCCAGCACCCGTTCGCCAAAGGAAAAGGACAGTTCATCCGATGCGTTTTCGGCAAACCGGCAACCGGATGGCAGCAGGGCCGCATGATCGCGCAGCGGGGCCAGCAGCCTTGCCGGGCCGGAGATTTCCGGCGCTTCGCCTTCCAGCGCCAGCGCAGCAATACGATGGGCAAATTCCGCAACCGCGTCGTGCTCAAGCTTCCCCGCGAGAAGCGGCGCCAGAACCTCGGCAATCTGAGCGGAACAGTTCTGTTCCAGCGCGGTCAGCGCTTCCGTCAGGCTGCGCGCCAGCAACAGCGCCTGTTCACGCGAGAAGGCGGCGCGAAGATCTTCGATTTCCGTCTCATGCTCGCGAAGCAGCCGGGCTTTCTCAGCTTCGTAAAGCGCCTCGGCCTCTTTATGGCCTTCCTCGCGGCCAAGCGTGTGGCCCTGCGCGTGACCGGTCTCGAAGGCCGTGCGCTTTTCTTCCTCGACCGCGATAATCGCCGCCACTTCCGCTTGTTCAGCGGCATCAAGCTTGTCGGCGAAATGGGGAGCCTTGGTTTCCTTTGCGCGTTCGGCTGAACGCGCACGCTGGGTCGGCTCCTGCTTCAATGGCTGCGGCTGCACCGGGGCAGCAATGATCTCCACCGCCTCATCGGCAATGCGATGGGTCGAAAAATCAGGAAGATAACGGCTGAGAGGGAGCGCGCTCATTATCAGGCAGCCTCAAGCTCCGGTGCATTGACCCGTTCGGCAGGGACAGGCTGCTTTGCAACATTTCCGCCGATCCACTGCTTGAGAACGGCAGCAACACGTTCTTCATCCATCTCGATCATCTGCTCCAGACGAAGCTTGGCGGGCATACGCATACGCTGGCGCAGATCGCTCAGACTGGTCTTCATCTGATCGGCATAGGCTTCCGGTCCGCCAATGACAGCCTGATGACCTTCGGTGCCTGCCTGTGTACCGACGAAATTCGGCGCTGCGATTTCGCCGGCTTCACGGATGGCAACTTCCGTGCCCGCTGGCTTGGCCGTCTGGTCACGCAGCAGCGGACGCAGACCAAACCAGATCAGCAGACCGACGGCGGCGAGGATGGCCAGCGCGTTGACGTAGCTTCCGCTCTGGCGCAGCAGCGTATCGGTCCATGGCGCCGAAACCGGCTCCATGTCGGCGCCTGCCGGATCAAGGAAGTTGACGGCCGTTACGTTGATGACATCGCCGCGGTCTGCATTGAGTCCAGCGGCAGTCGCAACGAGATCGCGAATTTTGGTGATCTGCTGATCGACGAAATTGGCAGGCGGCGGCGTGGTTCCGGCGGTTTGCAGCAGGCGGGCCTGATCGATGACAACGGCAATCGACAGGCGCTTGACGGAATAGCCGTCGCTGACAGTCGCAATCGTCTTGCTGTTCATTTCGTAATTGGTCAGTTCCTCACGGCGGTCGGTCTTCTCCGACGAGGTCTCGCCATTGCGGTTCTGAATTTCTTCCTGCGGAATGTTCTGCTCCACGCCGGTCGCGTTGTTATCGCGATTGTTGCGGGAATCGCCGCTTTCGCGCACCACGCGGACCGAACGTTCGACACGCGATTCGGGATCGAAGGTCGTTTCGTTGATCTGGCGGCGGTCGGTATTGAGCGTTGCCTGCACGCTGGTCTGGAAATGACCGAGACCGAGATAAGGTGCCAGCGCCTTGCGGATGCTGTCGTCGACATTACCGGCAACCTGCTGTTCCAGCGAGGCTGTCAGGAGGGCAGCACCATTGGCGGCTTCGCCTGCGGAGGCCAGCAGACGGCCATTGGTATCAAGAACTGTAACGGACGATGCATCGAGCGACGGCACGGCGGCGGCAACGAGCTGGCGGATCGACTGTGCCGATTCGGCTGCAAAACCGCCTTCCGCGCGGATGACCACCGAAGCAGACGGCTTCTGGTCGCCACGACGGAACGAGCCCTTTTCAGCCAGAACGATGTGCACGCGGGCGGCCTTCACGCCGCGAATCGCCTGAATTGTGCGGGCGATCTCGCCTTCAAGCGCGCGAACACGGGTGATTTCCTGCATGAATGAGGTGAGGCCCAGCGAACCCATATTGTCGAACAGCTCATAACCGGCATTGTTCGAGGTGGGCAGGCCCTTTTCGGCCAGATACATGCGCGCGGTTTCAGCCTTGCCGATCGGCACCAGAATGGACGAACCATCCGACTTCACATCGAAAGGAATACCGGCCTCGCCGAGCGCCAGACCCATGCGGTTCACGTCGTCGCGCGACAGACCGACATAAAGCGTCTCATAGGATGGACGGCTGAGATAGAAGCTCGTGTAGAGGATCGCACCCATCAGAGCGGCACCCACAAGCCCGAGCGCAACAAGCTTGCGCACGCCAAGCTTGCCAAGCGTTCCCCTGAGTTGTTCGATCAATTGCTGGAAATTCTGCTGCATCGACACCACCGCCATCATGATGGATGCAAACTAGACCGCGAAGCTTGCGCGAAAGTGGCGGCTGATAAAGCAGGAGTTTTCGGGAGCGAGAAGTCCCGACAACGAAGCGGGGCGCGGAATAAATCCCGCGCCCCTTTTCCGCCCAAAGACATCCGGTCCGATCAGGTCGGTCCGGATGCGAACCCCTGATTTGCCTGAGAACTCGCGGGAGCCAGCGAACCGGCTCCTTTGCTGTCTACTCAGTTATCGATTAGCCGCGGAACAGCGACAGGATCGACTGGCTCGACGAGTTAGCGATCGAGAGAGCCTGAATGCCGAGCTGCTGCTGGGTCTGCAGAGCCGAAAGGCGAGCAGATTCAGCGTTCATGTCAGCGTCGACGAGCTGGCCAACGCCCTTTTCAACCGAGTCCGACAGCTTCGAAATGAAGCTCGTCTGGGTTTCGATGCGCGACTTTGCAGCACCGAGGGTCGCTGCACCGGTGGTGAGCTTGCCCAGCGCGGTTTCAACGGATTCCAGAGCGGTCTTGATCGCAGCCGAATCCAGAGCGGTCGTGCCGGTCGTGTCGAAGAAGGTCGAAGCAAGGAGACCGCCGACGATGCCGCCCGTGCCAGCCGTGTCGAGAACCTGAACGTCAGCAGCAGCAACATCAACAGTGTCGATGGTTACGTCAGTGCCAACGCGGTTGTACGAAGCGACAACCTTCAGGTCTTCCGTAGCAGCGCCGTCGTTTACCAGCAGGTTAGCGCCAGCGTAGTTAGCGTTGGTTGCAGACGACTTGATCTGGCCCTGAATAGCCGTGATTTCAGTCGAAATTTTCTGCTGATCTTCCAGGCTTGCGCCCTGCGCGCTGATCAGGAGGGTCTTCATCTTGTCGACCTGGTCCTTGATGTCGTTGATCGCGGTGTAAGCCGTGTCAACCTTACCAGCGCCGAGGCCGAGAGCGTCCTGAACAGCCGAGTTGGCCTTGTTGTCGGACTTCATCGACGTTGCGATGGACCAGTACGAAGCATTGTCCGAAGCTTCGCCGATGCGCAGACCGGTCGAAATGCGGTTCTGCGTGGTTTCCAGAGCCTTGTTGGTCGAAGCCAGAGTCTGGAGAGCGGTCAGAGCCGACGAATTTGTAAGAATGCTAGCCATTGTTTTGCCCCTTGGGAAAAATCAAACTGAGGGACAGGCCGGACTTGAGGGATACCGGCATAGTGGAGCGGCATCATGCCTGTCTCCGCTAAGACGCGGAAACCCACCATGTGCCGAGACTTAAGACCCAAACATTAAAGAAATACTAATTTATTCGGTCGAATTTTAACGAACACTTAGATTCTGATGCCGAATTTTGCCGGGCGCTTTCGCAACTGTACCAAATCGGGTCAGGAGAACGAGCGAATCAGGCTTCCGACCAGAATATTCCAGCCGTCGATCAGCACGAAGAACAGAATCTTGAACGGCAGCGAAATTACTGTTGGCGGTAGCATCATCATGCCCATGGACATGGTGAGCGTCGCCACGACGAGATCGATCACCAGAAACGGCAGCACGATCAGGAAGCCGATTTCAAAGCCACGGCGCAATTCCGAAATCATGAAGGCGGGAACCAGCACGCGGAAATCCACGATGCCGTCCTCACCGGTGCGGAAAGACGGATCGGCAAGGTCTTCGAACAGGCGCAGGTCCTTGTCGCGCACCTGACCCATCATGAATTCACGAAATGGCTGCGAAATCTCGGTCAAGGCGGCCTGTTGCGTTATCTCGTTACGCATCAGGGGCTGCACGCCATTGTTCCAGGCGCGGTCGAAGGCGGGCGCCATGACATAGAAAGTCATGAACAGAGCAAGCGAGATCATCACCATGCTGGCAGGCGCGGTCTGAAGACCAAGGCCTGACCGCAGAAGCGAGAAGGCGATGGCGAAGCGCGTGAAGCTCGTCACCATGATCAAAATGCCCGGCGCGATGGACAACACCGTCAGGAGGCCGAAGAGCTGGACGATCTGCCCGCTGGCCGCGCCGCTGCCTGCGGGCAGCAGATTTTCCAGCGTCAGCGCGGGCTGGGCCTGCTGCGCATGGGCAGCAACAGTGAATGCAAGCGTCAGGAGAACGCCGAGACCAAGGAGTTTTTTCATTCTACGACCAGTGCCGAAATAAAGACCCGGTCCACCGCGCCTTCCGAGCGCAGGCGGGCGCGTTCTTCGAGATCGGCGCGCAGATAGGCAAGTCCTGCCGCGCCTTGCAATTGCATGAGATTGACGCTGCGCAGAAAGCTCAGGAAATCATCGCCAACATTGGCAGCCATGGCCGCCGGTATTTCATGGCCGGGCTTGGCGACCAGAGACGCCTCCAGCCGGACCCAGGTGTTCTGCGGAATGCCCAGATTGGTGACAATCGGCTTCAACGGCACGACTGCGCCGATGGAACGCGATTCGAAATCGCCCGGCTTCGGCTTGTCTTCCTTGCCCGTCGTCTTGGCGGTTGCCTGCTGGTCGGCAGAAATCATCCCGCCCAGATACCAGCCGCCACCGGCAGCGATAGCGGTGAGAGCAACGACAGCCGCCAGCAGCCCCATCATGGAGCCCTTCGCCTTGCCGTCATTCTTGTCCAGTGCCGTGTCGCTCATCGATGCTCAACTTTGAAGCACATCCCGAAAATGGGGATGTGCATGGAAACAAAAGGTCAGAAAGGCGAAACCTGATCGAGGATCTGCTGGCCGTAAGGCGGCTGCTGCACCTCGCTCAACCGTCCGCGACCGCCATAGGAAATGCGGGCCTCGGCGATCTTGTCGTAGGAAATGGTGTTGGAGCCGGAAATATCGCGCGGACGCACGACACCCGTGACATTCAGCACACGCAGCTCATTGTTGACGCGCACTTCCTGCGAACCGCGAATGATCATGTTGCCATTGGGCAGGGTGTCGGTGACGATAGCCGCAACCTGAAGGCTGATATCCTCACTGCGCTTGATCGTACCCTTGCCCTTGGCCGAGGTGTCCGAATGGGTGTTGATGGAACCATCCATGTCGCCGCCAGCACCGGCACCGGTGCTGCTGCTGGTCTTGAACGAACCGCCAGCGCCATAAATGCCCTTCGACACACGCTCGCGGTCGGTCTTGTTGTCGAGATTGGCGCGATCATTGATGGAGATGATCACGGTCAAGACATCGCCCGGCTCGGCAGCGCGCGGATCCTTGAAGAAATTGGTCGAGCGCTGGTTCCACAACGAATAATCCGGCTTGGCCGGACGCGATGGATAGCCGTTATATTGCGGATT
This sequence comes from Brucella haematophila, assembly GCF_005938105.1. GTDB lineage: Bacteria > Pseudomonadota > Alphaproteobacteria > Rhizobiales > Rhizobiaceae > Brucella > Brucella haematophila. The sequence goes on along the minus strand of NZ_VCPE01000024.1, from coordinate 23,820 downwards.
GTTCTGCATGCCGAGATTGGCGGCGACCGGCGACAGGTCCGGCGCACGACCAATTTCTTCCGGCTTCACGGCGCAACCCGCCAGAAGCGCCAGAGCGGTCGCAGCGAAAATAGTCTTGTTCATGCTTCCTGTCATTGCACCGTATTCCCGGTTTGCGCCTGGGCGCGCTGGTCCTTCGCCGCTGGCGGCGGGGTCGTTGTGCGCTGCGAGCCGACGATGATGCGCGCAAGCTTTGCCGCCTTGTCTGGCGGCATTTCATTCAAAATGATGCTCGAAACGCGCGGATTGAGCTTGAGGATCAAGGCGGCTGCGGCCTCATCGCCGATCATCGCCATCTGGGCTGCCGCCGCGTCCGGCTTCATCTTGGAAATGATGTCGACCAGCGAATCCTGCGCCTTGCTGACGAAGTCGTCGCGGCGCTTCAGCCACATCTCGTATTCCTTGCGCTTTTCTTCCAGCGCCTGCATCCGCTCGTCAACCTCGGCCTTGAGATCGGTGAGCTGCTTGGCCTGCAACGAATAGCGGGCATCTGCCGCCTGATTGTCGATATTGCCGCAATATTTGCGGATTTCATCCAGATTGCCGAGATTTGCGGGCGGCATGGAGGCTGGCGTCGCAGAAGGCTGCGCGCTTGCCTGCACGGCTGGCTGCGACGCGGCAGCCGGTGTTTCCTGGGCCAATGCCGGCAAGGCGCTCGCAAAAAGGAGCGCCAGAGCCGAACCATAGCGGATCGCCTGCTTCACCATCATGTCCGCTCTCATCCCCGGCTTCATCATTGCACCACCAGTTCCGCGTGAAGCGCGCCGGACGACTTGATCGCCTGAAGGATGGCGATGATGCCCGTCGGCTTCACGCCCATCTGGTTGAGGCCCTTGACCAGATTTTCCAGATTGGCGCCGGTCAGAATTCCGATCTTGGCGTTTGGCTGGTTGACGGCAATATCAGTGTTCGGCTCCATCGCCGTCACGCCGTCGCTGAAGGGTTCAGGCTGCACAACCATCGGCGTTTCCGTCACGCGCACCGTCAGGCTGCCATGGCTGATCGCCACTTTGGAAATGCGCACCTTCGCACCGATGACCACGGTGCCTGTCCGTTCGTCAACGACCACACGCGCCACTTCATCCGTGGTGATCGGCAGCCCTTCCAGCTCCGCGAGGAAGCGGGCGGCTGGCACATTTTTCGGACGCGACAGGCGGATCGTCTTGGCATCGCGCGCCAGCGCAACGCCGCGTCCATAACGACGCTTGGCGAAAATATTGATCGTATCGGCAGTGCGCACGGCAGTCGTGAAATCGGGATCGCGCAGCTCGACGATCATCTCGCTGTCCTTGCCGAAGTTACCGGCAACCTCGCGCTCGACCAGTGCGCCGTTCGGAATGCGGCCCGATGTCGGCACGCCCTGCGTGACGGAGGCCGCATCACCTTCAGCGGTAAAGCCGGAGACAATCATATTGCCCTGCGCGACAGCGTAGATCTGATTGTCCGCGCCCATCAGCTGCGTCATGACCAGCGTGCCGCCCTGCAATGAGGTGGAATCGCCAATGGACGAAACGGTCACATCGATGCGCGAGCCGGAACCGGCAAAGGCGGGCAGATTGGCGGTTACGATGACCGCAGCGGTATTCTTCGAACGCGTGGAGTTGCGCGGCGCATTGATACCGAGATTATCGAGCATGGCGCGCATGGACTGTTCGGTGAAAGGCGAATTGCGCAGGCTGTCGCCGGTACCCTTGAGGCCGATCACCAGACCGTAACCGACAAGCTGGTTTTCGCGCACGCCCTGAATGGTCGCGATGTCCTTGAGGCGCGCGACAGCGCTGCCACGGCCAAGCTCCGCATAGGCCATCTTGGACGGATCGCCGCCCGCACCAAGCCAATCGGCATCCGCTTCCACGGCGCTGCCGAAATCCTTCACGTTCTTGGCCGACTCATCCGCCAGAACCGCAACGGGTTGAAGCGCGAGAGCCAGAATGGCGATCAGCGTAGCCCAGGTTTTTCTCACCGCATCCCCACTTGAATACGGCCATCAGCCAGCACCGTGCCGGGCACGATGACGCCGCTGTCGCTGTTGCGTACCTTGATGAAATCTCCTGCCGCGCCGGATTCGAGCGGAATGCCGACGGCGGTAATTGTCATGACGCCGGAATCGAACACCATCGTCACCGGCACGCCGCGCTTGACCAGCGACGGCTCCGAAAGGGCAGCAACGAGGATCGGCTTGCCCGCGATCAGCGTCTTGCGCGCGACCTTTCCGTCAGCCTGATCCACCGACAGCACATATTGCTGCGCAGCAGGAGCGCTGATGTAGAACTTCTTCTCGACCAGCGCGACATTGCTGACGACCTGTCCCGGGTAAACGGTCGCCGAAGGCACGACGAAAGCGATGCGGTCGGTGGCGGAAGCCCCCGAAATCGCAGCAGCTGCAAGACCGGCCGCTCCGGCAGCCGCCAATGCGGCGCGTCTGAACCAGGACCGGGCTTTGATGTCACTTCCTTTGGCGCGTTTCATGGCGATCACCGTTAGCGCATGTTCTTCGATACGGTCGCCGCCATTTCGTCGGCGGCCTGAATGACCTTGGAATTCATTTCATAGGCGCGCTGCGCCGTAATCAGATCGGTGATTTCCTTCACCGGATCGACATTCGATGCTTCCAGATAACCCTGCTTGATCGAGCCGAAGCCCGGATCGCCCGGATCGCCCACCAGTGGTCCGCCGGAGGCTTCCGTTTCGCGATAGAGATTATCGCCCAGCGGTTCGAGACCAGCTTCATTGGTGAAATTCGCAAGCTGAAGCTGGCCGATCTGGTTGATCTGAATGCCGTTCTGCTCCTGCACCTTCGCGAAGACCTGTCCTGTGTCGCTGACGGTGACTTCAAGCGCATTTTCCGGAACCACGATACCCGGCTGCACGATATTGCCGTCGAGCGTCACGATCTGTCCGTCGGCATTCTTGTTGAATGCGCCAGCGCGGGTATAGAGCGTTTCGCCTGTCGGGCTCTGGATCTGGAACCAGCCCTGCCCGGTCAGCGCCAGATCGAACGGATTGCCGGTCTGGTTGAAGCTGCCCTGAATATGCAGGTTGCGAACGGCTGCCGTCTGGACGCCAAGGCCGACCAGCGCGCCTTCGGGCACAATGCTCTCATTGGCCTGATTGGGGATGCCCGCCGTGCGCTCGGACTGGTAGAGCAGATCCGAAAATTCGGCACGCGCGCGCTTGAAGCCCGTTGTATTGATATTGGCGATATTGTTGGCGATCACTTCCAGATTGAGCTGCTGGGCGTTCATGCCGGTTGCGGCAATCGTCAGGGCTTTCATGGCGCGTCCTTGATCTGCTGAGCGTATGCGGGATGAGAGCGGCTCAGTTAGAACGGTATCATTGAAGCCGCTCTAACTATTTGTTTTTACGCATTATCCGACGCAAAACCGCTTCGCACTTTGGCTGGAAATGCTTTAAATCGACATGCGGCTGATCTCGAGATAGGCCTGCACGATCTTGTCGCGGATCGCGATTGCCGTCTGGAGCGACTGCTCTGCTTCCATGACCGAGCTGACCACCTCGTTCACCGGCGCATTGCCCTTGATGCCCTGAATGGAAGTGGCTTCCGCCGCCTGCAATTTCTGGCCGACCGAATCCGTCATCTGCGACAGCACATCGCCGAAGGACGCGCCAGGCGCTGTCGGAACAGCCTGCGGCGCAGTCGTGGAAGCGGCAGAACCGACGCCATTCTCGGCGACGGTTTCGGAAAGGCGCGACAGGGCATTGCGCGCCGAAATGCTCATGATCGAGTCGTACATTATGTGCTCCTCAGGAGATCGATGGTCATCGAGATCAGCTCACGCGCCTGCTTGACGACCTGCAAATTGGCTTCATAAGAACGGTTGGCTTCACGCATGTCCGCCATTTCGACGACCATGTTGACGTTCGGGTAACGGACATAGCCGCGCTCATCGGCAGCGGGATGGCTCGGATCGTATTGTTCGACGAAGGGCGAGGTATCCTTACCCACTTCCGCCACGCGCACTTCTGCGGCGCCCGTGCCATGTTCCAGCTCGGTGCGGAAAGAAACCGTCTTGCGGCGATAGGGATCGTCGGTCGCCGTCTTGCCCGTCGACTGGGCATTGGCGATGTTTTCCGAAACGATGCGCAGACGTGTCGACTGGGCCGAAAGGCCCGAGGCTGCGATCTTCAGTGAATTCTGCAAGGCGTCGGAAGACATGGATTATCCCTTCGCGACTGACAGCATCATGCGATGGAACGCTTTGACGATGCTGGTGTTGAGCGAATATTCGCGGGAAATCTCGCCTGCCTTCATCATTTCCTGTTCGACATCGACGGTATTTCCCGAATGGGTTTCCTCGGTGATGTCGTCGGGGCGCAGGCGTGCGCCCGCGATGCCGTTTGATTCGGCTTCGAGATGCTGCGGACTGGTCGCCGCCATGGTGAGCTGCGTCTTGTCCAGCACATCGGCGAAGGGCTGAACGTCGCGCGCCTTGAAATCCGGCGTGTTCGCATTGGCGACATTGCCAGCGACAGTCGCCTGCCGAACCGACAGCCACTGCACTTGCCTTGCGGCCAGATCGAAAAGATGAATGGAGCTCATGGAGTTTCCCGCCTTTACCGTTCGTTAATTTACGGGGCGGAACTTGCGTCAAGCTTGCGGGGGTTAAGGGAGTAGGGGAATAAGGCAGTAGGGCAGTAGGGCAGTAGGGCAGTAGGGCAGTAGGGCAGTAGGGCAGTAGGAGATTACGGTCGCTGCGGTCGTCCGCAACCAAAACATACTCCCCTATTCCCTTATTCCCCTACTCCCCTACCTCCGCATTTCAATCACGTCGCCCGACGACGTGGTCAATTGCCAGGTTCCGGAGCCCTGACCGATGGAAACAAGGCGGCTGCCATCCGGCAGCAGCGATCCCTTTTCCACGAACCAGTAGCCGGATGTATCCTCGATCATCGCCATGCCACCCACGACTTCGCGCAGCGCGAAAACCGGCTTCGGGAAAGCCTGTCCGTCACCACCGCCTTCGTCGCCATTGCCCGCACCTGTCCCCGGCAGACCCTTGCCGTTGGACATGACCGAGCCGGTCAGGGTGTTGTCGATATCCGCATTGGGGGCAACACGATCCGAGGGGCGAAAGGACGGAAAGCGGCGCACCGTCTTCTGTTCCGAACGGTCCAGCGGATCGATGATCTTGCGCTCCGCCTTTTCGGCTGGCGCAAGCTCGATGCGCTGGAGATAGGTGATGAAAGGCAGCATGGCGCAACCGGCAGCCAGCGTGACCGCCGCAATCTTGAGATAGCGATCGACCTTGCTATGCGGTCTCTTGCCGCCCTCTTGCGCGGCGACGGATTCCACTTCCGCTTCCAGATCGGCCAAAATCTTTTCTTCGGCGTTTTTGCGTCGGTTCTTGTTGCCCGTCATCATGGATTGGATGCCTGTTTTTCCCCGCGCAACGCGGCGGCGAGTTTCTGATAGGGATCGTCTGAACGCGGTGTCTCGGGCGATTGCTGCAAGGCATCGTAGATGCGCGGAACGAGATCCACCGCCTGATCGAGGATCCCGTCATGTCCCTTCTGATACGCGCCAATGGCGCGCAGATCGCGTGTTTCCTCGAAGCGGGCCACCATGCTGCGAAGCTGGCTGACGAGCTTGCGCTGTTCGGCCGTCCAGTTGTGCTTGGCAAGACGCGAAACCGAACCCGGTACATCGACCGCCGGAAAGCGCCCCAGCGCCGCAATCGTACGGTCGAGCACGATATGGCCGTCCAGCGTGCCGCGAATGGTGTCGGATACCGGATCATTATGATCGTCGCCATCGACGAGCACCGAATAGATGCCGGTAATGCTGCCGCCTGTATCGGCGCTCCCAGGCCCGGCACGTTCCAGAAGGCGTGGCAGCTGGCTGAACACACTCGGCGGATAACCGCGCGAAACCGGCGGCTCTTCCGCCGCAATTGCCACCTCGCGCGCCGCATGGGCAAAGCGTGTGACGGAATCGACGATCAGCAGGACATTCTGGCCAAGATCGCGGAAATATTCCGCAATGGCCGTCGCCGTGTTGGGTGCGAGACGGCGCATCATCGGGCTTTCATCGCCTGTCGCGACGACGGTGATGGTCTTGTCGAGATGGCCGGCCATGGTTTCTTCCAGCATCTCGCGCACTTCGCGTCCGCGCTCGCCGGTCAGCGCCAGCACCACCGTGTCGAAATCGGCAGCACGCGTCATCATGGCCAGCAGCGTGGATTTTCCGACGCCGGAACCGGCAAAAATGCCGATACGCTGTCCGAAGCAAAGCGGCGTGAAAATGTCGATCACATCGACGCCGGTGCGAAGCCCGCGATCCACACGCCCCCGGCGCAGAGCAGCCGGCGCCAGATTTTCAGACGCCATCGGACGCGGACCGGGCAGAAGCGCACCCCTGCCGTCAATCGGCTGCCCCAGCGCGTTGATCACCCGCCCGCGCCATTCGAGCGCGGGGCGGATGCTAAGCTGACCTTCCTCGAAAACCGCTGCCCCCAATGAGGGAATGATCCGGTCATCGAAAGGCTTTACGAGAACCTGCGTATCCGCAACGCGGATGATTTCCGCCAGACTGGTGCCGCCCGCAGCCCTTATCGCCACCGCATCGCCAAGCCGCGCATCGCGCGACAGCCCGCGCACGGCTATCGCCGAGCGTGACACGTCGCTGACCGTGCCGCCGATGCCGGATAAGGGCTTCGGTTCCACGGCCTGTTGACGGGCAAAGGCGGCAAGCCGCGCGAGCGGTAAATCTGGCGTCATCCGTTTTTGGAGCCCAGCGTCTTGATGGCTTCAGACACGGTCGCTTCCTGCTGGGACAGCAGATTATTGACCTGTTCAAAGGCGCGGCTGACGCTGATGAGACGCGTCATTTCCGTCATGGCGTCGACATTCGAGCCTTCGATCATGCCCTGCACCACACCGACGCTGTTATCGTCAAAGACCGGCGTTGCAGCCTTGTTGGGGATCACGCCGGAATTGCCCGCATATTTCAGCTCGGCATCGGCAGGAATGGAATAAAGACCAAGAGAACCGATCTGCGCGCCATTCTGATAGACCGCGCCATCGGCGGAAATCTTGGGCGCGCCGCCGTCCGGATTGAGCATCATCGGCGCACCGCCGACATCGAGCACCGAATAGCCCATCATCGAAACCAGCTCGCCGGTCGCCAGCATCTTCATGCGCCCGTCGCGCGTGTAAATCTGGCCCTGCGGCGTGTTGAGCGACAGCCACGCATCGCCCTTGACGGCGATGTCGAGCGGATTGTCCGTCTTGACCATCGGGCCGGGCTCGGTGCGAATATAGCTCTTGCCCGCGCTGGCAAAGCTCACATCGTCGCTTGCCTTTTTGGAGACAATCGAATCGAACTTGGTGCCCTCGCCCCGGAAACCGACGGTCGAAACGTTGGCGACATTCTGGGCAATCGAATCCATTCGCCGTTCAAGCGTAATGAGCGAGGAAAGCCCGACATAGATCGAATTATTCTGCATGGATCAGCGACCGCCCGGCTTGAAGTTCTGCAAGGTGGTAAGAATGGCCGTCGAAATGCCGATGGACGACGTACTACCGAGCAGAAACGACGCGATGGAGGCGGGGCTGCTGGCGCTCGGATTGTTCATTTCATACATGGCCGTGAAGCGCGAAATGAGTTTCGACACATAGTCGGGATCGGACAATTGCGAGATATCGATCTTGCCTTCGACCATCTTCGCCTGCTTGTCGATATCGGCATTGGACATGGTGGCCGGCCAGCCGAACATGGTCTGCACGGTGGTCAGCAAAGCCTTGTCGCCAAGGATTTCATAAGCATTGGTGATGGTCGAAGCCTTGCGCTGGAAATAGAGCGCCAGACGCACGCCTTCATTCTGGTCACCGGCTTCAGTTTCCAGCGTCTGGCGCAGATATTTATCCACCACGCCCTGCTGTGCATCGGTGCTTTGGGTTGCCTCGGCGCCCTTGCCCGCAAAGTCGAAAACGGTCGCAAATTCCTTATAGCGCTTGTCGGTCAACTTGTTGGCCATGGCGTCGTCATCCGTGACGCCTTCCGTCAGGATCTTGCGCACAAAAGCCTTGGCATAGGCCATGTCTTCCAGACCGAACGCCTTCATCGCATAATTGAAAAGGCGGGTATCCGACATGAAATCGTCGATTGATTTCACATTGCCGATGTTTTCCTGGAAATACGCCGTTTCCCGAGACACTACCGGTTCTTTCGAAACGCGCTGCAAAGACCGCGTCATATCCGACGCGATCAGGCGATAGCTCGTCATCGTATCGACCATGTGCATGACCCCCTGCTGATAGTTCCATCCTTTATGCGAGATCAAGCTTGTCCGAAGCTGATGAAACTCCGTGGCCCTCGGGCGATCATCGGCAAGTTTCGCGCAAGCCGCGCTGCCTATGTTCGATTCAAAGAACTATTCTGCGGGAGTCTCGGGCTTTGGGCATTATCATTGGTCTCGCCATCACACTGGGCTGTATGCTGGGCGGCTTTATCGCCATGGGCGGACATGTCAGCGTGCTCATCCAGCCATGGGAGTTTGTCATCATTCTGGGCGCGGCGCTCGGCACGTTCTTCGTCGCCAACCCGTTTTCGCTTGTGAAGGATACCGGCCGCGCCTGCATGGAAGCGTTCACCAACGCCGTGCCCAAGCAGCGCGATTATCTGGATGTTCTCGGCCTGCTCTACAGCCTGATGCGGGAATTGCGCGCCAAGTCGCGCAATGAAGTGGAAGTCCATATCGACAATCCCAAGGAATCGCCGATTTTTCTGGCCTATCCGAGCGTTCTGAAAAACGAAGACCTCACCCACTTCATCTGCGATTATTGCCGCCTCATCATTGTCGGTAATGTGCGCTCGCACGAAATCGAAGCGCTGATGGACGAGGAAATTCACACCATCGCCCGCGACAAGCTGAAGCCTTATCAGGCCATGGTCACGATCTCGGAAGCCCTGCCAGCGCTTGGCATCGTTGCCGCCGTTCTCGGCGTTATCAAGGCCATGGGCGCGCTGGACCAGTCGCCGGAAGTTCTCGGCCACCTGATTGGTGCGGCCCTTGTCGGCACCTTCGCCGGTATCTTCTTTTCCTATGGCGTTGTCGGTCCCATCGCGACCAAGATCAAATCGACCCGCGAGAAAAAGAACCGTCTTTATGTCGTCGTGAAGCAGACGCTGCTTGCCTATATGAACGGTTCGCTGCCGCAGATCGCCGTGGAATACGGACGCAAGACCATCTCCGCTTACGACCGCCCGACCATCGACGTGGTCGAGCAGGAAACCATGGCGAGCGCGCCGACACAGCAGGCCGCATAAGATGACAACGTCCGAAACGACTGTTGAAGCGACCATGTCGGAACAACACCGCAAGAATGACGTGCTGGCCGACAATCTGCTGCGCGCAGCCGGACTGTCCGGCGACGATCTGAAGTCGCTTGCCCATGTGTTCAAGGATGCCTCCACGCATTTCTGCGAGCGGTTGAAGCATGGTTGCGCGGCGGCTTTCGAAGTTGAAGCCGGTGCGGTGGAAAGCGCGGACGATGCGGCTTTCTCCGCCATTCTCGACAGCGCCGCCATCATTGCGCCGCTCAAGGTGGAACGCTGGGGCTCGACGCTTTATCTGACTGTTGATGCGCCGCTGGTCTTCTCGATCATCGAAGCCATGTATGGCGCGCAGGGCAATCTCGGCAATGTCGATGTCGAGCGCCCGTTCGGCATGGTCGAACACAAGATTTCCGCTCTTCTCGCCGGTCATCTGGCCGGAGCGCTGGATCAGGTGTTCAACGCGGGCTCCCTGTCGGGCTGGGCGGGCGGCGCGCAGTCAATGTTCGCCGCCGGTGAATGTGTCGACATCGCCGAATTCGACCGCACCAATTTCGAACGGTCGCGTCTTTTCGCCTGCCGGATCGATGTGACGGCAGCGGGCAAGACCGGGCAAGTGCATCTTCTGCTGCCGCGCAGCACCCACAAGCCGATGCAGGATGCCGTCGCCGCTTTTCTGCGTCGCCCCATGAATCAGGCCGACCCGACCTGGGCCAAGAAGCTGCGCAATGAAGTCAGCCGCGCTCGCATCGAGCTTGAAGCCTTCATTCAGCAAGGTTCGATGACGCTGGACGCGCTGTCCAAACTGGAGATCGGACAGGTGTTGAAGCTGCCTGCCGACGCCATGGAGCAGGTGCGTCTGCGCGCAGGCAACCAGCAGCTTTTCAAATGCTCGCTCGGCAAGTCGGGCATTCATTTCACCGTCAAGGTCGGCGACCCGGTCAATCAGGAAGAGGATTTCATCGATGAGCTTGTTGCTGGCTAATATTCTTTCCACGCTGATGGCTCTTGCTTCGCTGGGCGCGTTGATCGTGGTCGGTCGCAAGGCCAACGAAACGATCAAGCTCGGCAAGGTGCTGGCGCTGCGCGTCGCGGCTGCCTCCAATGGTCTGGAACGCGCCGTGAAGGCGATCCAGAGCGAGCGCACCGATCTCGTCGATGAGAATGTGAAGCTGGAAGCCCGCCTTGGCGAAACACAGCGCGTGCGCCGCGAGATGGAAGAAGCCATTGAGGAACTGAACCGCCTGCGCAAGGCACTTTCCCGCGACATGCGTCAGGCAGACACCCTGGCCCGCTCGGTCGCGGACAGTGCTGGCCGCAACCGCGAGCCAGCCGTCGAACAAAAAGAAAAGAATGCGCTGCCGGTGTTCGTGCATCGCGCGGTCCGCAAGGCAACCGTTGAAATTGCGGGGCAGGCATGAGCGCTGACAACAAGGACAAGAACATGCAGCAGGAACTGGACGAAGCCATCGAGGAACTGCGCGAAGATAAGCCGCGCAGTGCACAGAAAGGTGCTTCCAAGCCCAATCTCGAACTCATCATGGGCATTCCCGTCGATGTGCAGGTGGTTCTCGGCGGCACGACCATGCCGGTGGCCAATCTGATGAAGCTCGGTCGCGGCGCGGTGATCACCCTCGACAAGCAGATCGGCGATCCCGTCGATATCGTCGTGAACGGTCGTGTGATCGCACGTGGTGAAGTCATCGTGCTCGAAGACGATTCTTCGCGTTTCGGCGTCAGCCTCACCGAAATCATCGGCAAGTAACAGAACGGCCCGGACATCTCCATGACCGAAAAAGAGCAGCAAAACCTCGCTGAAGAAAGCGCCAGCGGCATCATCGATACGCTGAGCGGCGCGCAAAAGGCGGCAGCCATTCTTGTGGCTATCGGCCGCCCGGCTGCGTCGCGCCTTCTCAAGCATTTCAGCGCCGAGGATCTGCGCAAGCTTGCCGGTCATGCCCGCACGCTGGACCCGATCTCGCCGCTCGATTTCGAACAGCTTGTGAAGGAGTTCGAGGATTCGTTCGCCGAGGGCGCGCCGGTTTCGGAAGCGGGGCAACGCTTCGAAGGCCTGCTGCGCGATACGCTGCCGCAGGAAGAAGTGGATGCCGTGTTCGAAGAACGCGTGCAGCCGCAGCTGGTACAGGAATCGGTCTGGGTACAGCTCGGTCGCCTGCCGGTCGACAGCCTGCAAGCCTATCTGGCCGACCAGCATCCGCAGATCATCGCCTATATCGTCTCCAAACTGCCGTCAGACCTTGCCGCGCGTCTGTTCGTCGCCTTGCCGCCGCAGCTGCGCAATGCCGTCGTGCAGCGCTCGCTGCATATCGGCAATGTCGCGCCCGCCGCAGCCGAACTGCTGGAAGATGTGCTGCGCCGCGACCTTCTGGGCCGCAGCGATTCCGGCCCGGTCAAAGCCCATCACGGCCAGATTGCCAATATCTTCAATCAGCTCGACAAGAACGAGATGGAAGAACTGATGGCAAGCCTTGAGGACCTCAACCGCGACGATCTCAATCGCATCAAGGCCAAGCTCTTCACCTTCGAAGACATCGAGCGCCTGTCGCAGCGCGCGCGTCTGCTGCTCTTCGATGAAGTGCAGACCGAACAGATCGCAACCGCGCTGCGTGGCGCAGACGCCAAGCTTCAGGAACTCGTCCTGTCCTCGCTCTCCACCCGCGGTCGCCGCATGGTGGAAACGGAACTTGGCGCCGAGCAGGGCAACATCACCGCCCAGAATATCGCCGACGCACGCCGTACGATCTCGCGCATTGCCATTGATCTTTCCGAGCGCGGCATCATCACCCTCGACGCGAACGAAGCTTCTGCCTGAGGCCGGTGTGACGCATGGCGGACGATACCGATAAGGAAAGCAAAACAGAAGAAGCGACCGAGCAGAAGATCCGCGACGCCTTGGAAAAGGGCAATATGCCCTTCTCCCGCGAAACGCCGATTCTCGCTGGCGTCGCCTCGTTTCTGATCATCGCCGTCTTTGTCGCCGCACCCGCCACGACAAAGCTCGCCATGTTTCTGCGCGAACTGATCGACCGTCCCGAGGATTGGGTTCTCAACAGCGCCGAGGATGCAAGCCGCCTGTTCAGCGTGCTGGCGCTGGCGGTCGGCGCAGCACTTGTGCCGGTCTTCATCATCATTCCGCTGGCAGGCATCGCGTCATCCGCCTTTCAGAACGCGCCGCGCATCGTCGGTGAGCGCATTCGCCCGCAGGCTTCGCGCATCTCGCCACTCAAGGGGTGGCAGCGCATTTTCGGCCGCAGCGGTCAGGTGGAATTTCTGAAATCGGTGGCGAAGTTTCTCGCCGCCAGCCTCATCGTTTTCATCGTCTTCTTTCAGGGCAACAGCCTGTTCACGGACGCGATTGCGACCGAACCGAGCGCCCTGCCGGAATTCCTGCGCGAAAACATGGTGCGCCTGCTGGTTGCCAATGTGCTGGCGATTACAGCCATCGCAGCCTTCGACCTTGCCTGGTCGCGCATCCACTGGCGTCAGGAACTGCGCATGACGCGGCAGGAAGTCAAGGACGAGCTGAAGCAGTCCGAAGGCGACCCGCTGGTCAAATCGCGCCTGCGCTCACTTGGACGTGATCGCGCCCGCCGCCGTATGATCAGCGCCGTGCCGACCGCCACACTGATTGTCGCAAATCCGACGCATTTCTCCGTAGCACTGCGCTACAAGCCGAATGAAGACGCCGCACCGGTCGTCGTTGCAAAGGGGCAGGATCTGATCGCGCTTAAGATAAGAGAAGTGGCCGCCCAGCACTCGATACCAGTCTTCGAGGACGTGCCTCTTGCACGTGCACTTTATAAACAGGTGAATGTAGACCAGATGATCGCACCGGAATTCTATAAAGCCGTTGCCGAACTCATCCGCATCATCAATACGCGGCATGCAGTACACTAATGGTAGTACTATGATTTCATTATATTCCCAAATATTATTGACCTGTTCTCAACGATCGATGGTGACGCGATGAAGAGTCTGCAATTTTCCAACGAACGCGAAGCGATCATCGCCGAGAACCTGCATGAAGTGGTGACGGAGCTGCGTCTTGTCGATCCGGCTGACTACATCGCCTTCATCCGCTGCGAGCTTTTTGCCAATATTGCCGATGTCGTCAGCTCTGCGACGGAGCTTTACTTCTTCCCCGGCACGCTGGAACTGGGCCATGGCGGCGATTATCGCTGCGACTGGCAATCACCGCCATCGGTGGTGCTGGACATGGAATTCCGCAATCAGGGCGTCTATGCCTATTTCCGGCTGATCCTGACGGATAAAACGGCTGGTGTGGAGCTGAACCACATTACTTTTGAAGATGCCGATCAGGATCCTACAAAAAACACGGCGCGCCTGCGCAACGCTTTCCGCGAGGCCAGACTGCCCCTGAAGAAGCGGGCTTAAAGCATTTCCAGCAAAAGTGCGAAGCGGTTTTGCGCGGGACAATGCGGGCTTGAAAAATGACACCGGACGCGAGCAAACGCATCCGGTGCCATCAAGCAGTTCAAGCGGCTAGTGTATTTCCAGCGGGGCTGAACGCCCCGCGTTCGAAAATGCAATCAATAAAACCAAATAAATCAAAACAGTTTGCGCTTCCGGTCTGTCCGTAAGCATCATGACCGGCCCGTCACCGAGCCGGCAAGTACTGAATTACATAAGATGTTCTGTGCCCGGCATTTCGATAATGCCAAGCGACAAAGCTGTTGCCACAGCCGAAGTGCGGTTCGAGCAATTCAGCTTGATTTTCGCGTTTTGCAAATAGGTCACCACCGTCCAGCGGGCGATGCTGAGAATATCAGCAATTTCGCCGTCGGTTTTGCCATTGGCCGCCCAACGCAGGCAATCCACCTCACGCGGTGTGAGCAGGCTTGCCACAGAGCTGGCGTCCTTATGGCCGCACAGCGCATTGTGGATCACGCCAGACACACTGAGCAGACGCGGACGCAGCTTGGCCACAAACTGTTCGCGATCCTCGTCCTTGTCGATCTCGAACGAGAACAGCGTGCAGCCGGAAGCGCCTTTCGGATTGCGCGCGGAAACGGCAATGAAAATATTGCCGAGCCCGTGCTTTTCAGCATCCTGCAACAGTTCCGCAACTGACGGACAAATATTGGCGTCTTCCTGCAGATCATGCACGATGCCGCTGCCGTCATTGGAGAAATAGGGTGCATCCTCCTGGAAGATAGGATCGATGGCGAAGTAGTTCTTCGTCGAATAGCGCGCCGACCAGGCGGTCGGAACGGTCATCACCAGCGTCAGATCGTTGGAATTGAGCTTGGCACACTCATTCATGCGGCCACGATAGGCGTGCATGATGTGCCGGCAGCCGACTTCATCGCGGATGCGGGTCAAAAGTGTGAGCGTATCGCTCTGAAATGCTGCTCCAAAAAACGTCTTCTTGAAATTAGGAAAATGAATCAGGTCAAGAGTCATGCGAAATATCCTTAAGAATCAAGCCGCTTAAGCTTTCGGTCCGTCGCCTTATGTCCTGCTGGCGACCATGTTTCGAATCGCGCCCGACAAACTGCTTAATTGTTTATAAGTGACAAAAAAAATACGCCTCATGGCAACTCGCAATTATTGTGCCGCAAGTTGTTACACACAAGAACAGAGTGAAAATAAGGCACAGTTTCAAAAAGCTTGTTCCCAATTGGAACAAATACGCCGCTTAGCTAGTCTTGCCATAGGCTCTGAAGAAGAAATCCACCGCCGTTTCCACGTTTTTGCGGATGGCTTCGTCCGATGGCTCGTCGGCAATCACACCGAACAGACGCGGGCGATAAAGCCCGGCCAGAAACAGATCGGAGAGCTGATAGGCGACCCGATCGACATCGAATGGTTCCAGAACGCCGTCCTCGATCATCTTTTCCAGATATTCGGCCATGGCGACCAGACTGCGCTTCGGACCCCGATCATAAAAACGGGCGGAAAGCTCCGGCTTGCGCTCGCTGACACCCAGAACGATGCGCTGTGCGCGAATGGCGGTCGAAGACGTAATCAGCGTCACCAGCGCGATGCCGAACTCCGTCAGTTCTTCACGATTGGAAAAACCATTGTCCAGCTTGCCGATCAGCGTGCTGAACATGGTGTGACGGTAATGCTCGCACAAAGCGACGAACAGGTCTTCCTTGCTGTTGAAATAGACGTAGATCGTGCCCTTCGACACGCCCGCTTCACGGGTGATATCGTTCATGCTGGCGGCATCGAAGCCCATGCGCAGGAATACGCTTTGCGCGCCTTCCAGTATCTGGCTGCGCTTTGCCGGGTCCTGACCCGCGCCGAGCCTTGTGCGTCCGCATTCGGTTTCAGGCGCGCATGCAAGTGAACTGGCTTTAAATTTTTCGGACTTTGCAAGCTTTTCGGATTTTGAGCCCGTCTTGACGAAATTGGCCGCAACTTCGCCCGCATCATGCCGATCGAGATCAGGCGTGGTGAGCGTTTCGGGGCTTCCTTCGGTGTGCCGTTCGGGCTTCATATCACAAAACTCTTATATTTTTTCGAACCGAGCGGTTCGATATCGCTTGATATGCGCATCTTATTGGATTATGTCAACATCGAACCGAGCGGTTCAATCCACTGGATGTGCAGAAAGTTTCTCCTATGACTGCCAAGAAGTCTGTAGATCAGGCCGATATTCGCCAGTTTCCGACGGCCAAAACCTTTACGCCGGACGAAGCTCCGGCGACAAATGATGCACCGCAGAACGAGAGAACGCAGCCCCACGCTGTACCCAATGCGCGTCCACAGGAGACGCCGCATAAGGAAACCGTGAAAGGTGGCGAGAAAAAGGGCTTCGGCAAACGCGTTGTGCTGCCAGGTGTTTTGATCGTCGCCGTGGCCGCAGGCCTCTGGTATGGCTATGATTATTGGACCGTGGGCCGCTTCATGGTTTCGACCGACGACGCCTATGTACAGGGCGATATCGCGTCCATCGCGCCGAAAGTCACGGGCTATATCGACAATATTCCGGTCGTCGCCAACCAGCATGTCAAGGCTGGTGATGTGATCTTCCAGCTCGATTCCGGCGATTATCAGATCGCTCTCGACGAGACGGAAGCCAAGCTTTCCACGCAAAAGGAAACCCTGGCCCGCATCGTCGCGCAGACGACTGCAGCCCAGGCCACTCAGCAGCAGGCTGAGGCCCAGAAGCAGGCGGCCAATGCCGTCCTGATCAATGCGCAGGCCACCCTGACGCGCATGCAAAAACTGCACGCCACGCGTTTTGTTGCGCAGGCCGATCTCGACACGGCCCAGTCGTCGCTCGATCAGGCACGCGCCAATGTTGCCAGCGCCGATGCACAGATCGCTTCCGCCAAGGCGAATATCGACGTTCTCAATGCGCAGTATAGAGAAACCGACAGCGGCACGAAATCGCTAGAACTTGCTCGTGATAAAGCGGCTCGTGATTTGGCCTTCACTACATTACGCGCACCGTTCGACGGCGTGGTCGGCAATCTCTCCGGCAAGAAGGGCGACCTCGTATCCGCCGGTCAGAAGATCGCAGCACTGGTGCCGGTCGGTCAGCTCTATATCGACGCCAATTACAAGGAAACGCAGCTCGCCAACATCAAGACCGGCGAGACGGCACATATCTATGTCGACGCCATCGACGGCACCAAGTTTGACGGCAAGGTCGTTTCGGTCGCTCCCGCTTCGGGCGCTGTGTTCTCGCTTTTGCCGCCGGAAAACGCCACCGGCAACTTCACCAAGGTGGTGCAGCGCGTACCGGTCCGTATCGCCATTCCTCAGGATGCGCTGGACTCCGGTAAAATCCGCGCCGGTCTAAGCGTTGTCGTGGACATCGATACGCGTACCGCCCCTGAAGACAAGTCGAACTAACAGTTCGACGATGCGATTGTCGCAAGGATAAGCAGCGGCGCGGCTTTTGTGTTCCGCGCCGTCTTTTCTTCCAGAGCGGTTCCCGCTTTACGGAATCGCCGGAACCGCTCTAGTTATTTTTACGCATTATCCAACGCAAAACCGCTTCGCACTTTTGCTGGAAATGCAGTCTTGTTTCGCACCGCATTGTCCAACGCAAAACCGCTTCGCACTTTTGCTGGAAATGCTTCATTCCGGAGTGCGCCGTCATGGCCGCAGACACGACAATGGGGCCAATAGCCCCGGCAGATGACCGCATCGACCCCAAAAAGGCTGTCGCCTTTCTGGCCATGGTCTTCGGCATGTTCATGGCGATTCTCGACATCCAGATCGTCTCGGCATCATTGTCCGAAATTCAGGCGGGCCTGAGCGCCAGCTCCGACGAAATTTCGTGGGTGCAGACATCCTATCTGATCGCGGAAGTCATCATGATCCCGCTGTCCGGCTTCCTCGGGCGGCTCTTGTCGACACGTGTGCTGTTTACGCTTTCGGCGGCGGGCTTCACGCTGGCCAGCATGCTCTGCGCCACCGCGACGAATATCGATCAGATGATCGTCTATCGTGCCATTCAGGGCTTCATCGGCGGCGGCATGATCCCCAGCGTGTTCGCGGCAGCCTTCACCATCTTCCCACCCTCCAAGCGCTCCATCGTCTCGCCGATGATCGGCCTTGTGGCCACGCTTGCACCGACCATCGGCCCGACGGTCGGCGGCTATCTCAGCCACGCCTTTTCCTGGCACTGGCTGTTTCTGGTCAATGTCGGCCCCGGCATTCTGGTCACCATCGCCGCCTGGAACCTGATCGACTTCGACGAAGGCGACAGCTCGCTTCTCAGCAAGTTCGACTGGTGGGGTCTTATCGGTATGGCAGCCTTCCTCGGCTCCATGGAATATGTGCTGGAAGAAGGCCCGCGTAACGACTGGTTGCAGGATCAGGCCATATTCATCCTGACCATTGTCATGACCGTCGGCGGCATCCTCTTCTTCTATCGCGCCTTCACATCCGAAGAACCCATCGTGGATTTGCGTGCCTTCAAGAACGTCAATTTCGCGTTTGGCTCGCTGTTTTCCTTCGTCATGGGCGTGGGACTTTACGGGCTGACCTATCTCTATCCGCTCTATCTCGCCAGTGTGCGCGGCTATGATGCGTTGCAGATCGGCGAAGCGCTGTTCGTCAGCGGTCTTGCCATGTTCATGACCGCACCCGTTGCTGGCTTCCTGTCCAATCGCATGGACCCGCGCCTGATGATGATGATCGGCTTCCTCGGCTTTGCCGCTGGTACATGGACCGTCACCGGCCTGACCGCCGACTGGGATTTCCATGAATTGCTGATCCCGCAGATCCTGCGCGGCTGTTCGCTGATGCTCTGCATGGTGCCGATCAACAATCTGGCGCTGGGCACGCTGCCGCCTGCCCTTTTGAAGAACGCCTCCGGCCTCTTCAACCTGACGCGTAACCTCGGCGGTGCAGTCGGCCTTGCGGTCATCAACACCATCCTGACGCGCCGCGGCGACATGCATTATGACCGGCTTGCCGAACATGTGCGCTGGGGCAATGCGGAAGCCGAGCAGATGCTCGCCAACCTGACAGCGAAATACAACGCCGCTGGTCTCGACGGCGCAACAATCGCGATTTCCAAATTGTCGGGTATGGTCCGGCAGCAGGCGACGCTTCTGTCCTTCATCGACGTGTTCTTCATTCTGACGATGATGTTCTGCTCGCTGGCCGTCTGCGCCATCCTGTTGCGCAAGCCAAAGCAAGTGGCCGGTGGCGGCGGCGGGCACTAGCCGTCCGACCGACCGGAAAAGACACCCTGAAAGCACCCTCCCAAGCTTTCATACGAAACCCGAAAGGTTCACAAGCCTTTCGGGTTTTTTCGTTTGAAGGGTTGGAAAACACAACCACGCCGCGAGCAGGCAAATCCTTGTCGTAGCGGGAACAGCTTCCGTTCAAAATGTGACAACCGCGAAACTTCTGTCACATTTCTTGTCATAAAAATGCCCCTTCCCCACAGGGATGAATTGCTAAGCTACTGAAAACGTGTTTCACTTTCTGCTGTTGGCAATTTGTGACAAGCAGCAAACTGTCATCCAACCGTCATGTCGGGCGGGTAACGGGTAGGCGGGCTCCGGAATTGGCCGGGGGCTTTCGTCGACCTATATTAGGGGAGTCAAACAATGCTTAGCTATACAGCGCGTCTGCTGTCGCTTTCGACCGCTATCGCCGTTGCCGGAGTTTCCATCGCCGCTGCCGAGCCGTCAGCCGAACTGATCGCTGCAGCCAAGGCAGAAGGCGAACTCACCACCATCGCACTCCCGCACGACTGGTGCGGCTATGGCGATATCATCAAGAACTTCAAGGACAAGTACGGAATCAAGGTCAACGAACTGAACCCGGATGCCGGTTCGGGCGATGAAATTGAAGCCATCAAGGCCAACAAGGACAATAAGGGCCCGCAGGCTCCGGACGTGATCGACGTCGGCTTTGCTTTCGGCACCTCGGCCAAGAAAGACGGCCTGATCCAGCCTTACAAGGTTTCGACCTGGGACGAAATTCCGGATAGCGCCAAGGATGCCGAAGGCTACTGGTACGGCGATTATTACGGCGTTCTGGCCTTCGAAGTGAACAAGGACATCATCAAGGACGCGCCGCAGGACTGGGCTGACCTTCTGAAGAGCGATTATGCTAATGCCGTTTCGCTGGCTGGCGATCCGCGCGTTTCGGCACAGGCTATTCTCGGCGTTCATGCCGCCGGCATCGCAGCTGGCGCAGAGCCGGGCGAAGCCGCTGGCAAGAAGGGCCTGGAATTCTTCAAGGACCTGAATGCAAAGGGCAACTTCGTTCCGGTTATCGGCAAGGCCGCTTCGCTGGCACAGGGCTCGACCCCGATCATCATCCGTTGGGACTACAACGCGCTCGCCGACCGCGACACGCTGAAGGGCAACCCGGAAGTTGAAACCATCATCCCGAAGTCGGGCGTGATTGCCGGCGTCTATGTGCAGGCCATCAGCGCTTACGCACCGCATCCGAACGCTGCCAAGCTCTGGATGGAATACATCTATTCGGATGAAGGCCAGATCGGCTATCTGAAGGGCTACTGCCACCCGATCCGCTTCAACGCGATGAGCAAGGCTGGCAAGATCCCGCAGGATCTGCTCGACAAGCTGCCGGACGCAACCGCCTATGAAAAGGCAATCTTCCCGACCCTGGAACAGATTGACGCCGCACAGGCAACGATCACCAAGGAATGGGACAGCGTCGTCGGCGCCAACGTCAAGTAAGCGACTTCGTTCGTTTCTGACGATGGACCTGTGAAAAAGGTATTGGACCAGCCGGGCGTTTCCCGGTTGGTCCAATTCCAATTTTCCCGTTTTTTGGCCTCTACTCGACGGATCTGTCGTGTATCTTGCCTGTTTTCGCATGCAGCGCATGCGAAACGAACAGCCGAAGAAAGAGCGCATGAGTTCAGTAGCCGATACAGCAGCCCCAGCCAGTCCGGTCGGTAGCGTTCGCAAACGCCGACTACCGCTGACATGGCTTGGCGTGGCGCCGTTTTTCCTCTTCGCCATTCTCTTCCTGATCTGGCCGACGATGTATCTCATCATCGGTGCGTTTCAGGACCCGGCGGGCAATTTCACGCTCCAGAACATCAACGACCTGTTTCAGCCGCAGATCATGAGCGCCTACTGGATTTCAATCAAGGTCAGCCTTGCATCGGCCATCGGCGGCGCAATCATCGGCTTCTTTCTGGCCTGGGCCGTGGTGTTGGGCAATCTGCCGTCCTGGCTGCGCCCGACCGTTCTGACCTTTTCCGGCGTGGCCTCCAACTTTGCGGGCGTGCCGCTTGCCTTCGCCTTTCTGGCGACGCTCGGGCGCACTGGCTTCGTGACGATCCTGCTGCGAGAGTGGTTCGGCTTCAATCTCTATTCGACCGGCTTTAACCTCCTCAGCTTCTTCGGCCTGACGCTGACCTATCTCTTCTTCCAGATCCCGCTGATGGTGCTCATCCTGACGCCAGCGCTGGACGGTCTGAAGAAGGAATGGCGCGAGGCTTCCTCGATCCTCGGCGCAACCAATGCGCAATACTGGCGCATGGTGGCCTTCCCGATCCTGTGGCCAAGCCTGCTCGGCACGACGCTGTTGCTTTTCGCCAATGCCTTCGGCGCTATTGCAACCGCCTATGCGCTGACCGGCTCGTCGCTCAACATCGTGCCGATCCTGCTCTATGCGCAGATCCGCGGTGACGTTCTGCATAACCAGAATCTCGGCTATGCGCTGGCGCTCGGCATGATCGTCATCACCGGCATATCCAACCTGATCTATATCTGGCTGCGTATGCGCGCCGAAAGGTGGCAGCGATGAAAGGCTCGACGGCTCAGAAAATCGGAGCGTGGATCGCCTTCTTCATTGGCGCGGTCTACTTCCTCGTGCCGCTCATTGGCACGTTCGAGTTCTCGCTGCGCATGCGGCGCGGCGAATATTCCTTCGACGCCTATCGCGTCGTCTTCACCGATCCGAATTTCCAGGCAACCTTCGGCTATTCGATCCTGCTGGGCATTTTGACCATCATTTTCGGTGTCCTGCTGGTTGTACCGACCGCCTATTGGGTGCGTCTGCGCCTGCCGCAATTGCGCCCAGTGATGGAATTCATCACTCTGATGCCGCTGGTCATTCCGGCCATCGTCATCGTGTTCGGCTATCTGCGCATCTACAACTCGTCTTCCTGGCTGCCGTTCACCGCATCCACGCGTGCAACCGACGTGCTGTTGATGTTTGGCTATATGACATTGTCGCTGCCTTACATGTATCGCGCGGTCGACACAGCCATGCGCACCATCGACGTGAATACGCTGACGGAAGCCGCCCAGAGCCTTGGTGCAAGCTGGCCCACGATCATGTTCAAGGTCATCTTCCCGAATGTTATTTCGGGCGTGATGAGCGGCGCCTTCATCACTTTCGCCATCGTCATCGGCGAGTTCACGCTGGCTTCGCTTCTGAACCGTCCGGCTTTCGGACCCTATCTCCAGCTGGTGGGCGCCAACCGCGCTTACGAACCGTCTGCGCTGGCGATCATTTCGTTTGGCATCACTTGGCTGGCGATCATCATGTTGCAGCTCGTTTCGCGCCTCAATAAATTCAAGACAACCGCCGGGTAACGTTCATGGCTTTTCTCAATATCAAGAACCTGAAAAAGAGCTTCGGCGCCAATACCGTCGTCCACGATTTCAACCTCGCCGTGGAAAAGGGCGAATTCGTCTCCTTCCTCGGGCCATCGGGCTGCGGCAAGACCACCGTGCTGCGGATGATCGCTGGTTTCGAAGACCCGGATAACGGCTCCATCGAGATCAACGGCACCGACGTGGTCGACCTCAAGCCGAACCAGCGCAATATCGGCATGGTGTTTCAGGCCTATGCGCTGTTTCCCAACATGACGGTTGCGCAGAACGTTTCGTTCGGCCTGCGCGTTGCTGGCAAGCCGAAGGCGGAAATCGACGCCACGGTGAAGGAAATGCTCGGCCTCATCCGCCTCGACCATCTGGCGGACCGCTATCCCTATCAGATGTCCGGCGGCCAACAACAGCGTGTGGCGCTTGCCCGCGCGCTTGCCACCAAGCCGCAGGTACTGCTACTCGATGAGCCGCTCTCGGCGCTTGATGCCAAGATCCGCATCAGCCTGCGTGAGGAAATCCGCACCATCCAGCAAAAGCTCGGCATCACGACGGTCTTCGTGACGCATGATCAGGAAGAAGCGCTGTCGATTTCCGATCGCATCGTGGTCATGCATGAAGGTCGCGCCGACCAGATCGGCTCGCCTTTCGACATTTACAACCGTCCGGCCTCGCGTTTCGTGGCGTCCTTCGTGGGCACGCTCAATATGCTGGAAGCTTCGGTCAGCGAACCGGAGAAGAACGGTATCGACCTCGACGGTCGCATGATCACCGTGCGCGACACGCTTGGCCATCATCCGAAGGGCAAGCCGGTGACGCTGGCGCTGCGCCCTGAAGCCATCAGCCTTGAAGCGCGCAAGAGCCACGACACTTCGCTGGATGCGACCATCGAGGATGTGCATTTCCTCGGCTCCGTCATCCGCACGCGCGTGGCGCTCGGCAAAAACCGCCTGTCCTTCGACACGTTCAACGATCCGACGCAGCCGCCGCCACAGCGCGGTGACAAGGTGACCGTGCATTTCGCAGCCCATGATCTGCTGGTGCTGGCAGACTGAACAATAAAAAACCCGCTTAGAGCGCATCCCGAAAAGTGTGAAACGGTTTTCGGGATGCGCGTTAAAATAAACATTTAGAGCGCCGATCTGATCCAATCAGATCGGCGCTCTAAGCGGCTTTTTTTCAATCTGTCCCTTTGCGGGAATGGATCAGGCCAGCTTTTCCATTTCCGGCAGCACGGTGAAGAGATCACCGACGAGGCCGTAATCGGCAACCTGGAAGATCGGCGCTTCTTCGTCCTTATTGATGGCGACGATGACGCGGCTGTCTTTCATGCCTGCCAGATGCTGGATCGCGCCGGAAATGCCGACAGCGATGTAAAGCTCCGGTGCAACAACCTTGCCCGTCTGGCCAACCTGCCAGTCGTTTGGC
>NZ_VCPE01000023.1 GCF_005938105.1 Brucella haematophila | reverse complement strand
CACAAAGTTTATCGCGGGGTGGAGCAGCCCGGTAGCTCGTCAGGCTCATAACCTGAAGGCCGCAGGTTCAAATCCTGCCCCCGCAACCAAAACCATCTGAATACAACAAAAAGCCCCGCAAAAAAATGCGGGGCTTTCCGCGTTCTAGGCGTAAGGTGAGAAAAAGGGGGAAGGCGGCAGATCGCGATCGAGTTAGCGCGAAAGTTTTGCCTTGTTCGACCGGGGTGAACCGCGATAAGCCGCTAACAGATAAATAGCACCGTTTGACGGGACAGATATAATGACGACGCAGACCACCAGCCACGGCCTCAATGACCTTTCCTCACTTGTTCAGCAGCTCTCGGACAAGGTGGAGCCGGATCTGATCGAGATCCGCCGTGATATTCACGCCCATCCCGAAACCGGCTTCGATGTGGAGCGGACGGCTGGTGTCGTGGCGCGCGAGTTGGAGCGTCTCGGCATCGAGCATCAGACCGGCATTGGCCGCACCGGGGTTGTGGGGCTGATCAAGGGCGGGCGTCCGGGGCCGACGCTGGTTATCCGCGCCGACATGGACGCGCTGCCCATCGAGGAGCAGACCGGCCTGCCTTTTGCCAGCACCCATCAGGGCAAGATGCATGCCTGTGGTCATGATCTCCACACGGCGACGCTGATCGGTATTGGCAGCGTGCTCAAGGAAATCGCCCCGCGCCTAAGCGGCAATGTGAAGCTGATGTTCCAGCCCGCCGAGGAAACACTGGAAAGCGGCGCCCGCGCCATGATCGCGGATGGCATTCTGGATGATGTGGACTATGCGCTCGGCTTTCATAACCAGCCTGAAGAACCGACCGGCACTTTCACCTTCGTCGAAGGTGTTGCCAATGGTTCGTCGGACGAGTTCGATATCACCGTTCATGCGGCTTCCGGCCATGCGGCCCGTCCGCATCAGGCTGTTGATCCGATTGTTGCGACGGCGCAGCTGATCAACCAGCTGCAGACGGTGGTATCGCGCGAGGTGGACCCGATGCACACGGCTGTGCTCACCATCGGTTCGATCCATGGCGGTCACACCCATAATATCATCCCGGATGCGGTGACGCTGATGGGCACGGTCCGTTGTCAGGATGCGGCAACGCGCGATGTGGTCGAAGCTGCGGTGCGCCGCATCTGTGCCGGGCTTGAAGCGTCCATGCGGGTGCGCTGCGAAATCAATTATGTGCGCGGCGTGCCGTCAATGGTGTCCGATCCTTATCTGATCGAGACAACGGGTGCGGCCATTCGCGAACACTACGGCGATGTCTATTTCAAGCGCGGCGGCAGTCTCGGCTCGGAAGACTTTGCTCTGGTGGCCGAGAAGGTGCCGTCGTTCCAGCTGGGCGTCGGCGCGTCGCAGGAAGGCCGCAACGACAAGCTGCACAATTCCGATTATCAGCCGGACGAACGCTCGATTGCAAATGGTGTCGTCGCGCTGTCGCTGGCGGCGATCCGTATTCTTTCCTGATGTAAAAAAGGCGGCTGAAAAGCCGCCTTTTTTCTTTGAACCTAGAGCATTTCCAGCAAAAGTGCGTAGCGGTTTTGCGTAGGATAATGCGTAAAAACAAATAAATAGAGCGGTTCCACGATTCCGTTTTAACCGGAACCGCTCTAGACGCGAACTTACGCGCAGAGATATTTGCTCGACAATGCGTGGATGTGGTTGGTGCCGATGCCGCAGCAACCGCCGATAATGCCTGCGCCATTCTTCACCCAGCGCTGCGCCCAGACGCCATAGGCATCCGGATCGAGATCGGCGCGTACTTCCGTCACCGTGGCATTGGCTTCCTCGTCGCCCTGCTGCGACGGGAAGGCATTGGCATAAACGCCGACCGGAATATCCTTGCCGAGTTCATCGAATACTTTTTTGGCTGCCAGAATGGCGGCGTCCATGACTTCCGGCATGGCGCAATTGAACAGCAGCGCTTCTGCGCCGATTTCTGCGGCCAGACGTGCACCTTCGGCGACGGTTTCGCCCGAACGAAGCTGGGCTTCGCCCATATCTTCCGGCGCAACATCGTCACGCAGCGTATAGGAAACCCATAGCGGCTTGCCGGTGCTGCGGGTGGCCTCATGGGCAGCTTTCACTTCGGCGAGGCTGCTTTGGGTTTCGGCAAGCCAGAGATCAACCGATGGCGCAAGACCGTCAACCAGAACGCCGAGCAATTCGCCCGCACGGGCCGGATCGAACAAGTCAGGCTGGTAAGAGCCGAAGACCGGGGGCAGTGAACCGGCGACCTTCACGTCGCGGTCGGACGCATCGACGGCTTCGCGGGCAATGGTGCCGGAAAGAGCTGCGAGCTTGCGACCGTCGGCGGCAAAGCGCTCTTCGCCGATATGGAACGGCACGACCGCATAGCTGTTGGTGGTGATGACATCGGCACCGGCGGCAATATAGCCGTCATGCACTTCGCGCACGAATTGTGGGCCTTCCATCAGGGCAAGCGCCGACCATTCCGGCTGGCGGAACGGTGCGCCGACGCGCTCCAGTTCGCGGCCCATGCCGCCGTCGAGAATGATTGCCCCGGTGCGCGCGTTGTTGGTCATGAGGTCTTGTCCTTTCAGATATTGTCCTGTGCCGTGCTGGCGCGTGCGGCAATGATGCCGTCGAGCCAGCCGGGTTCCATTTGCGGAACAGAAGCCAGAAGTTTGGCCGTATAG
Source organism: Brucella haematophila (assembly GCF_005938105.1). Lineage (GTDB taxonomy): Bacteria > Pseudomonadota > Alphaproteobacteria > Rhizobiales > Rhizobiaceae > Brucella > Brucella haematophila. Next base: position 54,019 of record NZ_VCPE01000023.1, on the reverse strand, counting down.
TCGTCGAAGGGCGGCGTCAGCACGCTGGCCTTTGGGCCATAGCGAACCACACGCCCGCGATGCATGACCGCGATACTGTCGGCGATGGCGCGCACAATGGCCAGATCGTGCGTCACAAAGAGATAGGATGTCCCGGTCTCGTTTTGCACCCTGCGCAGCAGATCGAGAATGCCTTCGGCCACCAGCGGATCGAGCGCCGAGGTGGGCTCGTCGCAAAGCAGCAGCTTTGGCCGCGCGGCAAGCGCACGCGCAATGCAGACGCGCTGCTTCTGGCCGCCGGAAAGTTCAGCCGGATAGCGCTCCAGAACGGTCTGCGGCAGCTCGATGCGATCCATCAGTTCGGCCACGGCCTTGCGCCGGTCTGCGCGACCCATGCCGAAATAGAACTGCAACGGGCGTCCGACGATATCGGCAATGGTGCGGCGGGGATTGAGCGCCAGATCGGGCAACTGGCTGATCATCTGGATATTGCGCAGTGTTTCCTTCGACCGGCCTTCAAGGCGCGGCGACAGAACGGCTCCGTCGAAGCGAATTTCACCGGTGGTTGGCGGCAGAAGCCCGCAAACCACGCGGGCCAGCGTCGATTTACCGGAACCCGACTCGCCGACAATGGCAAGGGTGCGGCCCTTTTCCAGTTCAAGCGAAATGTCGCTTAGCACCGGATTGGCAGGGTCATAGGCAGCGCTGATCCTGCTGACGATCAGGAGCGGTTCGGTAGCTTGTGGCTTACCTTCCACTTCCTTTTGGCGCACGGCAACGAGCTGGCGCGTATAATCTTCGCGCGGCGCATCGAATATCTGGCGAACGGGTCCTTGTTCGACCATGCGGCCATGACGCAACACCATGATGTCGTCGGCGATCTGGGCGACGACCGCGAGGTCGTGCGAGATATAAAGTGCTGCTGTGCCGGTGGTTTCGATCGCCTTCTTGATGGCGATCAGCACTTCGATCTGGGTGGTCACGTCAAGCGCGGTGGTCGGTTCGTCGAAGACCACGAGATCGGGCTTCGGGCAAAGCGCCATGGCGGTCATGGCGCGCTGCAACTGACCGCCCGATACCTGATGCGGATAACGTTCGCCGAAATGCTCCGGATCCGGCAGGCCGAGCATGGCAAAGAGTTCTATCGCGCGCTTTTTGGCTTCCGCGCGCTTCATCAAGCCGTGCCAGACGGTGGCTTCGATAACCTGATCGATCAGGCGATGGGCGGGGTTGAAGGCAGCAGCTGCGGATTGCGCCACATAGGCGACATGGCTGCCGCGCATTGCCTGCATGTCCTTGCGCGACAGCGACAGAATGTTGCTGCCATCGAGCGTCACGGTCCCGCCGGTAATCTGCAAGCCGCCGCGCGCGTGTCCGAGCGCTGCAAGGCCGATGGTCGATTTGCCCGCGCCGGATTCGCCGATGAGGCCAAGCACACGACCTTTGGCAAGGGTCAGGTCGACCTTGTCGACGACAATGCCGTCGTCGGAACGGATTTCCAGACCGGTGATTTTCAGCAAGGGTTCAGCCCCAGTCTCAACCATTGTCCTGCGCACCCCGCTTCAGGCTCGACGTGCGCTGCAAGACCCAATCGACGACGAAATTGACGCTGATCGCCAGAGCCGCAATGGTGCCGCCGGGAATAAGCGCGGCGAAGACACCGAACATCAACCCGTCCTTGTTGTCTTTCACCAGACTGCCCCAATCGGCCACTGGCGGCTGTACGCCAAGCCCCAGGAAAGACAGGGTAGAGAGGAACAGGATTGCAAAGACGAAGCGCAAACCGAATTCGGCCAGCAGCGGCGACAATGCGTTGGGCAGGATTTCGTTGAAGATAATCCAGCCTTTGCTCTCGCCACGCAGGCGTGCAATTTCCACATAGTCCAGCACCACCACATCCGAAGCGATGGCGCGGCTGACGCGGAAAACGCGGGTCGCTTCCAGCACGGCCATGACGGCGATGAGCACGAACACGCTTTTCGGCAGAACGGCGAGCACAACCAGCGCGAAGATCAGCGTGGGGATCGCCATGAGCAGGTCATTGGTGCGCGACAAAAGCTGGTCCGGCCAGCCCTTGGAGAGTGCAGCAAGAAAGCCAAGCGGCACGCCAATTGCAAAAGCGGCGATGGTCGAGGCAGCGGCAATCGACAGTGTCAGTCGCGTGCCCCAGATGACGCGGGACAGGAGATCGCGGCCGATATTGTCCGTGCCAAGCAGAGCTTGCGGCGAGGGGCCTTGCCACACGGCACCCACCACTTCCGAAATTGGGTGCGGCGCCAGAAAATCTGCAAAAATGGCAACAAACAGGAAGAAGGCGATACCGCCGAAACCGATGATCGCCAGCAGGGCTGAGGATTGCTTGCGCTTTTTCATCGCGGGTGCCTCAGCCGTGGATTGGTCAGGATCACAATGACATCGGCGATGATGTTGAGGCCGATATAGACGGCGGCAAAGATCAGCCCGCAGGCCTGCACCACCGGCACGTCACGCTTGGCGACGTGATCGACCATATATTGCCCCATGCCGGGATAAACGAAGATCACCTCAACCACCACGACGCCGACCACCAGATAGGCAAGGTTCAGCGCAATCACATTGATGACCGGCGACAGCGCATTGGGCAATGCGTGTTTCAAAAGGATGCGCCAGCGCGGCAGGCCCTTGAGCTGTGCAGTCTCGATATAGGGCGACGACATGACCGAAAGCAGCGAGGCGCGTGTCATCCGCACCATATGGCCGGTCACGGCAATCACCAGTGTCATGCAGGGCAGGGCCACAGCCGTCAGGCGCTGCCAGCCGCTCATCGACGACGTGACGAGTGCGCTTGATGGCAGCAGGCCGAGTGAAATCGCCAGATAGGCGATCAGAATATAGGCCACGAAGAATTCCGGCAGCGATATGGTGGCAAGTGTTGCCACAGCTATGCCCCGGTCTATCACCGTACCGGCATAAAGAACGGAGATAATGCCGAGCAGAAGCGCCAGCGGTATCGCGAACAGCGCCGACATGGCAGCAAGATAGAGCGTGTTCGACAGGCGCGGCGCTATGCTTTTGGCGATGTCCTGCCGGTTGGAATAGCTGCGGCCAAGATCGCCTTGCACGGCATTGACCAGCCATTCGGAATAGCGCTGGATTGCCGGTCGCTCGAGGCCGAGTTCCTTGCGGATACTTTCGACGGCCTGCGGGGTCGCCTGCTGGCCGAGCATGGCGGTTGCCACATCGCCGGGCAGGATTTGCGTGCCTGCGAAAATGACCACTGAAATCGCCCAGAGCAACACGATGCCAAGCAGAATGCGCCGCACGATCAACCCGAGAAGCGAGTTGCTGCGCAGAAAACCACCGGAACGTTTGCGTGAGGAAGGCCTATAGGCTCCCGCGACGGCGGCTTGCGCGTCGATATCGGGTCGCTCTGTCGGCATGTCTGTCATTCGTGGCTCAGTGTTGGGGCGTCGATCTGCCCCGGAGAAAACCTTGCGGCAAAAGGGTTGCCCGGTTTGGGACCTGCAACGTGTTAATGGTTCACCGCGCCGCTGCCAAGCCCTGTTTGGACCTCACATCGATTTTCTATAAGTTTGCTTCCAGTTCGGAATGTGTCTCAACGACGAGCGGGGAGATAAAAAGCAAAAATCCCGGACGAAGCCGGGATTTTGATAGTGCCTGCTGGAAACTGGAGCGGGCGAAGGGATTCGAACCCTCGACCCCAACCTTGGCAAGGTTGTGCTCTACCCCTGAGCTACACCCGCTCGCGCCAGTTTCGACCTGAAAACGTTTCCGAAGGAAGTCGTTTCCGTCAGGCAGGCGGTATATGAACCAACGCATTGCAGATTGCAACAGGCAAAACGAGCCTTTCGATGGAAAATTTTTCATCGCTGTGGATGAACGAAATCATGCTCCCACACGACCAGCGCCAAGGCGTGAAAAGCTGATTACCGATGCAAACAGCGCAAAGCCCGAAGCGATGAACAGAATATAGGGCGTGCCTTCCACACCCCATTGCGACAGCAGGAACGCCACGAAGGCCGCACCCAGCGATTGGCCGAGCAGGCGGGCCGTGCCGAGCATACCGCTTGCAGCGCCGGAACGGGCACGCGGTGTCGATGTGATCATCATGCGGTTGTTCGGCGCCTGAAACAGGCCGAAGCCAATGCCGCAAATGGCCATGCGCCAGCAAATATCGCCAATCGTCGGATGGGCGGGCAACATGCCGACCAGTGCCAGCCCGGCTGCAAAGGTGATGAGGCCGAGCAGACCCAGAATCGCCGGGGAATGTTTATCCGAAAGCTTGCCGGACAAAGGCGCAACCAATGCCAGCGCAATCGGCCATGGCATCATGAGAAAACCGACCTCGATCGGCTTGAAACCGAACACGGTCTGGAACAGGAATGGCAACGAGATGAAGGCCATCATCTGCGCCAGGAACGACATGATCGACGTGCAGATTGAGAGCGTGAATACCGGAATACGCAACAGATCGAGCGGCAAGAGCGGGTCTGTGGTGCGCAGCGAGCGCCGCGTCAGCAGGATACCCGCTACGAGACAGGCTACGGCCTGAAGCACGACGACAGTTTTGCTGATTTCGTTGCCTGCACTGTCGATGGTCGTGATCAGAAGCCCGATGGTCAGGGCGCTGAGGATGGCGCTGACGACATCGAACTTGCGCGCCGAGCGCTCATTCTCCGGCAGGGTCCGGATACCCATCGCAACCGCTGCGATGCCGAGCGGAATATTGATGACGAAGAGCCACGGCCAGGTGAGCGAGGACAGGATCACACCTGCAAGCGTCGGTCCGATGGTCGAGGAAACCGCGACAAAGAGGGCATTGAGGCCGATGGCAGTACCGAATTTCGCCTGCGGAACAGTATAGCGTAACAGCGCAGTGTTGACGCTCATCAGCCCTGCTGCGCCCAATCCCTGCACGATGCGCGCAAGGGTCAGCGTTTCGAGCGAGCGTGCGAAGACACAAGCCACCGATGCGACGGTGAACAGCGAAACGCCCGCCAGATAGATGCGGCGATAGCCATAGATTTCGCCGAGCGCTGCCAGCGGCAACAGGCTGATGACGATGGCGAGCTGGTAGCCGTTGACGATCCAGATCGAGGCGGCGGGACCGGCGGAAAAATCGGCGGCGATTGTCGGCAAGGCGACATTGGCAATGGTGCCGTCGATGACGGCAAGCGTCAAACCGACCATCAAGGTAGCCCATGCCCAATAGATTCTAGGCTTGGGCAATCCGTCCGGTGCGACGGACGTGCCTTGCTTGATGACGGTTTCGTGCTTCATGTCATTGACCAGTCTGAGGGATGGCAGCAACCTTAACCCGATTGGGAAGGTGAGCAAGCTATCTAACCCAAAAATGCCCGCCGAACAGCGTTTTTGCCCGATAAATTGATCGGGTAACGCTATTGTGTGCCGTTTGCGGGCGAAACGGGCAGGTTCATCACCCGCGCATAGTGGCGGGGATTGAAACTGAGATAGAGCGGGCAGATCGCCGCGACCAGCACGAGGTGCATGATCCAGCCCGCAGCAAAGCCGCCGGTGATGTTGTGGAGCAGCGCCGTTGCGACAGGTCCAAGTGCTGCAATCAGAAAGCCGCCGCCCTGCATCATGGCGGCCAGAGCGCCTGCTTCATCCGGTTTCGGCAAATGATCGAGCGAGGTGATCATCGCAAGCGCGAAACTGCCGCCGAGACCCGCACCGCAGATCGCCGACCACAGAACGGGCGAGATATCGGGCGCGAAGGCAAGCCCGGCAAATCCGACAGCCTGCATCAACAGGCTGAAAAGCAGCCATGGGCGGCGGTCGACGCTGCGTCTTGCGAGCGTGGGCAGCGCAAAGGCGCTCAACGCCTGCGCAATCGCCATGGTGGCGACAAGGCTGCCCGTCGCCGAGGCCTCAAGCCCGAGCGTCTGATAATAAGGCGCAAGCCATGCGACCATTGAGGAATAGCCAGCATTGACGAGACCGAATGCGGCCATCAGCGCCCATGTGCGCGGACGCCGCAGCAGTGTGGCGGTGATGCCCGACTTTTGGCGCGTTGCTTTCGTTGCGCTCGGGCCGTCTTTCAGGATTGGCACGGCGGCAATCAGCGCGAGCACGGCGGGAATGGCCAGCAAAGAGAGCGCATAGCGCCAGTTATGGGCGGCACCGGCAAGCCATGGCGCCAGCCGTGCGCCGAGCGCGCCGCCGCCCATGATGGTTGCGGAATAAAGCCCGGTGATCGTGGCGATGGAGGACGGAAATCTGGCCTTGATGAGACCGGGCATAAGCGCCTGTATCATGGCAACGCCAGCGCCGCAGAGAATGGCCGTGATAATCAGTGACAGGCCGTCTGGCACGATACCGCGCAGCGCCGATCCGGCCGCGAGGATTGCGAGTGCTGCGAACATGCTGCGGCGTGTACCGAAAAGCGACTGGATGCGCGGGGCAACGAATGCCCCAAGCCCCATCAGCAGCATTGGCAGAAAGGTCAGAAGCGAAAGCGCACCGAAGCCCATGCCCGTATCGGCGGCAATATCTGACAGAACCGGCCCCGGTCCCGTCAGGAAAGGCCGCAAATTGAGGCCGATCAGGGCGACGAGCGCGACAAGAGCAATGGGAGCGGTCTGGTTGCCGCCGGTGCTGGCATGGTTGTTCTGCATGATGAGACTTTATTATGTGCCGCTGCGATCCTGCCATGTGCGCAGCAGGCGCTCGCCTTCTTCCGATGGACAATGTTCAAAGCGGATACCGGTCTGCGCGCTGACGGGCTTGACCAGTTCAGCGGCGATTTTGGCGGTGGACAGGCCGTAGGGTTCGGCCTGTTCGTTGGAATTGGCAAACAGGATCTTGTCGACGCCCGCCATGCGCATGGCCGCGAAGCACATGGGGCAGGGCTGGCCGCTGGCATAGACGGCGCAACCGTCGAGACGCGGCGATTGCAGGGCCTTACCCGCTGCACGCAGCGCCAGCAATTCGGCATGGGCGGTCGGGTCGCATTCGGCCTGCATGCGGTTGACGCCGGTGGCAATGACGTCTCCGTCCTTGACCACCACCGCGCCGAACGGACGCCCGCCCTGTTCGATATTGTCGAAGGCAAGCGCTATGGCCTGATCGAGAAAGGCGCGGTCGGTGCTCATTTCGCGCCTGCCTTTTCAAGAAGGGCGACCATTGGCGCAAAGCCGCGCTGGCGCGCATGCTGCAATGGCGTCACGCCGTCCTTGTCGGCAAGGTTCACATCGGCACCGGCATCGATCAACTGCCTGACGATTTCGACATGGCGTTCGCCGCCATCGCCCAGAATGACGGCTTCCAGCAAGGCGGTCCAGTGAAGCTTGTTGACGTGATCGACATTCACGCCCGCTGCAATCAGCGTGCGCACCGTCTCGACATGGCCGCGCTCGGAAGCCGGGATCAGCGCCGTTCCACCATAACGGTTGGTGCTTTTCAGGTCGGCACCGTGGGCGAGCGTCAGTTTCAGGATTTCTAGATGGCCGCGCGCCCCCGCATAAAGATAGGGGCTGTCATTGATCGCGTCCTTGGCATTCACATTCGCGCCCGCCTCGATCAGAGCGCGTGCAACATCGATGCGATTGGCGTGGGTCGCGGCGAGCAGGGCCGTTTCGCCATTTTTACCGCGCGCTTCAAGATCGGCTCCGGCCTTGATGGCGGCATTCACGGCGGCGAGGTTGCCGCTGCTGGCTGCTTCGATAAGGCCGGTTTCAGTTTGTGCGATGGCCTGATGGCCGGGCAAGGTGGGTTCGCTCATGACAATCGCTCCTGCAATCAATGCCAAGGCACTCAAGCTGAATAGTGTTCGGCGCATTTGCGGCCCTCCTTGGTTGACCGTTTTCATACAGCCTGGCTGTTATATTTGAAAATTAAATGTTGAACTGATATTCAGTGGATTTATGAATGCTATGTTCAATCTCGATTTGATGCGGGCTTTCGTCACCGTTGTCGACAGCCGGAGCTTCACGGTTGCCGCGCAGCAATTGCATTCGACGCAATCGACCATCAGCCAGAAAATATTGCGGCTGGAAGAGGCGGCAGGGCAGGCCTTGCTGGAGCGGGCGCGCCGCGATGTGCGACCCACCGATGCAGGGGAAAAGCTGCTTGGCTATGCGCGGCGCATGCTGCACCTGCATGACGAGGCCGCTGCTGCCATGACCGGCAGCGCGCTTGCGACGGTGTTTCGTCTGGGGCTGCCGGAAGATTTCGCGTCGCGGCTGGTTACGCCTGCCTTGGCGGCTTTCATGCGGGAACATCCGAATATCAAGCTGGAAGTAACGAGCGGTCTCAGCCGCGATTTGCAGAAAGGTTTCGAGACGGGTGATTTTGATCTCGTGATGGTCAAGCAAAAGCGCGGCGAGACGGCTGGCAAGATGCGCTGGCCGGAGCCCTTGACCTGGCTTGAGAGTGCGGACTTTCCGGTGTCGTCAATGTCGCGGCTTGAACCGCTGCCGCTGGTCGCCTTTCCGCCGAACGGGCTTTATCGCAGCGACATGATGGAGGCGCTCGACCGGATCGGCAGGCCTTGGCATGTGGTGTTCACCAGTTCCAGTCTGGTGAGCATTCAAAGTGCCGTGGCGGAGGGACTTGGCGTCAGCCTGTTGCCGACGCGCGTTATTTTGCCCGCCCATCGCGCCGTGCCGGAGCTTGCGGGACTGCCTGTGGTCGAGCCGATGGAAATCGTCATCCGGCACATGGATCACGGCCCCGAACAGATCCGGCAACTGGCCGGGATATTGGCTGAAACAGTGGAAAGCTAAGTGTCTGTTGCAAAAGTCACCATTCCGGTCTGCAAACGGCAATTTGAGATTTGCATGCGCAGAATCTGATCCGAAAAGTCTGCAACTTTTCAGGATTGTGCAAGGCTTCCCGTGCTCACGTACCCAAAAGTACGGCACAAGCTCCGGTTCTCGAAATCGCCATTTTCGCCATGGCCTGCCGCCTTTTTGATTCAGAGACGAAGCGTCCACCCATGTTTGGTGTGACTCTTTGCTTTACCGGCGTGACTCCGCTTGACTCTTCGGAAGGCCGGGTGTTTTTGCCGGAAGTGCTTTATCGCTACAGAAATGCCGACAGGATAGCCTCACGCCATTACAATAAAGTCTCTTTCGCCCGCTGCGACAGCCAAGCGGCATGGCTTTTGCTTTAAGCAGACGGGAGATACTTTACGGGAATAAGACAATGTCCAACTCAACCACCATCCACAACGACGGAAATACACTGTTTCCGATCGTTCTTTCCATCGTTGCCGCTGCGGCAACCGGCGTTCTCTGGGCTTATGCCAATCCGATCCAGCTGGTTCCGGGCGTGATCCAGTGGCGCATTTTTGCTTTCCTGCCGCCGCTGGTCGGTATTTTGCTGGGCCGCAAGAGCGGCTTCATCTGCGGCTATCTCGGCACGATCATCTGGTCGCTGCTCGCTGGCACCTTCATTCCTGCGCATTCGCTGCTCATCGACGGCATCATGGTTGGCCTGACCGGCCTGATCCCCGGCATCCTGTTCGATCCGAAGACCACGACTTTCAATCGCGCCACGCTGATTAAAATTGCAGCGACCTGCCTGATTGTTGGCCTCTTGATGGTTGCCGCCGTTTCGGCAAGCCTTGCCTATCTTGGCATTTTCCCATTCTGGTGGGCTGTCATGTATCTCGGTCTTTCCGATATCGTTCCGATGCTGATTGGCACCCCGCTTTTGGTGGTTCCGGCCCTGAAGATTCTCAAGGGCGCGCATCCGTCCGGTTTCACGCGTTTCTGAGAGCGGGCCCGGAAAAGTGCTCCAACTGCAGAATGTTAAAGTGGGCTTTGGCGATTCCGTTCTGGCAATCGCCGAGGCCAGCCTCGATATCCGTGACGGCGAACGCCTTCTGGTCTGCGGCGCGGGCGGCAGTGGCAAGACCACGCTGCTCAACGCCGCATCCGGCATTGTGCCGCGTCTGATCACCCCGCAGGTTTTCGGCGGCGATGTGACGCTGAACGGCAAGCTCATCTCTTCCATGTCGAAGGATGAGCTGTTCAGCACGGTCGGTGTGGTTTCGCAGAATGTGGAAGACCAGCTCTGGGATCTCAGCGTCGAAGACCTGATTGCCTTTCCGCTGGAAAATCGCGGCCTTGCCAAAGACGCCGTCCGCACGCGGATTGACGATCTTCTCAACGAGCTTGAACTGAACGCCTTGCGTGGCCGTCGGGTGCTCACCCTTTCGGGCGGCGAGCGGCGGATGGTTGCCATGGCCGCCGCACTGGCTGCCGAGCCGAAGCTCCTGATCCTCGACGAGCCGACCACGGGTCTTGATCCGGCGGCGCGTCAGCGCCTCGTGCGGGTTCTCAAAAAGCTCGGTGCCGAAATTCCGGCCCTGCTGATTGCCGAACAGGATCCTGCCTCCTTGCAGGCTGTCGTCACCGATGTCGGTCTGGTGAAGGAAGGCAAGCTTGCGCCTGTCGTGCCGCTTGCTTCCATCATCAATGATGCGGGAGCCTGGGAAGATGCGGGTGTTCTGCCGCCTGTGGCGGTGCGCAAGCGCCTTGCCGGTGGCAAGGCCGATGGTCAGGTGCTTGTTTCCGTGTCGGGCATCAAGACCCAGCTTCAGCGCCGTGATGGCCAGCCTGTCCTTGAAGACGTGAATTTCCAGATACGGGCGGGCGAGGTCGTCGGTCTGATTGGCAAGAATGGCGCGGGCAAGACCACGCTGTTCCAGTCCATTCTGGGCCTTCAGAAAATTGCGGCCGGCTCAATCACCATTGGCGGCGAGAATGCCGACAAATGGACGGCTGCAAAGCGTGCCCGTTCGGTTGCCTATCTGCCGCAGAACATGCGCCGGATTCTGTTCAACATGACGGTGCTGGAAGAGGTGGTTTTCGCCATCACAGCGGCAACCCGCGCGCCGAAGGATGACGCCATCACCGCCCGCGCAACCGCTTGCCTGCACAAATACGGTCTGGGCGGTCACGAGGAAACCAACCCGTTTGCGCTTTCCTCGCGGCAGCAGGCCTTGCTTGGTCTCGCTTGTGCGGAAGCGGCGGGCGCTTCGGTTGCCATTCTCGACGAGCCGCTTCTGGCGCGCGATCTCAACGGTCGCCGTATGCTGGAACTGTTCCTCGAAACCGCACTCAGCGAAAACCGTGCCGTGATGCTGATCTCGCACGATCTGGAACTGGTGGACGATGTGTCGTCCCGTGTCATGATCCTCGATAACGGCCATGTCACTTTCGATGGCGATGTGGATGCGTCCTGGGCTTCCGATGCCTATGGCGCACTGGGCTGGCCCAAGCCGCGTGTCGTCGAGACGGGAGAAGCCGCATGAAAATCTTCTACGATTTGAACTTCTTCGTGAAGCTCGTCGCGGCTTTTCTGGTCATGCTTGCAGCCTGGCTGGTGCCCGGCTGGCATTATGGCGTGCCGCTGGCGCTGGTGACGGTCGGCTTTCTGGTGCTGGTCAAGGTGCCGGGCCTGCGCGGCTATCTCAAGGGTGCGATGCTGTTGACGCTGCTCGTCATGGCGAGCTGGATTCTCAATCTCGTGCTGCAAGGCATGGCCTTCGTGGATACGCTGCCGATTGCCGCCGGTATGGCGGCGCGACTGGTGACGACCACGGCGGCCTTCTATTTTGTGATGGAAACCAGCACGCCGGGCTCCATTCTGGCAGCGGCAAGCGCTGCGCGTCTGCCGCCTATGGTAACGCTGGTGCTGTCGCTGACCTTCGGCATCATCCCGATGCTGCGCGAGGATTTCGAACGTATCGCGGATGCCCAGCGCGCCCGCGGCATGGAAATCGATGACGTCTCCTTCCCCATGCGCCTGCGTTTTGCGCTGGCGCGCGGTGTTCCGCTTCTGGTGCAGGCAATCCGCATGGCGCATGCCATTTCGCTTTCGCTCGCCATTTATGGCTTCGACACCAAGCGCAAGCGCACCACTTGGCGCAATGTCGGCCTGCTGGTCGAATCACGGCTCAATACCAAGGACGTAAAACGATGACTGAAGACAGCACGAAACTCTCCGGCAACGGACAGGTCTGGACCGTCGATGTGGCAGGCCGCAAGGTCGATCTGCCGATTGTGCCGATCAATCCGAACTTCGCCATTTCCCTGATGATGGTCATTGATCTTGGTGTTCGCTTTGGCGAACATGTGGGCAAGGCGCTCGCCGAAAAGCTGGCGCCGCTGAAGCCCGATGTGATCGTCGGCGCTGCAACGCTCGGTATTCCGGTGGCGATTGAAGTGTCGCGCGCGCTTGGTCTCGACGATTATGTGGTTTTGCAGAAGTCGCCGAAAATCCATCTCGGCGATGCGCTGGTGCAGACGATTTCCTCGATCACCTCCAAGGGCGAGCAGCGTCTGCTTCTCGACCGTCAGGCAATCCCGCTTCTCAAGGGAAAGCGCGTGGTCGTGGTGGACGATGTCGTGGCATCCGGTTCGAGCCTCAAGGGTTCGGTCGAACTGGTGCGCAAGGCAGGTGGCGAGGTCGTCGGCATCGGCGTCATCCTCACCGAAGCCAAGGACTGGCAGGCAAAACTGGGCGACGACGTGAAGCTGCTTCACAGCCTCGCGCATATTCCGCAGTTCGACAATCAGGATGGCGAGTGGAAGCCCATCGCCGACAGTTTCTTGTAAAAAACTGTCGCTCGCTCGCATTCACGCACTTTAAAAACGCCGCGCTTGTCGCGGCGTTTTTTATGCGCTTTGCACAGTGTTTCGCGTGGGCCTCATTCTCCAGAATTATCGGTCGTCAACAGGCTTTCATCTTTTCAGAAAAGTCGTCGAAATTCGGATTGACCGATTTTGTATCCAGGATATAGTTTGAGAAAAGTTGGGAGACTTTTCGATTGTCGGCTTATGAATGGCGTAGTCAGACCCGGTTGCTGGACGAAGTGGCAGAGGCGCTTCGGGAGCGAATCTATGCGGGTGTTTATGCGCCGGGCGCGATCCTCCGGCAGGAGCATATAGCCACTGAGTTCGGCATCAGCCGCACGCCTTTGCGCGAAGCTCTGCGTGTTCTGGAGCGCGACGGGCTGGTCATTCATCTGCCGGGCAGGGGAGTGCGTGTCGCCTCCGCTGATCTCACCCGCCTGATTGATGCCTATGCCGTGCGTGAAGTGCTCGACGGTGTCGCTGCGCGCTTTGCAGCCGAGCGGGCGAGCGATGCGGATATCGCCAGATTGCGTACCCATGTTGCAGGCCAGTCGGCTGTAGTCGATCCGTGGGACCCTAAAGCCTACACCCAGTCCAATGTCGATTTTCATATGGCGGTGATGAACACGGCGGGCAATGCCTCGCTGATTGCCTTCGTGCCGCTGTTGCGCATGACATCGCAGGTTTTTGCGCCGTCCTTTTCGCTGTCGGTAGACCGTGCGCGCGACGCCATCCGCGAGCATGGTGCAATCGTTGAGGCCATTGCCGCGCGCGATGGTGAACAGGCTGAGCGGCTGGCGCGGGCGCATATCCGCGCCACCACGGCAAGATTGGAGGCGGAACAGCCTCTTCGGGAGAATGAAAATGAAGCATGAGAACCAGACGGGAGGAGCGGGCTTGCTCCGTTATGGCAATTTCATCGCGGGTCAGTGGCAGGATGCGGCTGGCGGCGAGCATATTACCGTCAAGAACCCTTCCGATGGCAGCGATCTGGCGCTGATCGCGCGCGGCACCAAGGCCGATATTGATCAGGCTGTGGCGGCAGCCCGCAAGGCGCTTTCCGGCGACTGGGGCAAGCTGACCGCAACCGAGCGTGGCCGCGTGCTGCACCGCATTTCGGAAGAGGTGTTGAAGAATATCGATCTCCTGACCGATCTGGAATCGAAGGATGTCGGCAAACCGGTCACGCAGGCTCGCGCCGATGTGGTGGCGCTGGCGCGTTATCTCGAATTCTACGGCGCATCCGCCGACAAGGTGCATGGCGATACGCTGCCCTATCAGAACGGCTTTACGGTTCTGTCGATCTATGAGCCGCATGGTGTCACGGGCCATATCATTCCGTGGAACTATCCGATGCAGATTCTGGGTCGCAGCCTCGGCGCAGCACTGGCCATGGGCAACGCAGCCGTGGTCAAGCCTGCCGAAGAAGCCTGCCTGACCATTCTCGAATTTGCCCGTATTGCCGAAAAGGCTGGTCTGCCGGTCGGTGCGCTCAATGTCGTCACCGGGCTTGGCGCGGAAGCAGGTGCCGCGCTTTCCGAGCATCCCGATGTCAACCACATCTCGTTTACGGGGTCGGTGCGCACGGGTGAAGCGGTGCAGGCCGCGGCGGCAAAGAACACGGTGCCGGTTACGCTGGAACTTGGCGGAAAATCGCCACAGATCGTTTTCGCCGATGCCGATCTCGACCGCGCTCTGCCGTTTCTGGTCAATGCGGGCATTCAGAATGCCGGTCAGACCTGCTCGGCTTCGTCGCGCATTCTCGTCGAGCGCAGTATTTATGAAGATGTCGTCGCGCGCATGAGCGAACGCTACCGCGCATTGAAAGTCGGCCCGGCAAGCGCTGATCCGTCCGTCGGTCCGGTGGTGTCGCAGCGCCAGAAGGCGATTGTCGAAAGCTATCTCGATCTGGCGAAGGAAAGCGGACTGTCCATTGCCGCGCAAGGTGTGTTGACCGAAGACGCACCGGAAGGCGGGGCCTATGTGTTGCCGACGCTGATCCGTGACGTGCCTGCCGATCATCGTCTGGCGCAGGAGGAAATCTTTGGTCCGGTGCAGGTCATTCTGCCTTTCGACACCGAAGAAGAAGCCATCGCTATTGCCAATGGGACTTCATACGGCCTCGTCTGCGGCATCTGGACCAATGATGGTGGACGTCAATTTCGCCTGGCGCGGGCCATCCATTCCGGGCAGGTCTTCATCAATAACTACGGCGCTGGTGGCGGTATCGAATTGCCGTTCGGCGGCGTGAAGAAATCCGGCCATGGCCGCGAAAAGGGTTTTGAGGCGCTTTACGGGTTTGCCTCGCTGAAGACCATCTCGGTCTGGCATGGATAAAACAGCATTTTCAGGGAAAGTGGGAACCGGTTTCCCGTCTGAAAATGCGTTGAAAATAGCATTTGGGAGAAACATAGTGTCGCTTGAAGGTAAGGTCGCGCTCATCACGGGAGCAGGTTCGGGGTTTGGCGAAGGCATGGCGAAGCGCTTTGCTGACGGCGGCGCAAAGGTCGTCATCGTTGACCGCGACAAGGCAGGCGCTGAGCGCGTCGCAGGCGAAATCGGCGATGCGGCGCTGGCCGTGGCTGCCGATATTTCCAAGGAAGCTGATGTCGATGCGGCAGTGGAAGCCGCTTTGTCGAAATTCGGCAAAGTCGATATTCTGATCAACAATGCCGGCATCGGTCACAAGCCGCAAAATGCCGAACTGGTGGAGCCGGAAGAGTTCGACCGCATTCTCGGCGTCAATGTGCGTGGCATCTATTTGATGACGCGCAAGCTCATTCCGCATTTCAAGGGCAATGGCGAAGGCGTCATTCTGAACGTCGCTTCGACCGGCGCTGGTCGTCCGCGTCCGAACCTTGCCTGGTATAACGCGACCAAGGGCTGGGTCGTTTCGGTAACGAAGGCGCTCGCCATTGAACTCGCACCATCCAAGATTCGCGTTGTGGCACTGAACCCGGTTGCCGGTGAAACGCCGCTTCTCACCACATTCATGGGTGAGGACACCGAAGAAATCCGCAAGAAGTTCCGCGATTCCATCCCGATGGGCCGCCTGTTGAAACCTGATGATCTGGCTGAAGCGGCGGCTTTCCTTTGCTCGCCTGCTGCCTCTATGATTACGGGGGTTGCGCTCGACGTGGATGGCGGGCGCTCGATTTAAAAGTTGGAGGGATAGGGGAACCCATGGGTAACTTACTGAAAGCCGGGCTTATAACGGCTGCGATGCTGGCATCGATCAACGGTGCCTTCGCGAAAGACACGCTGGTGGTCGGCGAAGTGCTGGAGCCGCCGGGTCTGGACCCGACCGCCAATGCCGCTGCCGGTATTCGGCAGGTTACCTATGCCAACCTTTATGAAGGTCTTGTGCGCATTGTCGAAGACGGCACGGTGAAGCCGCTTCTGGCCGAAAGCTGGACTGTCTCCGATGACAAGAAGACCTATACGTTCAAGCTGCGTCAGGGCGTGAAGTTTCACGACGGCACGCCGTTCGACTGCTCGGTGGTGAAATTCTCCTATGAGCGCGCTGTCGCTCCGGATTCCACCAATGCGCAGAAGGGCCTGTTTGCGCCGATTGAAAGCACGCAATGCCCTGACCCGGCGACAGCCGTTGTCACGCTGAAGCGCCCGACCTCGAACTTCCTGTTCAATATGGGCTGGGGCGACGCCGTAATGGTCGCACCGAATTCGGCTGGCGAGAACAAGACCAAGCCGGTTGGCACGGGTCCGTTCAAGTTCAAGCGCTGGGTGCAGGGCGACCGCGTCGAGCTGGAACGCAATGCGGATTATTGGGGTGAGCCTGCAAAGCTCTCCGCCGTCACGTTCCGTTTCGTCAGCGATCCATCGGCTGCCGCTGCTGCCATCCTTGCGGGCGACATTGACGTGTTCCCGATGTTCCAGGCTCCGGAGCTGATCAGCCGCTTCAAGAGCGACGACAAGTTGCAGGTCGAAGTGGGCGATACGGCAGGCAAGGTCATCCTGTCGCTGAACAACGCCAAAGCGCCTTTCGACAATGTGAAGGTGCGTCAGGCGCTGGCCCATGCCATCGACAGCAAGGCGCTGATCGAAGGCACTTATTCGGGCTTCGGCACGCCAATCGGTTCGCATTATTCGCCGGTTGATCCGGGCTATGTCGATCTTTCGCAGACCTATCCATATGATCCGGCCAAAGCCAAGCAGCTTCTGGAAGAGGCTGGTGTTCCGGCAGGCACGTCGATCACCATCACGCTTCCGCCGCCGGCCTATGCGCGTCGCGGCGGCGAGATCATTGCGGCGATGCTGTCCGAGGTTGGCATTCAGGTCAATCTCGTGCCGATCGAGTTTGCGCAGTGGCTGGATCAGGTGTTCAAGCGGTCGGATTTCGACGCGACGATCATCGCCCATACCGAAGCGCGCGATCTCGATATCTACGCCCGCGACAAGTACTACTTCAACTATAACAACCCGGATTATAAGGCGCTCTACAAGTCTTATGCCGAGGCTGGCAGCGACGAGGAACAGCTGGAACTCGTCAAGAAGTTGCAGGAAAAGCTGGCCGCCGACGAACCGAATGTCTTCCTCTATGCACTGCCGAAAATCGGCGTCTGGAACAAAAACGTCAAGGGTCTGTGGAAGAACATGCCGATCCCGGCTGATGATCTGACCCAGGCTTACTGGGCCGAATAAAAACCTCCGCCCCGGCGCTTTGGCAAAGGGGCGGAATTCAAGCGCATCCCCGATGCGCTTTGAAACAATGTGAATGGCCGTGCACCCCATAAATATAAGGGGAGGGCGTGCGGCGAGTTGGAATGTGGAAAGCGGATATCCGTCTTTTCAAGGAGGTCGCTTTGCTGGCTTATATATCCGGGCGGTTGGTCTCGCTCTTGCTGACGACGCTTGCGGCTTCCGTCATCGTCTTTCTGTTGATGCAGGTGTTGCCGGGTGATCCGGCAGCCGTGATCCTTGGTATCAATGCGCAGCCTGAAACACTCGCTGCGCTCCATACCCAGCTTGGCCTCGACCAGCCGATCTGGTGGCGCTATCTCACATGGATCGGCGGCTTTCTCAAAGGCGACTTCGGCACGAGCTACACCTATTCGGTGCCGATCAGCGAATTGCTCGGTCCCCGCATCATGGTCACACTGCCGCTGGCGCTTTTGTCCATGGTCCTGTCGGTCGCGGTTGCCATTCCGGTCGGCGTCTATGCAGCGTCGAAGCGCGGCAAGACCGGCGACGTGCTGTCCATGGGTGTGGCGCAGGTCGGCGTCGCCATCCCGAATTTCTGGCTTGGCCTGCTCTTGATCCTCCTGTTTGCCTTGCAACTCGGCTGGTTTCCGGCCTCGGGCTTTGCGGGTTGGGAAGGCGGCTTCTGGAACGGTATCCGCTCGCTGTTTTTGCCTGCACTGGCGCTTGCGCTGCCGCTTGCCGCCATTCTGGCTCGCGTGACGCGCTCTGCCGTCATCGAAACATTGGGTGAGGATTTCGTGCGGACCGCGCGCGCCAAGGGCCTGACACGCAAGGCCGCACTTTGGCGTCATGCGGTGCCCAATGCGCTGATCCCGGTTGTCACCATCATCGGCCTGCAATTCTCCTTTCTGCTGGCGGGAACCATCATCATCGAAAACGTCTTCAATCTGCCCGGCCTGGGAAGGCTGGTGTTTCAGGCCATCGCGCAGCGCGATCTCGTCACCGTGCAGTCGCTAGTGACGCTGCTTGCCGCTTCCGTGATCGCGGTCAATTTCATTGTTGACCTTGTCTATGGCTTCATCGATCCGCGCCTTTCGACGGGAGGCAGCCGATGAGCGACGCACAAATCCTGCCGAAGCCCGGCTTTTTCCGAACGGTGCTTTTGAGCCGCAGCCTGACCATCGGCACGCTGATCACCGTTATCCTGGTTGCGATGGCGCTCATCTCCTTTCTCTGGACGCCCTATTCTCCGACGGCGATGAATTTCCGCGACAAGTTGCAGGGGCCAAGCTTCAATCATCTGTTTGGCACGGATAATTTTGGTCGCGATGTGTTTTCCATGATCATGGTCGGCGCGCGCAATTCCATCGCCGTGTCGATCATCGCCGTGCTTGTCGGTGCCGGGATCGGCATTCCGCTGGGTGCTTTCGCGGCTGCACGCGGTGGCATGGTGGACGGTTTCGTCATGCGCATGACCGATCTGGCCTTCGCCTTTCCAGCACTTTTGACGGCGGTGATCATCACTGCTGTTTTCGGTCCCGGTGCGGTGAATGCGATGATCGCCATCGGTATTTTCAACATTCCTGTGTTTGCGCGTGTCACACGCGGCGCATCGCTGGGGCTTTGGAAGCGCGAATATGTGCAGGCGGCCCGTTGCGCGGGGCGTGGCGATGTGTCGATCACGCTTTTGCATGTGCTGCCCAATATCAACCATGTGCTGATCGTGCAGGCGACGATCCAGTTTGCGCTCGCCATTGTCGCCGAGGCGGGCCTTTCCTATGTCGGGCTTGGCACCCAGCCGCCGATGCCAAGCTGGGGCAAGATGCTCAACGACGCGCAGACCTTTATTTATGACGCGCCATGGCTCGCCATTTTCCCCGGCCTGGCCATCACGTTTGCCGTGCTTGGCCTCAACATGCTGGGTGATGGATTGCGCGATGTGCTCGACCCGCGCGTCAGGAGGCAAAGATGATCGCACCCCTGTCCAAAACGCCTCTTCTTGAAATGGAAAACATGTCCGTCGAGCTGCCCTTCGGTGCTCGTTCGGCTGATATTGTCTCCGGTATCACGCTGACGCTGAACCGTGGCGAGCGCCTCGGCATCGTGGGCGAATCCGGCAGCGGCAAGTCGATCACGGCGCTTGCCGCCATGGGCCTGCTGCCCGAGCGCATGCGCGTGCGCGGTCGCTTGCGTTTTGACGGGGAGGATCTGGCGAACAAGCCGGAAGCGGAACTCTGCAAGATGCGCGGACGGCGCATGGCGATGATCTTTCAGGAGCCGATGACGGCGCTCAATCCGGTCAAGTCCATCGGCGCGCAGATTGCCGAAGGCCGCCGTCTGCACTTAAGCGAAAGCCGGGCTGATGCGGAGCGTGAAGCACGCCGCCTTCTGGATCGCGTGGGGCTGCCAGCACCGCGCTTCAATCTCGATCTTTACCCGCACCAGCTTTCTGGCGGGCAACGCCAGCGCGTGATGATTGCCATGGCGATTGCCTGCGAGCCGGACCTGCTGATTGCCGATGAGCCGACAACGGCGCTTGATGTGACCGTGCAGGCGCAGATTCTCGATCTGATGGACGAACTGATCGACGAAACCGGCACGGCCCTGATGCTGATTACGCATGATCTCGGCGTGGTGTCGGAAATGACCGACCGGATTGCCGTCATGTATGCGGGCCGCATTGTCGAGACGGGCCGCACGGAAGCGGTGTTCCACCGCATGGCACATCCCTATGCCCGTGGCTTGTTTGCAGCCTCGCCCCATGGTGCGGCACTGGTGCGCAACCATGGCACGGGGCGTCAGCGCCTTGCCGCCATTCCGGGCGTCGTGCCGGACCCGCTGGCGCGTCCGCCTCATTGCACCTTTGCCGACCGTTGCGCCTTTGTGCAGGACGATTGCCGACAGGCAATACCGGGTCTCGATTTCATTGCCGAGAATGACGGTATCGTGCATCGCGCCGCCTGCCTGCATCCGCGTGAAGGCGAGGTGGTTTCATGAGCAAGATGATATTGCAGGTGCGCAATGTGGTGCGCGAATATCAGCTTCCGCGCGCATCTTTCTTTTCAAAGCCCAGCGCATTGCGGGTGCTGCATGGGGTGAATGTAGAAATCGAAGCAGGCCAAAGCCTTGGTATTGTCGGCGAAAGCGGTTCCGGCAAATCCACGCTGGCGCGTGCGGTAATGGGGCTGGAGCGTCCGCAATCGGGTCAGATTCTCATCAACGGTCAGGATATCTATGCGCTGGATCGTGCGGGCCTGCGTGAAGCGCGCAAGGGCTTTCAGGCGATCTTTCAGGACCCTTACGGTTCGCTCGATCCGCGCCATACGGTCAAGCGCATCATTTCCGAGCCGATTGTGTCGCTGGAAAGCGGCACCAGTTCCAAAGACCGCGACGACCGCGTTGCGGAAGTGCTGGAAGCGGTTGGCCTGCCCAAGGCATCTGCGGAAAAATATCCGCATGAATTTTCCGGCGGGCAGCGCCAGCGCATTGCCATTGCGCGCGCCCTGATCACCAAACCTGCGCTGATTGTCGCCGACGAGCCGGTCTCCGCGCTCGACGTTTCCATTCAGGCGCAGGTCTTGAACCTGATGATGGATTTGCAGGAAAAGTTCGGCCTTTCCTATCTTTTCATCAGCCACGATCTCGGCGTGGTGCGCGCGATTACCGACCGTGTTGCGGTGATCTATCGCGGCAATATTGTCGAGCAAGGGCCGACCAATGCGGTGTTCGACAATCCGCAGCATGACTATACGCGGGCGCTGGTCGATGCCGTGCCAAAGCCTTTCTCCGGTCGCCGCAAGCGCGTGCGGCGATCCGATTCCACACTGAAATTGCCTGAGTGATTTGAGGAAATATCCAATGTCGAATCTTGCCGATTTGTCAGCCGTCGAGCTCGTGGCCGCCTATAAGGCGAAGTCGCTTTCGCCGGTCGAGGTCACGGAAGCTGTCATCACCCGCATCGAAGCCTATGAGCCGAAGCTGAATGCGCTTTGGGCCTACGATCCCGATGCAGCGCGGGCGGCGGCGAAGGCCTCGGAAGCGCGCTGGTCGAAGGGTGAGCCTGCCGGTCCCATTGATGGCGTGCCGCTGACGATCAAGGAAAATATCGCGACCGAAGGCACGGCAGTTCCGCTTGGCTGCGCGGCGCTGCCGCTGAAGCCAGCCGCCGCTGACGCACCGCCCGCAGCGCGCACGCGCGAGGCTGGCGGCGTGCTGCTCGCCAAGACGACCATGCCCGATCTCGGCATGTTGTCGTCGGGCCTGTCGAGCTTCCATAAGCTTGCCCGCAACCCGTGGGATTTGAACACCAATCCGGGCGGTTCAAGCGCCGGTGCTGGCAGCGCCGGTGCCGCCGGCTATGGCCCGCTGCATATCGGCACGGATATTGGCGGCTCCATCCGCCTGCCTGCCGGCTGGTGCGGTCTCGTCGGTTTGAAGCCGTCCTTCGGGCGTATTCCGATTGATCCGGCATTTCTCGGCCGCGTTGCTGGTCCAATGACCCGCACGGTTGCCGACAGTGCGCTTTACATGTCGGTGCTGTCGCGGCCCGACCGCCGCGACGCCATGAGCTTGCCCTATCAGGACATTGACTGGATGAGCCTTGATATCGACGTCAAGGGTCTGAAGATCGGCCTTTGGCTCGATGCCGGCTTTGGTGAACCGACCGGCGATGAAACCCGCGCTGCGGTAGAAGCAGCGGCCAGGCTTTTTGCCGATGCGGGCGCGATAGTCGAGCCGGTTGCCCCATTCCTCAATCGCACCATGATCGATGGTCTAGACCGCTTCTGGCGTGCGCGGTCCTGGGCGGATGTGCAGAAGATGACGCCGGAAAACCGTGCGAAAATCCTGCCTTACATCTATCAGTGGACCGAAACGGCCGAAGGTCTGAACGGCGAGGAGGTCTATTCCGGCTTCGCGCAGATCGACGCGATGCGCCATGCGGCGCTCGCCGCGTCGAAGGATTTCGACTTCATCATTTCGCCGACCGCGCCGATGCCGACCTATCCGGCGGAATGGGCATCGCCGGTCAACGATCCGCAGCGTCCTTTCGAGCACATCGCCTTCACCGTTGCGATGAACATGTCGGAACAACCGGCGATCTCGATCAATTGCGGTTATACATCGACGGGCCTGCCAATCGGCTTGCAGATTTTCGGCCAGCGTTTCGACGATCTGGGCGTGTTGCGGCTGGCACAGGCCTATGAAGGGATGCGGCCAGCGCAGCGCCCTTGGCCGGTTATCTAGTTCCGCCTCTGGCTGCCTGCAAATGGCGTCGCTCTGTGCTTCCGGTGCTCATGTACGTTAAGTACACTCCGCTCCGGTTCTCGAGCGCCACCATTTTCGGCTACCCATAGACGGAATCATGCGCGTCGCAAGAAAAAGGCCGCTAAACGCGGCCTTTGCTATTTACCGGGCCGGAGCGGTGCGCGTTCCTTATAGCGATCCACGGCAGTGAGCTTCTGGATCAACGGCTCGGCATCGCGCCAGCCGTAAATCTCGGTGCGCAGATAGTCGAGTTCGGCGTCGAGTTCATCCTCGCCAATCTCGGTCCACCATGATTTCGGGCGACCGTCGCTGCCGTCCGACCAGCGATAGCGGCGCTCCTTCAGCTTGTCCTTCATCTCGAAGGGGCTGTTTTCCGCATAGATGCGCAGGCGTGATTTCTGGCTGGCTTGCAGCAGTTCGGCAAAGGGCGTGGTATCGCCCGACTGTTCCTTCAGCACGGCGAGGAGTGCCTGACAGTCATCCTCGGCGCGGTGTCCATTATGGAAATAGCCGCTCTGGCCGATCAGATAGCCAAGCTTGGTGCCTTCGAAGCCGCGCGCCGTCCAGTCGATCTCCTTGACCGAACAGGCCCACGGCTTGTTGGCGAAGACCGGTGAAAACCGCTCCAGAAACGGACGGTCGAAACCGGCATTATGCGCAATGACCAGATCGGCATCGGCAATCAATGCTTCAATCTCTGCCAGCGGAATTGTCTGGCCCTTCACCATTTCATCGGTGATGCCGGTGATGCGGGTAATGTCCGCCGGGATCGGCTTTGACGGTTCCTGCAAGGCACCGAAAGTGGCGC
The DNA here is from genome assembly GCF_005938105.1 of Brucella haematophila. Taxonomy (GTDB): domain Bacteria; phylum Pseudomonadota; class Alphaproteobacteria; order Rhizobiales; family Rhizobiaceae; genus Brucella; species Brucella haematophila. Next base: position 30,697 of record NZ_VCPE01000023.1, on the reverse strand, counting down.
AGACATCGCCAATCGAGCCGTCATCCGCATAGCGAAACGCGACAGCGCCAATTTCGATGATTTCTTCCTGCGCGGCATTCAAGCCGGTGGTTTCCGTATCCACCACGACGCCAAGACGCGGGAAGGCCTTTGTGTCGACATCGGGCACGACGGGCAGGGGATCAAGGCGGCGCAAGATGCGATAGCGCCCGCTATCCTTCAACTGACGCACCATTTCTGCTTCATCGATGACTGGGGCCTTCAGCGCCTGCGCGCCAACCGTCTCCCGCTTGGGCTTCGCGCGGGCAGGACGCAGCTCCGCCCGTTCTTCTCCTGCCTTCGCAGCGGGAGCAAAAAGGTCGAACTGGTGGCGCATCGAAATTCTCCGCGAGAGCATTACCAGCACATATGCCGGGTGGCTTTGCGTTGGAAATGCAGAACAACAAATAGAGCGATAATGGTCCGACTGTCGGCTTGAACCGCTCGAATAACAGGGGCACAGGATGACATTTCGCCTTTTCCAGACCAAGCCTTCATTCTCATTAGTAACAGGTAATAGTGGCCGGAAATGGCTTCAAGCGCCCGGCTTCTATCTCCGATGGGCAATATCTGGGGATAAACATCGTCGGCTTATTTAAGAATAAAAATCAGAATTTTCATGGATGTCTTTGTTTATAATTTTTTATTAGCGTTTGCTTTATTTAATAAATTAAATATATCGTTTTGGAACATTTAATTTCTCTACAAAAGTTAATTTGACTCATATATGCAATTGAACATTCAGATTGGCCTCACTACTTATTGAATTTTAATTCAATCGATTAATGGTCTGGTTACTCGTGAAGATTGTTCCCTCTCTGCTGATCATGCTGTTTGCGGTCGCGATGTCGAGCCTGTGGGTGCTCGACAGACGGCGAAAGCACATGCTGCTTTTCGGCCTGAGCTTCGCGGCATTTTCTCTTGGACATTTTGTGCAGGTTTCTCCGCCGCTGCCCGAGCTGCGGCAGACATTCCTTCTGGCGATCCTGCTGCAGCTCGCTGCGGGCTGGCTGTTCTGTCAGGCGGTGATGGTGCGGCTTGGGCGGGGGTTCCCGCCGATGGCAGCGTCGCTGATCACGGTTTCTACGCTGGCAGCCGTCGGCCTTCTTGCCTGGCAGGGGGCGATCTACAGCTATCTGGTTGTTGCGGCCAATATCGGTCTTGGCGCGCTGGCCACCGTTCTTTGCCTGCATGCCCGGCGTGTGCCGGGTGACCGGTGGATCGAAACGGCACTGCGTCTGGTTCTGGCGCTGCTGGCGGCGCATTTCTTCCTGCGCAGCATCTTCACGATTGGCATGCTGGATGACGTGGCCAGTTCCAGGGAGTTGCTGTCCTTGCCCTATTGGTCATGGGTGACGGTGGCAGCCTCTATGGGCGGTGTTCTGCTCGGTCTCTTCATTCTGACTGTTGCCGCACTCGATATCATCGACAAGCTGCGCAATGAACGCGATGCCGATCCGCTGACCGGCCTTCTCAACCGGCGCGGTATGGAGCGCCACGCAAGGCGTAAACTCGCAAGAGCCGCGCAAGGCGCGACACATGCCGTCATTATTGCCGATATCGATCATTTCAAGGCGATCAATGATGAGCTGGGCCATGCGACTGGCGACCGCGTGCTGGTGGAGTTTTCGCATCTGCTGCAGTCACTGGCCGGACAGGATGTCGTCGTCAGCCGCGTCGGCGGGGAAGAGTTCGTTCTGCTGGTTACGGGCAGCGCCCAGCAATGCGAACGCTTTGCCAAACGGCTCTGCAATCAGGTTGGTCGCCATGCATTTGCGGCACTGCCGAGCGACCGCCATGTGACATGCAGTTTCGGCATTGCCATGCTGCGTCACGACGAAACGCTATGGGAAACGGTGTCCCGCGCCGATCTTGCCTTGATGCGCGGCAAACATCGCGGACGCAATCGCACGGTGACCGAGGGCAACGAATTCCCTGAATTTTCGGGTGATGCGCCAGCCGCTTATCGCCTGACGGGCTGATGCAGCTTTCCTCTTTCGGAGAGGAATTATCAGTCACGCGCCGTTCGTAAAGACTTTGGTTACCATAATTCGCCATGCTGGAAGCGACCATTGCGGTCACTGCTTCGCTTCGGCCACTGCTTTGCCATGTCCTCTTCGCTTTTTTGCCGAACTGACATGCGAGGCGAGGCCGGAAGTGGGGCCGCGAAGTCGAATTCCAGTCGGGTTAGTATCATGGCGTGTGTGACAGAAGTGTATGGCTATGCGGCTCCGCGTAGCGGCCGTATCGGCCTTCCGTTCAGTTTGCGTGGCTTTTTGCGCGTGACGGCATTTGCCGCGACTGGTCTTGTCGCCGGTGGCTGGATGCTGACTGCGCTCGGCACGCTTGAAACGGCCATTCCAGCATTTGCGCCTGTCGCTCCGGTCATGCGGCGCATTCCGGCAGCCATGCCGCAGGCGCTGGCCCTTGTCGACCAGACCCGCACCCCGGCGCACAAGATGCGTGAAAGCTTCATCAAGGCCTATACGGCGGATGCCGCCTATTCCAACCTGGACTGGCATCGCAACAAGATGACCGATGATCAGCCGATCATTGCCGATATCGGTCCGGATTCGGTGATCGAGCCGAAATCGGTTGATGTGCCATCGTTGATCGAACCGCGCACGGATCGTGTGCGTTTGCCTGAGCCGGTTGCAGTCGCCTCGGCTGATCCGGCAACGGACAAGACGGGCAACACGATTTCAGCCGACGCGGCTGCGAAAGTCACCGCAGCGGGCGCAGTCGCGCTTGGTTATGCCAGCGCGCCGCAGACGCCTGCGGCTCTGGTCGCGCTGGCCAATATCCAGCCGCAGAGCCAGACCGGCATTCTGCCCCTGTCGCAGGCTGAAGAAGCCGATGCGGGAGGCAGTGACACACCCGAGCTGCCAATCGGCAATGCAATACCGCTGCCGCAATCGGCGCCTGATCAGAAGACGGATATGGCGGCTGACGACGAAGCCGATCGCGATATGTTCGTGCCGGACGATGTGCCTCTGCCGGGCGCCAAGCCTGCGCTGCGTACGTCGCGCATGCGTCCCAAGACACAGTTGGCCTATGCGCCCGAAAGCGGCGAAACGGATACGCCGGAGCCCGGTCTTTTCAGCCCGCTGATCAATCAGGCTGCGCGCAGCCGCGTTGCCATCTATGATATTTCCGCTGCAACCGTTTATTTGCCGAGCGGCGAGAAGCTCGAAGCCCATTCTGGCATCGGTCGCATGCGTGACAATCCCACCTATGTGAACCAGAAGAACCGTGGGCCCACGCCGCCGCACAGCTATAATCTGCGCATGCGCGAGGCGCTGTTCCACGGCGTTGAAGCGATCCGCCTGACGCCAGCCGACGGCAACAACCGCTACAATCGCGACGGACTTCTGGCGCACACATTCATGCTGGGTCGCAACGGCGATTCCAATGGCTGCGTGGTTTTCCGGGATTATCCGCGCTTCCTGCGGGCGTTCAAACGCGGCGAGTTCAACAAACTGGTGGTGGTGCCCCGGATGTCGTCGTCCAAGCCTGCGCGCATTGCTTCACTTTTCTGATCGGGCCGCTTCCGTGCAAAGAATTTCCGGCATCGGCTGAGTACACGAAAAATTGCCCCCAACAATATTGCAGGGGCTGCGGGAATTGATAGAAATCCCGCGTTGCAATTCTTCGGAGATATCCTCAGTGAAGCTCTATTACAAAGCCGGTGCCTGCTCGCTCGCACCGCATATCGTTCTCAGCGAAGCTGGCCTGCCTTACACGTTTGAAGCGGTTGACCTGAAAACCAAGGTCACTGCCAGCGGCGCCGATTATCTGACGGTCAATCCGCGTGGCGCAGTTCCGGCTCTGGAACTCGAGCCGGGCGTGGTGATCACCCAGAACGCGGCCATCCTGCAATATATCGGCGACCATTCGGATGTTGCGTCGTTCAAGCCTGCCTACGGCACGATGGAACGCGCACGGTTGCAGGAAGCGCTCGGCTTCTGCGGCGACCTGCACACAGCCTTCGGCGGATTGTTTGCACCCAACCTCACCGAAGAAGCCAAGGTGGGCGTACTTGCCAATATCAACCGTCGCATGGGCCAGCTTGAAGCCATGCTGGTTGATGGTCGCAGCTATTGGCTGAGCGAAGAACTGTCGCAGGCAGATGTCTATGCGTCTGTCGTGATTGGCTGGGGTTTTGCGATGCATGTCGATCTCAGCGCCTATCCGAAGGCGCTTGCCTTGCGTGAACGCGTCATGGCGCGCCCGGCAGCGCAGAAGGCGCTGAAGGAAGAAGGCCTGATCTGATCTTCTGCAGCCGGAGCCGTAACGGCTCCGGCTGATTTATCGTCGTGAGGTTCGGCAGTGTGCTGCCCACAGGCGCACAGCACTGGTCAGTCTGGCCTGGTCGCCTTATGGTCGGCCCGCCCACGCCCCTTTCATTGCTATCTCCAGGGTTGTCAGTCTCCCTCTGCATGAGTGGCGGGACGATGGGTTGTTTTTGTAATTTTTTACTCATTTCAATACTTGTAATTTAAACAAGTATTATTTTCTAATATTGAGTATATATTTCAGTAAGTTTGCATGTAAATATATTGTCATGGAAAGCAAATAAACAAGAAATAAATTGCAGTTTATTGAAAATAATTGCGTAATTCGCATTGTTTGAATCTTTTTGATTTGGTATTTCATCAATATGACTTCGTGACTTCGCATTTTAATTGAGTGATATCTAAATTTATTTGTTGAAATGTTCGCCATGGCCGAGGGGCTGAGGGGCGCGTTTAGGGGCAATGATGTCGGTCATCTCAAAAGATTTGATGCGGGTGCTGGGCTCCACAGCCGTGGCTCTCGTTCTGTCGTGTCACTTGGCAACTGCAACGAGTGTCGTGGTGAATGGTGCTGCCTACCAATATGCCGGGGGCGGTACGACGACCCTGGACGGCATAGGTGTGACCTACCAAGTGGCGACCATCAATAATGGCCGCGCGTGGGGCGTTCTGGTCTCGGGCACAGCTTCGACGCTGAATGTTTCAAACATCAATGTCGTCACTTCGGGGCCGACGGCGCACGGTATCCAGGTTGGTGCAAAGGGCAGCACTGCGGATGGCACGGATCATTCAATCATTCATCTGCTCGGCGGTGTAGCTGTCACAACAGATGGCGCGAACTCCTTCGCGTTGCACGCAATCGATGGCGGTACGATTGATGGCACCGTTCAGGTTACAACGACAGGCTCAAACGGTTTCGGTGCCTTCGCGGAAAGCTGGTCGTCGATAGCTTTGACCAACTCGACGATAAACACTGCGGGGCAGAGCGCATTCGGCGTTATTGCAAATAATGACATGGGCACCGTCGCGGGCCGGATATCGGGCGACAATCTGAGCATCACGACCAATGGAGCCAATGCAGCCGGCGCTTATGCCGACAATGGTGGTCAGGTGCTGCTGACGAACAGCAATATTGTAACCGGTGGCACCGCTGCTTACGGCGTCGAAGCGCTGTCGGGCGGCAGTGTCACGCTGAACGGTGGCACGATTACGACATCGGGCAACAGCGCGAGAGCCATACAGGCCGACGACGCGACGGTTATCGCCAATGATGTGACAATCGTGACCAACAATGCGGCCCGTTTTTCCGAAGGCGTTCAATCGCAGAACAATGCGAGCGTGACGTTGAACGGTGGCTCGATCACGACCTATGGCCTGCGTAATTATGGTCTGATTGCCAGCAATGGCGGATCGATTACATCCAGTGCCGATATCAGCACCTATGGCAACAATGCTCATGCGGTACAGGCGGGTGCTTTCGGCACCAACCATCCAGATTACGCTTATGACGGAACCACGTCCGGTACGGTCTATCTGACGGGTGGTGCTATCCGCACTTACGGGGACAGTTTCGCTGTCGGCTTGCATGCCCTCGACGAGGGGGTAATCGATGCCCGGAGCGTCAACGTTGAAACTGTTGGTGCATCGAGTTTTGGCGCATTTGCGGAATCCGCCTCGACGATCAGGCTTGCCGCATCCACCATACGGACGACCGGGAACCAGGCCTATGGGCTTCTGGCCAATAATGACGAGGGGACGACCGGTGGTCTGGTCGCCACAACCAATACGGAAGTCGTCACTTCGGGTGCTGGTGCCGCCGGTGCCATGGTGCAAGCGGGTGGTTCGATTTCGATCACGGGCGGCAGCGTAACCGCACTGGGCGAAGCGGCATCCGCTCTGGCAATTTCCGGCTCCGGTACGATTGAAGTCGAAGGCGCGGTTCTCAAAAGCGCGCAGGGGCCGACGATTGGTGTGGTTCTGACCAGTGCTGACGATGTGGCGCGTATTCGCCTTGGCAGTGGAACGGTAGCGACCGAAAATAACGGCGTCTTGCTGTCAGTGGATCGCTCCGATGGCGCTGGATCTGGCGGGGTTGTCGACATAGAGCTGGATGCAGGCTCGGTCAGCAAAGGCGATATCGTTGACGCTCAGGCGAAAACCGGGGCTGGCAACACCAATCTGGTTCTCCAGCAAGGCGCGCAATGGACTGGTGTCCTCCAAGGGGTCACCCATATTCAGGGCATGCGCGGCAGCAGTCTGATCTTTGAGCAACAATCGGTCATTGCTGGAAACCTCACCGGCGTTCAAAGCAGTTTTGACTTTGGCAATGAAGGCGATTCCATTGGCGGTAATGTAACGCTTGCGGAGGGGTCCGTTACGCGAGGCGGCACGGTGGCAATACCCGTCACGGTGGGCGGAAATGTCAGCGTCGATCAGACATCCATTCTTGGCGGCAACTGGCATATTACGGGAAATCTGGTCAGCGCGGGCACGATCACACCTGGTAATTCCATCGGCATTGTGGCCGTTGACGGCGATCTGACGCTGGCTTCATCGTCGGTCTATAAGGCGGAGATCAACGCGCAGGGTGAAGCGGATCTGATCAAGGTTGGCGGAACCGCTAATCTGGCAGGCACGGTCACCGTGTCCACGCTTGGTGGCTATCAGCTTGACCGGCCTTACACGATCCTGACTGCGGGCAATCTTGCGGGCACCACATTCAGCAGCGTTTCCTGGAGCGGATCAACCACCTTCATTGCGCCCAACCTGAGCTATGATGCGAATAATGTTCTTTTGACCATCGGGCGAAATACCGTCGCGCTTTCAAGCGTCGCGCAGACCGACAATCAGCGGGCCGTTGCAGAAGCGGTCGACGGACTGGATCTCAGTAATTCTGTGGCGAACTCGGTCGTCTTTCTGGATGCGGCAGGGGCGAGGACGGCTTTCGACCAACTGTCTGGTGACGGTTATGCCTCCACCAAGGCGAGCTTGATCGAGACGTCGCATCTGGTGGCGGATGCAATCAACAATCGGTTGCGCTCAGCATTCGCCGGCGTCGAATCAAATGATGTTCCGGTTCTCTCCTATGCAAAAGCCAAACAATCGTCCCGCGCCTCAGCTGCAATTGACGCGGTCAGCCACGATGCACCTGCTGCCCAATATGGCCTTTGGGCAACGGGATTCGGTTCTTGGGTGGAACAGGACGGGAATGCCAATACTGGCGGGGTCTCGACATCGACAGGCGGCTTTGTCTCCGGTCTCGATGTCGGTTTGGCCGGAGGCTGGCGGCTGGGGTTTGCTGGCGGCTACAGCCAGTCGGATATCGACTTCAAGGGCAGAAATGCTGCTGCGACGAGCGATAGCTGGCATCTGGGCATTTATGGCGGCAACCAGTGGGGACCGTTCGGATTGCGGGCAGGCCTGATCCAGACGTGGCACAGTATTGATGCGTCACGGGCAGTCTCACTTGCCGGCCTCTCCAATGCGCTGGAGGCCGATTACGATGCTCGCACATTGCAGGCGTTCGGTGAGATCGGCTATCGGCTTGATACCGCCGCAGCGTCGTTCGAACCTTTTGCCAATCTCGCGCATGTCAGGTTGCGTAGCGACGGATTTACGGAAACCGGTGGAGTTGCGGCGCTGAATGTCGAAAGCGATAAGACAAATACCACCTTCACCACTCTTGGTCTGCGGGCGGAAGCTCCATTTTCGCTCGGGTCGGCTGCGGTTAACCTGAAGGGCTCGCTGGGCTGGCGTCATGCTTATGGCGACATCATACCAACCTCGACGCAGGCTCTCGTGGGCGGCGATGCCTTCACAGTGGCAGGTGCGCCGATTGCCAAGGATACGGCTTTGCTTGAAGCGGGGCTTGATTTTGATGTGACACCGGCTTCGACGCTGGGCGTCAGCTATGTTGGTCAGTATGGCAGCGGCGCCAAGCAGAATGGGTTCAAGGCTTCGTTCAATATCAAGTTCTGATCCTGCTTGATCCGTGGGGTAAAGCAGCGAGTAAGGCCAATTGCGACAGCGTTCCCGACGGTAATGCCGAACGGGAGCGGCTTTGGTTGATCGGTGTTGCATGTGGCCCGCTTTTCGGTCAATCCAAGCTCGGAAGCTCGGAAGCTCGGAAGCTCGGAAGCTCGGAAGCTCGGAAGCTCGGAAGCTCGGAAGCTCGGAAGCTCGGAAGCTCGGAAGCTCGGTCTATCTCAAGGGCTGAACCTGATATGTCAGGCTGCCCGCCGTCACTTCTTCGATCATGATGGTCAGGTCGCGAATCTCGATCATTGACTGTGCGATTGGAAATTCCAGTGTCTGCCCGCTTGCGGGATGTTGCAGGTCGTGGCCGGAATAGCCGCGAATTTCGAATTGCATTTTGTCCGCTTCGATCCCGACGAACAGAATATCGTAGATCGTGCCGCTTTCATTCGCATCGTAGTCCTGCGCGCGGGGAAGGTCTGTTCCTTTGCCATAGCACGTGGCGGTACAATTGGATCGCCAGACAGGATGAATTGCGTCCGGCCAAAGCTGTCTGTTGCAGGGGCAGGATTTTCATTGATGTTTTCTGTTTGCGCTGCGGCAGCGCCCTCCGCCGCTTGCGCAAAGCTCTCGGTGACGGAACCGCAAAAGCCAAAGGACAGGCTGGCGAGGCATGTCAAAATCGCTCGTTTCACAACATGCATTCGGCTTCGCAACTCCGGTTAATCGACATCATGCTCTCGCATCTTTGCCACGATGATTCCAGCTGAAAAGCGCCCTAAATTCATTTGGAGAGCAGGCTGCTTATGCGTCGCTGTGAATGACGAGGCGAGAATCATGCATGGCTCGCAGCGGGGCGATCTGAAGATGATGGCTTAGAAGAGTGGAATGATACTGGCGGAGAGAGAGGGATTCGAACCCTCGATACGGTTTCCCGTATACACGCGTTCCAGGCGTGCGCCTTCAACCACTCGGCCACCTCTCCGTCTGCCTTGCTGTCGGGGAAAACCGCGTTTCACGGTGAAATCTGACTGCAAACGAGATACCGCATTCTGTCTGGCGCTGGTTATTCGCCAACATGCGGTAGCGGCGCGCAATATAGCCAGAATACGCATATGATCAATAGCTCTTTGCAAGTTTTTACGCCAAATCTGCCGAACCTGTGCAAAGAGTCTCGACGGTATCGTAACACACTGTTTTTAAACAATATATTTGAACGCATTATTTTGTTGCACGAAGGATTGAGGGGCAATGCCTTCCTTAAGTCAGGTTTTGGCGGTATGAAAAGGGACTGGTCGGCGATGTCGGGACGCACCCGACGCGCTTGAATATGTGCCTGAAGGTCTGGGGCAGGGAATCGTGATCCGATTTGTATTGCGTAGTTTCGCGGTTATTTTTCTGGCATTGGCGGTCATCTTCGCCATTCTCGATGGCGCCCGTTCTGTCGGCGCGTCGAAGCTGGTTGCCAAACCACTGCTTTCCATGTGGTCGCGCAACGCGCCGGAAACGCTGGCCGATGCAGAAACGTTCGTGACGCACTATATAGGAGCTACATTCTGGAACGCGGTCTGTGTTCCAGTGCTCGGGCAGCCGGGATGGCTCTTCTTTGGCGTGCTCGCATTGTTGTTCTATGTGATTGGTCATCGGCGCGGACGTCCTCTGGGGCGCTTCACCGCCTGACCGTCGATTCTGCCACAGGGCTACAGGAGGTTGAAGTCTATGAGTTTCCTCGACAGCTATCGCAAGAAAGTACAGATGCCCTCCACGGACGAGGCTTTGCCGGGGCGCGCTACAGCCCTTCCAACGTCCGCAACGCATTTCGTCTCGGGCCATCCGTTGAAAGGCCCATGGCCGGAAGGCTTCAAGCAGATCCTATTCGGCATGGGCTGTTTCTGGGGCGCGGAGCGGCTGTTCTGGCAGGTGCCGGGCGTCTATGTGACGGCAGTGGGTTATGCCGGCGGCATGACGCCCAACCCGACCTATGAAGAAACCTGCACGGGACTGACCGGTCACGCCGAAGTGGTGCTGGTGGTCTATGATCCGAAAGTCGTGAGCCTCGATGAGCTGCTGACCCTGTTCTGGGAAGAGCATGATCCGACGCAGGGCATGCGACAGGGCAACGATATCGGCACGACCTATCGTTCGGTGATTTACACCTTTGATGATGCGGATCGGGCGGCGGTTGAAAAAAGCCGCGATGCTTATGGGAAAGCGCTGGCAGGGCGCGGTCTCGGCCCGATCACCACGGAAATCGAAGATGCGCCGGTGTTCTACTATGCCGAGGATTATCACCAGCAATATCTGGCGAAAAATCCGAATGGATATTGCGGCCTGCGCGGAACCGGCGTGAGCTGCCCGATCCCGCTGGCACAGTAAAACCGTCTCAAAGAATCGCGCGATCTTATCGCGCGATTTTCTTGTTCATGATCAGCATGCCGGCATAGTCGCCGTCGAGCTGTTCAAAATCCACCCAGCCGATCTGCCGGTAGAGGTCGGGCTTGTCCGTATAGAGATAAGCCTCGCCGTGGCCAAGTTCTGCGGCAGCCTTCTCGATGGCGCCGACAAGGCTCTTGGCGATGCCTCTGCCACGATAACCCGGCAGAACAAACACGCTGGCCACCCATGGCTTCAGATGCGGGTGTGTTTCCAGATCATTGTCAATCAGAAGCGCAATTCCCGCTAGTTCCCCATCAAAAAGCGCTATGCGTGCGACCTGTCCATCGTTGGCTTGCACCAGATTGTGGAAGTCTGTGACGGTCTGTTCCAAGGTTCCGCCATGGAATTCGCCCCATTCGCCAAAATTCCATGTGGCGCAGGCGGGGATGAGGTCGGGGCGGTCGGCTAGGTCGATGATTTCAAACATTATTTTACCAGTGTGGAGGTTTGGTGACCGGCACGTCGGGCGCAGTCTGTTCTTCCAGTTCCAGAAAACGGTCGGTCAGCGCGCCAAGTTTCTTGGAAAGCTGATCGATGAGCTTCCATTGCTCGGCCAGCACGGAAGACAATTCATCAATGGTCTTTTCCTGTTCGGCGACGCGAATCTCTAGCTCGGTCAGGCGTTGGTCCGCTGTCATGGTTGGGTTCCGTCATGTCAAGAATCTGAAGCATGCATCTTAGCACTACAGTTGCAAATTCGTCAGGCCGTGGCGAAACGCGTGATTTTCGAGCACCGGAGTGCAGCGTACTTTTGGGTACGTGAGCACCGGAGCACAGGAAATTGCTCGTTGCAGCCCGGCATCACGAAGAATGCAGCTGTAGTGCTACCAGAGAAACATGTCACTGCGTTAGGATGAGCGCTCCATTTGCCACTTCATAATGGCGCAGGCGCTTGAGAAAAGTCATGCCGAGCAGGATATCGGACAGCGCTTCGTCGCGCAGCACGATTGCCTCGACATTTTCCACGCGAATGCGCCCGATTTCCACGCTGCTGAGCACAGCACGCGCTGCCGGTGTTTCGCCATTGGCTGTCGAAACGCGATAACGAAAATCGTCGGGCCGGAGCGATATGCCGATGCGCCGGGCTGTGCTGGTATTGATGGCAACCGAGCTTGCGCCCGTGTCGATCATGGCGCGCAGATTCTGGCCGTTGAAGCGGATATCGGTGATGAAATGCCCGCGGCTGTCGGGCGAAATCTGCGCGCGGCGTCCGCTATAGGCGGAAGGGTTTTGTGAGGATGTTGCAGAGGGTGTTGGCGTCGCGGCTTGCTCGACGGTTTGCGTCGGTGAGCCGAATCTCTCGAAGAGAATAGGAAAGGCTGTGGCCAGTCCCGCCAGTATCAGAACAATAAAGAAAATCCGCGCCATGCTTACCCCGCTTTAAAAACGAGAGTATCCGGCGCGGATTACTGTCTGGTTACGTTTTAGAGCGGTTCCGATTAAAACGAATCGTGGAACCGCTCTAACTTTTTGTTTTTACGCATTATCCTACGTATCGAAGCGGGATCAGAAATCAGTCCAGTGGACTGATTTCCCCGCGTAGGCGCTACGCACTTTTGCTGGAAATGCTCTAGTTTATTTCGTACCGTACATGCGGTCGCCCGCATCGCCGAGGCCCGGAACGATATAGCCCTTTTCGTCGAGGCGCTCGTCGATGGAAGCGGTGTAAACATCCACATCCGGATGCGCCTTGGTGAAGCGCTCGATGCCTTCAGGCGCTGCCAGCAGGCACAGGAAGCGGATATTGGTCGCGCCGCGTTCCTTCAGCTTGTCGATGGCGGCAATGGCCGAATTGGCGGTGGCGAGCATCGGATCGACCACGATGATAAGGCGATTGACGATGTCTTCCGGCGCCTTGAAGTAATATTCGACCGGCTGTAGCGTGTCATGATCGCGATAGAGGCCGATATGGGCGACGCGGGCTGCGGGCACCAGATCGAGCATGCCTTCCAGAAGGCCATTGCCTGCGCGCAGGATCGAAGCGAAGACCAGCTTCTTGCCTTCGAGGATCGGCGCTTCCATCGGCATGAGCGGGGTCTCGATCTCCATGGTGGTGAGTTCGAGATCGCGCGTCACTTCATAGCAAAGCAACAGCGAAATTTCTTTGAGAAGCCGCCGGAAGCTGGCCGTGGAAGTCTCGCGCTTGCGCATGAGGGTGAGCTTGTGCTGGACAAGCGGATGGCTGACGACTGTAACGCCCATGATCTTTCCACTTTTCTTGTTATCGTTTTGAACTTTAGCGGCAGATTGCGCCGGAGAAAACGCGTGGCAAGCGCACACGCACAGTTTTATGTCTCTTTGGCCATTTTTCAACGTTAACGCAAGCTGCGATCACAAAAGGGGTAGTGGGAAAAGGTCTGTGCTTGTATCGTTCGGCACAAGCTTTATATGCATAACCGAAAATCGTTTTCGTCAGACTATTAAAAGCAGGATGAGCTATGAGCCAGCAGAACGGCAATGCGGACCGCGTGGGCGCAAAAGGCGGCATGGAGCATTCATTCGGCTTCCAGTCGGTTGACGAAAACGAAAAGCAGACCCTGGTCAACGACGTTTTCCATAAGGTCGCCAACAAATACGACGTGATGAACGATCTCATGTCGGCAGGCATGCACCGCGTCTGGAAAGATGCGATGATCGCCTGGCTCGCTCCGTCGAAGCGCCCGGGCTGGACGTCGCTTGATGTGGCTGGCGGCACTGGCGATATCGCCTTTCGCATTGTCGAGGCTTCGGGCCGTCAGGCGCATGTGACCATTCTCGATATCAACGGCTCGATGCTGGGTGTCGGTCGCGAGCGCGCGATCAAGAAAGGCCTTGCCGACAATCTCGAATTCGTTGAAGCCAATGCCGAGGAACTGCCCTTCGAGGATAACAGTTTCGACGCCTATACGATTGCCTTCGGCATTCGCAATGTGCCGCATATCGACAAGGCCCTGTCGGAAGCCTATCGCGTGCTGAAGCCGGGCGGCCGGTTCATGTGCCTCGAATTTTCCGAAGTTGAATTGCCGATCCTCGACAAGGTCTATGACCAGTGGTCGTTTCAGGCCATTCCGCGTATTGGCAAGATGATTACCGGTGATGCGGATTCTTACAGCTATCTGGTCGAATCGATCCGCAAATTCCCCAAGCAGCAGGATTTCGCCGCCATGATCGAGACCGCCGGTTTCGAGCGTGTGAGCTATCGCAATTTCACCGGCGGTATTGCGGCGCTTCATTCGGGCTGGAAGCTTTGATCATGCCTGTCATGAATTCGGGCTTGGATGCAGGGGCGGGCACTATCGCATGAGTAATCTTTCCGCCGCTTTCCGGTTGGCGCGCGCCGGATGGATTTTGACGCGTGAAGGCGTGATCAGTGCGCTTCCCGTGGAAGGACTTTCCGGTCTTCCGGCTTTCGGCCACAAGATTGCAGGCATGCTGGCGCGCCCGCGTGCGCGGCACATGCAGCGTTCAGAACGCATGTCCCGAGCGATGAACAAGCTTGGCCCATCCTATGTGAAGCTCGGCCAGTTTCTGGCCACACGCCCCGATATTGTCGGGCGCGATGTAGCTGCCGATCTGGAGCTTTTGCAGGATCGCCTCGATTATTTTCCGCAGGCTGATGCGGTTGCGGGTATCGAAGGGTCGCTCGGTCGCAAGATCGACGATCTTTACCTGCAGTTCGATGCGCCGATAGCGGCGGCGTCGATGGCGCAGGTGCATCCGGCGGAAGTCATGAAGGACGGCAAGCCGACGAAAGTCGCGGTCAAAGTGATCCGCCCCGGCGTTCGCCAGCGTTTTGCCCGCGATCTTGAAGGTTTCTACATGGTTGCGCGCATGCAGGAGCGCCATGTGCCCTTCACGCGCCGCCTGCGTCCGGTTCAGGTTGTCGAAACGCTGCAACAGACCACGCGCATCGAGATGGATCTGCGACTGGAAGCGGCAGCGCTTTCCGAGATTGCCGAAAACATCAAGGGCGATGAAGGTTTCCGCGTTCCGCAGGTAGACTGGGAACGCACCGGTCGCGATGTGCTGACGCTGGAATGGATCGATGGCACCAAGATGTCAGATGTTTCGGCTCTGGCTGCAGCTGGCTTCGATCTGAAGAAGCTTGCTGAAACGCTGATCCAGTCTTTCCTGCGCCACACGCTGCGCGACGGCTTTTTCCATGCCGACATGCATCCGGGCAATCTGTTCGTCGATCCGCAGGGTATCATCGTTGCGGTCGATTTCGGCATTACCGGGCGGCTCAACAAGCAGCAGCGCCGCTTCCTTGCCGAGATTCTCTATGGCTTCATCACACGCGATTATATGCGCGTGGCGGAAGTGCATTTCGAGGCAGGCTACGTGCCGCATACGCACGACGTGGCAAGCTTTGCGCAGGCCATCCGCGCCATTGGTGAGCCGATCCACGGCCAGCCGGCGGAAACCATTTCCATGGCCAAGCTGCTGACACTGCTGTTCGAAGTGACCGAGCTTTTCGACATGGAGACCCGGCCCGAACTCCTGATGCTCCAGAAAACCATGGTTGTGGTTGAAGGCGTGTCGCGCACGCTCGATCCGCATTTCAATATGTGGAAAGCAGCGGAGCCGGTTGTCGGCGACTGGATTCGCAAAAACCTCGGCCCGCAGGGCATGTTGCTCGACGCGAAGGACAGCGCCTATGCGCTGCTGCATTTCACCCGCAAGACGCCAGAGCTGGTGGCGCGTGTGGAACGTGTTTCGGTAGCGCTGGATGATATGGCTGCCAATGGCTTGCGCTTCGATGCTGCCACGGCGGAAGCCATCGGTCGCGCCGAAGCCAAGCATTCCCGCTGGGGCCGCATCGCACAGGTGGTGATTGCAATTGCGCTGGCTGCGATAGCAATCAAGCTCTATATCTGGCTGTAGAAGCACTTTTAAAGTGACAAATCGCCATTAAAGTGATTTCATTGATTGCACTTGCAATAAGCCGGTGCAATCAAATGGCCAGTATCACTATCCGCAATCTTGACGATGCCGCCAAGGAAAAGCTGCGTATGCGTGCTGCGCGCAACGGGCGCTCCATGGAAGAGGAAGCACGGCTTCTTCTGACCGGGCTGGAAGAAACTGCGCAGGTTACGCCTGCGTCGGCTGTTCAGAGCAAGGTTGGTGCGTCACTCGCGGACAAGCGCGTTCTGCTCATCATCGGTGGCGGTATTGCTGCCTATAAGACGCCCGACCTGATCCGTCGTTTGCGCGAGCGTGGCGCACAGGTTCGCCCCTTGATGACCGCTGCTGCACAGCAATTTGTGACGCCACTGACCATCGGTGCAGTTTCTGCCGATCATGTTTTCACTGATCTGTTCTCGCGTGAGGATGAGCAGGATGTCGGGCATATCCGACTGGCGCGTGATGCCGATCTGATCGTGGTTGCGCCTGCGACCGCCGATCTGATGGCCAAGATGGCCAATGGTCTGGCTGACGATTTGGCCAGCGCCGTTCTGCTGGCGCGCAAGGTTCCGGTTCTGATTGCGCCTGCCATGAACCCGGCCATGTGGGACAACCCGGCGACCCGGCGCAATCGTCTGACACTGGAAAAGGACGGCGTGCATTTCATTGGCCCTGAGAAGGGTGAAATGGCGGAAAGCGGCGAGGCGGGAACGGGCCGGATGAGCGAGCCGCTGGCCATCGTGGCGGCAGTGGAAGCGCTGTTGTCTCCGCGTGCGCTGCCACTGGCTGGAAAATCCATCGTCATGACGTCCGGGCCGACGCATGAGCCGATCGACCCGGTGCGCTACATTGCCAACCGCTCGTCGGGCAAGCAAGGCCATGCCATCGCAGCAGCACTGGCGCGACTGGGTGCAACTGTGCATCTGGTGTCCGGTCCGGTCACTCTTGCCGACCCTGAAGGCGTCGATGTCATTCATGTCGAGACGGCGCGGGAAATGCAGGCTGCCGTGGAACGACATCTGCCCGCCGATGCGGCGATCATGGTGGCAGCCGTTGCCGACTGGCGCACGGCCAATGAAGCGGGACAGAAAATCAAGAAGAAGCCCGGAGAAGGCGCTCCGACGCTTGCCATGGTCGAGAACCCCGACATTCTGGCTGGAGTTGGGCATAGCGACAAGCGCCCCGGTCTGGTGGTCGGCTTTGCAGCCGAAACGCAGGATGTGGCCGACAATGCGAGAGCCAAGCTTGAGAAAAAGGGCGCGGACTGGATCGTCGCCAACGATGTTTCCTTTGGCTCGGATGGCAGCAGCGTCATGGGCGGCGACCACAACCGCGTGCGGATTTTAAGCCGCTCCGGCATTGAGGAATGGCCGGAAATGAGCAAAGGCGAAGTGGCCGAAAAGCTGGCTGCGAAAATTGCCGAACGGCTGCTCGACGCGCAATGATGAAGCTGGCTGTCTAGAAAAACTCGTCCAGCAGGCGGTAATAGGCGATCATGGCGTCATCGATGGTCGTTGCGCCATAGAGGCCGAGGAAAGGTTTCACCCATTCGTCGCCGAGATTGTAGCGGATGCTCCAGCAGGCCAGTCCCAGATCCTGATGGCGGTCTGCAAGGCCGAGCCTGCCGCAGTCGATAAAGCCGGTGAAAGCGCCGTCGCTGGCCATGAAATTTGGCAGGCAGGCGTCGCCATGGGTGACGACAACATCTTCCTGCGACGGTTTCAGGCGGCATAGTTCGGAGAACAAATCTTCGGCGCTGCGGCCTTCGTGCTCATCATCGAAATCATCTTCATCAACCGCGCCCGCTTCAACGCGTTTGCGGGCATGTTCAATGCGGTGCGCCAGCCGGTGGTTGAAAGGACAGGCAGCGGGGTCGACGCTGTGCAGCGCCTTCAAGGCCGTCGCGAGAATGGCGACGATCCGGTCAGGCGTGAGAGTGCCGACAGATGACGCGAGGTCGGACC
Organism: Brucella haematophila; assembly: GCF_005938105.1. Classification (GTDB taxonomy): domain Bacteria; phylum Pseudomonadota; class Alphaproteobacteria; order Rhizobiales; family Rhizobiaceae; genus Brucella; species Brucella haematophila. Next base: position 13,125 of record NZ_VCPE01000023.1, on the reverse strand, counting down.
CGGCAAGGCGCGTCATCAGGAGAAAATGGCGGTCGTCCATCGTCTCAAAAACGACGACCCTCGGGCAGGGCAGCCCTTGCGCTGAGAGCCATTCAAGCCGGGTGCACTCATCGGCCAGTTCGCTGACCGTGCTTGCCGGTTCGATTTTCAGAACCAGCGGTTCGTGCGCATCATGATCGAGTAGCAGGACATTGGCGGTCGAGCGGCCAAGCTCGTCCTGCTGGCTGCTGTAACCGGCAAGCCGATGCAGCATGGCATCGGGCAGATCGAGAGCAGCCAGAACAGGATCGGTCATAGCACCCTACCGCATCAGGCCTTGTCGCGGACTTGATAGTCCTTGATGGTCGCAAAGCGGATATTCTTCCAGCGCTCGGCTTCGTAATTGAGCGAAAAGCCGTTTTGCGCCAGAAACACGGGATCGTTGTCGAGATCATGCGCAATGTCAGCGCGATGCGATGCGACGAAGCGGTCGAGTTCGGCCGGATCATTTGCCGTAATCCACCGGCAGACCGAGAAGCGCGACATTTCAAAGCCGACCGGCAGCGAATATTCCACTTTCAGACGCTCGGTCAGAACGTCGATCTGGAGCGCGCCAACGACACCGACAATCGCCGGAGAACCGTCATCGGGCACGAACAGCTGCACGACGCCTTCTTCGGCCATCTGTTGCAGCGCTTCGCGCAGCTTCTTGGCCTTCATTGCATCGTCAAGGCGCACGCGGCGCAGAATTTCCGGCGCGAAGTTCGGCACGCCACGGAACAGGATATCCTCGCCCTCGGTCAGCGTGTCGCCGATGCGCAGCGTGCCGTGGTTCGGGATGCCGACCACGTCGCCAGCAAAGGCTTCGTCGGCGATCTGGCGCGAACGCGCAAAGAAGAATTGCGGCGCAGACAGGCTCATCGGCTTGCCGGTGCGCACCAGCTTGGCTTTCATGCCGCGTGACAGCTTGCCCGAGCAAACGCGCAGGAAGGCGATGCGGTCGCGGTGGTTCGGGTCCATATTGGCCTGAATCTTGAACACGAAGCCGGTCATCTTGTCTTCGGTGGAACCGACCATGCGTGTGTCGGCCTGCTGGTCGCGCGGCGAGGGGCCGAAATCGCAGAAGGCTTCGATCAGGTCGCGCACGCCGTAATTCTTCAACGCCGAACCAAAATAGACCGGCGTCATGTGCCCTTCGCGGAAGGAAGCAAGGTCAAATGGACGGCAAACGCCGCGCGCCAGTTCCGTATTTTCCAGCCAGGCTTCACGCTCGTTTTCAGGCAGCAGCGCGGCGGCTTCTTCCGGGCCGCTGACCTTGGTCGGCTGCTCTTCATTGTCCTGACGGCGCATTGTATTGTTATGCAGGTCGAACGTGCCTGCAAAGCTCTTGCCCGAGCCGATAGGCCAGGTGATAGGCGCCGTGTCGAGCGCCAGCTTTTCTTCGATTTCGTCGAGGATTTCGAGCGGATCGCGCGCTTCGCGGTCCATCTTGTTGACGAAGGTGACGATTGGAATGTCGCGCATGCGGCAGACTTCGAACAGCTTCAGCGTGCGCGGCTCGATACCCTTTGCGGCGTCGATGACCATGACGGCGCTGTCGACGGCGGTCAGCGTGCGGTAGGTGTCGTCTGCGAAGTCTTCGTGGCCCGGCGTATCGAGCAGGTTGAAGATGCAGTCCTTGTATTCGAAGGTCATCACCGAGGTGACGACCGAGATGCCGCGGTCGCGTTCGATGTTCATCCAGTCCGAACGGGTCTGGATGCGATCCTTCTTGGCCTTCACTTCACCGGCAAGCTGGATGGCGCCGCCAAACAGCAGCAGCTTTTCGGTCAGCGTGGTCTTACCGGCGTCCGGGTGCGCGATAATCGCGAATGTGCGGCGCTTGGAAACGGGATTGTCAGCAGGCATGAAGAAACTCGTGATGGCGAAATGTTGGGCCGCGCAAATACGCGCCGCGAAGATGTTGCGCTGCATCTAGCAGTCATTGGGCAAAATCTCAACAAGCGCCGCGCCCCGCATGGGGCTGGAAATGAAAAAGCGGCGCTGAACACGCCGCTTTTATAGAAATGATCAGGATTCTACCGGCTTTTGATGCCAAGACCGAAGGCGATGTAAGTCCAGCCCTGGAAAATCAGATCGATAGCCAGGAAAAGGCCAAGGATGAACAGGCTGTTGACCGGCCATTGAATGGCGATGATGAGGCCGAGCAGCGCGGTGATGACGCCACCGGCCACAATCCAGCCCCAGCCGGATGCGGGCTTCGACTTGAAGCCCATCCAGACGCGGAAAAGGCCGGAGCCGAGAAGGGCCGCCGCCAGCAGGAATGTCAGGATGCCTGCCGCCAATATGGGGTTGATGAAGGTGATGACACCCGCTGCCGCATAAAGCAGGCCGCTCAAGAACCAGAAGAAAAACCGGCCCCAGGTCTTCACGCCGAAAGCATGGATGATTTCGATCACGCCGGCGATCAGCATCATCATGCCGACATAGTAGACCGAAACGACCGTGGCCAGCACCAGATTGCCGAAGGCGATGCCGCCCAGAATGAGAAGCGCCACGCCGAGCGCAACGAACCAGCCCCACTTGGATGTCAGCTCTGTCGGTAACACCGGATTGTCGAAATCTTTGTTCGTCGTTGCCATCGAATAACCCTCTTGTCCCTCGAATTGTCGTGACCCAATTTTCGTAACCCACGCAACAATATAAGGCATGCAGAGCGTTTGACCAGCATTGGCAGCGCGTGCCGGTCGTACCAGTCTGTTGGGCCCCTGAAATCACACCTGTTTCAGGGGCAGGCGACCATATCTCTTTGTTTTTGCGCATAAACTAATTCGCGGCGGTTGCACCTTTTTGGCCCGTTGGGCTCTATCTCTTTGCCGTTACACCTGTTTTAATCTCTATCGGCTACATATTTCAGGAACTTGACGCGGGGGCGCTGCCGGTTTCCCGGTACTCAATTGTTGTTGGAAAAGTCTGTTCGATGTTCGATCTGGTTTCCCATTATTGGCCGCATATTCTGGCTGTCCTGTCGATTGTGCTGGGCACGATAGCGGCTATTCATGCGACCATGACCAAGGACGAAGTGCGCACCGCACTTGGCTGGGTTGGCGTGATTGTGCTGTCGCCCATTGTGGGGGCGGTCGTCTATGCCATTGCGGGCGTCAACCGGATCAGGCGCTCGACACTCACCCAGCAGCGCGCGCAAGGGCATATCGCGCTTTATCACCTCTCGCATTTCGACACGACCAACGACCTCGTGCGCGCCGCGTTCGGGCGACAGTTCGGCGCCATGAAAATTCTAGGCGACGCCGTCAGCCTTTATGATTTCACCAGCGGCAATCGCATCGAAATGCTGGAAACCGGCGACGAGGCCTATGCCGCCATGCTGGAAGCCATCGGCAAGGCCGAGCGCAGCATCTTGCTGGAAACCTATATTTTCGACCGCGACGCCATCGGCATCCAGTTTGCCGAGGCGCTGGGCGCTGCCGTCAAGCGGGGCGTCGAAGTGCGGGTGCTGATCGATGCGGTCGGCGCGCGTTACTCCATCCCGAGCATTGTGAGCCTGCTCAAGGAAAATGGCGTGACGGTCGATGTCTTCAACGGCAACATCATCATCGGCCTGCGCCTGCCTTATGCCAATCTGCGCACGCACCGCAAAATCCTTGTCGTGGACGGGCGATATGGCTTTACCGGCGGCATGAATATCCGCGCCGGTTTCGTGCGGGCGATTGCTGGCGATGCGGTGGCAATCGATACGCATTTCCGGCTTGAAGGACCGGCCATTGCCGATCTCTTCCACATCGCTTCCGAGGACTGGCGATTTGCAACGGGTGAATTGCTGACCGGTGACGCATGGCGCATTGCCGCGCCGGAAAGCCCGCCCGGCACCGGCACGCTGGTGCGCGTGGTCGGCTCCGGCCCCGACAAGAATGTCGAAACCAACCATCGCATGATGATGGGCGCTTTCTCGATAGCCGAGCAGCATATCCTCATAATGTCGCCCTATCTGTTGCCGGATCGGGAATTGATCAGTGCGCTGGTCACGGCGGCGCGGCGCGGCGTATCGGTGGATATCGTCGTGCCGGGGGTCAACAATCTCAAGCTGGTCGACCGTGCAATGCGCGCCCAGTTCGACCAGCTTTTGAAGGATGGCTGCCGCATCTGGCGCGCGGGCGGCGCGTTCAACCATTCCAAGCTGATGACGATTGACGGCACGTGGTCTTATGTCGGCTCCTCGAATATCGATCCGCGCTCATTGCGGCTCAATTTCGAGATCGATCTGGAAATTCTGGATCGCGATGTGGCGCGTCAGGTGGAAGAACGGATCGGCAAGGTCATCGAGGAGAGCCGTCAGGTCAATCTGACCCGTCTCAAGAACCGCCCGTTTCTGGTGCGGCTGATCGACCGGATTATCTGGCTGGGTTCGCCCTATCTATGAGCCGGTTCTGCTTGCGGGTATCTCTGGATTAAGATTGTGCAACAGGTCTATTTATTTTCACGCATTTCCAGACGCAAAACCGTTTCACACTTTTGCTGGAAATGCTCTATCGCCGTCTTCAGGTCGAGATGCGCCTTGATCGGCAGATGGTCTGATGCCATGCGCGCCAGCGGCGTGTTGTGAACTTCCACCGATGTCACGAGATTATGCGGTGCACCCATCACCCGGTCGAGCGCGAAGACCGGAAAGCGTGACGGAAAGCTCGGCACCGCCGTTGCAACGTGGTTGAAGGTCGGCATGAGCGCGGCGAGCGATGAACGCTTGCCGATACGCCATTCATTGAGATCGCCGATCAACAGCGTCGGCAGCGTGTCGGCTTCCTGCAAGGCGGTGAGGATGCTCTCCGCCTGCTGTTCGCGGGAGCGCTTCAGAAGGCCCAGATGCGCGGCGATGACGCGCAACGGTCCCGCCGGAAATTGCAGGTCGGCGACAAGCGCGCCGCGTGGCTCCACGCCGGGCAGTTTCAGCTGCTGCACATTGCGGACAATGCCCTCGCGAAACAGCAGCACATTGCCGTGCCAGCCATGCCCCTTGGGCATTGTGGAGGTGATGGGGACGGGAATGAGGCCGTGTCGGCGTTCCAGCAGGCCAAGATCGAGAAGCCCCGACCTTTCACCGAAACGCTTGTCGGCTTCCTGCAACGCTATAACATCCGCGTCGATTTCGCTGATGACATCTGCGGTGCGCTGCGGATTGAACTGCTTGTCGATGCCGATGCATTTGTGAACATTATAGGACGCAATAACAATATCACCGCCAGTGATATTGGCGTTGAGAGGCCTGAAACCTGGCCTGTTGCGGATCGCCGTCAGGATCGACTTCGATATCCGGTTTGCTTCCTTTTTCTTCTGCACCCTTTTCACCCGTAAGGTCGTCAGTTCAAGATGAATATTTCAAATCTATACTCTTCTATATAGATAGTTTGCTATGCAATTTGAACAGAGCGGCCACGCACAATTGAGTGTTTAGAGCAGATGTTCAGCGGGCAATGAAACGAACCAGCCTGTCGGTCAGGCCGCGATAGGGCGGCTTGATGAGGTCGCTTGGGGCAGGCGCATATCTCGTCAATATCGGCATGGCCTTGGAAAAGGTCAGGAACCCGTCATAACCGTGATACTGGCCCATGCCGCTCGCCCCGACGCCGCCGAAGGGCAGGCTGGTGCAGGCAAAATGATAGAGCGTGTCGTTGATGCAGACCCCGCCTGCGACCACATGGGCGAGGATGGTCTCGATCTCGGCTGTATTCTCGCTGAAACAATAAAGCGCCAGCGGGCGGTCATGGCCAAGCACATGGGCAATGGCGTCATCGGTCGATCGATAGCTGATGATCGGCAGCAGCGGGCCGAAAATCTCTTCCGCCATGATGGCGCTGGTCGCATGCGGCTCAAGAATGAGCGTCGGCGTCATGAGGCGCGGTTCAGTGGACGGCGCGAGCAGCTCGACGATGCCTTCGCTCTTGTTCTTCGCATCCTCCAGCAGGCCGGTTAGCCGCTGCAACTGCGCATCGTTGATGATGGTGGTGCGGTCTGGATCTGCGGACGTGCCGCCAAAACGAGCCTGTATTTCCGCACGCAGCAGGGCAATGAACGCGTCGCGTTTGCTGTGGTGGATCAGCACGTAATCCGGCGCGATGCAGGTCTGCCCGGCATTGAAGAATTTGCCGTTTGCGATGGCGCGTGCGGCCCGCACCAGATTGGCGTTTTCGCTGACGATGGCGGGAGACTTGCCGCCAAGTTCCAGCGTCACGGGCGTCAGATTGGCCGCTGCTGCTGCCATGATCTTGCGCCCGACGGCGGTGGAGCCGGTAAAGAACAGATGGTCGAAAGGCAGGCTGGCAAAGCGGGCCGAAAGCGCTGCATCGCCCTGCACCACGGCAACCCGATTGTCCGGAAAGACCGTGCTGATGAGCTTTTGCAGAAAGGCTGCCGTTTGCGGCGTGTGTTCGGACGGTTTGATCAGGACATGATTGCCTGCCGCAATGGCGGCCACCAGCGGTGCGAGCGCCAGATTGACCGGATAGTTCCACGGCGCGATGACGCCCACGACACCCAGCGGCACGAAGCGAAGCTCTGCTTTCGCCGGCCATAATTTCCATCCCGCCTTGCGGCGTTTCGGCTTCATCCAGCGCTTGAGATGATGCAGCGCATCATCGATTTCGGCAAAGACCACGCTGGCTTCGCCAAGCAGGGTTTCATGGGCGGAGCGGTTTCCAAAATCGGCGCTGATCGCCTTCGCCATGTCGTCAAGCCGGGCCGCCAGGCCAGCGCGCAGGCGTTTGAGATCATCGATGCGCTGTTCATAGGGCGGGCGATGATCCAGCCATGACTGACGCAGACGGGCGAAAGCCGTGTCGAGATTATCGCTCATGGGTGAAATCCTCCGTCGACCGGGCGAACAGGAACTGCGCCACATAATAGGTGGCGAGCACCCAGAACCCGCTCAGCGGAATGTCGAAGCGAAACCGGTCATAGGCCAGCAGCGTGTCGCTGACCATGAAGCACACACCGCCCAATGCTGCCAGCCAGGCGGCGTAGTGTTGCGGTGTTTCCGGTTCCGTGCCGGTTGCCCTGCTGAAAGCCTGCGCGGCCATGACGCCGAGAGCCACGGCATAGATGATGACGGGGATTTTCATGGCCCCCGGCAGGGCCGTCCAAAGGCCGGTGATCACCGCAAATGCCGCAAGCGAGAAGACGACAAAGGCGCCTTTGTTCTGCGCAAAGCGGGTATGGCGCGACAGGGCGTAAATATAGGCGCAATGGGTGATGAGAAAGCAGATCAGTCCGGCCATGAAATAGTCGCCGGGCAGCATCAGGAAAAAGTCGCCAAGGGCGGCGAAGGCAAGGCCGAAGGCCACGGCAAAGCCATAGGATTTCGAGCGCGGCTTGCCGGAACAGAGCACTGCGGCCAGCAGGAACAGCGTTGCAGTCGGTTTGGTGAGATAATGCAGCCAGCGCCAGAAGGAGGTCTCGCCATTATAGCTCAGCAGACTGCCCGCGATGGCGCAGACCGCGCAGAACAGGAAAAGTCCATAGAGCGTCCGATTCCGCCCGAATTCCAGCAGACCCTTGTGCCGCATCTCAACTCCCCCGTTTTATGATGTCGGTTTTATTCTTGTGTCGCCGCCGCCTCGCGCCGCCTTTTGCGGCCGATGCGCTCAGCACGGGTGGAAAGCTCCGTATTCCCCTCAAGATCGGTTTGCAGGATCAACCCTTCCTGCTTCAGCCACCGGATAATCTCGCCGAATGCGCGGTCGTAATCGGGCTGTTCCATGGCGGACCTCTTAGTCGTTCTGCCGAGACAAACAACGCATATTTTATTGCTAACTATTTGTTTTTACGCATATGAAAACACAAAATCATTCCATACTTTTGCTGGAAATGCGTCCCGTTGCAAGGCGGAAAATGTCACCGTCATGAACGCTTCAAATCTTGCGGCTATCAGATAGGCTTTCTGCGTATGAACCGGCCGAGGCTCAGGACCTGCTAATTTGATGGAAATGGCACCTGAAATGACAAGAGCTGCCAGGAGAGACACGAAGAACGGGGCGGTCCCCCCGATCGAGTGGCTCGACGCCGCAGATCGCCAGTCATTTCGGTGTCCGAAGGATGTGGTCCATCCGCTTGGCTACTTTGTCGAAAAGGCTCGAAAATGAACCACATTTCCTTCACCTTTTCTCCTCGTATCCAAACAGATGGCCTCACACCATTTTCACCAAATTAGTAGGTCCTGAGCCTTGGTGCGTTTGATGAAGTCTCCGCTTTTTGTTGCAGCATTTTGCGCCGTTGTTTCTTTGACGACTGCGGCCGTCGCGCAGGATTTCAAAAAGCCCACGCTGCTTGGGGAGATCGTGTTGCCAACCGGGCTGCAAATTGCAGGCGTCGAGTTCGGCGGCATATCCGGCCTCGACTATGATGCGGCGCATGACATCTACTACGCCATTTCCGACGACCGTTCCGAAAAGGCGCCAGCCCGGTTCTATACGCTCAAGATCGTCGCCGACGAAAAGGGGCCGCACAGCGTCGATATCCTTTCCACCGTCACGCTGTTGAATGCCGAGGGCAAGCCCTTCGCGATCAAGGATGTCGATGCGGAATCCATTCGTTTCCATGCGGGCACCGGCACGCTGTTCTGGACGAGCGAAGGCGACCGCAACGGCAAGCCAGCCGTGCGGGAATCGCGCATCGATGGCAGCCTGATCCGTGAATTTACCTTGCCCGATTATTACATCCCGAATGGCGATGGCACACGCGGCATTCGCGATAACCTGTCCTTTGAAAGCCTGACCTTTTCGCCGGATGGCAAAACACTGCTCGTCGGGCTGGAAAATGCGCTGCTTCAGGATGGTGACAAGGCAACGCTGGAAAAAGGCAGTCGCGCCCGCATACTCGCCTTCGATATTCTGTCCGGCGCGGTGAAAACGGAATATGCCTATGATACGGGCCCGATTTTCACCAAGGCGACCAAGCTGCCCTACTGGAACGACAACGGCATGTCGGAATTTCTCGCCTGGGGCGATGATCTGCTGACGGTCGAACGCTCCTATGCGCATGGCGTTGGCAATGAGATCAATTTCTACCGCGCGCGCTTTGCCGGGGCGACCGATATTAGCGGCATAGCGACACTCAAGGATGTTTCGCTGACGCCAATGGCCAAGGAAGCTGTCCTGCGGCTGGGGGAAGGTGATTTCGGCCTCGACATCGATAATATTGAGTCGGTCACCTGGGGTCCGATAATCGGCGGCCGTAAAACAGTGGTCATCGCTTCCGATAATAATTTCAATCCGGAACAATTTACTCAGTTTGTCATGTTTCAGCTTGATGAAGAAGCAAATTGAATTCAGGTTCAAGTATAAATCAATTAAGTAAGCATGGTAATTCTTCTAAATAAACCTGCATTAACCCGATGTGAGTTTATACAGCCATAAGCTGTTCAAAATATTGTGTTTTATGAAAATTACAGTCCGGTAGCGAAAATGTGACATCAGACTGTCGTCAAATCGATTATATATTCCAACTTCATTTTTCATATTCACCATTCAAGAGGGAATACATGCTGTCACAAGCCAAGGTAGACCAACTCGGAATTACGATTGATGTGTATCAGAAAGCGGCGAAGCAGTGGGTTGCTTCCGGCATTTATGAAGGCCATCACATCGTCGTCGAAAACCAGACACAGGGTACCGCCGTCAGCGCATGGCGTGACCGGGCGCTTTCCGTTTCGGATTGCGGAACCGCTCAATAGCATTTGAGTTTGTTTCAAAAGGCGGCCAACGGTTGGCCTGCCGCCAATTTCTTTTCAAAGCCGGGCTGTTACGGTCGATTTTCAGATGACTGCAACAGCCGTTACTATCAAATTCCTTGGGGCTAGCCCCCGCGTTCCTCGAACCCTTCGGCATTACCTTCGTCCACCTTGTGACGCAGATATTGCTTCAGCCGGTTGATATCATCGCTCTGCCAGTTTTCGGCGCCGGTGATGTCACGCCAGGCTTCCAGATAATGCTCAGGGGCATAGACATGTCCATGCCCCATGGGCGCGCTGTCGGCAAATGCCATGTCGACCACCAGTTGCAGCGCGGTCACGATCGGATACCAGCGTAAATCGGCTGATACATCGGGACCGCGCGGCTCTTTCATCCAGTCCGGCTCGCGATAGAACATGCTGCTGTTGAAGAACACGATGGCATCGCTGGCATATTGCAGATAGATCGTGCGCATCACGCCCCATTCGCTGCCATTGCCGGGCGCTTCACCATTCTGGTTCATGAAGCGCACGAAGGCGCCGTCGCGCACCACGGGCAGCCATTCCGGCGTATCGGCATTGCGGCTGCGCGTCAGCGAACGCCACAGCGCGCTGGGGAAGGGCGGGCCGCTCCACAGGGCGCCATTCAGGGGCGCATCCAATATTTCAAACAGCGATACCGAGCTTTGCGAATTGAAAGCGCCGAGGCTCAGACCATGCAGATAAATCTTCGGTCGTTTGTCGACGGGCAGGCTTTTCCAGTAATCATAGACCGTTTCAAACAGCGCGCGCGCCGACTCCGCGCCATATTCCGGCTGGAACAGTAGCGATAGCGGGCTGTTCAGATAGGAATATTGCATGGCAATGCTGGCAACGTTACCGTCTTGCAGATATTCCAGCCCGATCATGGCGGATGGATCGACCCAGCCCGTGCCGGTCGGCACGATGATCACCAGCGCAGACCGGTCGAAACCTTTCTGCCGCTTCAGTTCTTCAAGCGCCTGTTGCGCCCGTTCCTGCGGTGTCCGGCTGACATTGAGCCCGGCATAGACGCGGATCGGGTCCATTGCCGTGCGCCCGGTAAAGGCGGAAATCTCCGCTGCGGTCGGCGCGGTGGCGACATATTCACGCCCGGCGCGTCCGAGATCCTCCCAGTTGATCAGGGAGGCGGCGCTGCCGGTCTTGTCGGGCGAGGACGGCTGCACGCGGTCCGGCTCCATCAGGGCGTCATAGCGCTTGAAGGACGCATCGAGCGATTTGAAGGCTGTATTGATCAACACGCCATTGGCGACGGTCCAGATCAGAAAAGCCGTCACCGAGGCCGCAATGACGTTTGCAACGCGCCTTGGCATGATGCGGCGCATCTTCGCCGAGAAATAGCGGCCAATGCGAATGAGGATGCGGGCGATGATCAGCAGCACCAGAAAGACGGCAATGGCAATCGCGGTCAGCGTCGCGGGATAGGCGGAAGGCACCGGCGGCATATCCATGGCCGTGCGGATCGAGTTCTGCCAGCCAGCGGATGAGCGAAGGGCGATCAGCGCCACGGCAAGGCAGACAATGCCCACGACGATTTTCAGGATGGCGCGCTTGCGGCCCTGTATTTCCGGCAGTTCGAGATAGCGCCACAGCGCACCGAAAAGCACGCCGATGCCATAGCCGATTGCGAAGACCAGCCCGCACAGCGCACCCTGAATGACATAGGTGCGCGGAATAAGGCTCGGTGTCAGCGCTGCGGCAAAGAACAAGGTGCCGAACGCCAGTCCGGTCGCGCAGAATGACGAGGTGCCGCGAAAAAGGGCGAGAACGAAGGCGCGCATTAACACTGCTCCAACGGAATTGCTCGTCTTTGGATATAAAGCATTTCCAACAAAAGTGCGAAGCGGTTTTGTGTCCTGAAATACGATTGAAAACAAATCGATAGGGCGCTTGGCGCACGCATATGACAGCGCAGAGACCCTTGGCGGAAACGGCGCGTGGACGCTACGCGGTTACCAACGTCCCGACCACGAAGGCGAAACGAAGAGCGATACGTCTGTGTATAAGTCGTGGATACTTCACGGGTTAAAGAGGGCATTTCAACGTCAGCTTTTGATATGCTGTTTCGATCTTGTTGGCTGATGCAGTGATTTGTTGCAGTTGATGTTCAATAATCATCGTGGTTGAATTGAATTCTTTACCACCGCGAAGTATAAATAACGCAAAAAATCTTTCTATTTTCTAGGGCATCAGATTTCGACCAGTTTTATTGAACAAATTTTTAAGGTTAGATTTATGGAACCGGAGCTTATCAATCTAGCGGGAATTGAGTCAGATAATATAGCCGTACGAGAAATTGCAAGGGCAAGCACGAGTGCGATTGGAATCCCTCATACATCCGCCCTTGGTAGAGCGCGCGATAAACTGGGGCATGATAGTTCGTTTAGCGCTTTTGAAAGTGTCGCTGGTAGGCGCGCTCGAGAAGCCAATGATGTTTTGAGTGGGTCAATAACCGGGCATGCATCCGATATCAGTGCAGATTTGCCGGGCACGAGTGGCATTAATATGCGGGGGCAAAGCAATTCGCATGAAGCACTGGCTCGTGCGCGTGAACAGAAGTTTGATAGACTAGTCGGCGATTGGGGCAATGAACGAAAAGAGAATTTTGCCACTAGGTGTAATATAAACAGAATTTATCGGAGAGCTGAAGTTAGAATATTAAGAACTGAAAATATTGATAAAATAGATTATACTTTTACAAGGGAATTATACACAAAAAGGTGGTATAAAAATACAACATCTTCTTTTCGGAATTATAGAAAAGTTAGATTGCACGAACTGGTAAGAGGAAATACTATTAAACATGGATACTTAGAAACAAAAGCATTAAAGCAAACTTTTAAGTATTTTGGTTCAAACGAAAAAGAACTTAATGATTTTTTGATTTACATTATAGAAAAAGGTTTATAGCAAGTTGTAATTTGTTTTTGGCAATATTCTTTGGAAGATTCCGCTCGATGTTCGGTGTCTTGATGGGCGCCCATTGGCTTCAGATTTTGCGGCCGGAATCCTGTCAGCTGCCGCATAATATTACTTCATTCTAAAACAGAGATATCGTATGGTTGCTGCGGTTACCCAGCCATCGATTTCGCTTGTTTCACAGTGTGTTGCGATCATCGGGCACAAGTCTGTCGCGTGACAGATTTTGCGTGTGACAAGCTGTCCGAAATCCTCTACGCCTAGTGATGGACCGCTACGCGGCGGTCTGGGGCCTAGTAAACCCCGCGTTCAATGGTTGGTGCCACCAAAAGACACCAAACCTTCGTCCTTTATGGTCAGGTCTCTAGCCGCGCGGGTGTCAATCACCCTATTCTTTCTTCCTAAGTTTCTGTTTCTGCGCGTATTTCTGCTCATGGGCAGTATTCGCAAGA
>NZ_VCPE01000022.1 GCF_005938105.1 Brucella haematophila | reverse complement strand
ACTCATGGCGTTCTCTTCCGTTTGGTGCATGACGTCAGAGATGATAAGCGCTATTCAACTTGGACGGTGAGGCAAGCGCGGCTACACCATAGGTGCTTGCGACGTATGTCCAAGTTTCTCTGAAACCAAAGGTCGTGAGGCCGTTTGAACGCGGTTTACTACACCCTGATCACCAAAGATCGAAGGGCACAACGCGGGGGCGTACCGCGAGAGTGCACCGGGTGGAGACCGATCGTGACGAAAATGCTCAGTTTCTATGCAATCACCGATGACAAGATGACGGAATGGGATGACGTGTTCTTTGTGGACTTGGCAGAAGCCGAAGCTGCAATACAGAGGACACTGAAAGAATCCGAAGAACACTTCGTCTTCTGGCCCCGTCCTATAAGATGCCCCACGGCTCTTTACCTTGAGCGCGTCAGCGTTCCGTTCACCGAGGAAACACTGTTTGCCTTGCTGAATAATAAGGGGCCGCTCAGCGTGTTTGCGGAGCGGGAAGTCCTCAACGTGTATCCCACGAACGGGCGGACCTGGGTAGGGTCGAGCTTCTGCCCTTAGAGCGCGTTTCGATCTGATTGAATCAGATCGGCGCCCTAAGTTCTTTCCACTTGAAGCTTAATCTTATCGAACCTCGTTTCACTCCGGTCGGATTATGCTCTTAGAGTACATCAGCAGGGGCGCCAGTCGGTCCTGCTGTTTTCCTGCCAGCCGCATTTGTGCAGCAGCGGCGTGTCGTCGGTGAAGCTCGGCCAGCCGACGCACAGATAAAGGCTGAAACGCCAGTTCGCCGGCACGTCGAAAAGCCGTTCCATGGCCATCGGGTCGAGTATAGACACCATGCCGACACCAAGGCCCAGCGACCGGGCGGCGAGGTTGAGATTTTGCACGGCCATCGCCGTGCTTTGCTCCAGCGTGGAAGCCATCGACTGTCGCCCGAGGCCATGCCCTTCCGCCGGTTCCGTTTCTGTGAAAATGGCAAGCTGCAACGGGGCGACGGCAAGCCCCTCCAGTTTCAGGTCACGATAGGCCTCGGCGCGTGCGCCGTCGTAAATCTCCGCCGCTTTGCGGTTGGCCTGCCTGAAGGCGTCGTGGACCGCCTGACGCTTCTCAAGGCTTTCCACGGCGAAGACACGCCAGGGCCGCGCATTGCCGACAGAGGGCGCATAATCCATCGCCTGCCGCAGCGCTTGAATCATCGCTTCGTCTATCGGGTCGCTGCGAAAATGACGAACATCCCGCCGCCATTTCAGAAGCTCGAAAAAGGCGTCGCGATCAGCGGAGGTGAACTGCATAGCTGTCTTCCTGAAGCTCAGGCCGGGCTTTGGCCGCACGGGCATGCGATAGGCCCGGATAGCAAAAAAGCCCGCTTGCGCGGGCTTTTTGGGGTGCTTCTGAACCTTGGTAGTGGTCCGAAGACTTAAGGAAATGGTGCCCAGAAGAGGACTCGAACCTCCACGCCCTTGCGAGCGCCAGCACCTGAAGCTGGTGCGTCTACCAATTCCGCCATCTGGGCGACGAGGACCCATCTAAGGGGTCAGCTTGCCTCTGTCAATCGCGTTTTCGAAATTCAGTGAGCTTTTTTTCAAGCTGTCCGTTTTCCGTGTTGAAAACGCCATCGGGCGCGGTGTCGCGCCCGATAAAATTGCTGCCAACTGTGTGTCAGGCTTCCAGAATTTCCTTAGAGGCCACAGTCGAATCAGCATTAAGCCGGTAAATGATCGGCACGCCGGTATTCAGTTCCTGCTTGAGAATCTGTTCCGGTGTCAGGCCGTCGAGCGCCATGATGAGCGCGCGCAGCGAATTGCCGTGTGCAGCCACCAGAACGCTCTCGCCGCGCAGCACATGCGGCTGGATCTGATGCAGATAATAAGGCCAGACGCGCGCGCCAGTATCCTTCAGGCTTTCGCCGCCCGGAGGAGGCACGTCATAGGAACGGCGCCAGACATGGACCTGCTCTTCGCCCCACTTGGCGCGGGCATCGTCCTTGTTGAGGCCGGAGAGATCGCCATAGTCGCGCTCGTTCAGGGCCTGATCGCGGATCGTTTCAAGGCCCGACTGGCCCAGCTCATCCAGAATGTGCTGGCAGGTGGTCTGTGCGCGGCTCAGAACCGACGTATAGGCGATGTCGAATTTCAGGCCCGCAGCCTTGAGGCGCTGGCCAGCGGCCTTGGCTTCGGCATGGCCCTGTTCGGTCAGGCCCGGATCGCGCCAGCCGGTGAAAAGATTCTTCAGGTTCCATTCGCTTTGGCCATGGCGAACCAGGACGAGAGTACGAGACATATGCAATGCTCCGTTGGTGGGTAAATCAAAGCGCATCCCGAAAAGTGTGAAACGGTTTTCGGAAAAGATGCGCGTTCAAACAAAATAGTAGAGCGCCGATCTGATGAAATCAGATCGGCGCTCTAGTCACTCAGCCCGAGCACATCGAGCATGGAATAGAGGCCGGGCTTCTTGCCATAAGCCCAGAGTGCGGCCTTGACCGCGCCGCGTGCAAAGATGGTGCGGTCCTCGGCGTGGTGCGACAGCACAATGCGTTCGCCGGGGCCTGCCAGAATCACCGAATGGTCGCCGATCACCGAGCCGCCGCGCAGCGTGGCAAAGCCGATGGTGCCTTCCGTGCGGGGGCCGGTATAGCCGTCACGCGACCGCACGCTGTTGTCTTCAAGGCTGATGCCACGGCCTTCTGCTGCCGCTTTGCCGAGAAGCAGGGCGGTGCCGCTTGGCGCATCCACCTTGTGCTTGTGGTGCATTTCGAGAACTTCGATGTCAAAATCTTCGGGCCCGAGCGCCTGTGCAGCCTTCTGCACCATGACGGCCAGCAGATTGACGCCGAGGCTCATATTGCCTGACTTGACGATGGTGGCATGACGGGCGGCGGCGCGGAACTTCTCTTCGTCTTCTGCCGCGCACCCGGTGGTGCCGATGACATGGACGATGCGGGCCTGTGCAGCGAGACCGGCAAAGGCGACGCTGGCGGCTGGGCTTGTGAAGTCGAGCACGCCTTGCGCCTTGGCGAAGACCGGCAGCGGATCATCGGTGATGGTGACGCCAAGCGCGCCGACACCGGCCACTTCACCAGCATCCTTGCCGATCAGCGGCGAGCCGGGGCGCTCGATGGCGCCAGCGAGTTTGGCACCATCAATCGACTGGATCGTCCGGATGAGGGTCTGGCCCATGCGGCCACCGGCGCCGACGACGACGAGGCCCATTTCGCTGTTTCGGCTATCCGGTTCACCGGTCATTCTGTCCTCCTGTGCCCGCTGGCACATCATCCGCAGTCAGTTCTTCGATTGTCGGTTCGGTCATATTATCAGCGCTGCCGCTCTGCAATTGATAGAAGCGGGCATAGACACCGTTCGGTATGGCAATCAGCGCGTCATGACGGCCTTCTTCCACCACGCGTCCCGCTTCCATGACCACGATACGGTCGGCATTGACGACCGTGGAAAGGCGATGGGCGATGACGATGGTGGTGCGGCCCTTCATGATCGTTTCCAGCGCCTGCTGGACACGCTTTTCCGATTCGTTGTCGAGGGCAGACGTCGCTTCATCGAGAAGCAGCACTGGCGCCTTGCGCACGATGGCGCGCGCAATCGAAATGCGCTGGCGCTGGCCGCCCGAAAGCGTCGCACCGTTTTCGCCAATCGGCGTGTCATAGCCCTGCGGCTGTTGCAGGATGAAATCATGCGCATGGGCAAGCTTGGCTGCCTTGACGATTTCTTCTTCCGTCGCGTCCGGGCGTCCATAGCGGATATTGTCGGCAATGGTGCCTTCAAACAGATAGGGCTGTTGCGACACATAGGCGACGGCGTGGCGCAGCGAGCGCTTGGTGACCTTGGAAATATCCTGTCCGTCGAACAGGATCGTTCCCTTGTCGAGATCGTAGAACCGCTGCACGAGATTGATGAGCGTTGACTTGCCCGCACCCGATGCGCCGATGATCGCCGTGGTTTCACCCGCCTTGGCGACAAAGCTGACGCCATGCAGAACCGGCGCAAGCTCGCTATAGGAGAAATACAGGTTTTCGAACTGGATTTCGCCGGGGCCGGGGTTCAGCGCCACTGCATCGGCAGCATCGCGCTGGTGCGGCTTGATATCCAGCACTTCATAGATCATGCGGGCGTTGACGAGCGCCTTTTCCAGCCCGACCTGAAGGCGGGCAAGGCGGCGCGCCGGATCATAGGCCAGCAGCATCGCGGTGATGAAGGCGAAGGTCGCGCCGGGCGGCTGATGGTCGAGAATGGCGCGATAACCGCTATAGGCCAGCACGCCGGACACGGCGAAACCGGCCAGTATTTCGGAAATCGGCGTCGTGCGCTCGGACACTTTGGCGATCTTGTTGCTGCGCCCTTCCGACATATCGATCAGATTGCCGATCTTGGCGCGCAATTGGTCTTCCATCGTGAAAGCCTTCACGACGGCGATGCCCTGCACGGATTCCTGCATGGCGCCGAGAAGATGCGAATTCAGATGCACGAGATCGCGCGTGACCGAGCGGATGCGGCGTGAAATATAGGCGACGGCCAGAATGAGCGGCGGGCCGATCAGGAAGATCGCAACCGACAGCATCGGGTCCATGTAGAACATCATGGCGACCAGACCGACCAGCGAGATGAAATCGCGCGCAATCGACGAGATCGTCATGTTGAGCAGGTCGCGGATGCCGGAGACATTCTGGTTGATCTGCGCCGCCAGATGACCGGAGCGTGTATCATTATAGAAGT
The DNA here is from genome assembly GCF_005938105.1 of Brucella haematophila. Lineage (GTDB taxonomy): Bacteria > Pseudomonadota > Alphaproteobacteria > Rhizobiales > Rhizobiaceae > Brucella > Brucella haematophila. The sequence goes on along the minus strand of NZ_VCPE01000022.1, from coordinate 67,539 downwards.
CGAGGCCGAGCTTCATCAGATGGTCGAAAATGCGCTTTTGATAGCGCGCGACCAGATTATTGCCGATCTTGGCAAGCTCGACGGCCTGCACATAGCCGGAAAAACCGCGCAGGATGAAAATCGCCAGCAGCGTGCCGCAGATGACCCAGATCAGGGGCAGGTTCTGCTCATAGAAGATCTTGTCGATCATCGGCTTCATCATATAGGCGAGCGCGGCGTTTGATCCGCCCACGATCAGCGATGCGATGATGGCGATGATATAGTTCTTCTTATATTCACCGATATTCTCCGACATCATGCGCCGGATCACGCGGGTCGCTTCGCCCGTGTCGATTTTCTTCTTTTTCTTCTTGAATAAGCTCACGTGCAAAAGCGCTTCATTCCTGAGCTCGGTATGTCCGAGACTGCCGTTGAAAATGCGTTGGTATTAAAACCAAAAACGCGGCGGTGAAAAGGCCGAAAGCCAATTCCCCGCCGCGTTTCTATAGCCTTATGTGGCTTAATTATCCATCCCAATGGCGCAGATTAGCCTTAGCCGATGCGCCACCGGCGTCCGTCCGTCGAGACTTCGAAGCGCGAAGGTGCGCAGGCAAAAGCCGACAGGCCGCTCAAAGCCGCCAGCGGATAGGTAATCACGTGGATCGGAATGTCGTGCATGATGGCCTGATGCGGCGCCTTGTCCTCGAAGGCAGCGCGGAATGCACCCGCCCGCAAGGCAGGCAGAATGCGCTGCGGAATGCCGCCCGACAGGTAAACGCCGCCATGCGCCATGAAGACAAGCGCCATATCGCCCGCCACGCGGCCAAGATAGGTCGCAAACAGGTCGAGCGTTTCGCTGGCTTGCGCGTTGCTGCCATCGAGACCGGCGGAAGTGATGTCGGCGGGCGTCTCCAGGGTAGGGGTGACGCCATCGGCCGTGCAGATCGCCACATAGAGATTTTGCAGGCCGCGTCCGCTCAGAATCTGTTCGGCGGAAACGCGCCCGTCGATCTGCTCGATATGCGGGAAAATCTGATAGTCGCGTTCACTGCGCGGGCCGACATCGACATGGCCGCCTTCACCCGGAACCGGCACCCACGCCTTGCGGGTGCGCACCAGACCGGCCACGCCGAGGCCCGTGCCCGGGCCGAGCACGACGCGGGTTGCGATCACCTCGTCCGGCTTGCCGCCGATCTGCTCCATATGATGGCCTTCGAGCGACACCACGGCCAGCGCCTGCGCCTCGAAATCGTTGAGCACGGTCACGTCCTTGAAGCCAAGATCGGAGATCAGCTTCTTCGGGCGCACAACCCAATCGCAATTGGTGAGGTCGATTTCATCGCCTTCGACGGGGCCTGCAATGGCCAGAATGACCGAGCGCGGTTGCAGCGACGTCTGGTCGAGAATGGCCGTCTGAATGGCTTCATCGATGGTCGCATAATCCGCCGTCTGAAGAACCGGAAATTCCTTCGGATCGGAATTGGCATCGACAAGGATTGCAAAGCGGGCATTGGTGCCGCCGATATCGCCGACGAGGACTGGAAACTGGAAACTCTGTTCGGCGTCGATCATGGCCTGCATTCTCTCTCCCTGTCGTTTCTTGTGCCCTTTGGGTGTTGGGGGGCTTACCCATGGGCTGTTATATGTCTTCGATTGTATCAGTCTAAAGCCTTGATCAGCTTTTCTGCCGTAGCGCGGTTCAGCGCCATTGGTATGTCGTAGACGCTGCCGAGGCGGGTCAGCGCCTTGACGTCCACGTCATGCGGAAGCGGCGACAGCGGATCGATGAAGAAGATCAGCACTTCGACGGTGCCTTCCGCAATCATGGCGCCGATCTGCTGGTCTCCGCCGAGCGGGCCGCTTTTGACGCGCTGGATTGTCAGCGAAGGGCAGGCATCAAGGATCAGTCCGCCGGTCGTTCCCGTCGCCACGATATCAAAACGCGACAGCGCCTTTTCATGCGCGCGCGCAAAGGCGACCATGTCGTCTTTCTTCAAATCGTGGGCGATCAATGCGATGCGCAGGCGCTCTGTCATGAAATTGATAACCTTGTCATCAAGCTCTAAATCGTTTGAAACCTATAGCTGAGCCTTAGGCCGGTGAAAAGAGGGCTTAGAGAGAATGCCCCGCCGTCAAACGACGGAGCACGATGTCTGATTACTGCACGCCATAGGTGACGTCGGCAACCGAATTTGGTGCAGGACCGGCCAGCACGGCAGCGCAGGCCTTTGGAAGATCAGACACCATGACAGGGCGCGGCTTCTTCGGCGGTTCCTTTGACGGCTTGGCTGGCTTCCACGGTTCATCGGTGAACCACCAGGCAAGTGACTTGTCGCAGCCGTCGCCAGCCGCCACCTTGGGCTGCGGCTTGCATTGCGGCGAGCCGGGCTGGCAGGTCAGACGCACATGGAAATGGTAGAAGTGACCCCAATAGGGGCGAACCTTGCCGAGCCAGCTTCTGTCGCCGGTCACCGTATCGCAAAGCTGCTTCTTGATGCCCGGATGCACGAAGATGCGCTCCACCTCCGGATAGCTCGCGGCATGTTTGATCAGCGCCGTGCGGGCAGGGGTCCATTTCTTGGGATCGACATAAAGTGAATCCCCCTTCAGCATCGATACGGCGGAAACGCTTTCGCGTTCTGCATCCGTGAAGCGCTTCTTGGGCATTGGTGTCAGCCAGATATCGGCATCGAGCCCTACCTGATGCGAGGCATGGCCGGTCAGCATCGGACCGCCGCGCGGCTGGGAAATATCGCCAACGAGCAGGCCCGGCCAGCCATCCTTGGCGGCATCGCGGGAGAGTTTTTCCAGCAAGCCGATCATGCGCGGGTGGCCCCAGCGGCGATTGCGCGACAGGCGCATGACCTGCCAGTTCGGGCCGTCTGTCGGCAGCGCAACAGCGCCTGCGAGACAGCCCTTGGCATAAAAGCCGATCGATTGCGGCGATTGCGCCAGCACGGGCATCTTTTCCGCTCCGAAAGCCTGCTTGGCTGGCATGTCATCCGCCATGGCCATCGGCACGAAGTCAGGCGCGATCATCGTTGCCAGCGAGGCAATGAGGATAAATTTCTTCAGTTTGTTTGCGATCATGGGGCAATTCCATGGTTTGCCAAAGGGCGCTGCGACTGCGAATCAAACAGCAGAACTGCGGGCATTATGCTGTGTGAAATGCGGGCCAGCAATGCCGGTCGGCTGTTTGTGACAACCGACCGGCTTTTCGATCAGCTCCGTTGCAGCCTTGCAAGCATGGTCAGGACCACAAGGGGCATCGCTGTGCAGAACGCAATCAGCGGCCATGCCGTGTCGCCGGGCAGCACAATGACGAGCGCCGTTCCTGCCAGACTGACCATCAGGCTCTGTATGCAGAAATAGAGAGCGACAGCCATGCCTGCACTGTCGTCGAAGGCTGCCAAAGCGCCGTTTGCCGTCATGGATGCGGTCAAAACAATGCCGATAGCAGCCAGCCACATGGGTAGTATCAGGCTGGCGAAGGAGGGTTGCAGCAGGGTTTCGGCCAGGAGCAAAACCAGCGCACTGGCAAGGAGCACGACCATGCCCAGCGCCACGCTTTTTCGTACACCCCACTTTCGGGTGTAAGGTGACAGAAGGCGCGTGGCGGCAATCATAACCATGGCAACGCTTGCAAATGCCAGGCTGAACGTCGTCTCTCCGAAGCCGCCTCTTTCGATCAGGATGCGCGGCGCCGTGGAAAAGAAAACAAAGAAGGTGCCCATCGCCGTGCCGAAGCCCAGCGTGTAGGCCCAGAACGGAAAATCCCTCAATATTTTCAATGCGCTTAGGTGGTCAACGCGAGTTCCGTCCGGGCGTGTTTCCGGCCAGAGGCGGAACGCCCGCCATGTTGCGACAAGGCCAAACATGCCGAGCGCTACGAAAATCGCGCGCCAGCCGAAACCGCTGGCGATCAGTGCGCCAGCGATGGGGCCGATGGCCGGAACGAAGGAGAGCATGGCGCTGAAAAGGCCGTAGATTGTCGCGCCTTCCGGGCGGTCGGCATAAACGTCACGCACCGTGGCAAAGGTTGCAACGAGCGCGGCTGAAGCGCCGACAGACTGGGTGAAACGCAAGGCGACGAAAACCGTGGCGCTATCCGTCGCCGCCAGCGCAAAGGAAGAAAGCACAAATATGGCACCGCCGCCCAACAGCACCGGCTTGCGCCCGATGCGGTCGGACAATGGACCGAAGAGGAGTTGCCCGACACCCAGCATCACCATGTAGAGGCTGAGTGTGAGTTGCACCATGGCAGGCGTTGTTTGCAGAATTGCCGGCATGGATGGAACCACCGGCAGGTAGATATCCATGGCCAGCGAGGCGAGAATGTCGAAGGGAGCCATCAGCGCAAGCGCGAATGGCAAAGTGAAGCTCCAGGATGGAGTTTTCTGATGATCAAATGGCATGACAAAGCATCCGCTCGAAGACAATCGGGCGGCAATCTGCCTGCAATGGAAGACGTTGGTCCGGGACAGATGCCGCAACAGGTTGGAAAAGCTGTTGCGGCTTATTTATCTGCTGACTTGCTGTTACCCATTGTTATGTCCCGGTTTGGAATTTGCGTCAGCGCGTTTTACCCGAAGGGCTGCACGCGTGCAATCAGCGCCAGCTCCCGTCCCGCCACATGGCCGAAAAGGCGGTTCTGTAGTCGGGATAGGCGAATGTGTAGCCGAGCGCCTGAATGCGCTGATTGGAGACACGCTTGTTCTCGCCATAGAAGGAGCGCGCCATCGGCGTCAGTTCTGCTTCTTCGAACGGCACTTCCGGCGGCGGCGTGACGCCCATCAGCTCTGCCGCATAGGTGACGACATCCTGCGGCGGCGATGGCTCATTATCGGTAATGTTGAAAATACCGCCCGTATCGGTGCCCGCGAGAAAGCGCAAAGCGCCAGCAATGTCTTCCACATGGATGCGGTTGAAAACCTGATCCTGCTTGACGAGACGTCGCGCCGTGCCGCGCTCCAGATTGACGAAAGCATTGCGGCCGGGGCCGTAAATGCCGGACAGCCGCAGAATAGCCAGCGGCGTTCCGTGCCTCTCGCTCAGGCTTGTCCAGGCTTGCTCTGCCTCGACACGTTCGAGGCTGCGGCGCGAAACCGGCTTGCAGGGCGTGGTTTCATCCACCCATGCGCCCTTATGATCGCCATAAACACCGACGGTCGAGAGATAGCCGATCCAGCGAATCGTATTGTCGGGACGGCGCAGCGCTTCTTCGACCCATGCAAGCGCCGGGTCGCCCGCTTCGCCGGGCGCAATCGAAATCACCACATGGGTTGCCTTGGCAAGCCGCTCCAGAAGTTCGGGCGAGGGCGTTTCACCATCGAACAAGACTGGCGAAATGCCGGATTTCTCAAGAGTTGGGAATTTCTGTTCATGCCGGGTTGTCCCGTCAATGCGCTCTACTTCTCCCGTCATCCGCTTGGCAAAGGCTTGTGCCGAATATCCGGCCCCGAACAGGAAAATGCGCATGTCAGACTGTCTCCGTATTCCACTCTTTCTGCACCGTAGCATCCTCTTCCGCGGAGGCCAGACGTTTTTGCAAGGCATCGACATGGCTCGGCTCGGCCAACTGCTTCAAGGCCCAGACCGCCGCCCCGCGCACGACAGGCGCGGCATCGCCAAGCAGAACCTCGACTTGCGGCAACAGCGTTGCATCGCCCGAATTGCCCGCTGCGATCAGCACGTTGCGGATGAAGCGGTCGCGCCCGATCCGCTTGATTGGTGAACCGGAGAAAAGCGCACGGAACGCCGGATCATCAAGCGCCAGCAGGTCGCTCAGACGTGGCGCTTTCAGATCGTCGCGCGCCTTCAGCTTCATTTCGCTGGTTGCCTGCGCGAATTTATTCCACGGGCAGACCGAAAGGCAGTCGTCGCAACCATAGATGCGGTTGCCCATGGCCTTGCGAAACTCCGCCGGAATAGGACCCTTGTTCTCGATGGTGAGATAGGAAATGCAGCGGCCTGCATCGATGCGGTAGGGCGCTGGAAAGGCCTTGGTCGGACAGGCGTCGAGACAGGCGCGGCAGGAGCCGCAATGATCGTGATCCGGCTCATCCGGCGCGATTTCCGCTGTGGTGAATATCGAGCCGAGAAACAGCCATGAACCAAGCTCGCGGCTGACCAGATTGGTGTGCTTGCCTTGCCAGCCAAGCCCGGCAGCTTCCGCCAGCGGCTTTTCCATGACGGGCGCGGTATCGACGAAGACTTTGACATCCTGCCCGGCGCGCGCGGCAAAGCGACTCGCCACATGCTTCAGCTTGCCCTTGATGATGTCGTGATAATCGCGGTTCTGCGCATAGACCGATATGGCTGCGCGATCCTTCTGATCAAGCACAGCCAGCGGGTTGGTGTCCGGCCCGTAATTCATGGCCAGCATCATGATGGAACGAACTTCCGGCCAGAGCACGCCGGGATTGGCCCGGCGTTCTTCGGTCTCTTCCATCCAGAGCATGTCGGCGTGATGGCCATCGGCAAGATATTGCCGCAGGCGTTCAGGCGCCTGTGGAATAGCATCCGGTGTGGTGAAGGCGACAGCGTCGAAGCCCACGGCTTTGGCTTCTTCGATGAGGAAGCGCTTCAGCTTGTCGGTCTTCGAATTAGAAGTCGAGGTCGCCATAATGGGCCACCGGGGCAAGCCCGCGCACGCGATCGGACAGAAGCGGGCGGAAAGCAGGGCGCGACTTCATTCGCGCATACCAGTCGCGCGCGGCGCGGGTTTCGCCCCATTCGATTTCACCGAGATAATCGAGCGCAGAAACCGCCGCTGCGGCCGCCATGTCGGCATAGGTTGGATGCGCGCCTGCCAGCCAGTCGCGGGTAGCGGCCAGCCAGTCGATATATTTCATATGCTGGCGAATATTGGTGCGCGCGGCGCGGATCGCGGTCGAATCCGGCGCGCTGCCGCCCATTTCAGCCGCCATCTGCAATTTATAAACGCGCTCGCGCGTGATGTGGCGGGTGACTTCGTTTTCGAATTTCAGCAAGAACCAGTCCACGAGGCGGCGCACTTCGGCGCGCTCCATCGGGCTTTCCGGCAGGAGACGACGGCTGCGCTTCAATGCACCACGCGTTTCATCGAGATATTCGGCGATCACTGTTGCGCCGACGACCGGCAGATCGTTTTCCGCAAGCAGCACAGGCAAGGTGGCAGCCGGGTTCAGCGCCAGAAATTCCTTGCGGCGCGACCACGGCCTTTCCTCGATCAGTTCCGCTTCCACGCCATATTCGCCGAGGATAAGCCGCACATAACGTGAGCCTGAAGACATGGGATGATGAAACAGCGTAAGCATGATCGACGCGGTACTCTCGACTGACACAGCTTGAATTGAACGTCCGGAGATTGGTACGGCGGCTGGCGTTTGCCCATGCAGCAGGCTATTTCTGCTGCCGAGCGATTCGACGCCGCCTCAACGGAATATAAAGTCTATAAGACCTATGTTTGCGGGAGACAAGCAATCGCTGGAAGTGCCCGTTTTAGTCGCCACAGCCGCTAATGCGAGCCGGTTCAGATGCCATCATCGTGCCAACCATTCTAAGGTACTGACTTCATGGATATTTTTAATCTGCTGGAAGCCGCGTTTCTCGGTCTCATCGAAGGGTTGACCGAGTTTATCCCGGTTTCATCCACCGGGCATTTGTTGCTGGTCGGGCATTTTCTGGGATTTGAATCCACAGGAAAGACGTTCGAAGTGCTGATCCAGCTTGGCGCTATTCTGGCCATTCTGACCGTTTATTCGGCGAAATTGCTGAAGCTTCTTGCGGATTTTCCGCGAGATGCGCGCACGCGTCATTTTGTCTTCGGTATTCTGGTCGCCTTCCTGCCCGCCGCGGTGATCGGCGCGCTCGCACATGGCTTCATCAAGAGCGTGCTCTTCGAAACGCCGATCCTTGTCTGCATCATGCTGATTGTCGGCGGTCTGATCCTGCTCTGGGTCGACCAGCTCAATCTGAAGCCGCGCTATCATGATGTGATGGATTATCCGCTGCCGATGTGCCTTGCCATTGGCTTCATCCAGTGCCTTGCCATGATCCCCGGCGTGTCGCGTTCGGGTTCCACGATTGTCGGTTCGCTGCTGCTGGGCGCGGACAAGCGGTCGGCTGCGGAATTCTCGTTCTTCCTCGCCATGCCGACCATGGCCGGGGCCTTCGCCTACGATCTGTACAAGAGCCGTGACATGCTAACGATGAATGATGGCGCGTTGATCGCTGTCGGCTTCGTGATGGCTTTCATCTCGGGTGTGTTCGTCGTGCGCTACCTGCTCGACTATGTTTCGCGCCATGGCTTCAAGCTCTTTGCCTGGTGGCGTCTTATCGTCGGTTCGGCGGGGCTAGCCGCCCTTCTGATCTGGGGCTAACGCTCCGCCATTATTTCCGCACTGTCGGTCTGCAAATGACGTTTTTCTACGCTTCCGGTGCTCATGTACCCTTAAGTACACTCCGCTCCGGTTCTCGAAAACCGCCATTTTCGCCTCGACAGAACGAAAATCCTGACAGAGCTTCGGCGCATAAAAGCAGAACAAAAAAAGGGGCCGCGAGGCCCCTTTATTCATTTCCGATTATCGATATCTCACGCAAAACCGGTCTTGGTGTACTGACCGGCCACGCGGTAGCGCCAGAGATAGGCGGGCAGCACGGCGTCGACGCCTTCCGGCGTAATGCCCATGCCCTGCAAGGTGCGGCCTTCCTTGATGGCTGCTTCCGAAACGACATTGTCGGATTTCAGGAGCGTCACCTGATCGTTGGTGATCGGCGGGTTCGGCAGCAGGCTGAGAACCGAAGCCTGCAGGCGGGCGACCCACCACGGCAGCGAGATGAGAACGCGCTTGCGGTCGATGACGCGCAGCATGTCCTTCATCCAGTTCTTGAACGGCTGCACATCCGGACCGCCGAGTTCATAGACGCCGCCCGGCATCAGCTTGCCATCAACGGCGCGGGCAACGGCTTCTGCGACATCGCCGACATAGACCGGCTGAAGCTTCGTTTCGCCGCCGCCGATGACCGGCAGGAAGGGCGAGAAGCGCGCCATATTGGCGAAGCGGTTGAAGAAGCGGTCTTCGTGACCGAAAATGATCGACGGACGCAGGATAACGCTTTCCGGCAGCACGGCGAGAACGGCGTTTTCGCCTTCAGCCTTGGTGCGGGCATAATCCGAAGCCGAATTCACATCGGCAGCGAGCGACGAAACGTGGGTCATCGGAATGCCGGCGGCCTTGGCGGCTTCGGCAATGTTCTTCGCGCCCAGCACTTGAACCGTGTTGAAACGCTGGCGACCGCTTTCTGCGAGAATGCCGACGAGGTTCACGACATGGTCGGAACCCTTGACGACCAGCTCGACCGAAGCGCGATTGCGGACATTGGCCTGTACCATCTGGATCTGCCCGACATTGCCGAGCGGAGCCATGTAATAAGCCACTTCGGGCTTGCGCACGGCAACGCGCACACGATAGCCACGCTTGGTGAGACTTGCTACGACCGCGCGCCCGACAAAGCCGGAGCCGCCGAAAACGGTGACCAGTTTCGGCCTGTTGTGGACTTCGTTCGGTTCGGTCTTCATCCTAAACTCCTGCATGAAAGCCAGTTGGGCCGCTTGCGAGCAGCAGCCGCAATGCGTCTGTATTGCCGGTGATTTATCGCCTTTTTGCCACAAGGCAAAGGGGACTTGTTGTCACGATCATGATAGCGGGGCTTTTTCCCGTGTTCGTTTTTTGTGTTTCAGCATGATCTTATCCGAAAACCGCTTCACACTTTTCGGGATCATGCTCGAATAGAGCTTTGAGATTCCGCTGCTTGCTGTTAAATCGCGCGCATGAGCACACCACTTGACCATATTCGCAATTTTTCGATCGTCGCCCATATCGATCATGGCAAATCGACGCTGGCCGACCGCCTCATTCAATTGACTGGCGGTCTGGATACGCGCGAGATGAAGGATCAGGTTCTCGACTCGATGGATATCGAGCGCGAGCGCGGCATCACCATCAAGGCGCAGACCGTCCGTCTCACCTATAAGGCGAAGAACGGCGAAGATTATGTGCTGAACCTGATCGACACCCCCGGACATGTCGACTTCGCTTATGAAGTCTCGCGTTCGCTGGCGGCTTGCGAAGGTTCGCTTCTCGTGGTGGATGCTTCCCAGGGCGTGGAAGCGCAGACGCTGGCCAATGTCTATCAGGCCATCGACAACAATCATGAAATCGTGGTCGTGCTGAACAAGATCGATCTGCCCGCTGCCGAGCCTGAGCGCGTCAAGAGCCAAATCGAGGAAGTCATTGGCATCGATGCGTCGCAGGCCGTGCATATTTCTGCCAAGACCGGCATCGGCATCGAAGACGTGCTGGAAGCCATCGTCACCCAGCTGCCCGCGCCGAAGGAAGGCGACCGCAATGCGCCGCTCAAGGCCATGCTGGTTGACAGCTGGTATGATTCCTATCTCGGCGTTATCGTTCTGGTGCGCGTCATCGACGGCGTGCTCAAGAAGGGCCAGACCATCCGCATGATGGGCACGGGCGCGAAATATCCGGTGGAACGCACCGGTGTGTTCACGCCGAAAATGGTTCAGATGGACGAACTCGGCCCGGGCGAGCTTGGCTTTATCACCGCTTCCATCAAGGAAGTGGCCGATACGCGCGTCGGCGATACGATCACCGATGATCGTCGCCCGACGAGCAAGATGCTGGCCGGCTTCAAGCCTGCGCAGCCGGTGGTGTTCTGCGGCCTGTTCCCGGTTGATGCAGCGGATTTTGAAGATCTGCGCGGCGCTATGGGCAAGCTGCGCCTCAACGACGCTTCGTTCTCGTTCGAAATGGAAACCTCGGCAGCGCTCGGTTTCGGCTTCCGTTGCGGCTTCCTCGGCTTGCTGCATCTGGAAATCATTCAGGAACGTCTTGAGCGCGAGTTCAATCTCGACCTCATCACGACAGCGCCTTCGGTCGTTTATCGCCTGAACATGATCGACGGCACACAGAAGGAACTGCACAACCCGGCCGATATGCCGGATGTGGTGAAGATTTCGGCCATCGAAGAGCCCTGGATCAAGGCAACCATCATGACGCCGGATGATTATCTCGGCGCGATCATGAAACTGTGTCAGGACCGCCGCGGCATTCAGGTGGACCTCACCTATGTCGGCCCGCGCGCCATGATCACCTATGAACTGCCGCTCAATGAAGTGGTGTTCGATTTCTACGACCGGCTGAAGTCGATCTCGAAGGGCTATGCCTCGTTCGACTATAACCTCTCGGAATATCGCGAGGGCGATCTGGTCAAGATGTCGATTCTCGTGAACGAAGAGCCGGTCGATGCGCTGTCGATGCTGGTTCACCGAACGGCTGCGGAAAAGCGCGGCCGTGCGCTTTGCGAGAAGCTGAAAGAGCTGATCCCGCAGCACATGTTCAAGATTCCGATCCAGGCTGCTATCGGCGGCCGCATCGTGGCGCGCGAGACCATCTCGGCGCTGCGCAAGGACGTGACGGCCAAGTGCTACGGCGGCGACGTGACGCGTAAGCGCAAACTTCTGGAAAAGCAGAAGGAAGGCAAGAAGCGCATGCGCCAGTTCGGCAAGGTCGAAATCCCGCAGGAGGCCTTTATTCAGGCGCTCAAGATGGGTGATGATTGATTGCCTGCCTTTGCGGGCAGGCAAGTGCGCGCTTTAATGCAAGAACGGTGGTGTTGGATGGTCGCCGGTATCGTAAGGCTTTCCATCACCGCTTTCGTTTAAGTCAGTAATAATTTTATCGACTTTCTTAATTAGCAGAATTCCAAGTTCTTGTATTTTTGGATCGGGTTCGCCTAGCCGAATGAGCCGCTTTGACCTTAGGCAAAGAACGGCAAGATCATCGGGCTTGTTCACTGTATATAACGCCGGGAATACAGATAATACCGCTCTGACAAGATGATCATCGAGTGCTGGCCGGGCAGTATTCCAAATATGGACCGCAGCAACCTTGTCATCAGTAATCAAACTGAAGTTTGGTTTAAATGTCAGTTTAAACAGAGATTTAGGGCTGTTGTAGATAACGTTGTTGGCCATCACAAACTGGGCTGGGTGTTCATTCTTCCATTTTATAAACGCTTGAAGACCAGTTCGAGCCGAATCTCTCTCTGATACCTTTTTTATGTCTTTGAGGCGTTCAATGACCGCCCTTGGATCAGCGTTATTCAGCGCCAGGTCTGCACAAAGTCTCCGAACGCTTCCGTGAAAGTCGTAGCCTCCTCCGTCACTAGGATTCAGGCGCTTGCGAATTTCTGTCTTTTGAGGTTTTTCGTTTAAGTGTAGAATTTTAAGAAATGAAGAAATTCCGAAATTGGGCATGAGGGCTCCGTTCTAATATAGATATGATAATATAGGGGTGACTTTTACATATTAAAGAGGTGATAATAAGATTATATACTTCTAATATATTGATTTACTAATATATAAGCATCCATCTTAAGTTAAAGAAAGGCAAGATAATAAATGTCCGCAAATCCCCGCATCTCCATCACCTACTGCACCCAATGCAATTGGCTGCTGCGCGCTGCGTGGATGGCACAGGAACTGTTGCAGACTTTCGGGCAGGATCTGGGGGAAGTTGCATTGCGTCCGGGGACTGGCGGGGTTTTTGAAATCCGCGTGCTGATGCCAGATGGCAACGAAGAACTCATCTGGGAGCGCAAGCGCGACGGCGGCTTTCCGGAAGCCAAAGTATTGAAACAACGCGTCCGCGATCTCGTCTGGCCGGAACGCGATCTCGGTCATTCGGACCGACCAGCCAATTCATGAAGGGTTCTTACTCCGATCCTTCGATGACCTCAGGATGAGGGCGACGGCAGCGCCTCTATTGTAAGCTTCCCTCATCCTGAGGAGGTGCGAAGCGGCACCTCATCATGAGTTCATCGAAGGACGAGGGAAAACACGATCAGTCCTCATCCACCACGCGCAGGCGCATTTGGGTGGGCGCGCTTTCCGCCGGTCTTGGCTGCGGGCGGGGCGTTTCCTCGGCAGGCTTTTCGCCAAATTCCAGCGCTTCGATTTTCGCGCCGCGCCGGGTGACCTTGTTGGATGACACCAGAATATCGTCAATATCCTTGTTGGCCTGCACAAAGTGCGTCTGCAGCTTGCGCACGCGCTCGTCGAGGCGGCCCACATCTTCCATGAGGCGGATCACTTCGCCCTGAATGACATGCGCCTGTTCGCGCATGCGGGCGTCTTTCAGGATCGCCTGAATGACCTGTATCGACAGCATTAGCAGCGACGGCGAAACGATCACGATCCGCGCCCGGTGCGCGCGCTGGATCAGCGCTTCGAAATGTTCGTGAATATCAGCGAAGATCGATTCCGACGGCACGAACAGGAAAGCCGTATCCTGCGTTTCGCCGGGGATCAGATATTTGTCGGAAACATCCTTGATATGGATTTCCATATCGCGACGGAACTGCACAACAGCAGCTTTGCGGGCGTCAGGATGCTCCTTCTCACGCATGGCGTTCCAAGCTTCGAGCGGAAACTTGGCGTCGATCACGAGTGACGGTGCTTTGTTGGGCATGCGCACGAGGCAGTCGGGACGGGTGCCGTTGGAGAGCGTCGCCTGAAATTCATAAGCGCCTTGTGGCAAACCGTCGGCGATGATCGCTTCCATGCGTGACTGGCCGAAAGCACCGCGCGTCTGCTTGTTGGCGAGGATCGCCTGCAACTGCACCACCTGTCCGGCGAGCGACTGGATATTGCTCTGTGCCGTGTCGATGACGGCCAGACGCTCCTGCAATTTGGCAAGATTTTCATGGGTCGAGCGGGTCTGCTCGGTCATGGTCTGGCCGATGCGATGCGTCATGCCGTCGAGCCGTTCGCGGATCGACTGGTTCAACTCCGCCTGTCGTGAGCCGAAAACCTCCGCCATGGTCTGCATGCGGCCCTGCATCTCCGCCTGTGCTTTCAGAATTTCCGCCATGCGATATTCGGCGTCGCGGGCGCGGTCCTCGGCCTGTGCTTCGGCAACGGCGCGCAGGCGCGCAGAGCGCGTTGCGGCGATCAGGAAAATGACAAGGCAGAGCACCACCACCACAATGCCAGCCAGAAGAATATCTCCCAGCGTGAGCGATGTGGCACCGAGCTGCAAAAGCGGCTCATTCAAGAGGTTCTGGTTTTCCATGTGCGAAGCTTAGCTGATTCGTACGGGCTTGATGAGATCAAAACAGGAACATTTTGCAAAGCACAATTGACGATTCTGTCACAAGCGATTACGTGAAGCGCATGTCAGTAAAACCGCTTATCATCCTTCCCGATCCTGTGTTGCGCCTGGTTTCCAAGCCAGTGGAGCGCTTTGACGATCAGCTGCGCAAATTTGCCGGCGACATGTTCGACACCATGTATGACGCGCCGGGCATTGGCCTTGCCGCCATTCAGGTTGGCGAGCCGATCCGCATGCTCGTCATCGACCTTGCAAAGGAAGGCGAGGATAAAGCGCCGCATGTCTTCATCAATCCCGAGATTGTCGGCGTGACGGATGAAGTCAGCACCTATGAAGAAGGCTGCCTGTCCATTCCGGATTATTATGCGGAAGTGGAACGGCCAGCCGCCATTCAGGTCAAATATTTCGATGCCGATGGCAAGCCGCACGCAATGGAAGCCGATGGCCTGATGGCAACCTGCCTGCAGCACGAGATCGATCATCTCAATGGTGTGCTCTTCATCGATCATATTTCCAAGTTGAAGCGCGATATGGTCATCAAGAAGTTCAAGAAGCTCGCCAGCCAGCGGGCGTCGAAAAAGGCTCTTTAGATGCGTATTGTCTTCATGGGCACGCCGGATTTTTCCGTGCCGATCCTGACCGCCATTATCGGGCAGGGCTATGATGTGGTGGCCGTCTATTCGCAACCGCCGCGTCCGGCAGGACGCAGAGGGCTGGAACTGACCAAGTCGCCTGTCCATGAAAAGGCCGAGCAGTTCGGTATCCCCGTCTTCACGCCGAAGAGCCTCAAGGGTGCGGAAGAGCAGGAAGTGTTTGCGAGCCTGGAGGCTGATGTCGCCATCGTCGTCGCCTATGGTTTGCTGTTGCCCAAAGCTATTCTCGATGCGCCGCGGCTAGGCTGCTACAATGGCCATGCCTCGCTTCTGCCGCGCTGGCGCGGTGCCGCGCCCATCCAGCGGGCCATCATGTCGGGCGATAGTGAAACCGGCATGATGATTATGAAGATGGACGAAGGGCTGGATACGGGCCCGGTCGCCATGGCTGAAAAAGTGGCGATCACGCCGGATATGACGGCAGGCGAATTGCATGATCGCCTGAGCATGATCGGTGCCGACCTGATGGTGCGGGCGTTGGGCGCGCTTGAGCGCGAAAGCCTGACATTGCAGCCGCAGGCGGAAGAAGGTGTCACCTATGCCGCCAAGATCGACAAGGCCGAAGCACGCATTGACTGGTCGAAGCCTGCCCGTGATGTGCACAATGCCATTCGCGGCCTTGCGCCTTTTCCGGGTGCATGGTGCGAGATGGAAATCAATGGCGCTGTCGAGCGTGTGAAACTTCAGCGCTCGACGCTGGGCGAAGGTTCCGGTGCTGCGGGTACTATGCTGGACGACCGGCTGACGGTTGCCTGCGGCGGGGGCGCCGTGCGGCTCGTCACCTTGCAGCGTTCAGGCGGCAAGTCTTTGCCAGCGCAGGAATTTCTGCGCGGCGCGACGGTTACGAAGGTTTTGTAGGCCCGTGCCGCGCTACAGGCTTCTGGTCGAATATGACGGCACCCCCTATGCGGGCTGGCAGCGTCAGGAAAACGGCCATACCGTTCAGGGCGCTATCGAGCAGGCGTTCAAGAAATTCTGCGGCGAGGATCTGGCGTTAAGCGCGGCGGGTCGCACCGATGCAGGCGTGCACGCGACGGCGCAGGTTGCGCATGTCGATCTCAGCAAGGATTGGGGCGCGGGCAAGGTGCGCGATGCGGTCAATGCGCATCTGGTCATGGCCAATGAGCGCGTGAGCATCCTCAATGTCGAGAAGACGACGGACAGTTTCGATGCGCGTTTTTCCGCGCAAGGACGACATTATCTCTATCGCTTCCACAATCGTCGTGCTCCGCTGGCTGTCGATTATCAGCGCGCCTGGTGGGTGCAAAAGCGCCTTGATCACGAGGCTATGCACGAAGCGGCGCAGCTTCTTCTGGGCGAACACGATTTCACGACCTTTCGCGCCACGCAGTGCCAGGCCAAAAGCCCGGTCAAGACGCTCGACCGGCTTGATATTACGCGTGATGGCGAAATCATCGAAATGCGTGTTTCGGCGCGCTCTTTCCTGCACAATCAGGTGCGTTCCTTTGCAGGCAGCCTGATGGAAGTGGGCGTCGGTCGCTGGACGGCGGATGATTTGCAGGCGGCGCTTGAAGCACGCGACCGCAAGGCTTGCGGTCAGGTCGCGCCGCCTTACGGTCTTTATCTAATCGGTGTCGATTACGCTTTCCCGTTTTAATAAGCGTGCGGGTCGAAGCCGATGCCGAAGATCTGCTGAAGCAGCACGGTGAGGAACAGCGAGCCGAAGAAGACGCAGGCGAAGAACGGTGCTGCGAAAGCATGCGGACGTTGCAGCGCCACAAAGGTCAGCCGATAACTCAGCACAATCGAAGCACCGAACATGATGAACGCGAAAAGCGTCGCGACATCAAAACGCCCCGGAAAGAACAGCTGTAGCAGGGTGATCGGGGCAAAGACCCAGGCCAGAAGCGCGCTGCCCCAATTGGTGGCGATCACATAGGCCGCATAGCGTTTGACAATGCCGATCCGCTTGGCCAGCATGCCGATGATGGCAAGCGGCACCACCCATGCTGCAATATCGACGAAGGCCGCCCTCATGACGATGGCAAAGCGGATGCCCGCTTCCTCGCGCCCGGCGGTGAGATCGGCGGCATAGGCTACCCAACTGGCAAAAAGCGGTGGCAGAGCCACCGCTATTGCGAAAAAGGAAGACCAGAAACCCTCGGCGGATATGTCGAGATAATCGAGACCGTCGCGGCGACCGAGCATCATTTTCCAGACGCCCAGGAAATATCGGTAAATATCGTCCAGGCTCGGCATGGGCTCCCCAATGTTTCGCATGATCCAGTCCGAAAAGTCATGCAGCTTTCCGGGCCTATGCGTTACCCAAAGAAATCAGCGATGAAACGCTCATAAATCTGTGTCAGCCCTTCAAGGTCGGCAAGGGCCACGCGTTCATCGACCATATGCATGGTCTGGCCCACAAGGCCGAATTCCACCACCGGGCAATAATCCTTGATGAAACGCGCATCCGACGTGCCGCCGGAGGTCGACAGCTCTGGCCGCTTGCCGGTCACCGCTTCGACAGAGGCTGTCAGCGTACCGATCAGCTTTTCATCGCGGGTCAGGAAGACGTGGCTTGGGCTTTCGCGCCATGCCAGCTCATAGCTGATCGGCGTTTCGCGGCCGGGGCGCAGACGATTGTCGCGGGCGGCCTTTTCGAGGCGTGCGCGGATTTCGGCTTGCAGGCTTTCCGCCGTCCATGTGTCGTTGAAACGGATATTGAACGAGGTCGTGGCCTTGTTCGGGATGACATTGGTGGCCTTGTTGCCAACGTCGATGGTGGTGACTTCCAGATTGCTGGCCTGGAAATCGGCAGTGCCCTGATCGAAGGCCGGATAAAGCAGGCTTTCCACCAGCGTGGTGATGCCGCGCACCGGGTTTTCCGCCAGATGCGGATAGGCCGCATGGCCCTGCACGCCGTGAACGGTAATCGTGCCGGAAAGCGAGCCGCGACGACCAATCTTGATCATGTCGCCAAGCGCATTTGGGTTGGTCGGCTCACCGACAATCGAAGCGTCCCAGCTTTCGCCGCGCTGCTTTGCCCAGGCGAGCAGTTTTACGGTGCCGTTGACCGCAGGACCTTCTTCGTCGCCGGTGATGAGGAAGGAGACGCTGCCTTTCAGGCTGCCATGCTTTTCCACATGGCGGGCGACAGCAGCAACGAAACAGGCAACGCCACCCTTCATGTCCACAGCGCCGCGCCCATACATGACGCCGTCTTCGATAGCGGCGGAGAAGGGGGGGTGCTTCCAGTCGTTTTCATCGCCGGGCGGAACGACGTCCGTGTGGCCGGCAAACATCAAATGCGGTCCGTTGCCGGATTTGCGGGCATAGAGGTTTTCGATGTCGGGCGTGCCGTCTTCGCTGAAGACGGGCCGTTCAACGGAAAAGCCCATTGGTTTCAGCATCGCTTCCAGCGCCGTCAGCGCGCCGCCTTCGGCGGGCGTTACGGATGGGCAGCGGATGAGGGCGGCGAGATTTTCGGCGGGATTGACTGCTAGGCTCATGATGTCGGCTTCTTACTCAAGAATCGTCTGGAGAGTGAGACTAGATCGGGATGCGTCCGGATGGAACCACAAACCGTTGGCCGTAGCCATGTCTGAAAATTCACTCTTCACGCGCTTTTCCAACTTGGTTGCAATTCGGGAACGAAATTTTCTTGACCGGAGGGCGTCTGTCATCGTTAGTTAAAAAAGAGTTGATAACGAGACCCGGGAAACGGGCCGATCAGCGGGAACGTTTTTAATAATGGGAAACTGTGCATGCGTTTAATCACCACAACTGTAGCAGGCATGATGGCGCTCTTCGGAGCAACGATGGTACCAGCCAAGGCTGCACAGTGGAGTGAAGCGGGCGGAGTGACAAGCATCCCTTACGGACACAAGGACTATTGCGGGCGCAATCCACGCGATTGCCGTGGCCATAGCGTGTTGCCGCCGATGCAGCTCACTCCACAGCGTATGAAGCTCCTGCAGAGCGTAAGCAGCTCCGTCAATCACCGTATCAAGCCCGTTTCCGATCAGGATAATTACGGTAAGCGCGATTACTGGACCATTCCAGTCAATGGCAAGGGCGATTGCGAGGATTATGTGCTGATGAAGCGTGCGCAGTTGATGGCGCGCGGCATGAGTGCGTCGCAGCTTCTCATCACCATGGTGCAGGGCAGCGAGGCGCATATTGTGCTCACCGCCCGTACTGATCACGGCGATTATATTCTCGACAACCTGCGCGACGACGTGCTGCCAGTGGAGAAGACGTCCTATCGTTATATCAAGATGCAGTCGCCTGCCAATTCCGGCCAGTGGGTTTCCATTGCCGGTCGTTCGGTTGCCGTCGCGAATAACTGATAGCGAGCCGAGGGGGCGCGTTCCCCAAACCTGTTTTCTGAAAAGCCGCATCCTCGATGCGGCTTTTTTGTTGCGCTGACTTTGCTGGTCTTGGGTCGGAGGGCGGGCAATGCCGTCATTGTTCACGTTTATTATACAATAACCCGAGACACACTGTTCGGGTTTGGTGAACAAATTAACGACTGTAATGCGTCCGTGATGACGAATAATAAAACTATCATTTTGTTTTTAATTATTTTTTTTGAATTAATTGCAACGATTGCCGTAAGCGCTGTGCACGAATGTGTGGTCTTTCTAAAGTTTTTGTGACTGGAACTTTTCGCCATTGTTACCCATTTCGGACATATCGGAACGGCGAATTGATACGCCGCTCCATTTTATCAGGAGATTGAAATGAAGAAGTTTGTTCTTGCCGCTGCTGCCCTTGCTTTGAGTGCCGGTGCTGCTTTCGCTGAAAATCCACGCGTTGGTGAACCTGAGAATCTCTATGCAAATGATCGTACCCCGGTTGCATCGCAATCCGTTGACTACACTGCGCCTGCAGCGATCAGCACTCCGGTTTACCGCGATGGTTCGGCCAATCGTTTTGGCGATGCCAATCAGGGCTAATGGCTTTCAGCCATAGCATGTCATCCCGAAGGTGTTGTCGGAACGGGTCTTGAAGATCTGCCGGATGCCGGAAGGGAAAGCCGCAAAGGCTCAATTAAGCTCAACCTCGAAGTCCCTGATGCCTGAAGAAGGCTTGAACGGCCAGATGCCGAGGAAGGGGACAGGATGCAAAGGAATACGAAAATGAAAAAGTTCGCTCTTGCTGCCCTTGCAGTTGCTCTTAGCGCCGGTGCTGCCTATGCCGAAAATCCTTATGTCGGCATGCCGGAATCCCAGGTCGTTCAGGACAAGGCCTTCAAGACTCCGAATACGGCCCCGCTCTTCGGTACAAAGGGCGATGTGGACTACACCGCAACCGCCACCATTCGTCAGTCGGCCCCGGTTTATCATGATGGTTCAGCCAATCGCTTCGGCGATGCTTCGCCCTCCAGCTATGAGAACTAATGGTTCGATAGCATAAGAATCTCCCCGGAGGATGGCTGCGAAGCCTCCTCGGACACATGCCCGGACCAGAGGCTTCGTGCCATCCGATGGGAGCAGTCGATCCAGAGATCGATTGCATCAAACGACCCCCAAAACAAAAAGGCGAAGCACAAGCTTCGCCTTTTTGTTGTCTGTTAGCGCTGCAAGGCGTCAGTCGCGCAGCAATTCGTTGATCGAGGTCTTCGAGCGGGTCTTTTCATCGACGCGCTTGACGATCACGGCGCAATAGAGGCTCGGACCCCAGTTTTCGCCCGGCACGTTCTTGCCGGGCATGGTGCCTGCAACAACCACCGAGTAAGGCGGAACTTCGCCATAGAACACTTCGCCGGTGGCGCGGTCGACGATCTTGGTCGACTTGCCGATGAACACGCCCATGCCGAGCACTGAACCTTCACGCACGATGCAGCCTTCGACGACTTCCGAACGCGCGCCAATGAAGCAATTGTCTTCGATGATGGTCGGTCCGGCCTGCATCGGTTCCAGAACGCCGCCGATGCCAACGCCGCCGGACAGATGCACATGCTTGCCGATCTGTGCGCAGGAACCGACGGTCGCCCAGGTATCGACCATGGTGCCCTCATCGACATAAGCGCCGAGATTGACGAAAGACGGCATCAGGATAGCGTTCGGCGCAATATAGGCCGAGTGACGCACGACGCAGTTGGGCACAGCGCGGAAACCGGCCTTTTCGAACTCATTGGCAGTCCAGCCGTCGAACTTGGACGGCACCTTGTCCCACCAGGAGGACTGGCCGGGGCCGCCCTTGATGACTTCCATCGGGTTGAGCCGGAAGGAGAGCAGCACGGCTTTCTTCAGCCATTGATTGACTTGCCAGTTGCCGTCCGCCTGTTTTTCTGCGACACGGGCCTCGCCGCGATCGAGCAGGATAAGCGACTGTTCAACGGCATCGCGGATTTCGCCGCGGGTTGCCGTATTGACACCGTCGCGCTCGTCAAAAGCCTTGTCGATGGTCTTTTCAAGGGAGGCGAGGTCTGGCTTGGTCATGGGGTGCAGTCTCCGTGAAAGGGCAGCGGATGGCAGACCGGGCACTTGGTCCGGCCGATTGTCATGAAAGTGATTAAGCGAAGGCGCCATATGGGTCAATCACCTATTGATCACGGTGCAATTGCGCTCTCTTGATCTCCATTCTCGAACAATGTCTGTCATGTTTGAGACAGATTAAGCATTTAGCGCCAGAATGGATTTGGTAGCAGGTTGTAAGGAGCAGGTGAGAAGCATGAACCCGATGGAGAAGTCCGGCTGGACGCCGTTCCCGAATTCCGAGGAAGCGATCAAGCAGGCGAAAACCGTACCGCAAACGCCCCAGACGGAAGCGCCTGCCTATCGCCTTGCCTTTACGGATGACGATTTTCTGACGCGTCGCGACCTGCGCCCTGTGCGCCTGCAACTCGAACTTCTCAAGCCGGAGCTGATCCTTGCCGACCGTGGCATCAAATCGACGGTGGTGATGTTTGGCGGCGCGCGTATTCCGGAGCCGGGCGGCGAGGC
Organism: Brucella haematophila; assembly: GCF_005938105.1. Taxonomy (GTDB): domain Bacteria; phylum Pseudomonadota; class Alphaproteobacteria; order Rhizobiales; family Rhizobiaceae; genus Brucella; species Brucella haematophila. The sequence continues at coordinate 45,822 of NZ_VCPE01000022.1, read as the reverse complement.
ATGGGCGGCCAAGAACGAGGTGCAGAAAAAGAACCTCGAAGCCAATTCACATTATTACGAGGAAGCGCGCAAATTCGCCCGCCTGTGCTCGGAATATTCCGCCACGACCTATTATCGCGAGTTCATCGTGGTGACGGGCGGCGGACCGGGCGTGATGGAAGCGGGCAATCGTGGTGCGGCGGATGTCGGTGCGCCGACCATCGGCCTCAACATCGTGCTGCCGCATGAACAGGCGCCCAACCCCTATGTGACGCCGGAGCTTTGCTTCAACTTCCATTATTTCGCGATCAGGAAGATGCACTTCCTGATGCGCGCCAAGGCGATCTGCGTTTTTCCGGGCGGCTTCGGCACGATGGACGAACTTTTTGAAGCAATGACACTGATCCAGACCAACCGTATGGAGCGCATGCCGCTGATCCTGTTTGGCAAGGAGTTCTGGACCAAGGCGATCAATATCGAGTTTCTGGCCGAACAGGGCACGATTTCGCCGGCCGATATCGAGCTTCTGAACTTCGTCGAAACGGCGGACGAAGCCTGGGATCAGATCAAGGATTTTTATAAGCTCTAGGCTGCCAAGCTGTAGTGCTTGGACTACCGGGGGGCGGTTTCGATTCTATCGGATGCGCCGAACCCCGGTGCAGGTCCCGTTCGGGCGCGGTCTAAAATCTGCAATCGATATGTGATTGAACACGCACGGCATGCGTTCAGATCGGGCGCTTTTCTTAGATTAATTCACAAATCTGCGCCCTTTCAACAGGTGAATGTGGATACATTTTCAATATTAACAGTATATTCAATTAGAAATTTAGAATGAAATAATCTGAAAATACATTTGGGATTCATCTGTATTGTCTGAGTTTGAATTTAAAATACCATCCAAATTGAATTTCTATATAAAAGGTGGGTAATATAAATATCAATTGAATATCAAGATGGCGGTGTTTGTGTCATTGTCCTGATGGCTGTTCATTGCGTATGCGTGATTGCTGCGGCCTTCGTCTCGATGATGCGCGGGCGTGTCCGTTTCTGTGTTTCTTTGATTTAATTATTTTCATCTTCCGGAAAATTCTCGGTTGTTTCCACATTTGCGCTCCGGTCGCGTCAATGTGGTGGGGAGGACTCTTCCCGCCTCTTGGGCTCTCCCCATGCCTCTTTTCCAGTGCGTGGGGCGAAATACTGCAAAGCTTACTTTAAAGGGTTTTTATGAACACGGTTTTGAAAAGGGCAGCTGCGCTGTTGCTTGGTACGTCCGCACTGATGGGATGCGTGAACATTGCGATGGCGGATGATTGGACGCTTGGGCAGTCGGGCTTGTTGGATGGTTTCGGCGAGAACGGGAGTGGGGCGGTTGCAGTTTCCGCCGACGGAAAGGTGATTGTTGGATCGGCTTTTGTCGAGCACACCAATCCTCAAGGGCTATCTGTCGTCTCCCAGCGCGCGGCAACTTGGGTGGACGGTGTAGCTACATTAGACTCTGCTTATGCGTCCGCAGATGGTTCAGCGAGTGGTGCAGTAGCAGTTTCCGCGAACGGCAAGGTGATCATTGGGTGGTCGGGTGAACGTCTTGAGGATCCAGATAAGCAGGCTACTGTGTGGTTGAACGGTTCGTCAAAGGGCGTGGGCCTCGATGGCGTTGACTTGGGCGACGGCTTTATCGATACAGCTGCTGAGGCGCACGCGCTTTCTGGCGACGGCAGTGTGATTGTTGGTAGTGCGCAGGACGAGAACCGTATTAATCACGCGGTAAAATGGGTAAATATTTCAGACGATCCGAGCGTTGAACATTACGCCACAGATTTAAACACACTCGGCGGAAACAGCAGCGATGCACTGGCAGTATCCCGCGACGGTAACGTTATCGTTGGCTGGGCGCAGGATAGTACGGGAAAACAATACGCGACATCTTGGGTGGGTGACACAACAACCCCGACACAACTCGGTGCATCTGCTGATGCGGTCAGTAGTCAGGCCATTGGCGTTTCTGCCGATGGTACGATGATTATTGGAAATGAAGATCTCGGTTCCAATCATGAACGCGGGCTTTCATGGGCCACTGGTCAAAGCAATGTGACAGTGCTTAACACTCTTGGCGGAAATATCAGCAAGGCGGTTGCAGTTTCCGGTGACGGCAAGGTTGTTGTCGGGTTTTCAGATAATGGCTCCGCAGAATTTCATGCAGTATCCTGGCTGAACGGATCGGCGGAAGCGACAGACCTCAACACGCTTGGCGGAAATTCGAGTACCGCAAAGGCAGTTTCCAACAATGGCGCGGTCATCGTTGGAGGGGCGGATTACACTGACGGCAATCAACACGCGGCGGCATGGGTAAACGGATCGACGCAAGCGATGGATCTCGGCACGCTTGGTCGGGATACGAGTGTCGCAAACGCAGTTTCCGACGACGGCACGGTAATTGTCGGATCTGTGGCAAACGATAACGATTTCGATCATGTGGCTCTTTGGAAGCTCGTTCCGCCGCCCGCGCCGAATCCAACTCCAGACCCCACACCCGCACCGACACCGGTGGGTATTGATGTGACGAACACGGTGGTGACGGTGGCAGCACTTGCTCACGACACCTTCTCTGTCATGGAATCGCAGCGGGCAACGCTTGGTCGTCTGCAAACGTCCTGCGATGTCTCGAAGGCTGGCGAAAGCTGCTATTCGATCTCGACCGATATCGGCAAATCGGGCAACTCCAAGGATATGCTCGGCTGGATGACGCTCGGTCACGCCTTTACCGATAATTTCTCGGCAGGTGTTTCCGTTGCGCATTCCCTGTGGCGCGATCTTCCGGGCGATTTCGACCACGAGGATAACAATCTCGGCGGTGGTCTTTATGCCCGCTGGAGAGACCAGACGGCCAATGGCAGCTGGTATGTGCAGGGTTCTGCCGCGATCAACCGTTATGATGTCAAGCGGACGCGACGAGTTCTGGGTTACACCGAACCGGGTACCGGTGACAGCACCATCAATGGCTGGGGCGTGCAGCTGGAAGCGGGTCAATCCTTCGATCTCGCGAACAAGTCCTCATTCGGCTATTACGGTGGTCTCCGCTACGATGATCTGAAGATGGATGGCTATACGGAAACCAACGCCTATTTCCCGTTCACCTATTCGGATGTGAAATCGCAGCGTACGACCGCTTATCTCGGTGCTAATTACGGCATGGCGCTGACCGACAAGGTGCGCTGGTCTGTCAATGCGGAGATTGAGCAGGACCTTTCGCATAAGGACCCGAGCGTCACTGCGAGTGCCGATTATGTCGGTTCCTATAAGTTCGACTCTGATGCGGCACACACTCGCGGCAGTCTGTCCACCACAGTTTCCTATGCGTTCAGCGATGCCGTCAGCATTGGTGTAACGCCTTATGTGAACCGCACGGTGAACAAGGATACCGGTTTTGGGGCGATCATCGGTCTTTCCGGTAAGTTCTAGAGCGCATCCCGAAAAGTGTGAAACGGCTTTCGGGAAAGATGCGCGTTAAAACAAAGAATTAGAGCGCCGATCTGATCCAATCAGATCGAAACGCGCTCTAAGGTCTCACCGGAGGCACGAACGGTTTCGCGTGGAATGAAGCGCAACAACGAAAGATAGTTCGTCTTCGACGTGCCGTTTGATGGAAGCCGATTTGATAAGATTAGGCAGGCGGGAGAGGGCAACCTTTCTCGCCTGCCTCGTTTTTGGCGAGTTTGCTAAAAAGGGCTGCTTTCGGGGCTTAAATAAATCGTTGGCGTACGCTTATGTTTGTAAGCAGATGGATTTTCGTTTTGAATTTTCGCAGTTTCTTTAAAAGTAATTTTCATTGTAAATTGATTGTTTAAATTTGAAACAATAGATATTGCCGTCGTTAAAAATAAATATATGATAAACTTATATGGTTTTGTTGGGGGTGTACCATGTATTTTTATTATATGAATAATATTATATATATTCCAGCATCGTTCTTCTTTCCAAATTAAGATGTCGCTATGAAAGCGATTCTTAAAATTATTTCCGGGCTGATGCTCGGGACGGTGGCTGCTGTCTGCCCGGCTCGCGCCGCGAATGTCGAGCAATCGGGGCCAACTCTCGATTTCGGAGCGCTTACCGGGGATGCCGCCGCGACAGCCGTGTCGGCTGATGGGTCAGTTATGGCGGGGCGAGCCTACACGTCCGGCGGCGGACTATCGGCGGTATCCTGGACTGCGGGCAACGCTACGCCGGTCGTTCTCTCAACATCGGGTGGTGGCAACTCTGTCGTCAATGCGGTCTCGGCTGACGGCACATTCATCGTCGGTCAGGCACAGATCGGTGCTGCCCTACACGCTGTGTCCTGGGCAAATGGTGCGACGCTGGCTACCGATCTTGGCACGCTTGGCGGCAGTTTTTCCGAAGCGGTTGCGCTGTCCTCAGATGGCAGTGTCATTGTCGGCAATTCCACCACTTCGGGCGGCATGAACCGTGCGGTCAAGTGGACGAGCGGAGCGACCTCTCCAACTGATCTTGGAACGCTCAACGGCAACGGCTCTTATGCCAAGGCCGTTTCTGCGGATGGATCGGTGATTGTCGGCTATGCGGCTTCCGTGTCCAACGCTAATCATGCAGTTTCCTGGACGAATGGCGCCTTGACACCAGCGGATCTCGGCACGCTTGGCGGCTCAAATTCCGCAGCAAATGTCGTATCGGCAAATGGGCGCGTCATTGCAGGGCAGTCGGAAACGAGCGGTGGTGAAATCCATGCCGCATCATGGGCCGATGGTGCATCATCGCCGGTCGATCTGGGCACGCTCGGCGGGTTCTATTCCGATGTGTTCACGCTCTCCGCTGACGGGTCGGTCCTCGCGGGCATATCCTATACCGAGATGGGTGAAACCCACGCCGTTTCGTGGAGGGACGGCGCGACGACGCCGACCGATCTTGGCACACTTGGCGGTTATTATTCCGATGTTGCGTCCATCTCCGCCGACGGTTCGATCATCGCGGGATCGTCGTCGGCAACAGACGGCAATCTGCACGCGGTTTACTGGGCGAATGGCGCAACCGCGCCCACTGATCTCGGAACACTTGGCGGCGTGTCTTCTACGGCCAATGCCATGTCGGCAGATGGGACAGTTGTGGTCGGAACGTCGACACTCGCGTCCGGGGTTTCACATGCAACCATTTGGAAGCTCCTGATTTCGGCTCCGCCGGTCACAGGCACGCCAACACCGAATCCTGATCCGGGCGAAACGGCAACACCGCCGGTTGTCGAAACTCCTACACCGGATCCCGGCGCGGGCGGAACAGAGCAGCAGTCACCCGGGTCTGAAGCTGGCTCAGGCGGTCAATCGGGATTGTCTACGGGTGCAGAATCTCAGCAACCACCGGCAGCGGGCGAAGGCTCGACACCATCGGACAACGGAACGCCCACAGAGTCTGGCTCGGGGGGAGCCGAACAACAGACAGCCGGAACTGAAGCAGGGTCTGGCGCTCAATCGGGTTCGTCGACGACGACGGAATCTTCACAATCGCCGACAGCGGGGGCTGGTTCAACGCAAACTGTGCAGTCGGTCGGTGTCGATGTGACCAATACGGCGAAGACTGTCGCTGCTTTGGCGGGAGACACATTTTCGCTGATGGAATCACAACGCGGAACATTGGGGCGCTTGCAGCGCGCATGTGATGTCGCGAAGGCGGGCGAAAGTTGCTACTCGCTTTCAGCCGATGTTGGGCATGCGGGCGGGAAGACCGATGCGCTTGGCTGGATTTCCATGGCGCATGCCTTCACTGATAATTTTCTGGCAGGCATCACAGTCGCACATTCCTTCTGGCGCGACATGCCGGAAAGTTTCGACCGGGATAATGACAATCTGGGCGGCGGCTTCTATGCCCGCTGGCGCGCGCCAACAGCAACGGGTCACTGGTATCTGCAAGGTTCGGTTGCCGCCAATCGCTACGATATTGAGCGGACGCGGCAGGTATTGAATTATACCGAGGCGGGCACGGGCGAGAGCACAATCAGGGGCTGGGGGGCATCGCTCGAAGCGGGACGGTCGCACGATCTCCCGGACAATGCTGCCATCGGTTATTATGCGGGGCTGCGCTACAGCGATCTCAAGATGGATGGGTACACGGAAACCAATGCTTATTTCCCGTTCACCTATTCCGATGTGAAATCGCGGCGCTTGGGCGTCTATCTTGGGGCGAACTATGCCATGCCGTTGAGCGAGCGGGTGCGCTGGCTGATTAATGCGGAGATCGAACAGGATATCCTGCATGATGATCCGAGCGTGATGGCGAGCGCCGACTATATCGGCGCGCTCAGCTTCGATGCAGATGCAGCGCATACACGCGGCAGCCTTTCGACCAGTTTGTCCTATGCGTTCAGCGAGGTCTTGAGTGTTGGCGTGACGCCTTATCTTGCGCGAACCGTTAACCGGGATATGGCCTATGGCGCGAGCATTGATGTCACGGGCAAGTTTTGACCGGACGTTGCAGGCTTATGCTTCTGCCTTTTCAGGAGTAAGCGATTGTGCGTCTTTCTCGCCCTCATAGGGGCGAGGACGATGAACCAGCGTGACCAGCACGACGGAAATGATCATCAGGAGATACCATGAGCCGAGCTTGCCGAGCGAAACCGGCACCCAGCCATTATGCTGGTTGGGATAGAGCCAGGCCTTCGACCACGTGCCGATATTCTCCGCAAACCAGATGAAGAGCGAGGTTAGCAGAAAGGCGAGGAGCAGAGGCATTTTGTGCCGAAAGCGGAACACGCGATAATGCATGCTGGTGCGCCAGAACAAGGCGAATGTCAGCGCAAACAGCGGCCAGCGAATGTCCCAGATGAAATGATGGGCGAAGAAATTGACATAGATCGCAGCCGCCAGCACCAGTGTTGTCCAGAGCGGCGGATAATGGTTCAGCCGAATGTCGAAGATGCGGTTGATGCGCGCCATATAGGAGCCGACTGCCGCATACATGAAGCCTGAAAACAGTGGCACGCCGCCGATGCGGAAGAAGTTCTCTTCCGGATAGATCCATGAACCGGCATGGGTCTTGAACACTTCCATGGCCGTGCCGACGACATGGAAAATCAGGATGACCTTGGCTTCCTCCCATGCCTCCAGCTTGAAGACCAGCATGGCAAGCTGGATAGCCAGCGCGGAAAGGAAGAGAAAATCATAGCGCGTGACGTAACCGGCGATACCGCCAACCCCGCTTTCCGGCCACAGCCAGCGGGTGAGGATGATGAGGCCGAGCATGGCGCCGCCAAACAGGCAGGCCCAAGCCTGTTTGAGGCCGAAGACCAGAAATTCAATCAGTCCGTCGGTCAGGCGGTTGCGCGGCAGCCGGTCGAGGACACGGTGGGCCGCCGCATCGATAGACTGTTCGAGGCCAGTAAAATGCCTATCTGCCTGCAATGATCTGTTCCAGAAACTGGGTCAGATTATCCGTCACATAGTCGACCTGATCGGTAAATTCCGGATCGCTTTCCCAGATTTCCGAGAAGGTCGGCTCGAAATTATTCGGCACCACCAGAACGGTTTTCATGCCGAGCGCCTTGGGCACGACGAGGTTGCGCGCCAGATCCTCGAACATCACGGCCTTACTGGCATCGACACCAAAAGCGCCCAGAAAACGGTCATAGGTGACACGTTCCGGCTTTGGCATCAGCCCGGCAGCGACGATGTCGAAAATATCGTCGAAATTATCGAGAATACCGAGCTGGCGTGCCGCGCGCTCGGCATGGCCGCGATCGCCATTGGTGAAGATGAAGCGGCGGCCCGGCAGGGACTTGATCGCTTCGCCAAGCGCCGGATCGGGCTTCAGCCAACTATAGTCAATGTCGTGCACCTTTTGCAGAAAGTCGTCCGGATCGATCTGATGGCATTCCATCAGGCCTTTCAGCGTGGTGCCATAGTCGAGATAGAACTGCTTCTGGATGCGACGCGCTTCCTCGCGCGGCAATTGCAGCAGGTTTTCGACATAGCTCGTCATCTTCACGTCGATCTGCGAAAACAGATTGGCGGCGTGGGGATAGAGCGTGTTGTCGAGATCAAACACCCAGTCAGTGATATGCTGAAAAGCTGGAGTGAAGGCCGAAGCGTTGGAACTATTGGTCATGGGGCTTTATGGCACGATCAGCGTGCCGGCACCATGTTCGGTGAAAAGTTCCAGCAGGACGGAATGCGGGGTCTTGCCATTGAGGATGACAACGCCTTCCACGCCACGGCGGATTGCTTCGATGCAGGTTTCGACCTTGGGGATCATGCCGCCGGAAATCGTACCGTCCTTGATGAGCGCCTGCGCATCAGCAACGGAGAGTTCCTTGATCAGCTTCTTGTCCTTGTCCAGCACGCCCGGAACGTCGGTCAGGAACAGAAGGCGGGTTGCGGCAAGCGCGCCTGCGATAGCACCGGCAAAGGTGTCGGCATTGATGTTGTAGGTGTGGCCGTCGCGGCCGGGAGCGACCGGCGCGATGACCGGGATCATCTCGGAACGCGCCAGAAGATCGAGCAGCGTGCGGTCCACTTCCGCCGGTTCGCCGACGAAGCCGAGATCGAGTACCTTCTCGATGTTGGAATCGGGGTCGATGACGGTCTTGTGCGCCTTCTGCGCGAAAACCATGTTGCCGTCCTTGCCGCACAGGCCGATGGCCCATTCGCCTTCGGCATTGATGAGGGCGACGATTTCCTTATTGATGGAACCGGCCAGAACCATTTCCACCACTTCGACGGTCTTTTCGTCGGTGACGCGCAATCCGCCTTCAAAACGGGATTCGATGCCGAGCTTGGTCAGCATGGCCTGAATCTGCGGTCCGCCGCCATGCACGACGATCGGGTTGATGCCGGACTGTTTCAAAAGCGCAATATCGCGGGCAAACGCCTTGCCAAGCTCCGGATTGCCCATGGCGTGGCCGCCATATTTCACGACGACGTGCTTGTTCTCGTAGCGCTGCATATAGGGCAGGGCGGCGGAGAGGAGTTGCGCTTGCTTTTCGGAATTTTCAAGGGTCGTCATCGCGGGCTCCATGGCTGGCGACAGGGCAGAAGAGGCAGGCTTTTCTAGACCGGTTTTGATTCAAATGGAATCCGCGAAAACGGTCTCGCGGCTTATTTTTCACGAATAGTTGGCTGGACACTGCTGCCAGTGTTCTATGTAAATCCTGATTTTATAGTTTCACTGTTCCATGAAGAAAGTTGTTTCAATGCGTCGGTTGATTTTGACCGCTCTGGTTTCGCTCTTTGCCCTCAATGCTGCTCAAAGCACTGCTGCTGCGGCATCCTCCACACAAACCGTGATCTTTGTCCGCCATGGCGAAAAGCCGGAAGCAGGATTGGGGCAGCTAAGCTGTCGCGGCCTGAACCGCTCGCTGAAACTGCCAGCGGTCATTACAAAACAGTTCGGCAAGCCTGCGGCGATTTTTGCGCCCAATCCGTCCGAGGAGAAGGATGACAAGGGCGAGACCTATGCCTATGTGCGTCCGCTGGCCACCGTCGAGCCAACCGCGATTTCGCTCGGCCTGCCGGTCGATACGCGTTTTGGCTTCGAAGATATCGACAAGCTGGAAGAAGCGCTGGCAGCACCCGCCTATCGCAATGCGACCGTTCTGGTTGGCTGGGAGCACAAGCAGATCGTCAAGCTGGTACGCGACATCGTCAAGGAGAATGGTGGCGACAAGCACAGCGTGCCCAAATGGTCGGGCGACGATTTCGACAGCATCTATGTGCTGCGCATGACCCGCGACGGGGAAAAGATCGACGTGCAGTTCGAGCACCGCAATCAGGGACTGAACAATCTGCCGGAAACCTGTCCTCTTTGAGGACAGGTCAGGCTGAGATCAGGATTCTTTGATCACCAGAGCAATAGCGGCGCGCAAATCGTCGAGGCCGAGGCCCTTTTCCGACGAGGTGGCGATAATACCGGGGAAGCAGGCTGCGCGGCGGAAGGTGAGTTTGTGCGTATCCGCCATCAGGCGCGGCACGCCCGCCGGTTTAATCTTGTCGATCTTGGTCAGCACGATCTGGTAGGACACGGCAGCCTTATCGAGAAGGTCGAGCACCTCGGCGTCGTTCTTCTTGATGCCGTGGCGGGCGTCGATCAGCACATAGACGCGCTTCAGCGTGGTGCGTCCGCGCAAATAGTCGAAAACAAGCCGCGTCCAGGCATCGACATGGGCCTTGGGTGCTTCGGCGAAGCCATAGCCGGGCATGTCCACGAGGGCCAGCGGCGGCAGGTCGCCGTTCTCGCCGGAATAACCGTCCGGCACGAAATAGTTCAGTTCCTGCGTGCGGCCCGGCGTATTGGATGTGCGCGCAAGGCCCTTCTTGTTGACCAGAGCGTTGATCAGCGATGACTTGCCGACATTGGAGCGTCCGGCAAAGGCGATTTCCACCGGGCCTTCCGGTGGCAGGAACTGCATCGACGGCACGCCGCGGATAAAGATCCACGACTTCTTGAACAGTGCACGGCCTTGCTCGACCAGTGCCGCCTGCGCCGCGCGGGTCGCATCTGCCGCCGCCTGAGCTGCATTGATTGCCGCCTGCTTCTTATCCTGCTCGCTCAATGTTTTTATCCTGGTCGCTTTATTCTGTAGAACACACGCATCAATGGTATGGGCCGCATTGTCAACATGACGGCATAAAAAACCCCGCCTGAGCGGGGTTCTTTCAGTTCTATTTCTTCGCCTCATTGGGCTTTCGTTTGAACATGCCCTTGAGGTTATCGAAGAGCTCGATCTTGACGCCCTGACGCTTCATGATGATGCCCTGCTGGGTGATCGAGAGCAGGTTGTTCCATGCCCAGTAGATCACCAGACCAGCCGGGAACGAAGCCAGCATGAAGGTGAAGATGATCGGCATCCAGGTGAAGATCGCAGCCTGTGTCGGATCCGGCGGGGTCGGGTTCATGCGCATCTGCAGGAACATCGTGATACCCATCAGGAGCGGCCAGACGCCAATCATCAGGAAGTGCGGCACGGCGAAAGGCAGCAGGCCGAACAGGTTGAAGAGCGAGGTTGGATCCGGTGCTGCAAGATCCTGAATCCAGCCAAAGAACGGCGCGTGGCGCATTTCGATGGTGACGTAGAGAACCTTATACAGGGCAAAGAACACCGGAATCTGCACCAGCACCGGCCAGCAGCCTGCGAGCGGATTGATCTTCTCTTCCTTGTACAGCTGCATCATGGCCTGCTGCTGCTTCATCTTGTCGTCCGCGTATTTTTCGCGGATTTCCGTCATCTTCGGCTGAACCAGCTTCATGCGCGCCATCGACTTGTACGACTTGTTGGCGAGCGGGAAGAACAGGCCCTTGAGCAGAACGGTGACAACCAGAATGGCGACGCCGAAATTGCCGGAGAACTTGTAGATCCAGTCGATGAGGTAGAACATCGGCTTGGTGATGAAGTAGAACCAGCCCCAGTCGATCAGCAGTTCGAACTGCTTGATGCCGAGCTGCTTTTCATAAGCCTGAATCTGGGTGACGACCTTTGCACCGGCAAAGACGTGGTTCTTCAGCGTCTGCGACTGGCCAGCCTCAATGGTCATCGGCGCGCCGAGGAAATCGGTCTGGTAGCGCGGGCGATCATTGGTGAAGTGCGAGAAGCGACCGGTGAACTTTTCGTCCTGCGGCGGTACCAGCGTTGCGGCCCAGTACTTGTCGGTGATGCCGAGCCAGCCGCCATTGACGTCCTTGAACGAGATGTCCTTGTCGTCTTCGACCTTGGAATACTTGATTTCCTGCAGGCCGTCCTGACCCATGACGCCGATCAGGCCTTCATGCAGAACATAGGTGGCGCTGGCATTTTGCGGCTGGTTGAAGCGGGTTACGCGACCATAGGAGGCCAGCGAAATCGGCGCACCGGTATTGTTGGTGATCGTGTCGTCAACGGCGAACATATAAGCGTCGTCAACCGAGATGACGCGCTTGAAGGTGATGTTCTTCTCGTTGGTATAGGTCAGCGTGACCGGCGTGGTCTGGGTCAGCTTGTCGTTGCCTTCCACGGACCAGACCGTGTTCGGACCCGGAACCGGGCCGGTCGTGTCATTGCCGGTGAAGCCGAGTTCAACGAAATAGCCCTGCTTCAGCGCGGAAGGCGCAAGCAGTTCGATATTCGGAGAATTGTCGTCGACCGTCTCGTGGTAGTTCTTGAGGAAGAGGTCATCAAGACGCGCGCCGGTCAGATTGATCGAACCGCGCAGCGAAGGCGTGTCGATCTGGACGCGCTGGGTCTGGGCGATTGCGGCTTCGCGGGTCAGCGCGCCGCCTGCGGCTGCCACATCACCATGGCCGGGAATTGTGCCCGAGGCGGCTGGCGCCTGCGGCGTATCGCCCGCGCTGTTGCCTGCCTGGCTACCCTGGGCTGCCTGCTGGGCCTGCCGCTGTTGCTCCTCAATGCGTGCCTGCTCCCGCTGGGCTTCCGTTTTCGGACCCAGATAAAACACTTGCCACAGCGTCAGTATGAGGATGGACAGGGCAATGGTGATGAAGAAATTGCGTTTATTTTCCATTGACGGGTCCTGATTCCGGTCTTTCCGTTCGGCGTTTCCCTTCGCCTTTCCGCTCACCCTTTGCCGTGATGCGGCGGGTGAGTTCCTCGGTCAGTCGCGAAAAGGGCGCAGTGAGAGCTTGCTCGCGCGCTACGATCACATAGTCGGTCGAAGGCGCCATGTCACGTCCTGCGTGACAACGTACCGCTTCTCTCAACCTGCGACGGATGCGATTTCGTATCACGGCGTTGCCGTTCTTCTTGGTGACGGTGAAGCCGGCGCGGGGCTTGTCGCCAATTTTGGCCACTGCCGATTCCTCTTCCGTCCGCTCGCGGACTTCGAGAAGAAACAGCGGACCACGCCGCTTTTCACCGTTCCTTAAAGCCAAAAACTCCGCTCTCTTGCGAAGGCGGAGTATTTGTTTCGGCTTTTTCATGTTTCTGATCACCGCGCTGCTGCGCGGGATAAGATTAAGCGGAAAGCCGCTTACGGCCGCGCGAACGGCGAGCGGCGAGAACCTTGCGGCCGCCGGTGGTAGCCATGCGTGCACGGAAACCGTGACGACGCTTGCGGACGATCTTGGATGGCTGATAAGTGCGCTTCATTTTTTTAATACCGCGGTGTGCGGCCCTTCTTAATTCTGTTTTTCAGTTGAGCATGATCTGGCCCGAAGCCGGTTTCCCTTTTCCGGGATCATGCTCTCATGAACAGGAGCTGGTTCTTTTCCCTTGCGGCGGACAGCGCAAACCATCCGTTAACCCGCGCGGGCGAACGTGACGCGGCTTATAGGGGGAGGGGCCTCAAGAGTCAATCCGCAGATGCGATCAAAGCTGCGCTTCGATGGCTGCTTTGTCGATAATCGACCAGACCGCTTTTATAAGGCCATTCTCGAAGGTGTAAAAGACGTTTTCCGCAAACCGGATATTGCGACCGTTGACCGGCAGGCCAAACAACGCGCCAACAGGCGTGCAATCGAAAGCCAGACGCGCGGCGATCGTTGGCGGTTCGCTGACGAGCAGTTCTATATTGAATTGGAGGTCGGGGATCGCCTTGAAATCCTGCTCAAGCATGGCGCGATAGCCAGCCAGTCCGAACGGCCTGTCATTATGCGAGACCGTCTGATGGACAAAGCGCCCGAGATTATCCCAATCCTGCTCGTTCAGGCAGGCGATATAATCCCGGTAGATGTCGGCAAGCGGGTTCTGCATGGTGGTTCCTCCTGTTTTCGAAATTAAGCGATCACGCATGGCAATGCCATTGCCAAACTGCGCATAGACTTCCATAAGAGAGCGCACATTTTTTCCAATGCGGAGCACGTTCCGCAGCAGCATTCAGAGGAGTTCACCATGAGCATCCGTCGCATCGGAGTTGGTCCGCGCATGAGCCAGGCCGTGGTTCACGGCAATACTGTTTACCTCGCCGGTCAGGTGGGTCTGCCAGGCGCCAGCGTGACCGACCAGACCAAGGCCGTTCTGGGTGAAGTGGACCGCCTGCTCAAGGAAGCCGGTTCGGATAAGACCAAGATCCTCCAGGCGATCATCTGGATGGCCGACATGAAGGATTTCGCCGAAATGAACGCTGTCTGGGACGCATGGGTCCATCCGGAGCACACCCCAGCCCGCGCAACCGGTGAAGCAGCGCTTGCAACGCCGGATTACAAGGTTGAAATCATCATCACCGCTGCGATCTGATCCCAGCGCGAATGCATGAGAAAGCCCCGCTTTTGCGGGGCTTTTTTATTCGCGGATGCGTTGCGAAAAGTCGTCGCGTCCGCCTGCCTGTGCTCTGGCATCAATGGATGCGCGCTGGCGTACTTCTTCCAGCGAGCCGCCGTTCTCGATCCAGTGATTGTCGTAGAGATAACCGGGTAGATAGCCCGACAGCAGAATGCGGTAGTCGAACGGGAATGTCGGGTCGAGCAGGCGCGCCATGTCAAAGATCATGGTCGTGCAGTTGGTGGTCAGCGTGTTGTAGAACTCCGCCTTGGCGGCCAGTTGGTTGCCACGCTCGACATAGGACAGGAACAATTGTCTGGCCGGGCCGGGCGGCAATCTGACCTGATAACGATAGGCATCTTCCTTGCGGACATTGGTGCGCAGGTAAATGATGTCCCGCTCCTCGGCGGCGATCATCGCCAGCTCGAATTCGCGGAAAAAGCCGCCAATGGACGAAAAGACCTCATGATGCTCGCGACGGATCTCGCCGGAGAAAACCACATGGCGTCCGTCGGCAAAGCCGAAGGAAAGCAGCGTGTGGGCGATGGCCGGGCTTGACCAGTAGGATAGATAGATGTCCACCGAGGTGATCTTGCTCAGATCGTAGGTTTCGTCTTTCCAGTTTTCGGTAAAGTCTTCGGTCGTGCGCCATTCGAAATCGCGGACATTGAACAAGGTGACCATGTCGCCATCCACCTTGCCGGTGACGATGCGCGCAACATCGGGTGCCCAGATGCGGTCGAGGGAAGGGCGGATCGTCGCCCACCAGCCGAGGATGAGGAGCGCGAGGAAGCAGAAGAACAGTCGTTTGCGCCAGCAGGAAAACTGCCGTTCCCCGGCAATGATCCAAAGCGTGATGAGCAGCCACACCGCGATGACTGCCTGGCGAACAACAGTACCGAACGGCAACTGGTACCACATCGCAAAACTCGCCCAGATCGCAAAGATAAGAGCGAAAACAACGAAGATAAACTTGCCTGCAATGCGAACGGGCGCCGATCTTAAAATAGACGTCATGTGCCTCAGTGCTCGCCGGTTGCGGTAATCATTGCGGAATCTGCGGCGATACTGACATGATTTGCGGCACTATGTCAGTGCCTATCCAGAAATCGGAGAAATTTATCTCAATAGACTGGAATCTTTAAAAACCAGCACTTCTATAAGATGTTACTTCTTTAGAGCGACGGCCTCTCCGCGCGGACGCGGCGCGGTTGTCTTGCGGCTACGCCTGTAAGGACGCACCACGCGCCACAGGAGCAGCGCTGCGACAATGGCGGCGTAGATGATCGGCTCCGCAGGCCAGCTTTTTACCGACATGATGAAATGGATCGCGCCGCCTGCGATGGCGACATAGACCAGTCTGTGCAGGCTGGTCCAGCGGCGTCCGAGCCGCCGGATCGACCAGTTATTCGACGTTAGCGCCAGCGGCACCAGCAAAGCGAGACTGACCATGCCGATGGTGATGAAGGGGCGGCGGAGAATATCGGCGAGGATAACCGGGAAATTCAGTGCCTGATCGAGCACCATATAGGTCGTGAAATGCATGAGCGCATAATAGAAGGCGAGAAGACCGAGCGCCCGGCGATAGCGCAGCAGGCTGATGCCGGTCAGATCGCGGATCGGCGTCACGAGCAGGGTCAGGATCAGGAGGCGCAGCGCCCAGAGACCAAGCGTATGTTCGAAAGTCTTGACCGGATCAGCGCCAAGACCGCCAGTCGCGCCGAGATAGAAGGTCCAGATCGCGGGAACGAACCCGACCGCATAGAGCAGCCAGACCTTCCAGCCATCGGATTTGCGGGCCGCCGGCTTTTGCATGCGCGTTTCGTTTGTCGCTGCCCTCTCAGCCGTCATGTCAATAATTCGCTTTCAGATCCATGCCAGCATAAAGCGATGCGACTTCGTCCGCATAGCCGTTGAAAGGCAAGGTCGGGCGGCGGCTTGAGGAAAAGAAACTGTTTTCGCCGATGCGCCGTTCGCTTGCCTGACTCCAGCGCGGATGGTCGACCGCCGGATTCACATTGGCGTAGAAGCCATATTCATTGGCGGCCTGCTGTTGCCAGGAAGTGGGCGGCTGCTTTTCCACAAAGCTGATGCGGGTAATGGCCTTGATGCCCTTGAAACCATATTTCCATGGCACGACGAGCCGGATTGGCGCGCCATTGGCGTTGGGCAGCGTCTCGCCATAAAGCCCGACAGCCAGAATAGTCAGCGGATGCCGGGCTTCGTCCAGTCGCAGCCCTTCGACATAGGGCCAGTTCAGCACCTGAAACAGCCCCTTTTGGCCGGGCATTTCCTCCGGGCGCACGACGCCGGTGAAGGCGATATATTTGGCGGAACCGAGCGGTTCCACTTGCGACAGCAGGCTTGCAAGCGGAAAGCCGATCCACGGGATCACCATCGACCACGCCTCGACGCAGCGCATACGGTAGATGCGCTCTTCCAGCGGCATTTTGGCGATCAGGTCGCGCATGTCGAATTCTTTTGGCTGTTTCACCAGCCCGTCGACGGTCAGTTTCCAGGGCAGCGGCTTATAGTCGGCGGAATTGGCGGAAGGATCGCTCTTGTCGGTGCCGAACTCGTAGAAATTGTTATAGGTCGTAACGTCTTCCTTCGGCGTCAGCTTTTCATCGACCTTGTAGGCAGAGGCGGCGGCCTTGAGCGGATCTGCAAATGCCGAGGATGCGAAGCCCCCGACAGTACCTATTGTGGCAAGCGCGCCGAGACCTGCCATAAACTGGCGGCGATGCAGATAGATGTTTTTCGGTGTCACCGCATCATGCGTGAGACGGGCATGCGAAAGACGACCGGGTTTGAAGCTGCTCATGTCCGTTATCCATCCTCCTGGAATAATACCCTATTTTGACGCTGAACGCGTCAGAAACATGGTGTTTTGTCCACTAGTTCGTGGCTCACGCATTGTTGATGATTTTCCCAATTTGTAACAGAATTGTAACACGTCGAAACTTTTCGTTATTCTGCCATATTCTCGCTCAATCTCTGCTGTTAAGGGAGTTGCATTCGCCGCGAAGGCAGGCACGTTATGGGCTTTCTGCGAGTGCCGCTTTCAAACCTTCGTTAACGTCTCGTTGGCTATGTTGAGATCATGGTAAAGAAGATGTTTATTGCCGCTTTGGCGGCTGCGCTTATGGTATCGACCGGCTCGGCTTTTGCTGAGGGGCAGCCTGTGGCTGTCTCTACGAAAGGTCAGGGCAAGGCACTGAGCGGCATTGCCGCTTCGATGAAGGAAGAAGAAGGCGCCCCCAAACTCGGTGAAGGCGTCACCATGCGCGAGAAGAAGATGGATACGGAAATCACGCCGGAACAGAATTTTTCCCGCAGCAAGCAGTTCATTCACCGCTTCTATACGCCGGAAAAGGCGTCCAACGAGCTGGTTATCCTGCTGCACGGCTCGGGTGGCAATGAAACCAGCCTCATTCCGCTGGCGTCCAAGATCTGGCCGCGCGCGACGCTGCTCGGCATTCGCGGTCGCGTCATGCAGGACGGCGGCACGCGCTGGTATAAGCGTATCACGCCGGTCAAGTTCGACCAGAAGGACATCCAGCTCGAAGCCAATGCTTTTGTGACGTTCCTGACGCGCCTTGCCGATGACAAGGACCTCGACCTCACTCATGCGACATTCGTGGGCTATTCGAACGGCGCCAATCTTCTGGCGGCAACCATGATGCTGCATCCTGATATGGTGAAACGCGCTGTGCTGATGCGCTCGATGCCGGTGCTGGACAATGCGCCGGTTGCCAATCTGAGCAAGACGCGCGTGCTGACGATCACCGGCGAGGAAGACAAGCTCTATTCGCCGTTTGCGCCTGCGCTCTCCGCACTTCTGCGCTCCAGCGGCGCGCGTGTCGATGCGCGCACGATTGATGCCGATCACATGCTTTGTGACAAGGATGCCGCCGCGATCAGCCAGTGGGTCGCATCGCTCGGACCGGACGGCGCACCTGCGGTTTCGATGAAGAGACCCTGAGTTCTAGGGGAGTAGGGGAATAAGGGAATAGGGCAGTATGTTGGGCAAGAAGCGCCTGACACTCTCTTAAGACCTATTCCCCTACTGCCTTACTCCCTTATTCCCCTAATCCCTTAACGAAACGATGCCACAATCCCCCGCTTCCGAACCGAAGGCGAGGCGGTGGCCCTGATCGTCCCAGCCCATGCTGGAGACCGCGCCTTTGCCGGGGCGGCGCAGCAAAACTTCCTTCTGATCGGCAAAACGAACCAGCATGATCATGCCGTCATTATAACCAATGGCGACGATATCCTCGACAGGATGGCAGGCAACCGCCGTCACCATGCTGTCGCCGCGCAGGCCAAGCTCAAGCGGGGCCTTGCCCATCGGGCCGTCCTTGCCTGCAAAAGGCCAGACAATGGCCGCAGGCGCACCGGACGTTGCAAGCCACTTGGCCTTCACGCTCCACGACCAGTCCTTAACCTTCGCCGGATAGCCGGTCATACGCATGTGTTTGGTGTCTTCGAGACGCCAGCCATGCAAGGCATTTTCCTGCATCGAGGTGATGAGGAAGCGGCCATCCGGCGAGAAAATGACGCCGATATGCGCGCCTTTCCATTCCAGTTCGGCAGGCTTGGCGGCAGTCCCGGTCCAGATCAGCGTTGCGCCGTTGTAACGGGCGATCGCAAGCCGCTGGCCCTTTGGTGCGAAGGCAATGCCTTCAACACTGCGTTCCTGCGGGAATTCCTGCACTTTGCCATCAGAACTGCGCACCCAGGCCGAGCGGCCCGATGCAAAGCCGACCGTGCCGCCGGGACCGGCAGCAACCGCCGTCATCCACTTGCGCGGAACTTTGGCAAGTTCGGTCACCGTGCCATTGGCATCGGTGCGGCAGACGCGACCGTCTTCGCCGCCGGTGATGAGTGATTTGCCGTCAACGGCAACCGCAGCGCTCAACAGCCCGTCATGGGCCGTTGAACTCTGGCTGCCGTTATCGAGCCGGTGGATCGTCCCATCGGCCATGGCAAAAAATGGAACGCCGCCGACGAAGCGTGCATGAAGACAATGACCTTCGAGGTCAAGCGGGGCAACTGTAGGCATCAGTGTCCAGTATTTCTTATTTAACTTGGCAGTTTTCGAAACCGGCTTTCAATTCAGCCGGGTCGAGTTCGCGTCCGATGAAGACAAGGCGGCTTTCCCGCTTTTCTTCCGGCTTCCATGCGCGCTGGTGATCGCCTTCGATGATCATGTGTACGCCCTGAACCACATAGCGGTCCGGGTCGTCCTTGAAAGCGATGATGCCCTTGAGACGCAGAATATTCGGCCCTTGAGTCTGGGTGATGTTCTGAATCCACGGGAAGAATTTCGCCGGATCGATTTCCCCGGCCCGCAGCGAAACGGACTTCACGGTGACATCGTGGATCGGCGAGGCGTGGTCATGATGGTGATGATCGTGATCGCAGTCCGGGCCGCAGACATGATCGTGGTCATGGTGATGATGATCATGGTCGTGATCATGCGCGTGGTGATCGTGCCCGTGATGATCATGATGATGGTGGTCATGCCCATGATCGTGGTCGCAATCCGGTCCGCAGACATGATCAGGATGATCATGGTCGAGGAAATGCGGGTCGTTTTCCAGCACGCGCTTCAGGTCGAAGGCGCCACGGTCGAGCACGCGCTCAAGCGGGATCGAAGCGCGCTCGGTGCGGTGAATCACGGCATGCGGATTGATGGCGCGCACGGTCGCTTCAATGGTGGCCAGTTCCTGCGGCGTCACCAGATCAGTCTTGTTGATCAGCACCACATCGGCAAAGGCAATCTGGTCTTCGGCTTCGCGGCTGTCCTTGAGACGCAGCGGCAGATGCTTGGCATCGACCAGCGCGACAACGGCGTCGAGGCCGGTTTTGGCGCGCACGTCGTCATCCATGAAGAAGGTCTGTGCGACCGGAACCGGGTCGGCAAGGCCGGTGGTTTCCACGACGATGGCGTCGAAGCGTCCCGGGCGGCGCATCAGGCCTTCCACCACGCGGATCAGGTCGCCACGCACGGTGCAGCAGATGCAGCCATTGTTCATTTCGTAGATTTCTTCATCCGACTCGACGATCAGGTCGTTGTCGATGCCGATCTCGCCGAATTCATTGACGATGACGGCATAACGCTTGCCGTGATTCTCGGTCAGAATGCGGTTGAGAAGGGTGGTCTTGCCCGAGCCCAGATAGCCGGTGAGAACGGTAACGGGAATGCGGCCAGCTTCAGTGGTCGCCTCTGCTGTGGTTTGGGCTTCAGCCTGGCTCATGGTCTTGCCTCTTGAAGTTACGGCCCCGGATCGGTCGGCGCACAAAGGCGCATGGCGGGGCTTCAGATCGGACAATTCATATAAGGGAACGGCGACAGTAATACCATATGCAATGCTATATTATTACATCTGCCCCATCACATTCCCGCCATTGATGAACTGCGGGTCGGATTGACTGGAAATGCCCGGTTTCCCGCTTCAGGATTTGAACCGCGCCAGGTCGAAGCGGTCGACATCGCGTAACAGATCGACAAAGCCCGACACGGCATTGGCGATCAGCTTTTCGCCGGCCTCCGCCGTCGCCGCAGCAGCGTTGCCTGCAACGCCATCGGTATTCAGGTCGTGCATTTTCCAGCCAAACGCATGCGGGCCATAGGCGCGCAGATATTTGAACTCTTCGGCAAAGCCGGACTGCGCATTGCTGAAATTGCGCGCTTTCGACATATCCACGAGGTCAGGCCGCAGCGCGAGCATCACCGAGGTTTCGATAAAGCCGCCATGGATGTCGAGCGCCTTTTCCTCCGGGGTGATCAGTCCTTCAGGAAGGCCGAAGCGGGTCCAGCTGGTTGCGACTGCGAGCATGCCGAGCCGGACGCGCAATTCGGTCGCAACGATGGTCATCAGGGGCGAATTGCCGCCATGGGCGTTGAGCATGACCAGCTTGCGAATGCCGCCCGCATGCAGGTTTTCGCCGATGCCGATCCACTGGTTGACCGCTTCGGAAAAGGCAAGGCTCTGGGTGCCTTCCGTATCCATATGTTCGATCGAATAGCCGACAGGCTGCACCGGCAGGAAGTTGACGTTCAGACCAGCCGGAATCGCCTCGCCAACCCGCGCGACAATGCCTTCCGCGATGATTGTGTCCGTATCGAATGGCAAATGAGGGCCATGCTGTTCGTGTGCGCCAAGGGGCAGGACGACAATCATATCGCTGTTCTGATCGCGCAGTTCCGTCATGTTTTCCTCACTTTGTTTATCGGGCCCTGAACCTAAACCCGGGGAGCCGGAGGGGCAAGCCAAGCGACAACAAGACTGGCTTTTGATTTAGCGGAACGTTTTTAACCTTGTTGTTTCATAAGTCGGACAATATTTTACGCTATAAACATCTCGGGCAATGTCGATCGAGCGACAAAATGAAGTCGCAACAAAGGGTGAGGTGGCAATGAACAAGGACAATAAAGCGGTTGTACTTTACCGGTTGCAATCCGTCGCGCGTCTTTCAAGAACAGTTCTGGCCACACGGCTTCTGGAACAGGGACTTTATGCCGGGCAGGATGCAGTCATGCTGCAACTGGCTGCCGAAGACGGGCTGACACCTGGCGTTCTTGCGCAGCGCCTCGGTGTGCGCCCGCCGACCATCACCAAGACGATTGCGCGCCTGCAAGGGCAGGGCTTTGTCGCCAAGCGTGCGTCCGAAACCGATCAGCGTCAGTCGCATGTCTATCTCACCCAGACCGGGCTTGAGACGATCAAGGCCATCGAAAAATCCATTCGCAAGACCGACAAGGACATGCTGAAGGGGCTCGACAAGAAGGAACGCAAGACTTTCCTGAAAATGCTTGGCCGTATGGAAGGCAATCTTGCGCTGCGCGGTCTGTCGCGCGTGGTTGAAGAAGCGTCCACCGATACCATTGAGGATGACGAAGCCGAATAAGCAAATCCGGCTGCGGGTTACTGCCAAAAAAACTTTCAATTCAATAATTGCAATGGCATAACCGTTTTAATGATGACGCCCGTGTGACGTAAGACGTATGGGCGTTCGTGGCATGGACCGTTGGGGGAGGCGACTTGGCCCAGAAAATCAAGCTTTCGACCATCGCTGATGCGCTGGGTGTTTCGACGGCTACCGTTTCGCTTGCGCTGCGCGACAGCCCGCTTGTTGCCGACCAGACCCGTGAGAAGATCAAGGAACATGCCCGCGCCATCGGTTATATCTATAACCGTCGGGCAGCGAGCCTGCGCACGTCGCGGTCGGGGATCGTCGGCGTCGTGGTGCATGACATCATGAATCCGTTTTTCGCGGAAATTCTGAAATCCATCGAATCGGAACTCGACCGGTCTCGCCAGACCTTCATTCTGTCCAATCACTACGATCAGCTGGAAAAGCAGCGCACCTTCATGGACACGCTTTTGCAGCTTGGCGCTGACGGCGTGATCATGTCGCCCGCCATCGGCACGCCGCCGGAAGATATCCAGATCGCCGAGGATAACGGCCTGCCGGTCGTTTTCATCGCGCGCAGTGTCGAAGGCGTTCATGCGCCGGTGTTCCGCGGTGACGATGCCTATGGCGTCGGCCTTGCCACCAACCACCTGATTTCACTTGGTCACAAGCGCATTGCCATGATCGGCGGCACCGACCAGACCTCGACCGGTCGTGACCGCTATCGCGGCTATGTGCAGGCGATGGACAAAGCCGGGCTGGAAATTCGCGACGACTGGCGCATTGCGGGTCCGCGTACCAAGCAGGGCGGGTTCGAAGTCGCGCCGCAGTTCCTCGCCTTGAAGGACAAGCCGACCGCTGCCGTCTGCTGGAATGATCTGACCGCAATCGGCCTGATGAACGGCATTGCACGCGCCGGACTGGTGCCGGGTGACGATATTTCCGTCACCGGCTATGACGATCTGGAAGAGGCGGCCATTGCCACGCCCGCGCTTACAACCGTCTGGAACGGCCAGCGCGAAGTCGGTCGTCGCGCCGCCCGCGCTTTGCTCGATCAGTTGAATGGTGTCGAGGTTGCCTCGACGCAGGAACTCATCAAGCCGGAGCTGCATATCCGGCAATCGACGTCCAAGCCCAAACATCCCTGATTCCCCCGCTCCGGGTCCGGTTCAGCCTGACCGGTCGCCGGTCTCCCCGTGAACTGCGAAATGCTTCCCAGAGGAATATTGTCATGACCAAGCGCGACGCAACCGTTCTGGTGCTCGGAAACTTCAACGATTATGCCGTCGAACGCCTTTCGGGTGAATTTTCTGTCCGCCGTATCCCGCGCGGTGATGCTGCGCTGGTTGATGCCGCCTGGGCGAACGATGTGCGTGGCATTGCCAGTATGTCCACTGTCGATGCGGCGCTGATCGACGCTTTGCCAAATCTGAAAATCATCGGCAATTTCGGCGTTGGTTATGATGCGGTTGACGCCAAACATGCCGCTGCCCGCAACGTGATGGTTACCAACACGCCTGATGTGCTGACCGACGAAGTGGCCGATACCGCGCTTGGCCTTTTGATCGATACCGTGCGTGAACTGTCGAAGTCGCAGGAATTCCTGCGCGCAGGCCGCTGGGAAAAGGAAGGCCGCTATCCGCTGTCGAAGCTGTCGCTGCGCGGACGCAAGGTCGGCATTTTCGGCCTTGGCCGTATTGGCAAGGCGGTCGCCCATCGCGTGGAGGCTTTCGGCCTGCCGGTTTCCTATCACAACCGCCGCAAGGCTGAAGGCGTCTCCTACGATTACTACCCGAGCCTGCTTGAACTGGCCAAGGCGGTCGACACGCTTATTCTGGTTGCCCCGGGCGGCGCGGAAACTGCCAAGGCGGTGAATGCAGAAGTGCTGCAAGCGCTCGGCCCGGATGGCGTGCTGATCAATGTCGGTCGCGGTTCACTGGTCGATGAGGACGCGCTGGCTGCGGCGCTGAACAATGGCACCATTGCCGCTGCGGGTCTGGACGTCTTCGCGAACGAACCCTCCGTGCCGCAAGGTTTGCTCGATGCGCCAAATACGGTTTTGCTGCCGCATATCGCATCTGCATCGCATAAAACCCGTCAGGCCATGGCGGATCTTGTGATCGACAATCTCATTTCATGGTTTGATACCGGCAAGGCGATCACGCCAGTGCCGGAAACGGAGCATGTTAAGGGAGTAGGGGAGTAAGGCAGTAGGGGAGTAAGTGAAGAAGGAGCTTGATAGACGCTTCCGCGTCAATCACCCTATTCCCCTATTCCCCTATTCCCCTATTCCCCTATTCCCCTATTCCCCTATTCCCGTCCCTTGTGTTCGCGCACCGCATCGCCAAACGCCTCGAATATCTTCCGCGAGGGAGCATCGGACTGGACCCAATATTCCGGGTGCCACTGGACGCCGACGACAAAGCCCTTGGCGTCCTTGACGGAAACGGCTTCCACGGTGCCGTCTTCAGCCACAGCTTCCACTTCAAGGCGCGGCGCAAGCCGGTCGATGGCCTGACGGTGCACCGAGTTTACCTTTACGCTGTCTTCTTTCAAAATTGCGCCAAGGCATGAATCCGGCTTGATGCGGATCGGGTGCTGGATCGCGAAACGCTCAGCCTGGCTTTCCGATTGCGGTGCGCGGTGGTCCATGCGCCCCTGCAATTCCTGAATTTCAGTGGCGAGCGTACCGCCCAGCGCTACATTCAGTTCCTGAATGCCACGGCAGATTGCCAGCACCGGCACGCCTTTTTCAATGGCGGCACGGATCAGCGGTAGCGAGGTCGCGTCGCGGGCTTTGTCATAGGGTTCGAAGGCAGCACTCGGTTCCACACCATAAAGCGACGGGTTGACGTTCGATTTCGAGCCGGTGATCAACACGCCGTCCACGGCGTCGAGAATGGCGTCGAGGTCGATCTTGTCACCGAAGCTCGGCACCAGAAGCGGCGTCACTTGCGCAACATCGATTGCCGCAGCCAGATATTGATCCGGTGCTGCATGCCAGGTGTAATTCTCGAAAGGTTTGACGTCAGTCGGTACGGCAATCAGGGGGCGGGACTTCGACATAGCATTCGGATCCGTTGATTTGGCTCTTATCTGGAGCAGTATTTAGGCCTGAATCAAAAAGCGGCATGTGTGTGCGAAAATGGTGATTTTCGAGTACCGGAGCGGAGCGTACTATTGGTACGTGAGCACCGGAATGCAGAAAATTGCCATTTGCAGCCGCACAGGGCGACTTTTGGAACAGGCTCTCAGCCTTGTGCAATAGAACACATCCAGAAAAGAGTGAAACAGTTTTCGGACAGGATGTGCGTCGGCATAACCTCTCGCAATTGGCAATTAGTGTCGTCTTTTCATCACGCTCGCGCGCCTTTTGTGTATTGTCCTGATTTGAGGCGAAATTCGAGCCTGCGCGCAGTTCAAATGCCGCTATGAATGTGCTCTAGAATTTTGCAATGAGGTGCATCTATCTGAAAACTGTTTCACAGGTTTCGGGATGTGTTCTACTAGGGGCAAAGATGGATTGGCAGTTGAGGGGATGTATGACTGACGATCAGCTTTTCTCCGTCCGGGGCAAGGTTATTGCCGTGACGGGAGGCTCCTCGGGTCTGGGCTTGCGCATGGTGCATGTGCTGGCCGGGCACGGGGCGCGGGTGATCTCTATTTCGCGCACGCATGCGGGCGAAAGCCTGTGTCCGTCGGGTGGGGAAGTTCTTGAAATCATGGCGGATGTAACCCATCCGGATGAAATCATGCGCGCCTTCGATGAAGCAGAGCAGCGTTTCGGGCCGATCTCGACCCTGTTCAACAATGCCGGCGTCGCCCATATGGCGCGTGCGCTCGATACGACACGCGACATGCTCGAACATATTTTCGAGGTCAATGTGGCGGGCGCTTTCTTCGTGGCGCAGGAAGCTGCACGTCGCATGATCGCGCAAGGCGCGGGCGGCTCCATCATCAATACGACCAGTATTTTGGGCGACAGGCCGCAGAAAGGCGCTGCCGCCTATTCCATGTCGAAAGCCTGCATCACGCAGATGACGCGTGCGCTTGCACTCGAATGGGCCGCACATGATATTCGCGTCAATGCGATCTCGCCGGGGTGGTTTCCGACCCGAATCAATGAAGAACAGCTCAATGGACCGGCTGCGGGCTACTTCAAAGGGCGTAATCCGCTGCGCCGTCTCGGCGAACCGCAGGATCTGGATGGTGTGGTGCTCATGCTGGCCTCCGATGCCAGCCGCTACATGACCGGCACCATCGTCAATGTGGACGGCGGACACAGCCTCTGAGTGCGCCCCAACGGGATAGGGATTTATTCCGCGTTGGCGTGCTTTCCTCCGGGTTTTCCCCGTCGGCGATTGCTATTCGGTGATATTCTCTAGTTTTGTTGTAGAATGCTTGTGAATTGCAATCGCGCCGCGAGGCGTAATACAGGGTGTTTTGCCACTCTGCTTTCACGGCCAAATTGTTTGAAGGCCTCCGCTTTGAAAGCCTATGGTTGTATTGTTATTTCGCAGGTTGCTGTTAAGTTGTTCCCCTGTGAATAATTGGGATACATCTTATGGTGGCGGGGGTAACAGCTTGTGGTTTCATTTCGCGAAAGATATTTTTAAGTCATTAGTGCAATAATCGCCCTCACGATAGGGACACAAGCAAGGACATGTGGCGGAGCCGTAAACCTGACATACCTGCAGACGTGCGGCTTTCTTTCATGCGATCACTTTACGGTAATCGCACCACGCTGTGGTTTGGCTTGTTGGCCCATGTGGTGGCCTGTGTTGTCATCTATGTGAAAACTGTTGACTGGCATTTCATCGGCTTTGCCGGGCTTTTTGCCGTCGTCGCTCTCGGTCGTCTCTACGACATGCGACAGTTCGACCGTGCCAGGCTAGGTCACCTTACATCCGCCGATCTCGACCGCTGGGAGTTGCGCTATCTCATTGGCGCTTCGCTGGTCTGCGCGACGCTTGGCATGTTGTGCTTCTTCTCGATCTTCGTGCTGCGTGATCCTTTTGCCGAGCTGGCCAGTCTGACCATTCTGCTGGCTTCGGTCGTTTCCATCGTCGGGCGCAATTATGCCTCGGCGAAGGCCGTCGTTTTGATGTCGATCTGCACGCTGATTCCGGTGCTCGCCGGGCTCGTGCTTGCGGGGACTCCCTTTCACATCATCATCGGCCTGCTGCTGATCCCGTATTTCCTGTCCAATATCGAAATGGCCAACGGCCTGCGTGAGTTTCTCTTCGCGGCCGTGATGGGCAAGCGCCGCCTGTCGATTGTCGCTGGACGCTTTGATGCCGCGCTCAACAATATGCCGCAGGGTCTGCTCATGCTCGATGGCCAGCAGCGCATTGCGGTGATCAATAACAAGGCCAAGGCGATGCTGCGGATCGCCGAGCACACCAAGTTGCACGGGCGCCGGCTGGAAGTCCTGCTGCGCTATTGCGCGCGGGAAGGGTTGTTTCCGCATAATGATATGGCGAATGTACGCGCCCGCATGACCGACCTTGTCGCCGGACGCAAGACGCGCGACATTTTCCAGCTTTCCGGTGAACGCTATATAGAATGTATCGGCAACCAGACTGTCGGCGATGGTGCGGTTCTCATGTTCGAGGATGTGACGCAGCGTGTCGAGGCAGAAGCCCGCATTCAGCACATGGCGCGGTTCGACGGACTAACCGGCCTTCCGAACCGTAATTATTTCGAGACCATGGTGCGCACATTGCGCGCCCATCAGTCTGCGGACAGTTTTGCGGCGCTAGTCGTCATCGACATCAATCACTTCAAGCATGTCAACGATACGCTCGGCCACCATACGGGCGACGTGTTGCTGCGGCTGTTTGCGCAGCGGCTTTATTCGCTCGACCAGCAACGCTTTGTGGTTTCGCGATTTGGTGGTGACGAATTCGTCGTGTTTGTTTTCAATCTTCAGACCCAGGCGGAAATTACCGGCATCATGGATCATATCACGTCGGTCGTGTCCGGCGTTTATGATCTCGACGGCGATCATGTTCATATCGACATCAGCGCCGGTATTGCGATTGAGAACATTGCCAATTGCGATGTCGGCAATATGCATATCAATGCGGATCTGGCGCTATATGAAGCGAAGGGCCATGAAGACCGGCAATGGGCGGTTTTCGTCGGCGCGATGGATACCAAATATCGCAGCCGCCAGAAGCTCAAGGCTGATCTCCGACAGGCCATCGGCAACAATGAAATCAAGGTTGTCTACCAGCCAATCGTCAGTGCGCAGTCTCTGCGCATTGTGGCTTGTGAAGCGCTGGCGCGCTGGGTGCATCCGGAGCTGGGTTCGGTGCCGCCTGCCGAGTTCATTCCTCTGGCCGAGGAAATGGGCATCATCACCGATATCACCCGATTCATGCTGGATCAGGCCTGCAAGGACTGTCTGACCTGGGGTGATCGTATCGGCGTTTCCGTTAATCTGTCGGCTATCGATCTGAAGAGCAACGAGATTGCCCGCGATATCGCTTCTGCCTTGCAGAAATCCGGTCTTCCCGCCCATCGTCTGGAAGTCGAAGTGACGGAAAGCGCAATCATCGCCGACCGCAACAAGACGTCGATGGTTTTGCAGCGGCTGAAGAACGCCGGCATCAATATTGCGCTCGACGATTTCGGCACGGGCTATTCCAGCCTCAGCTATCTCAACACGCTGCCGTTGACCAAGGTGAAGGTGGACCGCTCCTTTGTCCGCGACATCACCACCGACCGCCGGTCGCTGATGCTGTTGCGCGGTGTGACGCAGCTCTCGCATGAGCTGGGTCTTGGCGTGACCGTCGAAGGCGTGGAAACGGAAGAACAGCTTGCGCTGATCCGCGTTGCCGCCGGTGCCGATCTGGTGCAGGGCTATCTTCTCGGCATGCCGCTGCCTGCGGATACAATCGGCTCGATGACGACAAAATCCGTCACATGGCGCGAAGGCGGCCGTACCGTCGCCTGACCATCGGCCTGATCTTTTTTGGCCAGACCGCACCCCGTGACAATTGCGCGCGACGGATGCGGACGGGGCAGGCTGAATTTCGTACCGCTCATCAGGAATTTCGCTCCGGAGCGAGCACCTCATTGCGGCAAAGATGGCAAAAGGCCCTGAAATGCGGTTTCTAGCGCATTTCTCACGCTGAGCATCGAAAAAACGCTGTTTCCATGTGGCGAATCTGTGGCAATACTGTGCCGGGAAAATGGCGCGGGGGCGTATATGCAGTTGAACTTATACCTTTACATGAAGGTAAACCTGCTTATTCTGCCGCTGAATTGAAATGTATGATTTGCATGATTTGATGGTGCGGAAATCGCTTATATGACTGATTCAGCTGTCTCGGGGGAGAAACCGCCGCTATCCAATTTTGCGCGACAGCTGCTGCATTTTCTGGATCGTGTTGAATATCGGCGGATCGTCCATGCGGAAGATCTGGAAGAGATCGGTCGGCTTCGCTACCGCTCCTATCGTACCCGCAATGTGATGGATGAGGCCGAAGTGCCGTCCATTGTCGACGATATTGACCGGGACAGCCACGCTTTCGTCTATGGGGTGCATGTCGACGGGCAGCTCGTGAGCACATTGCGTATTCATCACATCACGCCCGATCATCGCAAGGGAACGAGCTATGCGCTTTTTCCCGATATTCTCGATCCGCTGCTCAATAGCGGCATGCATTTCGTCGATCCGACCCGCTTTGCCGCCGATCCGGAGTTGCTGAGCGAGTACCCGGCCATCCCCTATATCACATTGCGTATTGCTGCGATGGCGTCGGAATTTTTCGTTGCAGATCAATGCCTTGCCTCGGTCAAGCCGGAGCATATGGCATTTTACAAGCGCATTTTCGGCACGTCGATGATGGCCGATGCGCGTGAGCATGCAGGCTATGGCATCAAGGTCGGGTTGGGTGCCGCGCCGATCCGCAATATCCGCGATGCGGTTGCGGTGCGCTTTCCATTCTTCAAATCATTGCCGCGCGAGCGGCAGGCGATGTTTGCCGATAGACGCAGCACTGTTGTGCCGCTGACGATATTGCCGACTGCGAAATATACGGGACTGGGCGTATAAGCGATTACTATGCGTTCTATAGGCAGTGTTCTAAATAATTAGATGTAGCGCATTGCGCGAATCCGATTTACGAAGACTGCGGAACCGCTTTACGCGGAGAGAGAGGGTTGCTGCGACGAAAAGACTTGGCGTTCGTGCCGGGCTTTTGTTGTGTGCAGATTGAAGATTGCAGGTGTTTTCGCTTAACATCATCGATGTTGGGTGGAAAATCTGAATGGGTGGAACGAAAATGGCAGAACATCATACGACGGCTCCGGCTGAACTTGGCGCACCGATGGACTATGCTGAGCATGAGAAAACTTATGCCGGTTTCACGGGCCTGTTTAAATGGGGCACGGTGGCGGTTGTCGCCCTTATGATTGCCATGGCGTTCGGCTTTTTCGCTGGTGGTTTCTTTTCCGCGACCATTCTTTTTGTCCTAGTCTGCGTCGCCGCCTGGTTCATCCTCTAGCGCATTGATGCGGCCAGATGGCAACATCCGGCCTTGCGAAAATGCTGCAAGATTTAAGAGCGAACCGGGATTAACCCCGCATGATTTGATCGAATGCCTTGGCATGGGTTACTATGCCGAGGTTTTATGCATGTCTTAGCACTACAGTCGCATTCTTCGCCATGCCGGGCTGCAACGCGCGATTTCCTGCGCACCGGTGCTCACGTACCCAAAAGTACGCTCCGCTCCGGTGCTCGAAAATCACTCGTTTCGCCACGGCCTGACGAATTTGCAACTGTAGTGTCAATCTCAATTCTTTCGAAAAGAGTCTCATTTGAGAGGCTCGCAATTCTGCCCGACCGCAAGGCCGGATCAAGCCCGGATTAAGACCATGAAAGGGAAACCAGCTTGGCCCAGACGTTATTTATCCCGCTAGAGAGTGACCCCAACGAGACACGCGTTGCGGCATCGGCGGAGACGGTGAAGAAATTCATCGCGCTCGGCTTCGATGTCGTCGTCGAAAAAAGCGCTGGTGAGAAATCGCGCATTCCCGATGCCGAATTTGCGGCAGCCGGTGCCCGTATAGGCACGACGGCAGATGCCAAAACGGCAGACGTCATTTTGAAAGTGCGCCGTCCCACGGATACGGAACTCAAAGGGTATAAATCGGGCGCAGCACTGTTTGCCATGCTTGATCCCTATGGTCATGAAGATGCGGTGGCGGCACTTGCCAGGGCCGGAATTTCTGCTTTCACCATGGAGTTCATGCCGCGCATCACCCGTGCGCAGGTGATGGACGTGCTGTCGTCACAGGCAAACCTTGCCGGTTATCAGGCTGTGATCGACGCGGCGGAAGTTTATGACCGCGCCATGCCGATGATGATGACGGCAGCCGGTACGGTTCCCGCCGCCAAGGTCTTCGTGATGGGCGCAGGCGTTGCCGGTCTTCAGGCCATCGCAACGGCACGCCGTCTCGGTGCTGTCGTGACGGCAACCGACGTTCGCCCTGCTGCCAAGGAACAGGTTGCCTCGCTTGGCGCGAAATTCATCGCCGTCGAGGATGATGAGTTCAAGGCTGCCGAAACCTCTGGCGGTTATGCCAAGGAAATGTCGAAGGAATATCAGGCGAAGCAGGCCGCACTCGTTGCCGACCATATCGCCAAGCAGGACATCGTCATTACCACGGCGCTCATTCCGGGCCGTCCGGCCCCGCGTCTGGTGTCCAAGGAAATGGTCGCTTCCATGCGTCCGGGTTCCGTTCTGGTCGATCTCGCCGTCGAGCGCGGCGGCAATGTCGAAGGCGCTATCCCCGGTCAAGTTGCCGAAGTGAATGGCGTCAGGATTGTCGGCCATCTCAATATGTCGGGCCGCATCGCCGCGAGCGCGTCGCAGCTTTATGCGCGCAACCTGATCGCTTTCCTTGAAACGCTCGTCGACAAGGAAACCAAGCTGCTCAAGATCGATCCGCAGGACGAGCTGGTCAAGGCAACGCTTCTGACCCATCAGGGCGCGATCCTGCATCCGGCTTTCGCCAAGGCTGATGCTGTGCCTGCCGCAGCCGCGCCTGCAGCCGAAAAGCCAGCCAAACCCGCTGCCAAGCCGAAAGCGGCACCGAAGCCGAAAGTGGCGAAGGCAGAAGTAGTCGGCGATGCCAAACCGGCGCCGAAAGCAGCGAAAAAAGCGCCTGCAAAAGCACCGAAGGCTGCCGCAAAGTCTTCGTCTTCCCCCAAGTCTCCTGTTGATGGAGGAGAGGCATAATGGCCGAAACTAGTCTCGATAAAGCTCTTGAGAGCTTGAACCAGGCCGCAGATGCTGTCCGTCAGGCTGCGGAAAACGCCGGTGGTCTGGGTGATGCTGCGGCTGCTGCCGCGCATGCCGCATCGGGCGGCGCGATCGATCCGTTCGTGTTCCGCTTTGCGATTTTCATTCTGGCGATTTTCGTCGGCTATTACGTCGTGTGGTCGGTTACGCCCGCGCTGCACACCCCGCTGATGGCTGTTACCAACGCCATTTCATCGGTGATAGTTGTTGGTGCGCTTCTGGCCGTCGGCCTTTCGCTTTCGGGCTGGGCAACCGGCTTCGGTTTCATTGCGCTCATTCTGGCGAGCGTCAACATTTTTGGCGGCTTCCTGGTCACCCAGCGCATGCTCGCCATGTACAAGAAAAAAGAAAAGTGAGGCTGAACCATTATGAGCGTTAATCTCGCAGCCTTCCTTTACCTCGTCTCCGGCGTGCTGTTCATTCTGGCGCTGCGCGGCCTGTCGCATCCGACGACCAGCCGTCAGGGCAATATGTACGGCATGATTGGTATGGCGATTTCCATCGTCACCACGCTTCTGTTGGCGCGTCCAAGCTTCGGCGGTCTGGCGCTGATCGTCATCGGCATCGCCATTGGTGGCGGCATCGGTGCAGTCATTGCGCGCCGCATCGCCATGACGGCAATGCCGCAGCTCGTGGCCGCGTTCCACTCGCTGATCGGCCTTGCTGCCGTTCTGGTGGCCGCCGCCGCAATTTACTCGCCGCATTCCTTCGGTATCGGCGAAGTAGGCCAGATTCATGGTCAGGCGCTGATCGAAATGTCGCTGGGCGTCGCCATCGGCGCGATCACTTTCACCGGCTCGATCATCGCCTTCCTCAAGCTTGATGGTCGCATGTCGGGCAAGCCGATCATGCTGCCGGGACGTCATGTCATCAATGCCGCGCTGGCCGCAGCCATCGTGGTGCTGGTCGTTGTGCTGGTGAACACCGAAAGCCATTTCGTGTTCTGGCTGATCGTGCTTCTGTCGCTGGTATTTGGTGTGCTGATCATCGTGCCAATCGGCGGTGCAGACATGCCGGTCGTGGTCTCCATGCTCAATTCCTATTCGGGCTGGGCAGCGGCAGGCATCGGCTTCACGCTTGGCAATCTGGCGCTGATTATCACCGGCGCGCTGGTTGGTTCGTCGGGCGCGATCCTGTCCTACATCATGTGTAAGGGCATGAACCGCTCGTTCATCTCGGTCATTCTTGGCGGCTTTGGCGGCGATACGTCTGGCGGTCCGGCTGGCGAGGTTGAACAGCGTCCGGTCAAGCAGGGTTCTGCCGACGATGCGGCCTTCATCATGAAGAACGCTTCCAAGGTCATCATCGTACCGGGCTACGGCATGGCGGTGGCGCAGGCCCAGCACGCGCTGCGTGAAATGGCCGACAAGCTCAAGGCGGAAGGCGTGGAAGTCAAATACGCCATCCATCCGGTGGCGGGTCGTATGCCAGGCCATATGAACGTGCTGCTGGCTGAGGCCAACGTGCCTTACGATGAAGTGTTCGAGCTGGAAGACATCAATTCGGAATTCGCGCAGGCCGATGTGGCTTTCGTGATCGGCGCAAATGACGTCACCAATCCGGCTGCGAAGACCGATCCGAAGTCACCGATCTTCGGCATGCCGATCCTTGATGTCGACAAGGCAGGCACGGTTCTGTTCATCAAGCGCGGCATGGGCTCCGGCTATGCGGGCGTGGAAAACGAACTGTTCTTCCGCGATAACACCATGATGCTCTTCGCTGATGCGAAGAAGATGGTCGAGAGCATTGTGAAGGCGTTGGACCACTAGGAAGGGAATAGGGGAGTAGGGGAATAGGGCAGTATGTTTGACTTGCAAATATACGGACCGCATTTTCTTACTCCCTTACTCCCTTACTCCCTTACTCCCTTACTCCCTTACTCCCTTACTCCCTTACTCCCTTACTCCCTTACTCCCCTAACATCGCATCCTGCAAAGCGCGCAGTTCGGCGATCTTCGAGCCAGGCTGCGGTGCAGCATTGGCATAGGTGATGAGTTCGCCCTTCTTGATCGGCGCGATGACCGAGCCGTTCTGGAGCAGGCCGCAGGGAATAGCCTTGGCCGCGCGGGCTTCAGGCGTCGTCATGATCCACGAGCGATAGCAATATTGGCCAATGGCATCGAGACGGTCGCCCGGCTGCAGATCCTTCTTGGCAACCGCGCAGACTTCCGCCACCGGCTTCGGCAATGGCACCATATCGGTTTTGCCGTGCAGCACCACGCGCGCCACGGTCAGAGGCACTTCCAGCGAGGTGAGGTGGAAAGGGCGGTGAAAGGTGAAATAGGGGCCTTTGCCCATCTTCAAATCTTCCAGACGCTCGACCAGGCGGGGATGCTCCATCTTGGCAATGACGAAGACGCCCGGCGATACGCCGCGCCCGATGGAATAATCGACCACGCCCGACTTGTTGAGAACACCGCCGTCTTCCTTCGGGATCAGGGTGCGGTTCAGCTCGTCGATTGCGGCTCTGGGGCCGTGCATGCCGGCAATGTCCGGCACAAGCCCGGTGGCGTTGGCGATGGCCGCCATTTCAACCATCGTCTTGGAGCCGTCGATGAATTCCACCAGCAGGCGGACATTCATGTTCCGGCGGTCCGCCTCCTCCTGATAATCGTCGGGGATCGCATCGAAATTGAGCGGATTGTTCTTGCCCTTGCCGGCGGCTACCACCTTGTGGCCCATGGCGGACACGAATTCGATCAGCTCCATGCAGGATGAAGGCTCATCGCCAGCGCCCAGCGAATAGATCACGCCCTGCTTGTCGGCCTCGGCCTTGAGATAGGGCCCGATGGTGACATCGGCTTCGACATTCATCATGACGAGATGCTTGCCGTTGCGGATCGCCTTGATGCCGGTTTCCGCACCCACTTCCGGAATGCCG
Organism: Brucella haematophila; assembly: GCF_005938105.1. Classification (GTDB taxonomy): domain Bacteria; phylum Pseudomonadota; class Alphaproteobacteria; order Rhizobiales; family Rhizobiaceae; genus Brucella; species Brucella haematophila. Next base: position 10,538 of record NZ_VCPE01000022.1, on the reverse strand, counting down.
GTGGCGTCGATGACAACGTCGATCAGCGGGTTGGAGAGGATCAGGTCATTGTCGCCGGTGACGGCGATCTTGCCATTCTCGATAGCGCGGGTCATTGCCGCTTCGCTATTGGCTTCCTGCGCGTTTTCTTCGTCGCCATAGGCCGTGCGCACAGCTTTGAACGTGTTGGGTAGCCTGCGGGCAGAAAGTGCTCCGACTTCAATGCCCTGCATCCTTGCCACCTGCGTGACGATGTCAGTGCCCATCTCGCCAGCGCCAATCAGACCGATGCGGATCGGCTTGCCGGTTTCAGCCCGCGCTGCAAGATCGCGTGCCAGTCCAACCAATGCCACATTTGTCGTCATGAAACTCTCCGCAAAGCTAATGGCCGCAATTTTGTATCTACGCATTCCCAAACGCAAAACCGCTTCACACTTTTGCTGGGAATGCCTGGCCGGTAATCGGTAATATTGTCACGTTCGTGTTGAATTACGTGCGTAATAGACCAACAGTCTCTATATCAACACCGACAAGCGCGCATCCCCAATCTGCGCGACAAAATATGCATCCCTTTATAGGGCCACTGGAGCCAAAATGAGCAGTGTATCCCCCTTTGATCTGGTGATCTTCGATTGTGACGGCGTTCTCGTCGATAGCGAAGTTCTGTCCTGCCTCGCTTTCGAGCGCGTCTATGCCAATCACGGCATGGAACTGCCGCAGGGCACGGTGGCCAAGGGCATCGGCATGAAACAGGCCGATATCATGAAGATGATCGAGGATATGACCGGCCATCGCCTGCCGGATGGCGTCGATGGCGAATTCTGGCCTGCCACCCGAACCTTGTTTGCCGAAGCGCTGGAGCCGACCGTTGGCATCGCGAGCTTCCTGCGTGAACTGCCGCAGAAGCGTTGCGTGGCCTCTTCCTCGCATCCGGAGCGCATTGCGTTCAGTCTGGAGAAGACCGGCATCAACCATTATTTCGGCGATGCCGTTTATTCGTCAACCATGGTCAAGCGCGGCAAGCCTGCGCCGGATCTGTTTCTGTTCGCAGCCGACAAGATGGGCGTTGACCCGTCGCGCTGCGTGGTGATCGAGGATTCGCCCTTCGGCGTCGAAGGCGCAATTGCAGCGGGCATGACCGCATTTGGCTATACCGGCGGCGCGCATACCTATGACGGCCACGCCGAGCGCCTTTCGTCCAAGGGCGCGCATCAGGTTTTCACGCATTGGGATGATATTGCGCGGGAAATTCTGGTTGCCGCCTAAGCGTCTGATCCAAAAGTCGCCATGCCGGTCTGCAAATGGCAATTTCTGCGCTTACCTAGGCTCACGTACCCAAATGTACGCTGCGCTCCGGTTCTCGAAATCACCATTTTCGCCACGGCCTGTCGCTTTTTGATTCAGACACTAAGCGCGCTATGGGTTAAACAGAAGGCAAATCAGTTCAGCAGGAATGGCCAGCGAATGAAAGACGCAATCACGCTCGATCAGTTGCGCGACGCAATCGGCACGGAAATCGGATGTTCCGAGTGGCGCGAAGTCACGCAGGAAATGATCAACCAGTTCGCGGATGCGACGGACGATCATCAGTTCATCCATGTCGATCCGGAACGCGCCGCTAACGAAACGCCTTTTGGCGGCACCATTGCGCATGGCTTTCTGACGCTGTCGCTATTGTCCACGCTGGCCTATGAAGCGCTGCCCATGCTGGAAGGCGCGACCATGGGCATCAATTACGGCTTCGACAAGCTGCGCTTCCAGTCGCCGGTGAAGACCGGTGCACGGGTGCGTGCGCGCTTCAAGCTGGCCGATGCCGATATTCGCCCATCGGGAAGAGTCGTGAACTATTACGATGTGACGCTCGAAATCGAGAATTCGCTGAAGCCTGCCTTGACGGCCACCTGGCTGACGATTGCCGTGGTGGAGCCGCCCAAGGACTAAGGCTGGGCAGCATTAAGCCGCTTCGCGATAGGAAACCGGAAGCCGCCCTTCTTCATCGAGAGGGGCGGCTTTTCCTTTATGCTTGGTCATCAGCTCGCGGAAGAAAAACGGGCCATGCAGGAACATGCCGAAATCGTAGAAGTTTTTCTTCTCCGCCCCGCGCACATAGAGAAGGTGCATCAGGAAGAAGTTGCCCTTGGAGCGCTTGTAACGGTTTTCGCTGTGCACATTCTTGAAGCGGACGCGATGGATGAGCGGCGGGTTCTCCGTCTTGATCTTCAGGGCGCTGGCAGGATCGGAACCATAGAAATGGATGATATCCGTCAGCACCTGGAATTCCGACCACAGAACCGGGCTGTCCTCAAGCACCACACGCACATCCTCACGGAGCGCTTTCGCTCGTGGGTGCAGCGCGATCATCATCAGGCAGGAGCCGACAGCGAGCAGCGATACCGGCTGCCGTTTCAGAAGGTCGGGGCGCTGGCGCTGAACGGCGGCAAGCGCCTCGACAGCTGGCACAGTGCCGAGACTATGCGCGACAATGATAACTTCATCCGCATGGCTTTGTTCGATCTTGCGCATCAGCGCCTCGGCAAAGGCCGTCCGGCGCTGGTTCAGCTTCGCGTTGCGGTCATGAATGCGGTCATAGGCTGCCGACCAGTCGTCAAGCAGATAGGACATGAAGAACTTGTCGCCGGGCTTGCGCACCAGAAGCGTTGCAAGGAAGGCGGCGAGCGGCGCGGACCAGAGAAGATGCAGCGCCGAAAAGCCTGCCAGCATTGGCGCTGTGGCGATAAGGGCTGCAACGCCCAAAATGGCGAGCGACAGCAGGAAGGGCCACAGGAAGAACAGCACGAAACGCCAGCTCGTCGTGAGATAGCGCCACAGCGTGCCGGTGAAGAGGATGTTCATGAAGGCGAAAAAGCCGGTCAGCATCCGCCTGGGCGTCGAGCGCGCGGCATAATCGTCAAAAATATCCGCCGTGCCGAACTGGCAGAACGCGGTTTCCGTTCGCCAGCCATTGCCCTCAGTGACAGCCAAGGTCGTGCCGCTATCGTTCGGCTCGTCCGTCATGGGCGGCAGCTTGGTCTTGGCGTTCCAGAGCTTGTCAAAGTCTTTCAGGACTTGCGCGTGGCGCACGCGGACGGCTTTGGGGTGCAGGCCTTCATAGCCTGTGAACTGGATAACGAGTCGCTTGCGGAGGGACATGAAACAAACAAATGGAATCAAAAAACAGGAAACGTGCCGGTTAATTCTGTAGAGGGCCGGTCGCGAGGTGGGGCATCCCCATTGGACGACTATTGAGGCCGAATTATGCGGGAAACGAGCGGCTCATTAACGCATTTGTCCGACCGGAACTATAGTCAATTGGTGTAAAGGCGGTATTTCACAGGGGGAGATGGCCAAATTTGCATGTTGAGGTGGACAGCCCGGGCTCGATCTGGTAATAGCCAGCACCAATTTGCAGCGTTTCCGTTGCGAAGCTTGGGAGCCTTAGGGCGTTGCTCGGCCGGTCAGACCGGCTGAAATCGTTAAAAGACCCCCGAACGGCCTCAGGCTTAACCGAAATTCTAACCGATACGGGAATACACGTGCAGGTACTCGTCCGCGATAATAATGTTGATCAGGCTCTCCGCGCTCTCAAGAAAAAGATGCAGCGCGAAGGTATCTTCCGCGAAATGAAGATGCGCGGCCACTACGAAAAGCCATCTGAAAAGCGCGCTCGCGAAAAGGCAGAAGCCGTTCGTCGCGCTCGTAAGCTCGCTCGCAAGCGCGCACAGCGTGAAGGCCTCGTTGGCGGCGCCCGCGGCGCTCGCTGATCGACCTCAAAACAGGCGCCGCTGTTGTGGCGCCTTTTTGCTTTCCGGTGCTTCCCTCGGTTGCGCCGGTTTTTGCATGTCTTGATTTCAGAATTTTTGTTGCCGAAACAGCTCGGTTTCATCTTTTTATTAAAGTTTAGCGCGGCACCCAAAAAAGTTTCTAGACTTTGGCGGGCCAGTTATGTGTAAAAACAAATGATTAGGATGTTCAGCTTTCGGGCTGGATATTGGAAGGCGATACAGATTGTTTGCTGCCGCCTTTTCGCTGTTTTTATCTGACAGTTCCAGTGAGCCCTTGCCGGGCTGGCCCGGACTGAAACGAACAAGGCAGTCCCGCGAGACTCTTCGGCGGTGAAACGCCCATGCGTTGAACAAGAGCCGGGACGGGATGGAGAAGAAACGGGCCGTAACTGCCCGGTTTCGATGGAACTAAAAGGAACACTGTCGTTGCCAACACGCTTGAAGGTGCTGCAATCGTCCGAAACCAGGATTTCGGGAGTTGAGACATTCGGTGCAAACCGTGGGGCTGGAATCGGTCGTCACGGTTTTTTGATTGCCGCCACGCTGTTGGCTCTGACTGTGGCTGGCTGCCAAAGCTCGACCACGACGGCGCTGAGCACTGTTGATCGGGCGCAGGGTTCGAGCGAGAATATCAGCTCGCTCACCAGCGTGATCCAGTCCAATCCACGTGATCCGGAAGGCTATAATGTTCGCGGTTCTGCTTATGGCAAGGCCGGGCGTTACAAGGAAGCGATCCGCGATTTCGATCAGGCGATTTCGCTCAATCCGAATTTCTATCAGGCCTATTCCAACCGCGCGCTGGTCTATCGCTATATGGGCGATACCAACAAGGCTGCGCAGGATTACAGCAAGGCCATCCAGCTCAATGGACAGTATGACGCCGCTTATATCGGTCGCGGCAATGTCTACCGTCAGGCGGGCCGTCTGGATCAGGCTCTGAGCGATTTCAATCAGGCGATTGCCTTGCAGACGACCGATGGTCGCGCCTATCACAATCGCGGTCTGATCTATCAGGCCAAGGGCCAGCACAAGCAGGCCATCGAAGATTTCTCCAAGGCGATTTCGCTCAACTCCACAGCGCCGGAGCCTTATAACGGCCGCGGCCTTTCCTATGTGGCGCTGAACGACTACGACAACGCTTTCGACGATTTCAACACGGCCATCACGCTGGATCAGGGCGTTGCGGAAAGCTGGGCCAATCAGGCGCTGGTTTACGAGCATCGCGGTGAAAAGGCGAAAGCCGCCAGCTCTTATTCGAAGGCTGTGCAGCTTGATCCGCGATACCAGCCTGCGAAGGACGGTCTTTCACGCACACGCGGATAATTTGCGAAAACATTTCCAATTCTATGGCGGCGTGCTCCAAAATCGAGCGCGCCGCTTTTCTTTATACCTGCCCGCGATATATTAGTGAGTATGTCGCTCTTCGATCACATAGGCTTCAAAGCCAAAGATATTCGCCGCAGCCTTTCATTCTATGAAAGCTGTATGCCTGAGCTTGGACTGGAAGTGATTGCGCGTTCGGGCAGCGGCTTCTTCGTCAGCGGCGGGGAGAGGGCACCTGTGCCTTTCCTCTGGATCCATGGCTCTGGAGGTCCTGCCGACGGGGCGGCCATGGATGCAGCCGAGGCGAAGCCGGGCGAGCATCTGCATCTCATGTTCACAGCTGGAAGCCGCGATGCGGTGGAAGCCTTTCACCGCGTGGCATTGAGCGCCGGTGGCAGCGACAGCGGCGGCCCCGCCTATCAGGGGCCGGAAGAGATGGGCTATTACGCGGCGCTGGTCTTCGATCCCGACGGAAACACGCTGGAAGCGGGTTTCCGTGAGAGGAAGCGGTAAGCGCGCCTGATCAGGCGCGTAGGTTCCGCTTGTCGAGGCGACTGACCAGACGGTCGCCGATCCACTGAATGCCGCAGACCATGATGATTAGAATGATCACCACGGCGATCATGATCTGCGTTTCGAAACGCTGATAGCCGTAGCGGATGGCGAGGTCGCCAAGACCGCCTGCGCCGATAGCGCCAGCCATGGCCGATGCGCCCACCAGCGTGATGATCGTCACGGTGAAACCCGCAATGATGCCGGGCAGGGCTTCCGGAACCAGCACTTCACGCACGATTGTCCAGCGGCTTGCGCCCATAGAGCGCGCCGCTTCGACCAGACCATGATCCACCTCGCGCAGCGATACTTCCGCGATGCGCGCATAATAGGGGATAGCCGCAATCGACAGCGGGACGATGGAGGCCCATGTGCCGATCGACGTGCCGACGATGAAGCGGGTCACGGGGATAAGCGCCACCAGAAGAATGATGAACGGCACCGAACGGAAGCCGTTGATGATCGCGCCCAATAAGGTGTTGATCGTCAGGTTCTGCGCCAGGCCACCTCGTTCGGTCAGGATCATGATGAGGGCGAGCGGCAGACCGACCACGAGCGAAATCAGGCTCGAAAAGCCGGTCATGATGATGGTCTCCCAGAAGGAGCGCCAGAGAAGATCAAGCATCGCCTGAGACATAGCCGAGTACCTCCGTGGCGTCTGCATGGGTGTTGAGATAGCCAATACCGGCTTCGAATTTCGCTTTGTCCTGAGCGGGCAGGCTGATGAACAGCGTGCCGACCGGCTCGCCCTGGATCGTGTCCATGCCGCCATGGATCAACTGCGGCACGAGGCCGGTGGCCGCTGCCACATCGTTGAAGAAAGCGCCGCGCGCGGCTTCACCTGAAAGCTTGACGCGGAGGATGGCCTTATCCCCCGCCTTGTCCGTCAGGCGTGCGCGCCACGAGGCGGGCAGTTCCGGCGTCAGTACCTGCAACATGCTCTGGGTGACCGGCGATTGCGGATTGGCGAAGACCTTCCAGACCGGGCCTTCTTCGGCAATCGCACCATGATCGAGCACGATAACGCGGTCTGCGATGCGGCGGATGACATCCATCTCATGGGTGATGAGGAGGATGGTCAGGCCAAGCTTGGTGTTGATGTCTTTCAGCAGCGCCAGAATGGACTGGGTGGTTTCCGGGTCGAGCGCCGAGGTCGCTTCGTCGGACAGCAGAAGCGCAGGCTCGGCGGCAAGCGCGCGTGCGATGCCGACACGCTGCTTCTGGCCGCCGGAAAGCTGGGCTGGATAATGGTTTGCCTTGTCGGACAGGCCCACCAGTTCGAGGAGCTCGGCGACACGGCGCGCACGCTCGGTCCTGGATTTGCCTGCGATCTTGAGCGGCAGGGCGATGTTATCGGTGACGGTCTTGGCCGAGAGCAGATTGAAATGCTGGAACACCATGCCGATGCGGCGGCGCAAAGGGCGCAATTCGGTTTCGCCAAGGCCGCTGATTTCGCGGCCTTCGATGCGGATCGAGCCTGAGTCTGGCTTTTCGAGCCCGTTGACGCAGCGGATCAGCGTGGACTTGCCCGCGCCGCTGCGACCGATAATGCCGAGGATTTCGCCGCGCGATACGGAGAGCGACACGCCATTGATGGCTGCCGTGTTACCGAACATTCGGCGCACGTCTTTCATCTCGACGATGGGCGCTGTTGCGGTGGATGGCGGTTCAATGATCGCGGGGGTCACGGGGGTCACGGTCGTTTCTTCTATAGTTTGAAGCGCCGCTGCGCACAGCGGCAAACTGCAATCGGATAAGGCTTCAAGGAAAGATGAGGCCTGGCTAAGCCATGGAGCTAATGCTCAACGCCGATGCTTTTGGGCAATTTTTTTTCATACGTCAATAAAAGCCGCGCCGGAAACAGTTTCCGGCGCGGTGTTTTGCGGATGAAAAGCTTATTTCCAGGCCGGAATTCCGGTGCCCTTATAGGCGCGGTCAAGCTCGGCCTTCACGGCGTCGTTCTGGAACGAAGCGACCAGATTCTTCACCCATTCGGCGTTTTCATCTTCGGTGCGCACCGCGATGAAGTTGTTGTAAGGATTGTTTTCCTTCGATTCCCAACCGATGGCTTCTTCCTTCTTCAGACCTGCCTTGGCAGCCCAGTCATTGTTGACGATGGCTGCATCGAGATCGTCGATGGAACGACCAACCACACCGGCGTCGAGTTCCTTGATCTCAAGCTTCTTCGGGTTTTCGACGATGTCGATCGGCGTTGCGAGAATGCCTGCATCCGGCTTCAGCTTGATCAGGCCCTTTTCTTCGAGAACGCGAAGCGCGCGGCCTTCGTTCGACGGATCGTTCGGCACGCCGATGACGCCGCCTTCCTTGACTTCGTCGAGGCTCTTGTGCTTGCGCGAATAGATGCCAATCGGCCAGACAGCCGTGTAACCGGCAACGCTGATCTTGTAGCCGTGCTGCTTGATCTGTTCATCGAGATAAGGCTTGTGCTGGAAGGCGTTAGCGTCGATTTCCTTGCGCTCCAGAGCTTCATTCGGCTGGTTATAGTCGTTGAAGGTTACGCGCTCGATGTTGAGGCCGTGCTTCTTGCCTTCTTCGGCGACAACTTTCCAGACGTCTTCGTCTTCGCCGCCCATGATGCCGACCTTGATGGTCTTGTCTTCTGCATGGCTCGGAGCGGAGGCGAAGCCAACGGTCAGCGCAGCAGCGGTGAAGAGAAGGGCTTTCAGACCGGCGCGGCGGCTCAAAGCGTAACGGGAAAGGGCTGACGACATTTTTGTTTTCCTTGTCTAAGCAACAGAGAAAGCCGGTCCCGGATTGCGATCATTAGATGATCATTCTCCCCAGCCCTCCTTGAAGCCGATAATTCCCGTTTGCATGGAATTAAACAAGGAAAATTTTTTCTGAAAATCGAGCGGCTGCAAATCTGAAATTGCGTTCACAGACATGTGAGCGGATTGCTGTTTCCGCTCACCATGCTCTCAGGAATCTGGTTCTATCGATTATCCGCGATAATCATCTGTGCGGCCTTCTCGGCGATCATCAGCGTCGGCGAATTGGTGTTGCCGGACGTGATGGTCGGCATGATGGACGCATCAGCAATGCGCAGACCCGCAATGCCGTTGACCCGCAGGCGCGGATCGACAACCGCTTCCACATCCTGTCCCATGCGGCAGGTGCCGACCGGGTGGAAAATGGTTGTGCCGATATCGCCTGCGGCTTTCTCCAGCTGTTCCTGTGTTTCATAGCTCGGGCCGGGCTTGAACTCCTCCGGGCGGTATTGCTGCAAGGGCGCTTGTGCAACGATATGGCGGGTGAGGCGGATTGCATCGGCGGCGACGCGGCGGTCGCTTTCTTCCGTCAGATAGTTCGGCCGGATGGCCGGTTGCGCGCGGTGATCTGGCGATTTGACGTGGATCGAGCCGCGACTGTCCGGGCGCAGATTGCATACGCTGGCGGTGAAAGCGGGGAAGGGGTGAACGTTTTCGCCGAATTTTTCCAGGCTCAGCGGCTGCACATGATATTGCAGATTGGCGGTTTCATAGGACGGGTCCGAACGGGTGAAGACGCCAAGCTGGCTTGGGGCCATCGACATGGGGCCGGATTGGCGCAGCAGATATTCCAGCCCGATCATCGCCTTGCCGAGAAGCTTGTTGGCCTTTTCATTGAGGGTCGGAATTCCCGTGACCTTATAGGCGCAGCGCAGCTGCAAATGATCCTGAAGGTTCTCGCCAACCTGGTTGCGTTCCAGCGTGACCGGAATGCCTGCCTGTTGCAGCACGTCACCGCGCCCGATGCCTGACAGTTCCAGCACATGTGGCGAGCCGACCGCACCGGCAGCGAGAATGACCTCGCGCCGGGCCTTGACGGTCCGGGTTGCGCCGTTCTGGTCGAAGGTCACACCATTGGCGCGCAGCTCTGCAATCTCGATGCGGCGCACATGCGCGCCGGTTTCGACGCGCAGGTTTTTGCGCTCCAGCGCCGGGCGCAGAAAGGCCTTGGCGGTATTCCAGCGAATGCCGCGCTTCTGGTTGACCTTGAAATAGGACACGCCTTCATTGTCGCCGCGATTGAAATCGTCGGTGGCGGGGATGCCAGCGGCAACGGCGGCATCGCGGAAAGCATCGAGAATATCCCAATGCAGGCGGGCGTTTTCGACACGCCATTCGCCGCCGGTGCCGTGCAGGGCGCTGGCGCCCGCATAATAATCCTCCGATTTCTTGAACAGCGGCAGCACATCGTCCCAGCCCCAACCTTCGCAACCGGCCTGCCGCCAGAGATCATAGTCGCGGGCCTGACCGCGCATATAGATCATGCCGTTGATCGACGAGCAGCCGCCAAGCACCTTGCCGCGCGGATAGCCGAGCGCGCGGCCGTTCAGGCCGGGTTCTGCTTCCGTGGTGAAGCACCAGTCGGTGCGCGGATTGCCGATACAATAGAGATAGCCGACCGGGATGTGGATCCACGCATAATTGTCCTTGCCGCCCGCTTCCAGCAGCAGGACGGAACGGTCGGGATTCTCGGACAGTCGGTTCGCGAGGGCGCAACCTGCCGTGCCCGCGCCAACCACGATGTAATCGTAGGTGTCGGTCATGATTGTATATCCAGTAAAATGCGGAGCCGCGATCAGCCGATACAGCGGCTCATTGATGGGTAGTTACCCGAACAGTTTCTTTCCTAGACGTGAGGCATAGAACTCTCCGATGATACCTTTACGGAAGAGTATGACGCATGCCATGAAGATGAGGCCCGTGACGATTGTGACTGGGAAGTCGGATGTTGCGAGATAGTTCTGGAGGGCGACGACGAAGGCGGCGCCGACGATGGGTCCGATCAGCGTGCCGATGCCGCCAAGCAGCGTCATCAGGATGACCTCGCCCGACATCTGCCAGCCGACATCGGTCAGCGTTGCAAACTGGAAGACGAGTGCCTTCATGCCGCCTG
>NZ_VCPE01000021.1 GCF_005938105.1 Brucella haematophila | reverse complement strand
TTCTCGACATTTCGCGCACTTTATCACCCTCCAAAATGATGTTCTGCAACCTTACCAAATTGGCGTGGTAATGTGACCCGAAATCTGCATGAACGATGTTAGAAGTTTTAGCTTTCGATTGAGGTGAACTGGTTGATACAACTATATCTCTTTGCTGTATGGCGTATGAGGCAATCTGGTGATCGCCGCTAGCCATTGCTATTTTCTCCCAACTATGAGTTACCTTTACGGTATATTCACGACTTCGCACGCTTCGCGCCATACTCCGCCGACCCGATCGCTTGGCATCATAGCGCGATTGAGCTGCCGCACTCGTCCCCTCATGTTCCGTTCGTCCCTCGCGATTAACCGGCCGCACCTGATTGCGCGTGTAGGCTGGAGCATTTGCAAACTCGCGCCTGTCCGTCATTTCCATGGCGATACCGTGCTCGCGCGCCTTTTCAGCCATAAGCTCGCGCCACTGGCGAAAAACCTGTGGCGAGGTTTCTACCCGATCACCGGCATCCGAACGCATAGCGATAATGGCATGGGCATGGATATGCGGTCGCTTTCCGCCCTGCCCCATCTCCTTCGGGTCGCTGAATGGATCATGCATCGCAAATATGTAGCGGTGTCCTTCAAACTGCGCGGCCAAAAAATCCCGAACAGCGCTTTCGAAAGCTTGGACATTAGTACCAGCCTTAGCAGACATAATGACGTGCATCACATCCCTGCCCTTTCGGCTGTGCAACTCCCGACGCCACTGCTTTTGCACCAGGTCGCCGGCGGAACGCGCATCCGGAACGATGCGCCCCTTATCGTCACGAACGTCGCCCTTATGCTCCTCGACCAGATTTCTCAGCTTGGCGGCGCCATACTCAACGCCATTTCCATACCCGGTAAAACGGAAACGCGCCCTCGCCTGCTCGGACGCTGCGCTTTCGTTGTAACGCCTCTGAATAATGTTCGCCGCCTTCGGATCGCCGGTCAACCGCTCCCCTTCCATGCTGCGCAACACCACCACACCATCAACGTCTAAGACGCCATGTGATGGCTGCGAAACAGCATAAGCGAAGCTGCGATTACCGAATGCGCTCGCCAGGCTATCGCGTACGAGCTGGTGCAATGCTTCTTCTGTTGCGAAACCGGTAGCTTCGATCGTCACCCGGAAAGTTCCAATATCCCTGCTCTCGGCCCGATTTTGAAACAATGGCTCCCATTCTCCGCGTAACCGGGCCAGTTCCTCACGTCCCTCCAGCCGCTCACCGTTTTCCTTTTCGACGCTAATTTCACCATTGCGGGCAACATAATTCACCATTGCGCCAAGACGCGCACCGCCGCCATACGACGCCATTTTCACGACAGCCGGCTGACTTCCGGCTGCAACCGCGGCCAAACGTGTCTCCATCGGCCTCGTCGCGGCAATCGGCCTATTTGCGGCGCTTTGGACGAACGCCTGCGCTCTTGAGGATAGCTTACGCATTTTCGGGACTGAAGCACCACCTGCAGCGGCAGCTCCGCCAGCGATCTGTAATTCGCGCAACCTCCGCCGCATTTCTTCCTCGGCGCGGCTTGCAGCACTCGAACCCAGCGAAAGCTCATGCAGCAACGCCGCACGGCGCTGCTCCCATTCGCTCTCAAAAGCTCCGAGAAAAAACTCCATCGACCGCTATTCCTTGCTGCGATGCTTGTATCCTGACCGCTTGGCAACACGTCGCAACTCGCTAAGGACACCTACCTGCATCTTCTGCACGTCACCGACCACCATTCGGATTTCGCTATCTGACACCGACTTTCCACTATTCAGCGCTCTCGCTACCTGATTGAGATTGACGCCGATCATACGCATATCCTCAAGCATGAGAGACAAAAGCGCCCTGTCGTCAGCATTGAAGATCGGCTTCACCCCGCCCCCCTGCAGAAACACGGCCTTGAAAAATGCGCTCATCGTCATGTCGGCCGCCTTTGCAGCTGCGTCGATTGCGTCATATTCGTCCGCCGAAACGCGGCTGTGAATGGTTTGCGGTTTGGCTTTTACTGCCGCCACATGATCGGAAACTCCCTCATCCATAAGCTTCAATAGCCCCCAATCCAACGTAGCAATCATCAATCGCGGACATGTTTCGCGATTGCTAAGCAAAAATGTAGCACATTTTTCCGTATCCTGCCTAACCAATTACAACGCGACTAATCAATATTCGTCTAACTTGGCCTCGCTCCGCTCACCCCTTACGCCGAGGCTACGCCCCGGCGTTGCAAAGGAAACACGCTCACCAAGGTTCACCTCCAGACCGCTTTATCGCCTTTGTGCACCCCTCGTACTCGCCAGCAAGGGGCGCTACGCTCTTCGCCCTTGCCGGACTGCGTGCGTGCGGTACAGACGGTTCTTGCGCGGCTCCGGGGTTCACAATCGATTGGGAGAAACATGTTCCCAAACTCTAGTCATTGAGTGATGTGATTATTTGATGTGAACACATGGTGTGTCACATGCTATATTGAGGGTTGTCACATCGTGTGAAATTACCTTATCTTGACATATATTCTTGCGCCGTATGGGCAGCATTTGCCGACGCTTCGGGCAATAAATCGACACAAAGAAAACCAGCATTATCTAGGTACAGGAGGGCCAGCGTGACACTTCGAATAGCTTCGGTAAGCGGCAAAGGTGGAGCGGGGAAGACGACCGCAGTCATTTTGACTGCCGGTGAACTCGCACTCAAAAATCGACGAGTATTGCTAATTGATGCCGATCCACGACAGAACTTAGCCGAGTGGTGGAAGCGGTGCGTGGCAAAGGACAATGTACCGGCGTCGATTTCACTGGCGACGGCACTTCGTCAGAACAATATAGAGAAGTTAATGGCGTCACAGGAGGCCAACTATGACGCCATTTTGATCGACGCGCCGGGCGTCGATAGTGTTGTGATGGATACGATAATCGACCATTCAGATATCGTCATCACGCCCATTCAGCCCGCCCAGGATGAGATTAAAGCAGTTGGTGAAGCAGCAGAGGCAATTGCGACACGAACGGACCTTCTTGACCGTAATATCCCTCAAGCAGTTCTGCGAACGCGCATCACTATCGTCAATCGGCATCTCGAAGAATACCGGATCATTCGCCCTTTCGTCCAAAATTTGAGCGAACACGGATACAATTCCGTACTTCTCGATACGGAATTGATCGAACGAAATTGCTATCGAGAAATCCGCAGCGGTCTTGGCACACTACAAATGCTCGAACCGAGTGAACCGGTTCTCAAGGCCAGAGCGGAGGTGAATGCATTCGTCGAGGAGTTGGAGCAACTTAAAAAGGAACACCGCGGGGAGACTATCAATGGCTAAGGGAAAAATCTCTCTTTCTGATTTCCCTGTCGCGGAACGTCGAAAACGGTCTGACGATCTGGATAAGGCCACTGCTTCTTCCCCGCCGATTTTTCGTGCGCACGACGAAGGTGCGACAAGAGTTGGAAATGAATCGGCGCCCGCGACAGCAAGTCAGAAAAAGCAGGATAAATCTCTCGAGACAACGCCGGAACAACACCGCGCAAGTGCAATTGAAAATGCGAACCGTCGAGAAGACTCCCGTAACCGACTGCGCGAGCTTCGCAAATCCCGTGAACGCGAAAGCAAACATTTCGTCAATGTTTCGCTTGATTATGAAACCAAACGTCGTCTTGAGAACGCTGCTCATGACAATGGCCTCAAAATGACGGTCATTCTTCGTGATGCCATTGATCAATATCTTAAAGATAATGGATACTGACCGTGTTCGGCCGTAGTTTTCTCGTCGGGATAGCGCTCGGAATTGCCATTGGAATCTATATTGCTCCATCGCTACACACCAAACCAGATATTCACAATGACGAACCGACGATCGCACGTGTGGCAAAGCAAAGCTACGATGCCATCTGGCCTGATGACGAAACAGCCAAGACAGAGCTATTTCGATTATCGAACTGGAATTACGCCGGATACGGCCATTCTTCCAAAGTGTCAGTGCTACGTTGTATTCTAATCAAAGAGCAGACCGCTGCATGCGAATTGTCTGCATCGCTAAGCTGGCTGAACGAGACCAAAGTTATCGAAGCAGTCTTCGAGGGCGCGGCCAATGATTGGCGCCTTGTTGCGGTGAAATCCAGATAACCGAAGTGACAACGTCGGCATTGGAAGTCCCAAACAACATAACGCCGAAATCGCTCTCCTGCTTCATTTCAATATAAACGCGCGTTGAAACAAGCGAACACCACCTCTGGAGTGCTGCTATTTTCAGAAAATGTGATAATGATCGCTGTTGTGGCACGGCAGGCAAAAGGGGTTTCAGCGTGAATCGTGAGGCATTGGATTTCGCTAATGAACATTCTTTGGAAAAAACCAATGATCCCGAGATCGATAAGCCTGTCTTTAGGCGTCCGGGCTTCAACGGAATAAGTACGTTTGAAGAAATCGATCACCGGCTTGCGAAATACCTGCGTGAAGCACGCGATAAGGCAGGCCTGAAACAAGCCGATTTTGCTCCGCTCATGGGACTTTCTACGCCGGTTTATGGTCGCTATGAACGCGCGTTTTCAAAGCTGCATGTCACTCGCATGGTGCATATCTGCGAAGTGCTGAACATTATGCCCATCGAAATGCTTTACGAGGCAGCACCTCATTTGTGGGGCAAAAGTGAGGAGGAAGCCAAGGATCGCGTCGAACTTGCGAAACTGGTGGCTGATCTCCCGCACAGCACTACGCGTGACTTGCTTTCGTTGGTTAAAAAAATGGCTGACCTACAAAGCCAAGTCGACGCCAAACCGCAAAGCACGGATCCAGTTAAATAGTCGAAGCTGGCAATGCCAATTGCGAATAGCCGCCAATTGCTCGAATTGCGCGATCTAAGAACCAATCACCGATTGGAAGATCGGGTTGGCTATTGTGCTTCCCTACTTAATATGGTACTAAATTTCATACCTAATTTGATATGGACTTGTTATGCAACGTGTGGAAGCAAATATAGCGGTTAGCGTTTCAGACCTAAAAAAAAGTCCGTCCGCAGTAATGGACGAGGCTAACGGCGAGGCTGTGGCCGTTCTTAATCATAATCGAATTATGGCTTATATGGTTCCCGCTAGCGTCTATGAAGCCATGCTCGAACAGCTGGATGATATTCGCCTTACTGAGATAATCCGGAAACGAGCCGACGAAAAAGGAATTTCGGTCGATATCGATGCCTTATAAGCTTGAATTCTTGCCATCAGCTCTCAAAGAATGGAATAAACTCGGCGCGACAATCCAGCAGCAATTGAAGAAGAAACTACGCGAACGATTGGAAACGCCGCGCGTCGTGAGTGCTTCACTTCATGGTATGCCCGATCATTATAAGATCAAGCTTCGCCAATTGGGCTATCGGCTGGTTTATTCCGTCAACGACGACACTGTGACGGTGTTGGTTGTGGCCGTTGGAAAACGTGAGCGTGGCGATGTTTATAATACCGCTCGCTCCAGAACACAGTAATATCTCATAATCTTGTCATTTCTGTCAGATCCGATGCGGCAGAAAAGACCTGTTTGACATCGAGGTCGCTTACGCGACCTCCGATCTGTGTATCGATGTGAGCCCATGCAGATAATCGGCAACCGCCTGAGCTTTGGCTGCAGCGGTGATAATGACGCGTTTATCAGCCTCCAGGACGGCCAGCCAATTATCGATGTAGGCGGCTGTGTTTTCGTGAGGATCATGGGACACACCTAAGTCAGCGCAGAGAAATGCTGCAGACAGTTCTGCGACGAGCTCTTCGACCGCGTAAGCGTTGGTGCCAAAACGGCCAGACAGATCGCGATCAAGGCGATCTTTTGCGCCTGACCAATGACTGATTTCGTGCAGAAGTGACGAATACAGGTGGACGTCGCTTAAAAAGCGCTCGCGGTCGGGCATGAGAATGTCGTCAGGTCCAGGACGATAGCAAGCCTTCGTGCCGCCGTAGTGAATGACAGCACCCGTCTGGCGGACAAAGTTATCGACGGTTTTATTGTGCGGCACGGGCGTGGTCGGCATTGGTTCGGCTGGGCTGTAATACTCGATAGGCAGGTTCTCGATCTGCTCTACGTTGAATACCGTGTAGCCCTTGAGATAAGGGATCGAACGGTCGTCATCGGCGTCCTGATCCTTGGGCGTAAAGGTGCCATACTTGACGACGAGCGATCCACGTTCGCCCTTCCGGACTTGACCGCCGAGATCCTTCGCCTGACGATAGGTCATCCAGCTGGTCTCCTCGTAGCCGTTCATCTGTGATGCAATCCAGAGCATGAGAACATTGATGCCGCGATAGGCTTCGCCGCTGGATCGGCGGGGGATGATGGAGGTCGGGCGGGTATTTCCGCGCCAAGGCTGCACCCAGGGTTTGGTGCCCGCTTCCAGCTGCTCGATGATGAGGTCTGTGATGCGCTGATAGGTGTCGCTGACGTTGTTCATGGCCGTCTCCATTCGTTGGTTGACGGCAAGAAACGGAGATAGCCGGGACGAGCCCATGCACCCTTTGGGCCGCAACAGGAGTGGAGGACCGCGAAGCGGTTGCATGGGGAAGGGGCTATCGCAGCTTGTCCGTCAATCAGCCAACGAGTGGGGCGGCCTAAATGTCACTCACCGAAGCTAACAGACTGGCTCTCGGCGCGGAGGATTGCACCTCTTATCGTTCGCGGTCGTCGGAATTCCGCGCGGGCTGCTTTTGCGCCGACAGCTCCGCAAACCGGGACGGGTCCGCGGCTATTTTCTGCTCTGGTGACACTCGCTCGACGGCGCGACCATCTGCATTTCTGACCTGATCCGGGCGCGACAGGCGGGAGAAGGTCGGCGCGATCGACGGCGACAATCCCGTGGTCGGTAACAAGGCTGGCTACACGTATATCGTGCCCGAGAACCTGACCTGAAATCTGTTCGCCCGGCCTGGCGGTGCGCACGTTGTGCTCGAAAGCATTCTCACCGCGCATTTCCAAATCGACGAACGCAGCTCTTATGGCTTCCTGCCGGTTTGGATCGATCGCGTCTTCAAAGATATGTTTCATCGCCGGACTGGAGGGCTCGTTCGTCGTCGCGATCGATGCGTCGATAATACGCGGCTTAGTAATGACCGTGAAGTCAACCTCATGACCATATTCGCGACCGATGGATGCTAGCAGTGCCTCCTGGGCCCGTCCGTTGCCTTCTCGAAACGGGTGCACGTAATTCAACTCCGCCAACACTTTACCGGCGATTTCGGCGAACCGTTCGACCGACGATCCGCGCAATATCTCGGGATTCCGGATCGGTCTAAAGGCTTCTTCCAAGCCCATCTCGATACGTGAACCGTGCAGGAACGAGGTTCCGCCTTTCGACAGATTACCAATCGGCTCCACTCTCTGGCCGTCAACGACCGGGCTTTCATCGCGGGTATGACCGGCCCATTCATAAATGTCTTGGAAAATATGACCATGAATGGCCTTCAGATGTTGCGCGTCGAAAGCGCCTTTCGGGCCGTCTCCTTCGGCAATTTCAGCCATCCGGAATGCTGTCGCGCGATATTCTTCGACGCGCAGTTCCTTGTGCGACCGGATTCCGAGTTTGTTGCGCAGCACGTCCTGCGATCAGGATCGCCCGATGTGTTCGGATATGTATAGGAACCGTTGGATTCCGTTTCAGCCATGGCGAAGACCAATGAAAAGCCGCCTGCCCAAGGCAGGCGGCGCCAAACTAAAAAGGTTGAGGTTGAACTATTGCGGTTTGCGAACAACACGCTCTCTGTATTCGTCGCGCGTGATATCGCCGGCGACATAGGCCGCTGTTGCCGCTTCCAACAGTGGATCGTGGACATAGCCCTGTCGCATATTTGCGGCGCGCGCCTGATCCGTAGCCTTTTTGCGCCTGGCAACAGCTTCCGGAGATCGATCCGGACGGGGGGCATGAACGTTCATCTTCAAAACTCCTGTTGCAGTTAACGCTAGCACAAAAGGCGACCAAAATCCAGAAAACAAAGGGATTTTCGCGACTTTCGGTGCGTTGCGCCCGGCACTTGGCCGGGCGCTATTGGACTATCAACTGCGCGGATCCCATTCGAGAACGGCCTGAAGGCTTGGGTCGTCCTGTCCGCCGAAGCGACCGAGGTTGGCGTTGTAATTCAAGCGGCGGATCGAGAGATTGCGCTTAAAGCCTTCGCCGTCGGCCTTAGCCTTTCTCCAGATCCCGCCAACTTCGATATTGAAGCCACGTGGGGATTTGGCGAAAACGCGGTGCGTCGGAGCGTCCGGGTTTTCCGAGTTAAAAGGCATGACCTCAATGTCAATGTCGTCGGTCAGGGTCGAGATGCGGCCTTTGCCGGAAGCGGTGTCGAGGTCTTCGCTATCAAACTGGATGAAGTTGGTGATTTCGTTGGCCATGGTATTCACTCCTCTATGTGGTTGCGATGATCGTTCACTGGCACGGCGGTAAGCGGTGTTGCACCCTTGGGCCGGAGCGCAGCGGAGGAAGCCGAGGGCCGAAAAATTTGTCGCGCGAGGAGCCGCAGGCGGGGAAATTTTTCAGGCTTCCGGCTTTGCGGCAACCGCGTCGACGTGCGAACGAGCGTCAAAAGCAACCGAATTAGAGGTGTGCTCTATACGCCAATATGGCAATTAGCCTCGTCGGCACAGACCGTTGATACAATACCGATATTGCAACGCATGATAGCCAGATAAAGCGCATTTTCAACGGGTATCGTGTACTCATGGCAAATATGGACAACCGGAACAGTTCTCTGCACCGATCATTCGATAATGCCAATTTGGTTATACAGAGGCGGGCTTTCTACGTCCGCCGCCCAAATTCCTAGCAACCGTTCGCGGGCTTCATTTTCGGCATACCCGTAATCAGCAATGTCTATGGCGTGGTTTCGCGGCAAGTAGCGCAACATCGCTTCGGCCTGCCCCGCGCGCAACATTGCGAGGCCGATATCCTTGTCTTCGAGAAGGCGCTGACCGACGGGACGGTTATAACGATCGACGTCAACGGTCCGGCAGGACACATGCTTCCCGTCGATTATTTTGCGGAGGTAGCTGCGCGCAACCAGGCCGCATGGCGACGTCTTGCCGTTCAAAAAGGCGCTCTGCTCCTTTTCGCAAGCGTCGATTGCGGCAATCCGGACACGCTGTTGTCGCATGCTGATCGTATCGCCATCGATGACGCGGGCCGTTCCGGCCACGGAACCTGGTCATTGGTCCGCGACAGCAAGGCCGACAGTCAGCAGCAGGGCCACCGCGGCGGCGAAAGGTCAATGTATTCCCTCCATTCCATGTCGGGCAGCAAGCCCGAAAACCGAGCGGGCAAGATGCAGTTCGCCGGCGGCAGCGCGCTCTGTCATGGCGCGCAAATAGCCGCCCGGCGACTTCACTTGCCTCTCGTCGAACTTCTGCAGCGTGACCGCGATGGCAATCGCGGCTTCCTGTTCACCCATCTGATCAACCGCGCGGCGGCGTGCGTCTTCGGAAATGCTGGCCAACCGGCAAATTTGCGGGGCTAGCCTGATCAATTCAGCCCAGGTGCGAGGGCTTGACATTCCGTAGGTGGTCAGCGCCGGTATTGCCCGTAACAGATCTTGCAGGGCCACTAACGCTTGTGGGGGGTGGTGCGGTTGATTGAGTTGGCTGGAATTGCGCCCCAAGCTTTTCTCGAAAGCCCTCTTACCGGCGAAGCCGGTTTTTGGAAAATTGAGTTGTTCAGCGTTAGCCGAACGCATTTCACCTCTACTATTTTCAAGGGAATAAGGGTTTGTAATCTGTTTGTGCATGTCGTTTTCGGCACATGGGCATGTCGAATTTTCGTTTCTATCGTAAGTCTGGTTACGGCGAGGCATCTGCATCGCCCGCTCGATGATCCATTCAATCAAGGCAGTTGCGCGACGCAGAACAGCACTTGATGCCCTGCTCGCGATGCCTACCGCATCGAGAACACGTGCAAAACGCTTCTCGATCAACGCGTGCAATCGCGCAGGCAGGTCCTCGACAGACACGAGCGCGTAACGCAGATTGCGAACGGCGCCGCGATAGCGACGCAGGTTCGCATTGAGTGCTTTCTTTTCCGCCTTTGCTTGCCGTATCATTTCATCAAGCTCCGCGAAGCGAGCAATGAGAACGCGCAGATCGATACCGCAAGCGTCGGCAATACTGTCGTCCCCATCACGCACCGGATAGCGTTTATAGTTGTCGCTATCCTGCATGGTAATAACACCGGCATCAAACAGCCGGGATAACACACGGCTGACACGTCCCTCGGATCGCCCAATCTCGAACGCAAGCGCAGCGTTGGATTTGAACACGATCGGTCGGCCACCTTTGTCATAGCTCTCTGCTGGAGCAGTACTGATCAGTACAACAAGCAAATGTGCCTCTGTGCCGTTGATGAGGCCAAGGCAAGGGAGTGACTGCGCAAGTCCGATCAGTTGGCCGCGTGTCACCGTTCCAATTTTCGCAGTCTGAGCCAGCCGCCGAAACTCGGTTCGTTGTGATGTCTGTTTGCGGCCGACCCGCCGCACAGGCTGTAGGGCTTCCACCATACTCCTCGTCTCCTCTTAGGGACTAGGCAAAGCTTTCCCGTTCGCCGAAAAGCGTTTTGTATTGACTTTGGAAGTTGGGAGTGCGAGTTTAATTCTACGAAATATTTGAAATTTGCACCCCGCTTCCGGATTTTTTCGGGAGCGGTTTTTCTTTTTTACCCGGTCACATTCTCCTCAAGTTTGGTATTCAACAGCAATTAATGTTACCGATTTGGTTCACTCCGACAACCCATAAAAAGACGTATTTGCTGAACAGTACGCCCGGAAAGCTATTATTTGTAGATATCTGGGCAAAAATCTTCCTTATAAGTCATCCAATCGGTATTCACATATTACCTTTCCGGTAACATCTATCGAAATTACCAGTTCTATTAACCGAAGCCATCTCGCCTCTCTTAATGGGCCTCCGGCAACCCTACAGCGCGATATGAGAGCGCGGGTGCCTCCGGCCGGCGGCGTTCGCTACGCTCCCACCGCAAACTGCGCTCAAGAATCGTTTGAAGGTCCAAGGCAGATTAACCCGAGATCAGGATTCTGCTGAAGGGTCTTCGATGTTTACAGGTAAGCGACGGATTGGAATCTGGATTCAAGGCGATTATATTTTCGACGTTCAAAGCGGATGGAGACGTGACCAGATTGCGATGGACGGCCCCGGTGTCTTTGGGAAGAGCTCCGGGGTTTTAGTTCCTTCCGCCGACTCCGCGTGTTGCGCGATGCAACGATTAAGCGATAGCTCAAATAGTGTGACCGGAGCACTGTTTCCCAAAGTCGGATATTGTTTGGATAGAGCGACAATTTGTAAAATCGATTTTCAGTGCTAGTTTACAAGCCGACGGCCCGTTCATTCTAACGGGAGATTAATAAGATGATATCGCATTCAATGGATAGGCCCTTAGCCGCAGTGACTGTTTGCGCTCGTATCGCATTCTTAATGATACGAGTTTCGTCATGAAAAAGAGCGATCAGCAGGTTTATGGCGAGATCTGCCATGCAGTACACCTTGACTGGACATTGAAGGAGCCGTTTACCGCAAAAGACATAAGACGATTTTGTCCGAATTGGCCATATACACGTCATTTCAGCTTTCTGGCAGAAAACTGTACGGAGAAGCTCTGCGGAGAAGCCCCCCTCTTTGTTCGTGTCGGTCGTGGCCAATATCGCCTTCGGGTCCGGTAAATAAATGCATGCATCGATGAACCAAGCACGATGATCGCATCGAACTGCGATCTGTCAGCAATGTAACTGAAGTAAACGGCGTGCCCGTCATCCCCAGTAATATGCTGGGGCTGGCAATAAATGACCCTGTGCGCTGCAGCGTACGATGGATTCTTGCGATCGTGCAGTCGACAATTTTAGACGCAGATAAGAACATTGAGGTGTCAAACTCTGTTCACATTCGCTTAATAGGACAGCAAACCACCAGAGTGCGGGGGAATAGGAAAGCATGAACGGAAACTCGAAAATCGCCTCGAAGCCTGTAACCGCTACGGATAAGGATCTTCGCAGAGCGATGGCCATAGCCGATTTGCTCGTGCAGCCGTTGGGCATTCTACCTGCTGCTGTTGGCGATCCCATTCGCCCGGTCGCAATCGGCTTTTTTCAGCAGGTTTCGCCTTACCTCAGTCCAGGCGAAAGCGTCACTGCACTTCGTCGCGCTATCGGCGCTTATGTTCACTCGAAGCGCTATTATCTGGCGTGCAGCCGGCCAGATGCGATGCGTCATGACATTAACGGCGAGCCCGTTGAGCCAGTGTCAGATTCAGACCAGCTGAATGCTCAAAAGCGCCTGCAAATCTTCCGAGAGCAAAAGAGCCAAACGCCAGCGCCCGCCATTGTCGCCGCCCCTGTTGCAGCTGCAGAGAACAAAAGAGATTTGATCCGAGCCTCCCTCCTCGGGAGATCGCGAAGCTGATTTTAATTTGCAGCGCTTGAAAGTCAGCTGAAGCCATCAAAAGCCTCAGCGCTCTTCGAAAGTCGGTCACCCTTGGCAATGTAGAGAGCGTTCATGCGTTTTCAGCCGCTACCGCGCAGTTAAATTTTGTAAGCACAGCTTTCAATCAGAGTCTTGTTTACTTATTTATGCGCAATATCGACTTATGAACGACAATTATCCTTCCTCTATGATCGATTGGACTGGCCAATCATCTTTCAAACGCCGACAACGCGTCCGGTTGCTGGTGGCTGTGATTGCCATGTTGATAGCTTTTGTCGGGGTTACGATGCTCGCATACAGCCTCCTCGCATCAAGTACATCTGAACGCGCCATCCTTCCAGAAGACGCGTCTTCGAATGAAATGTTTGACTGATCCCAAAAGAGTCACTTAGCTTAGCCTGCTACCGGACACTGAATGACATGCCGCCCTGCCGATCAGTCTCCTCGACATCCAGGGATAAAAGATCATGAGCATCGGAAGGTTTCAGTTCCACTTTCAGGGCATCCATCGCAGCAGCAATAGCCTGCCTATTCCCCCAGAGTTTTCCACGCCTAGTCGTATCCGGACCGTCAGCAGGCTCCGCAATACTAAATTCAATCTGGCCAGCATCAACGCCGTCACAAATCAAACTGCCTGATCCATTCAGGAATATAACACTCAAGTCTGCGCCTCCTCACAAGAACTCATACTGGTCATATGGCCAGCGGCTCCTTGGTTCAATGATCAATCGATCGGGTGGCCGCGATACGAAGCGGTTGCGCGTCCGCTGCGCATTCAATAGTCTCCATCGGCAAGGCAAACGCCGCTCCATTCGAGAGGATCCATATGGCAACGGGCACGGTAAAGTTTTTCAATTCTGACAAGGGCTTTGGCTTCATCACGCCAGAAGATGGCGGCAGTGATGTTTTTGTGCATGTCTCTAGCTTGTTACAAGCAGGCGGATCACTCCGAGAGGGCCAGAAAGTCAGCTACGAAATCGGCCAGGATCGTAAGACCGGCAAAGCCAAGGCAGAAAACGTTCGACCGATCTGAATCGGCATCCCGCAGACTTTTCGCCACGTCCATCGCTGCAATCTGGCGGCGATGGTCTTCGTACGAGCGACCTACGCACATATTCCAATCTCTCTTCATCAGCGGTATTCCATACACGCATTGCAGAGAAGCCAATCAACGAACCTGAGACGCATTCTTCTTTTGGCGATCATCCGCCAAACCGCTTAACGTTATGAAAGCCTCTCGCCTAACGGTTCGAACGTCGGAAAAGGGAAAACCAGTGCGATAAGCAAATCAACGCCAGATCAGTCATGAGAATGACGCCGATTGCGAAAAACCCAGTTAGAGCCCAAAATATGATGGGGTTATCGCTCATATAAACGTCCGGCCCTCGTCGATTGACGATCCTACCGTTTTGTATGATGCCAAAGAGACCTTGTGCACCAGCCCAGACCAGCCAAGAAATCAATCCCGCGACCAGCCCCGAACCCAGAATTTGGCTTATTCGCGATAGAGGTTTCCAACTCATGGCTGTGCCTTAAGAAACGGGTCAACGCAGTCTCATAATGAGACGAGATGCCCACTTGCCTTCATTCCAGAAAACAGGAGCTGACGGATTGAGAAGCTCCCTCCCCTCGCCTTCTGCGTCAGGGATCGTAGATATCCGCCGGGCGAATTGATGGCCGATAGTTTCTGCAGAATCCATGCAATGGCCGTCGACGCGGTTTCTGGCCCCATGAAACGGATCGCTTCCTGATAGGCTGATTGACTGATGCCGAGAAAGCCCGAGACGATCCGCGAGGCATCGAAAAGCTCACGCCATGTACCAATTCCGTTCGCACCATACTCGCGAATATCTGGACAGGATCGAAGCACCTGATCGAGGGAAATGGATGGGGTTAAGTTGCCAGAAGTTCCTTCTTCAGGCTTCACAGAAACTGGTGTTTCCGCGGAAGGCGCGTTCAAATCAATCTTTTCGCCATTTTGAGATTCAAAAAGGGATTCTGGCAGGGATTCATTATGCTGCCGCTCAGTTTGAGCGACGCTGACGCTCATTTCCGGAACAATCTCTATTGTTTTCAAAGCGATAGCCAATTCACCACGAATGGCTTCAAAATTGGCCCTAATCGCGGACAGTTCATCAAGAGATGCACGACGAGGAATTGCGTCGACAATGGAGCGGAAGCGAACGAACAAAGCTTCGAGACACTCACTAAGCTCACCTCTTTCTTCGGCCTTATCCGCAAAAGCTGCCGCCATATCTCGGCGCATGACCGACACTTCGTCGCGAAGACGCTTCAGCGCTTTCTGATCTGCGAGAATCTTATCCGCGATAGCAGCAATTTCAGAGGCGCGCTGGAGCAATGGTGCAAAGGAAAAGCCGAAAGCAAGCTCGACGCAGCCTTCCCTGTCCTTATGAGCATAGCGCTTGCGGGTCGGGCTATCTTTGCGCGCAATGATCCCGGCTTCAATCAGGGAGGCCAGATGTCGGCGCAGTGTAGACTCCGGCATGCCATGGGCACGCAGCGAAAGCTGCCGATTGGATGGAAACACGATGAGACCGCTTTTCTCAGCCAATTCGTCATCAGGCAGAAATGACAGAAGCGAGCTCAGCACGGCAAGGCAACGATCGTTCAGATCGAATTCAGCCTTAGCGACGCAAAGCTGTTTGTAAACCGCCCATCTGTTTACACCCCTCTCCTGCTTCGGCTGTTCCTGCCGGTCAGTACTCTGGGCAAATATCTTCATTCGCCCACGCAATGCGGACGCGTCAGTCTTCAGAATTTGCATTCCCTCTCACCTTTCAAAAGGCAAAAGAAATCCACCCGCCAAAAAGACGCTTACGACTCTTGACACTGATTCATGGAAATGCGATTCTCGGTCTGCTAGAACTTTGAGAGAGGCTTCCACGACGGTAACGTTTGGGGGCCTTTTTCTTTTGCTAAGTCTCCTAGTTTGGCTGTTTACTGTCCTTATATTCTTCATATAAGCGCTTCATATTATCCGATATCCACGCTCCAAACGCTTTTCCTTCAGGCTCTGAGAACTCGACAGCGTATCCTTTAGGCTTGGATTTGGTAACTGCTCTTAACTGTGAGTCATCAGAACGCCAGGCATGATCAACTGTGTTTGTTGATACTTTGTTCGCTTGCTTAAGAGACGCGAAGATCGCTTCAAAGCGTTCGGTGCTATTTAGAGTCTGCAGAGTTTCATTCCGAAGAACGGTTTCGAACGCGTTTGGCTTATTGGCTAGCAGTGTAGCCATTGAATCCCATTTCGGCCGTCCAATACCTGGCGCTGCGCCAATAGCCTGTATGAGCTCTTCAGGTAACTTTCGTGCCAACGCAATCATTTCGGACAAAACACCTCTGGATGAGGTGCCGAACGTTGCCATGATCACCGCTCTCGTCGTTCCCCGATCTTCTAGGCGTCGAGCAAACAATGCCTTCTCAATAAAAGTGAGATTTTTGCGTTCGAGGTTTTCGTTACCTTGCGCTATAATCAATTCGTCGTCGGACAGGTCTCGAATGAACGATTTGACCTTTAAACCAAGCTGTTTAAGTGCGGCAACGCGCCGATGTCCGTAAGCGAGTTGATAACGACCGGATTGATCAGGATTTGGTCTTACAAGCACGGGTACTGCCTGACCGTTCTCCTGAATGCTATTCAATAAAGCGTCAAACTCCGCGCCTGCATGCTCATCTAGGCGATCCTTGACAAAGGACGCGTCAATAAGATTTGCATCGAGTTCTACAATGGCTTGGCCATCGGTTAGCGCTTTGCGGAGTTCGTCAGCTTCATTCGAAAGGCCGGTAATTGCATCATTCATGCTTTGCAATGCGCCCGAAGACACCTGCGGCCGTCTGGGTGTGTTCTCAGCTGAGAACTCATGATTAGTCGTAATCGGCGTTAGAAAATCTCGTAAAGCATCACGGCGCTTGTTCATTTTCTACCCCACGCATCTCTCACTAGTTCTTCGAGTTCATGATTGACGGCGTCGAGAGCTTCGATCGCACGATCATACGTCTGCCGATGAAAGTTTTCTCTGCCGACCTCGTAAAGAGTCTGCTTCGTAATTCCCGCGTCTGATATCGCGGCGGACTTGACCATCGAATTAGTTAATACCCGGTCTCCGAATAGTCCTTTAAGAAGGCCAGCAATCTGCGACTGGGAGCCGTCGTTTGGTTCGTAACGAGTAAGCACATAGCGAAACCAGTCATAATTCGCATTGCCCCCTGCTCTTTCAACAACATCAAAAAGGCCAGCGGTCATGTGCAAGAATTGGCTCATTGATGCTACATCAAGCATTTGGGGATGAATTGTTACAAGCACCGAAGTTGCGGCACAGAGTGCCGACAGGGTTAGGTAACCAAGCGAAGGGGGGCAATCGAGAACCACGATATCATAGTCGTCTTCAACACTTTTCAGTGCGGATGCTACTCGTGTGAAAAACAATTTGTCAGTTGATCGCGACGCTGATGTTAAGGCGCGAGGAGTTTCGTGTTCGAATTCCTGCAACTCGAGATTACCAGGTACGATATCGAGACCGCTGAAATATGTAGTCTTAATGATGCTTTTGAGTGACCGTTGAGCTTCATCATACCTGATTGCACCGTAAAGCGTCTCGTTAGGCTCGAGATCAAATTCCGGCTGTATTCCAAATAAAGCAGACAATGACGCCTGAGGATCTAGATCTGCGGCTAGAACACGATAACCGCGAAGCGCAAAGTACTGCGCTAAATGTGCAGCCGTAGTGGTTTTGCCTGAGCCACCTTTGAAATTAGTAACAGCTATTACTTGAAGTCGATCGTCTTCCCTACGGCGTTGGTCATAGCTCTTTTTATTATTACTCAAGTGATGCCGGATAGCATGGATTTGCTCCAAGGAATAGAGGCGTCTGCCAGCGGCGTTCTTTTCCGCTTCTCCAATAACACCGTCATTTACGAGGGTGCGAAGATAGACGTCACTGATCCCAATGAGCTTGGCTGCCTCGCCCGGGGCAAATTTACGTAATTCTTTCTGTGCTGTCGGCGGGAATGCGCGTGCACGAAGGTGTTGAAGCTGGGCGCTCAGTGTGTCGGCGTCCGCTTCAATAAGCCGAGTTAACGACTTTTCCACGGATTGTTTGACATTAGTGGCATTGGCGCTGTGGATCATTAAAATCGCTCAACAAGGAAAATAATCGGATTGAGTGTCAGAATGACCGTATCGTTGTGAGTCGTCAACAACTTTAAAGTTAATGATAGGTTAACGCGATCCAGGAAGGAAAGGCAATTACCCACGAACAAGGGAAGCTGTTCGCTGTCGCGCGAAATGGCCAAACAAGATGTGTTCTCAGCTGAGAACATGAGTTCGCGCAGGGGGCGCTCAGGTCTATAATCTGACGAATAGTCAAGAACGGCTAGTCGTCGCCGAGACGGGGTCGCGAGTGGCACTCATTTGCCGAGACTGTCTTGTGGATGCCTCCGCCCGAGATCAACGTCAAGCTCTCCTAGAGTGAACAAGATAAGTGATCACATCGGTAGGACTACGATGATGGTGATGATCCATAAGCTTTAACAACAGGCGAAAGTGGCTTTCAGGTGCGTGCTCAACCTCATAATCAGAGATTGTGATCAGGACGATAACAGACAAGGGTGATTGTCGCGTTTGTGGAATTGTCGGAAAAGACCGCGGAAAATCGCGCCGGATGGGTTACAATGAGAAGGTTTGTGCTGAGCAAAGTAGACTAGGCGCATTACTAACAAGGGAGCATTTCGATGGAAACGCCGCTTAGAATTAGAAACGTTCTGCTAAAAGCTTTCCTGATCAATCTGCTATTTATCATCTTTGCGTGGTTGATGTCACTCAGCGGCATTACAACAAGTATGATGTCCGTCTTTTTTGGCTTTAGCGTCGATCAAACCCACATGTACATGGCCAATATCATCGGGTTCTGGAAGATTCTGAACGTCGTCCTTTTCCTGATCCCCGCAATAGCGATCCAATGGGAATATCGTGCAAAGAGATGACCATGATAAACTTGGCAACATTTTGCGACCCAGTCGCGTAAATGGATATGGACCGTAGCGTCACCAGTCTCGTGAAGCAAATGGAGTTCGGCCCGTGGTGCTTCGCAGCGAAGAAGTTCTGTGAAAGCACGGACGATCCCCGCGCTTGCGCTGTGGGAATGAGTTAGGCAACCAGTTGGTGAAGTAGATCGCGGTCATTGAATTCGGTGAACGGGCCAAGTGCTTCACAAGGAAAACGACTTCTTGTGCGATCGAACGGCGCTTTAGGCGAGCTGTACTGTACTCAACGTTGGACGATCGCCAGTGGGACTACAACGACTATCGTCATAACGCCTAGCGCCCCAAAGACGAGGGTGCCGAGTGCCCTTGCGAACGCCTTCGGTGTGCTGGAAACGCCATCGTTGGTGGACCACCGTGTCAAGCATGCGAGATACCAGATGGTGGCTGCCAGGAGAACGACAGCACCGGTTATCCGTGAGGTCTGAAATACCACGAGCGCGATTTCTACCGACAGCGCAAATGGAACAACCATTCAGTTGTCGTGTTAAAATGAATGGTGAGCTGACGTTGAAGTCCTTGTTTGAAATTGGGTAGTCTGTGAGAAGATGCCCATTTACGCCGGTTGTGGAACGTAGGCGCTAGTGACGGCAGCAATAATTATGCATCTACGGGAAGGCTTCTCTGGTTGGTCGGGCCTGGGTCAGCATTATTCGGGCCAATGCCTCTGGTTCCAGTCGAGCTACGTTGTGGCCACAATCGAGAGAAAAGGTTGACCAATCCGTTTCCTCGCTCAAGCGTTGGTAAAGGTCGAGGAATGGACTTCCATCCCATCCATGTGCGCCAACGAAGACCTTACGAGGTATTTCACGCCAGCGTCCGGTTAAAGTGATTGACTGGAGAAATGTCGCGATCGGTTGTGGGCGGCATCGTGGGTCCAGATTGGAAGGCGGGGCACAATTCAGCCCGTCACCTTTTGCACCTGCGATGAACATGTCTCGAAAGCGCGGTGTTGTCAGCGACCAGACCGAGTCGCCGGTTTCTGGGACATAAGCGTCAACATAGACCAGTGAACGGATGCGCGACGGAACGGCGTCCGCTACGCCGCTCACGATCATTCCTCCGTAGGATTGCCCGACAAGGATCAAGTCGTCACTATGCGACTTCACGACATCAACGACCTCGCTTACATGAGTTTAAGGATTGGCCGATGGGGCAGGTGTATCACCGAGCCCCGAAAGTGTGATTGGCACAACTATGTGCCCGTGCCCTGCGAGGATATCCGCTACTTTCTGGTAGACCCAACCGCCCTGCCAGCCTCCGGCTATCAGAATGAAAGTGGCCATAATAATCGTTCCTATCGTTGGTGCGGTAACGAACTGAAGAATAGACCGCTGCGCCCAAACCGGTCATTCAGCGTAATCGCAGTTCTTCATGTATCACGACCGGCGGGAATTGAACGAAATCTGCCGAGTCGAATTCGACGGCGAACGCGAGTCTTCTGGTTTCTGCCCAGCCGATAGCTGCCGCTCTGGCTGACTGCGGTACGTTAGTTGCCAAGGAGCAGTGAGGAACCCAGCGACCAACGCGGTAATGTTCGTGACAGCTCAGGGGATCGAAGTGGCCGTGTAATCTGCTGTGTAGGCCAGATAGAGCGTGGTTCGAACGCGGCTCTGTCCAGAGGATCATAGTCTCATTGTCAAAATATTTTACTGTGTCGAAGGTAATTAAAAGTTTTCCCTGTGCTGAAAAGACCTCTGCCATGATTGCGCTAACGTCGCCTGGCCATTGCTCGAACACCGCAAGTGTCAGATGGGGCGGATACCCTAATTCCAGCATCGAGCCTTTCGGTTCAAATACGCTCGCCTCATTCCAAAGCTTCAGGATTTTAACTGCGGTAGCGTTGCAGCTTTTCAAGCTGACTCCATAGGGCATTCATTGCCTCCACCGAGTGTTTCTTTTAGACCCTACAGCAACTAGGTGTCGTCGGTCGAGCGTTCGCTTTGGGCCTCATAACTGCCAATTGCAATACCTCAGTGTCGCTCAGCGGAAGCTAGAAGCTCACTGAGCTTGGCGTTGAACCCGTTTTGTTTGGCGCCGTATACGAACTGGGCAATCGCTCTTGCGTTGGTACCAATTATTGGTACAATCGCGTAAAGGAGTGAATATATGTCACGAAACACATCAGTTACGCTCGGTGATCACTTCGCCAATTTCGTCGATTCACAGGTGAGGGGAGGGCGCTATGGCTCTGCCAGTGATGTTGTGCGTGCAGGATTGCGCCTTTTAGAAGAACATGAAACGCGCGTTAGGTCCTTGCAGGAGGCGCTGATTGCGGGCGAAGAGTCTGGTCAGTCGAAGCCCTTGGATCGTGAGGGCTTCCTGCAGAGAATGAAGACGAAGCATGCGCTTTGATGGGTATCAGCTTACACCGCTTGCCGAGGCCGATCTCGAAGATATCTGGGTTTACACCTTACGCGAATGGTCATTGGAGCAAGCAAACAGCTATATCACTGACGTCATGGATGCTTTTGAAGGGTTAACGGAAGGGAGCAAGCGTGGTCGGTTGACGGACATCCGACCAGGTTATCTCAAATATGCCGTCGGATCCCATGTGATCTATTTCCGGGAGCACGAGAACACGCTGCTTGTTGTGCGTATTTTGCACGGGCGTATGGATGTTGGGCGGCACATGTAACGCATATTGTGTTGCATTATCGAAAGTTCCAATGACGGAGGATTGTCTATCACATTGATTGAAAGACGGCCTCTCGGCCGAATGATCGGTCAGGCGCTTAGCGACGAATGAGACCAAAACGGTGGGCTTCATCTAAAAGGTGACGAACGGAGGAAGGCTGCCATTTCCTCCCACCGCGCGTCGGCCGCTCTCCCATCTGATCGAGCTGGGCCGCGATATCGCGAAGCGACAATCCGGGATCGGCAATCGCAATTGCGGCGACCAGTTTCATCAGGTGATCAGAAGGGATGCGGCGAGGGGATCGGGCAACAAGCTTCTTGTCGGCGATTTTTTCGCGGACGAGACGATGCACGGCGCGGCGCAGACGCTCGACCGTCCAGTCATGTCCGCGCCTATTGAGCACCTGTACGATATTCTCCCAGCTGTGGACCGGGCGCATTTGTTGCACCAGAGGCAACCAGGTCTGTGCCGAGGTGATCAGTTCATCGAGATAGCGTTTGTTGCGCGCTTGAGATACGGCCCGGATCGCTTCCGGCTTGCGCTCTCTCAAGCCGGGATTTCCAGGAAGCTTGCCGCGCGCCTTTTCAGCTTTGATCCCCGCTTTGGTCCGTTCTGCAATCAGCGCGCGTTCGAGCTGTGCAACGGCGTCCAGCACCTGCAGAGAAAACATGCCTTGCGGCGTGGATGTGTCGATGGGATCACGGATAGATCGAAAGTGGATGCCGCGTTGTTCGAGATCTTCGATAACCTGCAGAAGGTGACTGACCGAGCGGGCGAGGCGGTCCAGCCGGACCACGACGAGAACGTCACCGGCAACGAGCTCCGAAAGCAGCCGGGTCAGGACCGGGCGGGCGCGTGAAGTCCCGGAACCCTGCTCCTGAAAGATGCGATCACAGCCAGCTGCCCGCAACTCGTCCATCTGTGCATCATGGACCGGATCGTCGGTCGAGACCCGTGCGTAACCGATGAGGCGAGCGGGACGGGGCAACGCACTGGTGGCCTGACGTTTTGACATGGCTGTTTCTCCCGCGCTTGAAGCGGCTTTGTTCAAATAAGGAATGCATTAGAAAATGGTCAGTTGCAAGCGAGTTTTACTATGCAATTTAACCGCCATCAGAAGCGATTTTAATGGGTAGACGAGGAAACCCTCATCAAAACAACCGTTGCGCGCCAGCGGCCTACCTAAGTTAAAAGGTCCAAATCTATAAACAGGGAGAGGGATGGATAGGCTGGAATGATCACGGTAGGCGGCGAAAAGAGATAAGCCGAGAGCCTCGGTAGATACCGAGCAATCCGTAGTATGATAGCTCGTCCTTGGCGAAAAAATGAAAGGTAAGAACACTTGGCGTCCCTTGCGGACAACAGTGCCGTGAGAAGGGCTTCAAAAGAACTGTTTTCCTAAAATGGGTGCGACCGATTGGAGAAAATGTCAACTCGACGATACTTTAAATCCTTAGATTGTGGCGGGAGATACGTTCCTTGATCTGCCATTTGCTTTTGCTTCAATGGCAGTGTTAATTGTCGTTCAATTGGGGTGGGGGCATGATACAGAATCGATCGTTTCTTTTCTTGATAACAGGGTTTGTTGTCAGCGTTCTTGTTACGGGCTGCGCGGTATCCGATGTCGGGCCGATCAATCGTTCAACGTCTCAATTATTCGCGTTTAACAATCATTTCGTTCCGGATCACGGGGATGATGGCGCAATGATCATTGGCCTGGCATTTTCTGGCGGCGGCACGCGGGCGGCAGCTTTTGGTTATGGAGTCATGCGGGCGCTCGATGATACGATCGTGGACGAATATCCCTATGAGCGAAGCCTGGTCGATAATATCAGGATCATATCTGGCGTGTCTGGAGGCGCGGTTCTTGCAGCCTATTTCGGCATGAAAGGGCGCGATGATTATCGGGATTTCCGCGAAACGTTTCTGGTCAGGAACGCTGAAGAACGCGTGCGCACCAATGCATTGTCGCCAGCAGTCGCCATTGGCGTCCTGAATGGCGGCGCAAATGACCGATCCTCGCTTGCCCGTTGGCTCGACGACAATATTTTCCATGGTGCGACCTATTCAAAGTTTGACTGGTCCAATGCGCCATCGATCTGGATCTCTGCATCGGATATCTACAACCGGGTTCCATTTCACTTCAGCGTAGAAACCTTTGCAGCACTGTGCAGCAATCTGAAGGATGTGCGGATTGCTGACGCAGTCGCGGCGTCCGCGGCGGTTCCGGTCGTTTTCAAGCCCATTTCGGTTGCATCCAACCATGGTGCCTGCACCTATCGCCAGCCCGATTGGCTAAGCCGAGTCATGGCCGATCCCGAGGCGTCGTATAGGTTGAAGGCCTATGGGCGCGCACTGCACACTTACCGGTCGAACAATGTGAATTTCATAAAATTGCTCGATGGCGCGCTGACGGATAATCTGGGGCTTACGCCATTTGCGATGGCCAGAGCCTCGGCGCAAACGCCCTATGGGCCATTGTCGCTTGCCGATGCAGTGAAGCTGAAGACTTTTCTTTACATTGTCGTGGATGCTGGCCGTGAGATGGAATATCCATGGGTAAAGGAGCTGCAAGGGCCAGGGATTTCTGAAATCCTCGGTGCGGTTACGGATACTGCCATTTCCTCGTCGGTCAGGGAAGGGTTCGATGCGCTGAAGCTGGCGACAACGCAATGGCGCGACGAACTCATTGCATATCGGTGCGGCCTGTCTGCAGCCACGGTAGCGCGCTATCGCGGCTCGTTGAAAGGATGGAACTGCCGCGATGTCCGGTTTCATGTACAACGCCTGTCGATACAAGATCTGCCCGCTGGCATGGCTGCAAGTTTCAATGAAGTGCCAACCCGCTTCGTGCTTCCGACAGAACAGGTGGATCAGGTGATTGCCGCTGGTCGCGTGGCGTTTAAAAGAAACGCCGTCCTCCAGAACGCCATTCGCGAAGTCCAGTCCGATGCAGGCGTCAAGAAACCGGTTAGCCCGAATATGCTCCAACAAAATCTATCATCGTCTGAAACACTGGCGTCGGGGCCATTTTAGCGCCAGCACCAACCCGGTTCTCGCAATATTACCATTTATGACTGCCGATCCGAGGCCACAGAATATACCATGATCAAACTGCTTTTTATGTTTGCCTGGGCATCGCTATGCTCGATGATTGTGTTATGGGCGGCAATGGCGCTCTGGTTTCATTTGCAGGTGGGGCAGACGATCAAAATCTGTGTCATGGCCCTGACCGCGCTTGTTCTTGCAGCTTATATCTCGGTCCTGTTTTCACCGCGTTCGAGCAGCCAGTTGATAAGCTTCAGTAACGTCGCATTCATCTGCCTCGGTTCCCTCTTTCTGGTCTCCTGGTTTTCGATGAAGCCTTCGCTTACGCGGGATTGGGCGGCAGATGTCCAGCACACGGTGACAGCGGATGTTCAGGGCGACGAGGTGACATTTCACAACATTCGTGACTTCACATGGAATGACAGCCGGATATTTGTGCCAGGGTGGAAATCCGGGACGTACAGGTTGAGCGAACTCAATTCGGTGGATGTCATATTGTCTTACTGGACGCATCCGGCCATTGCACATACATTGATTTCATTCGGCTTTGCAGATGGTCGCCATCTGGTGTTCTCTGCCGAAATACGCAAGAAAAAAGGTCAGGAATTTTCTTCGCTGGGTGGCTTTTTCAGAAGTTTCGAATTGGCGATGATAGCGGCGGAAGAACGGGACATTGTTTATTTGAGAACCAATGTCCGCGACGAGCGCGTCTATCGATATCCGGTCGATGTTGGTCAAGAGCTTATGCAGGCGATGTTGCTCAAATATATCGAAAAGGCCAACGATCTTGCCAGAAACCCGGCCTTCTACAATACACTGACGTCCAATTGCACGACGGTCGTTTTCGACCTTGTTCGCCTGCTGGAACCAGGTTTTCCATTTGATTACAGGGTTTTGCTCTCCGGCTATCTGCCGGAGTTTCTCTATGACAATGAGCTGCTCATGAACAGCGACCTGCCGTTCAGTGAAATCCAGCAGCGCGCCTTGCTGACGCCGGTTCGCTCAATGGAGCGCGAACAGTTTTCTACGGTCATCCGGCAGCCTGCCGGTACTTAGAGCATTTCCAGCAAAAGTGCGAAGCGGTTTTGCGTAGGACAATGCGGTAAAACAAATAGTTAGAGCGGTTCTGATGATTCCGTATTAACCGGAACCGCTCTAGCTAGGCCGGATATATGCGAGACGTGTCCTAGTTTATGTCCTGCTTCGTGTTTGCGTATTTTTTTAGCAGGCGAAGTTTGGGAAACGTCAAGAACGATTTTGGTGGGTCGACCAGAGCCGACAATGCGCGCGCATAATCCAGCACCAGACCAGGCGTCCACGCCATGGATTCTGCGCGCTTGCGCATCAGTCCCGCTGCCCATAGCTCAGGATAAATGATCGCGCGCAACGCTGTAATTATTGGCCAGTTGTGGTCACGATAAACACCTTCCAGCGCTGCATCCAGAGCATCAGCGACTGCACTTGAGCAATTGCGGTTTGTGAGATTATAGGTGTTGTCTGCGCTGTAATCTTGCCAGAATGCATTCAATCGCGATGCGTCGATATTCTTGATCACCACCTGCACTGTCGATTGGCACCATTCGGCGGATTCTTCCTGATAGCTTGGCAGGAAACGTCCGGGCACATTGTTGTCTGCGGTGGCGCGTAATGTCCGGGTGAATTCGTCCGGCGATCGGTCGATCTCGACTGCCGGATAATGGCTGATATAGACGTTTGGGGCCATTTCCAGAGCCGCATGGCCCGTGGAAATGACGCCGTTTGTATCGACGGCTGCGATATATCGATTGATGGCCCTTTGATGAAGCGGGGTCATGACCTGACCTGTGGGAGTCCAGACATGGACGATCAGCTCGCTGCGATTGGCAGAATGGGCGAGGGAGCTGGAACCCGGCTTGTTCCATAAAGGATTTCTGTTGAAGATACTGCTGATCGATGCGCCTTCTTCCAGCCGTCGCACCCGTGTCGCAATGTTCAATATGCCAAGGCTGGTAAGGATCATGACGGCGCCGACATTGAAGGCAACTGTTCCGGCGTACCATGTTGGCCATGGCTGAAGCGTTGCAATGGCGATGCAAACTTCCGCAATGCCGCCCATCAACCCCAGCCGCCAGCGGGGATAGCGGACAACCCATGCACTGCCAATGCGCACACTGCCATCCACAAGGAAGCAGAACCCCAGCACCATCGCAAGCGTGAAGTGGCTGGCGGGGGTGGCGCTGAGGATCAGCAAGGCGACCGCGAACAACGCGATACCCTGCACGACACGCATTCGTCTCGCCGTTCCCTGACTGAACGCGGCAGCCAGGAGGCCGACAGCCGCCTCCGGCAGCAGGAAATAGCCAAAAAAGCGCGACGGAATGATCGTCTTTCCGTCCAGCGCATCTATAGCGATGAATGTGCCGAGCAGAAGCCAGACGCCGCCGGTAATGAGTAGTATTTTCCAGTGACGCTGAATAATTTCCCGGCCAAGGAGAATAAGAACGATGCGTATCATGCCTGGGGGGCTCCACTGGGTTTAAGCGTGCGCTTTACGATCAGGGCGAACACCATGAAAACGACGCAGACCATTCCCACAAAGGTCGGTAGGCCGTGCTGCATCACGTCCAGAAAACCGCCTGCCAGCATCGGTCCCACCAAGGCGCCACCGCCCCAGAACAGCCCCATCGCCGCATAGACGCTGATAAGGTCCGCCCCACGGAACTGCGAGCCGATTATCGCGAGCATTGTCGTATAAATGCCAACGAAAATTCCGCCCCAGATGAACAATGCCGGGTAGGCCAGCCAGCTCACCGATAGAAGCAGGGGCCAGAGAAATGCCGTTATTGCGGAAACCGCCGTTAGGGCGATCATCAGTGTAACCCGGTTCATCTTGTCTGATAGCCAGCCGATGGGAAGCTGCAGCGCAATGGCACCGACCATGAGAACCGTGATCAGTTGTGCACCTTCGGTTTCGTTCCAGCCGAGCCGCATGGCATAAATGGCAAGGAAAGACAGTCCGGCTGTTTCAACTGCCGAATTGATTGCCGTTGTTCCCATGGCAATGGGCGACAGTCGCATCATACGCAAGAAATTTGAGTGTTTTTGCTGGGCCATTTCAATCTGTCGAAGTCCCGGCAGACTCATGATGACAAAGGCGAGGAGGGCGACGACCGCCCCGATTGCAAATGGCACCAGCCCTTCAAACCCCGTAAACGACAGGATCAACGGGCCGCCGGCAAAACCCAGCGAGAGCGACGCCGTATAGGTCGCCATGATGCGTCCGCGATTTTTATTGTCGCTCAGCTCGCTGGCCCAGGTTTCCGTCAATACGAACAGAATTTCGGCAGAAATTCCCAGCAGGAAACGCAACGGAAACCAGAACCAGAAACTAGGCACCATTGGAAACAGGATCAGAAGCAACGCTGATGAAAGTAGCGCGGCCATGATGAGATATTTGGGCTTGTAGCGGATAGCCAGTCCCGAAAGGAAGGGGGCTATGCACAGGACGCCGAGCGCATGCATGGCGGCATTGGCACCGACAAGCGTTTCCGTCAGCCCGCTTTTGATAAGCATATGCGCCACCAGCGGAGCCGTCAGGCTGTAAGTGAGCCCGAAAATTGACGCTGTCGCAATTATGATGGCAAGGGAAAGGAGCGAACTTTTTTCACTTGAGCGTTTTGTTTCAACGCTGTCGACTTCTGCTTCCAGTCTCAATTCTTTGCCCCAACCCAAAAGGATAGAATCGATGATACCCCATTGTCCAATACACCGTTCTTCGTAATCAATTAGTAAAGCCGAAATTGCAAAAATTCTACATAGAGGCCTCCCCGAAAAGGGTAAAACAGTTTTCGGAGAAGACTTGTGCTGAAAAGAGATTTTAAAACATTGATCTATTTCATTCAGATCGGTCGTCACACTCTGTGTAACTTCGAATAAACGCCGCGATAAACGAGAGGACCTATATCCAATTCCCTTCCAGAGAACACGGTTTATTTACGCCCTCTATATAATGAGTTGCGCCAACGTATTTTTTGGGGGGGGGCGTTCATGGCAACATTACTGGGGATGTCGATTTACGTATCATTCTTGGCATTTTGCTTTTTCGGGGCGCTTTTATATGCCTGCGGCTGGCTCCTTCTGAAGCTGCGGGGCCTGCGGGCGTTGAAAGATCCGACTTCGGTGCCCATTGGAGCCTTTGTCGGCACGATATCCACCGCATGGGCTTTGTCTCTCGGCTTCGTCGCGGCAGATGCATGGACACTCAATTCTCGAGCGGATCTCGCGACCAGCAACGAACGGTCTGCGATATTTCGAATGTTGGGGACTGCTCATCCCACGGTCCTGAACAATGAGAGACTTAAGAACGCAGTGGAAACCTATCGGAATCTGGTGGTGTCAGATGAATGGGGAGCCGACGACAATATCGTGCCTTCGCCCAAGGTGGAGAAGTCGCTTCTTGCCATTCGTTCCGTTGTCCAGACGGTGGCCAGCGACGGCACGCCCTCTCCGATCGTATCCCAGCTCATTCATGATTTTAA
Source organism: Brucella haematophila (assembly GCF_005938105.1). Taxonomy (GTDB): domain Bacteria; phylum Pseudomonadota; class Alphaproteobacteria; order Rhizobiales; family Rhizobiaceae; genus Brucella; species Brucella haematophila. The sequence goes on along the minus strand of NZ_VCPE01000021.1, from coordinate 49,402 downwards.
CGAGCTTCAGAATGCGCGCAATGATCGCATCGCTATCGCTAATACGTCCATCGACCAATATAAATGGTATCTTGTACTGGCGCTGACATTCCTGACTATCGCCACTATTGCCTCGACCCATGCGGATCGGGTGCGGGCTGGGAGGCATGCCTTGCTACTTTACTCGGCAACGGCTTCGATCAGCCTGTGGATTCTTGCGATCCATGCCAATCCATATATCGGCACTGAAGAACTAAACCCCACGCTGTTGTTTTCAAGCCAGCGTAGCTGATCAGGCACGTTCTCGAGCGGTCATCACGATGAACGACCGCTGTTAACAAGCTGCATGTGGCAGTTTATAAGTAAGCGCGATCCAGTTCATGCTTAGTGCGGTCGAAGAGTTGGAGGTCCCTCCGTGAATAGTATCATAGCAGCCTTGACGCCCGTCCGCTACGCCGTTTGGCATTGTTGTAATAGTCGGACGCCTGCTGCACGGAGCGATGGCGCGATTGTTCCATGGCTTCGGGGAGCGGAATGCCGCGATTGGCGGCTTCGGTGAGATAGCCAGAGCGCAGGCCGTGGGCTGAGAATTCTTTTGCATTGAGACCTGCCATTTGCGCGCGCTGTTTGACAATCTGGTTGATGGCGCTCGGTTCGAGCGCTCGCGTGGACACATTGCCCCAGCGATCGACTTTTCGAAACACGCTGCCCTTGTCGATCCTGGCTGCTTCCAGCCAGCGGGTGAGAGCCTCGACAGGCCGCCCGGTCAGATAGACGATTTCATCGTGATCGGCACCACTGGTTTTGGTGCGACCGAGATGAATGCCGAGCGAGGGGAGGGGAGAGCCGTTCTCATCGGTGACCGGTGCCTGTTTGACCAGCTGTTCTACACGTAAGCCGGCGACTTCGCTACGCCGACGACCGCCCGAGGCAAAGGCCACCATCAGGATGGCCCGATCCCGCAAAGCCGTTAGATCCTCTCCGGAACAGGTTGCCAGCAGCTTGCCCAGAATATCGCCGGTAATCGCATGGACACTCTTGCGGCTGCGTGGTCGGTTCAGGGCGCGCACCGCAAGCCGGATAGCCGATTTGACGGAAGGCGATGAAAACGATCCTTCCAGACCGCGCCAGCGGGTCAGCGTCGACCAGTTGGCAAGTCGCCGGCGGACCGTTGCCGGCGCATGCGGTCCCGACACGCGCAGAAAGCCTTGTTGGCGCAATTCCTCTTCCACGTCGGTAGGCATGCCGTGATCGGGTTCGATCTCGCGTTGCTGCGACCGCCATAAGTGATGCGCAATGAATTTCAGCAACAGGGCTTCCGGCGCCGGAAAGGGGAGGGGATTGCCGGTCGCAGCCAGCGACCAGGCTTCAAGATAGGCCAGATCCGAGGTCAGGGCACGGAGCGTGTTTTCGCCCATGCCTTCATTGACCAGATGGCGCAATGTCTCGACATCCTCATCGGTCAAAATTCCTGCCAGCATGTCGCGGCGGTTCATCGGCAAGACAGCAGCAATCGTATCTAAAGTCTCGGTGCGTTTTTCAATCGAACCTGACGACGAGCTGCTCATTTCGGCAGTCCGTTCTCGTCATATAGTTCATCGTGGTTCGAAGTCTGGTGCGTGTTTGCAGGCCTTCCCTTAAGCGCCAGCGCCCAGACTTCATCCCATGTGCCCTGGCCGTTCTGCGAAATTGGCACGATCGCGGCAATAGGATCGCCAGCTCGACAGATGACAACCTCGTCATCGCGCAAAACGAAGTCAATCAGTTCGTCAAATCGCTCCGCCGCCTCGGCAATGTCCACGAATACCTTCACCGCCACTGCCCTTACCAGACGCGCTCATGCAGAATCGCGTCGAACGCCAGATCCGTCGAGATGAAAGTGCAGTGCTCAAGCCGCGCCTGAGCGGCAAGAATCCGGTCCCACGGATCGCGATGTTCCCAATCAAAATTTGCTGCAAGTTCGGCATGCAGATCGGTGATGGCTAGTGTTTGCAGGCCGCTTTCCGTGACGGCTGCCCGCAGTTCCTGGGGCTTGAGATCGAGCTTGTTCAGGCGCATCTTGTTGTCCAGCTCATAGAACGTGACCGCACTGACGAGGATAGCATTTGCCTTGTCCTCGATCAGCGATCGTGCCTTCGTGGACAGGCGATCACTACCGATTGTCCACCAGTAGACGGCGTGGCTGTCGAGCAGGATTTTCATTGCGCGTTTTCGCTATTGTTGGATTTGCCTTGCCAGACGCCGGTATCATCATTCCAGTCTCCGGCATCGATCGCCGCCTGCTCTGCATCAACTGTATCGAACAGGTTGTCGGGCAGGCCACGATGGCGCAACAGGCCAAAAGGGCGCTTGCCACCGTCCGCTGCTGGACCGATGCGGGCGTAAACTTCGTTGCCACGCATGATGACGATCTCTTCGCCCTGGTTGGCGCGATCGAGGACTTCGGCGAAATTCTTGCGGGCTTCGCTGATCTTGTAGCTTGTCTGGGGCATCGGGACCTCCGAAATTGATCGTACGCCATTGATACCATTGTTTTACAGCACGTACAAGTGCCTCGTACATTTCACCTCCGATAACCTATACTTATCGGGTGTTATATGACTAACCAGAAGGCATCATCAGTGTCGGACATTAAATAATGAATGGCGTCCGTTTGAGAAATTGTTTACTATGTTTTCAATGCGTTACGATCTCGACCAATTGCCTCTGAATACCCCGTTGCTGCCGTTGGCGCGCGCCAGTGCGGCTCTGGCGCGTCTCGATGAGCGCCTTGCTCATTCACCGGTCGGCCAAGGCTTGATCGAACGGCTGCATTTTGCCGACGCCTGCGCTTCGTTGTGGCTCGACGGCGAACTGGTCGAGATGGAGGATCTGGTCCTGCATGAGGCGGCGCGCGATATCCGCTCACCGAGCCACGCCCTCACCATTGCCCGCGACGTGTTGCAGACAAGGCGGCGCATTGCTGTGCAGCCACCGGACTGGGCGCTGAGCCCGAACGGCTTGCGCAGTCTTCGTGTTGGCGGGCAGGCGTGGCCAGCATCCTCTTCTGGGGATTACGGCATCTTCGCGGAGAGCGAAAGCGCCGTCGTGCCGGATACGGCGGTCGATCGGCAGCATCGAAACGGGGAGGGGAGAAGACATCGTCTGGATGACGGACTCGACCTGCCCGGCGTTGATCTCGACGCCATCGACGCGGTGCTGGCACGCTCCGAAACGGTTTTGGCCAGGGCGAAGGAGCCAGAGTGGTTGCCGAGGAGGGAGGTGGATCCGCTGATCCGCGATCCCGACTGGGATGAAGAGGAACGGCTCGACGAATGGCGGACGGTGTTACGTTCGATCAGCGATTTTCCGCCGGTTTTGCAGGCCATCCTGGCGCTCGATGCCTGGAACGAGCTCGCGGTTTTGCAGCGGGCACCGTGGCTGGGCCGCCTGCTGGCAGCCTCGTTGCTTCGCCGCGAAGGGCTGACCACCCACGCGCATCTTTTAGCCTTCAATGCCGGCCTGAAAACTATCCGCATCGAACGGCGGCGGCATCGCAATTTTGAAACCCGGCTCACCGCCAGTCTCGAGGGCTTGATGGCCGGGATCGAGCTCGGCTTCAAGGAACATGACCGGCTGCTGCTGGCGCGGCAGATGCTGGAACGGCGGCTGACGGGCAGGCGAGCCTCATCAAATCTGCCGGGGCTCATTGAACTGGTGCTGGCGAGGCCCCTGGTTTCGGCCGGGATGATTGCCGCCGAACTCGAGATCACCCCTCGCGCCGCGCTTCGCCTTGTCGATGAGCTCAATTTACGCGAAATAACTGGCAGGGGGCGGTTTCGAGCATGGGGGATAATATAACCATTCTCTCTATCTGCCTCCACAGTTTAAACGGGGTTCAGTGGAGACCAAGCTCTTGATACCGCCATTCGGGAGGTGCTGCGTGTCTAAACGAGCGCGGACATTACAATAGACCATATTTGGGGACACCATGCACGAGACGTTCCGGGCATTTACTGAAAACTTGCATCCGAAATTCGAAGCACTAATGGCTCAAGCGCCGGTCACAGACGCAATCTTGCGGCCAGAATTTAAGGGATCCGGAATCTACATGTTTTCGGAAGACGGAAACAGTCTCTACGTCGGCCGCACTCGCGATGTGCGCAAGCGCTACGGCCAGCATACCCGCCGATCCAGTGGCCACAACAGTGCTCCATTTGCCTTCAAACTTGCGCGCCAAGCAACCGGTTTTCTGAGGTCGGATTACCGGCCAGGTGATACCTCGCGCGCCGGGTTGCTCTTGAAGACCGAATTCGCGTCGGCATTCGCCGATGCGATCGAGCGCATCAGACGCATGGAGTTCCGTTTTGTGGAGGAAGCGGACCCAACCCGCCAGTGCTTGCTCGAAGTCTACGTTTCAGTCGTGTGTGGATCACCATACAATGATTTTGATACGCATTGAATTGTGCTTCACCCCAGCGCAGCCATCCCTAACATCTTCGTAGCCGAGGGGAGGGACCAGGATAGGGAAAATGAAGTGTGATTTCACCCATGCGGCGCCCAGTTCGCTAAGGCAAAACTTACTTTCAAAGTAGGCGGGGGTGAGCAGGAGAATGACGACCTTCGGCTCCAGCATCTGTTCCTTCATGAAGGTGACAAACGTCTTTCCGGTGGGAATGCCATAACCATGAAGAGATGAGCAAAAGATCTCAGCTTCGGGAACTCCAATACCTTGCTCGATCAAGTCAACGATCTCCGCAACAATATCGGCGTCTTTGGTGGCGTGTCTGACAAATACGGACGTGCTCATCGCCCCCCATGCGTTTCAAAATTCGGCTAACATTCTCGATTCGGCCACGGCCCGAGGCGGCAAGTTATTGGGTTACCACGGCTCGACGTGCGACGAGCCTGACCAATAAACGATAAGCCAATTCCGGGTTATGTCGCAAATTTATCATGATGTTAGAAGCGGCCAGATCTTCAGACGCAATTATGCTGCGAGCTCCGCAAAGACTTTAAATGGCGAGCGGTTGTCATTTGCGAACTGCTTCTTACGGATCATATGCGCCACTTCTATGCCCGCGATTGTCGCTGCGGCTGAATGAAACGCCTTAAAGCCCATCATCGGTTTGGTAATTCGCTTGATAAACCGGTGATCCTGCTCAAGGATGTTGTTGAGATATTTAACCTGCAGGATTTCAATCATTTTGCTGTGACCGGTGATTTTCAGGATTGTGTTTACAGCTTGTGCTCCGGCCAGATTGGCTCCGCTTTTATCAATGACAATTTTGTCTGGAACACCGTTGGCTGCGATGGCTTTCTTGAAGAAACGCCGTGCTGCAGCCAGATTCCGGCGTTCGGAGAGCATGAAATCCAGTGTTTGGCCATCTCGGTCAACGGCTCGGTACAGATAGGTCCATTGACCACGAACCTTGATATAGGTCTCGTCAACACGCCAGGAACGGGCCGTGGGTCGCTTGCGCGATTGCGCCTGGGCAGCGATCAGCGGTGAGTACCGGACAACCCATCGGTTCAAGGTCGCATGATCCACAGCAATGCCGCGTTCTGCCAGAATTTCCTGAAGGTCACGATAGGAAACCGGGTAACGCACGTAAAAGAAGACTGCATGCAGGATGATACTTTTTGGAAAATGGGTACCTTTGAACGCGACCGTCATTCGCATTCGCCTCACTCAATTATGCGCACTGACGCTCACATAGCTCAGCAGAAGTGAAAATTTTGCGACACAGCCTATAGCCGAACGTGCCCCAGGCCTTGCAGCCCTTCGCATCGCAATAATGCTCAAATAGCTTGCCGCCCTCGGTTGCGACGGCTTTTTCGCTTTTATATCCGCTCATGCCAATCCTCCGACAAAGCCGCTCATTTCCTGAAGCCTGACCATGGCCATACGCATATGGCCGCGACAGCCGCGCGCCTTGCATCGGACCTTCGCCTCGATCTCGTCCAGATATTTCTGGGAACGATCGGCATCTTCGCAGAGCAGTCGTTTGGTGGCGTAAGTCACCCTGCCGCATTTTTTACAGGTCAATTCAAGACGCTGCTCCTCGTCCAGATCGCGGACCTTGATTGTGGTTTTCCAGTTGCCCATGGTCTCACCAGAAATCTTCTGCGGACGGGATGCGGGTGTAACTGATCTTGCCACCAACATGGCCGCCGGCAGGTGGTTTCCATTCGCCCATGCTCACGATCGTACCGGAATATTTCGTATTGAGCGTATCGACGGCGTTGTTTGCCTTTTCCCATTTCTGGCGGACGGCATCGTCATTGTTCAGCATATCCATCTGCCGCTCGCCAGCTGGTGACAGGTCATAGAGCGTCACGCCGACGCGAAAGATGGTTACACCTCGCGGATGATCTTCCCGCACGCGCTGCCAGAGCAAGCGTAGAGCTGACAAAATAGCCTGATCGTCATTCACAACTGGCAGATAGTGTTTGCCGAACCATGAACCGTCGCGCACCGATAGCCAAAGCCACAGGCCTGCTGCATAGAAGTTTTCGCGGCGGAGGCGGCGGGCGGCTTTTGTCAGCAGAAGGCGGGAGATTTCATAAGCGCCCGTCATTGAGCGCGCTTCAGGTGGCAGAACGCGGCCGTGGCCGAACATGCCGCGCTGCTGTGCAGGCGCCTGGATATCAAAACCATGGAGGGCGTACCAAAGGCGTTCGCCGTTGACGCTGTTCCAGATCTTCCGCATGTGTTTTGGCTGCAACGCGTAAAGCTGCGTCGTTGTGAACACGCCATTCCGGTAAAGCCGTTTTGCCATATTCGATCCGACGCCGGGTATGTCCTCCAGCTCAACGCGCAAAAGTGGATCAGGCATGATCGAAGGCCACCAGATCGCAAGCCCGTTTCCGTAAGCGCCTCGGCGCTTAGTTTCTTCTTTCCCGGCCTTGCAAGCGATCTTCGCCAGCTGGCGGTTGGCCGCGAACCCGATAGAGCAGGTGATGAACGGGCCGATGTTTTCCGATATCGCCGCCTTGATCCTTGCTGCCAGCAACTCCGGATCTCGCTTGCCGCTGTCGTCCAGCACACACGTCAGTTCGTCGATGCTTTTTGCTGTGTCGATGGCAATAACCGTCTCGATCTCGCAGAGCAGGGCGTTATGAGCGCGCCTGTAAAGGTCGGGTTTCTGCGGGACAAGGATAAGGTCTGGGCAGAGCCGCTTTGCTTCCTTGATCGGCATGACGTTCTTCACGCCAAAGATCTTCGCTTCTCTCGAACAGGCAATAACGGCTGTGCGATCTGTGCCCTCGAAGGGGACAACGCCAATCGGCCGACCGCGTAGGCGGCGGTCGCATTGCTGTTCGACGCTCGCGAAAAAGCCATCAAAATCAATATATAAGCGTTCGATAGTCTCAGGAAGGCGCAAGACACGCTCCAAAATCAGAATGCGCGGAACCGCTCCCGAGTACAGGGGTACTCAGGAACATATTCTTCTCAGTGGGAGTATGTTCCTATTTTGTTCACTTCCATTCCAGAGTCAATCGCTGTTTTAGATATCCAGGATATATTTTATCGGCGAGCCAATCTTCACGGTAGGATAGCTGTGACAGCTTGCCTGCAAGCGCTATGTTCTTGGAGGGGCAGACAGAGCGTCAACTCTGCCAGCCGGGCAATTAGCTAAATAATGTAACCCGCACTGACGCTGACCAAGCCTGTGCGGGTTAACTTCATGCGCTTTCCCTAGGTTCGAAATGCGTCTAGCTCAGCATGCAATTCATTTGCCCGATCCTCGACCGCCGCCAAATCCTCTGCAATGAGACGGTAAAGTGGCGTCTGGTCGCTTGGGACGGGTGTCTCTAGGTGCTGTGCGATATATTTTATTGCGCTCACGGTATCTGTAAATCGACTATGCAAGACAGGCTCATGGTGAGCCAATCGATTGCGAGTTTGATAGACGATTTCGAGATTGTCAGCCACATCGGAACGCTTGACCCTCTTATTGGGAAACGTCTTTTTTAGAGTCGGTTTCCATAGGGTATGCTCGTAGTCCGGACCGCACAGGCGTTTCCAGACGTAAAAGGTAAGTTCGGCTATAATCTTCCCATCGCTGACTTGGATATGCGACCGCCGTTTTTTAGCACGCTCCAAATGCGAAAGATTTGTTGGTTTGCCAAGTGGGTAGGCTAATAAATCAAGCGCGTGTTTTTCAGCCTGCGATAGTTTGGAATACTCCGCACGACGAGCGCTATCCATGGCCATAGTAATTTTGCTTTTCTCGCTGTCCCTCCATTTGAAGGGTGCCGGTGGATTTAAAAGCCAGCCAGCAGCACCGAAATGTTGCCCAAGATTTTCACAGATGGAATTGCGTAATGCTATTTCGATGCTTGCCGTTATGTTCATCAGATCAGCGCCAAGGCGTAGAGTTTTCTGGTGAAGTTCGATAGCAGCTTTGATATTTCCAGTAAGCTTATGGAGCTTGCCCAAGCGTTCTGCGGATAGCAAGATACTCAGCTTTGGTAGATCGTCATCCTCAATTGGCAACTTGACGCTCCCGTCATTTTTGCATATATTCACACTTGAAAAGTCGAGATCAGATTGGCAGTGGGCCTTTGGGCCTTACGAATCCTCGACTTCCCAGATGAAAAGGCACTCTTCAGAGTGCCTTTTTTCGTTTCAATTCTTGCTAGAATATTTCGCTTAATGCAAGTTGTGAGGTCATGCTGAAGCGCGACTTTTATAGTTTGAGTTTACGCATCACGATGTCTGTTTGCGATGAATTTTTGTCGGAAGACTTCTGCTGGTGTTTTGTACCCCAAACATTTGCGCGGCGTATTGTTGAGACGATGACAGATGAATACGAGATCTCGGTCACTCAACGTTAGCGGATCAAGGTCTCTGGGGAGCCATCGTCTTGTTCGCCTGTTGGTGTTTTCGACCGTTCCTTTCTGCCAAGGTGACTGTGGGTCACAGAACCATGTTTGCGATCCGATACCGGCCTGCAGATAAGCCCATTCCGTGAACTCAGTGCCGCGATCAAAGGTGATCGAGCGCCGGGCCATTTGGGGCAGGGGTTGCAGTACGCTAATCACACCATCCATCACCGCACGTGACTGACGATCATTGTTGCGCAACTAAACTGTGAAACGGCTTACCCGCTCGACCAGAGACGTTACATTGGCCTTGCCGAACTTCTTGCGAAACTGGATCAAATCACACTCCCAGTGGCCAAATTGCTTACGTCTGGCGATCATGTCCGGGCGATGTAAGATGCTCAGTTCCGGCGGGAAGCGGCGCCCATGGTGGCGCCGGGCATGACGTGGACGCCGTCTGGCACGACGTTCAGGCAGATACTTCCAAAGCCCTTCTTTTCGACCGTCGTCGGAATAAACAAACTGATAGATCGTTTCATGACTGACAGAAATGGGGTGGCGCTCCAGTTGCATTCTCCCGGCAATTTGCTGCGGCGACCATCCATCGCTGATGTGCTTGATCACGGATTGACGCAAATGATCAAACCGGATGAGCTTGCGTCGTTTCGAGCGACGATCATGTGCTTTCTGATCGGCAACCGTGCAGTAATAGCCCGTCAGGTCCGTGATCTGATCGTCGACAAATCGATTGCGTTTCAACTCGCGGAAAACGGTTGAGCGATGTCGTCCAAGTTTCTCGGCAATAATATCAACGGAGAGGTTTGCAGCGCGCCAGCGGGCGATCTTGCGGCGTTCATCCAGATCAATATGCGCGTAGGTGCGTTCCATGACGGGTTCCTTGCTTAGGATAACTCATTGTTATCGCTTGCAAGTCGCACTTCAAGCTAGAACCCACCCTGTTATACGAGTTGGATCACGTAAGATAGCTTATGGAACTACGAAAATCACCGCGGCCGCTGCGAATTATAATAGACGTGCACAGCTATTCCGACTGAAGTGACGTCCAGTATCGATTGATCCGTCCTAACCTATCAACACGCATCCAAAGTTCGCGGAAGACACGGTATTAAAGCTTCTATAGCATTTTAGTTCTGCGGCAGCACTTGTAGCAATCGACCACTCCGACTTGGTCGTCGGAGCATCGAATTATGATCGGATCAAAAGTTGCTGGTGGCAAGCTCGGTATCTATTACTTAAATCAAGTCTGGCGACAAAGGATAACCGTAAATACTGTTACCGTTGATCTTGAGTTCCTCACGCAGCCCGCGATTTCGGATGGCGCATTGCACCTGCGTGATGCTCATGTCTGACCGCAGTTTTGCGAGCTCAGCCTGTCGGCTGTAATACTCTTCTTCATTATCCAGCAGATCAGAAAGTTGGCGGGTTCCCATGTCAAAGTATTGCTCTCGATAAAGCACTCTGGTCTTTTTGAGCAGTTCAATCTGCTTCTTGAGCATCGTCGTCTTTATATCACCTGCTGCAAGGCTGCGTACGAGCGCGCTTTCGGTTATGCTGTCTTGCAGTTGTACAGACGCCAGCTTGGCTTCCGTTCCAGCCAGATTGTTTCGCGCGACATTCGCTCTTGCTGTAAGTGCGCCACCCTGCAAGAAGTCAGATCGAACATCGACGTTCAATCCTAGTGGTAGTTTGTTCACCCCGAGCTCTCCGCCAACCACAGGCTGCAACGCAATGCGTGGAGTGACTTCCTTCTCGGCCTTTTCGAGGGCTACCTGGGCACGAGCCTGTGACAAACGGATCATACGCAGATGGTCGGTTTCGCCCTGTGCCTTGCATGACTTGGTCGATAGGGAGACCCGCCCGCCCTGCGACTGGCCCGTCAACAATGTCAGACGATCCTTTGCCTCGCCGAGTTCGAGCTGGGTATCGTTGGCAAGAAATGCCGCCGACTGCACTCGCTTGCGGGTTTCCAGGTGATCGCTCGATGAAACAGCCCCATTTGTGGCGCGCTCTGCAACAAGTTTGTCGAGCTCGGTAAGAGCTTTGAGCTGACTTTTGTAGACGTCAAGCAACTCGCTCTTCATCTGAACGTCAGCATAAGTTTTTAGAATTTCCAGCAGCGTATCGTCGACAGTTTTCTGGAAAGCGATATAGTTGATCTGAAGATCAAAATCGGCCAGCTTTACCGCGCGCTTGGAGTTGCCACCATCAAACAGCAGCTGTGAACCTGTAAGATCCACACCGGGTTTGCCACTGCTGCCGGAACCAACACCAGCTCCAGCAGCAACAGAAAGGCCCGGGAACAGTGCAGCTCGTTGCACCCTCACCTGATCCGCACTAGCGGAAATCACGCTCGCAGCTTCCCGCACAGATGGGTTGATGAGGAGACCATTGCGAGCAACCGCACCCACCTGCGCGCCCTTGACGGGCGTCAGAGTCGGCATGACAGATGCCTTCTCAATAATCGCCGCTTCCGTACCATCGGCTGCAGGCAAACCAACGCATCCTGAAAGCAGGATACCGCTAGTGATAAACAGCGCCGCTTGACGGCAGATTCTCAGGTGAGCTCGCAAAGGGATCATTTGGTCTTCAGTTTCGGTTGCCTGCGACCAAATCGGCGCATTGTGGACGCCTCCACGCCGCGTGAGATACCTTACCTGCACCGTCAAAGTAAACCCGATATTGACAAATTAAACGATCACGACCGACAAGCGGTAGCGAAAGATTGAACTCGAGTGATCCGTCACTGTTGCGATGAGCGGCACGCCCCAATACTGCCTGCAAGGCCGCTTGGGACTGACCAACCGAAATGCGGCGAACTTGAGCTATATCGCGCGGCATACCGACCCGAACATAGCGCTTATCCATGTCGGAATATGCTTTTGATACCGAGGAAAAGCCGGCGTGAGGGTTAACCTCGTTGAGGCTATCGCGTGCATGGGCGGGCGAAAGACAAAGTGTTGCAAGAGTGATGATGGAAAGTTGAAGGAAAGCGGCGCGCGCGCTGAACCATCTTGTCATTTCGGACCTCGTACTGGAGATTTTGTTTGTTGGATATATCGGGAAAGGGCTGAGCAAGGTTCGACATCAACGTTCACGGAGAGCCTCCTGCGCTCGGTTGAACGGTTTGATCAGGTACTGCCAGACCGTTTTCTCACCGGTGCGAATGTCAACCGTCGCAATCATGCCTGGAACAATTGGAAACCGAGCTCCGGCCTTGTTCGTCAGAAAGTCTTCATGGGTTCGAATATAGGCGCGGTAGAACACCAAGTCTTGTTTGACCTCGTCGCGCACAGTATTTGGCGATATCGTGACAACTTCACCAGCGAGACCACCAAAAATGGCGTAGTCATAGGCTGAGACCTTGACCAATGCGTTCTGTCCTGGATGAATGAAAGCGATATCGCGCGGCGAGATGCGAGCTTCAATGAGGAGCTGGTCATCCATCGGAACCAGCGTCATAAGCTGCCCTCCAGCCGGAATGACACCGCCGATCGTGGTGACAGCAATGTCTTTAACGATGCCGCGCATTGGTGCGCGAAACACCAAGCGATCAAGTTGATCCGCCCGACCGCGCATGATGGATGCCTGCACCTCGGCCTCGGCATTTATCTTTTGCAGTTCCTCGCCGGTCTGTACGCGCAAATCCGCGCGCAATCGCGAAATTTCGAGCTTCGTCTGCGCAGCTTCGCGCCGAAGTTTAATCACTTCAACCCTGCTGGTCGCTCCGGTGGACTGGAGCTTTTCAGCAATTGCGAGTTCCTGACGCGTAAGTTCTAGACCTTCGGTCAGCCCGGACAAGGATTCGCGCAGGCTCTCTCGACGCGATTTAAACAGAGCGAGTTCGTTGGCACGCAATTGTGCAAACTCATCACCAGCCAGTTCTTCCGGGAAGACCACTTCATCCTGATCACCCAACTCAGCACGCATGCGTGCAGCCGCAGCAATAGAGGCGTGAAACTTTGCGGCTGCCTCCTCAACGTTGGACGCAGTGCGGGTCGGATCGAGTTGGGCCAGGATCTGTCCGCGTTCGACGATATCACCTTCCTTGACAGAGATTAGCGTCAAGATCCCGCCATCAAGAGACTGGATAACCTGTTCTCTTGAACTCGGAACAACAGTTCCTTGACCACTCGAGACTTCAACAAGCGGAAAAAACCAGGCCCAGGCGAGAAACAGGGTGAGCAATAAGAATACGAGCCAGACAAATCGACTTTCCGAGCGCGCGGTAACACGTTCATCTGTGGTATTAAGTGGCAGGCTCATGCAGCAGCCTTTCCGGATCGCAACTGGTTTAGAACCTGATCTTTAGGCCCATCCATCGCAACCACACCATTATTGACCACGATTAGACGGTCAACGATCCGCAGCATCGCCGGGCGGTGTGTTGCAACAATAACCGAAATGTTACGGCCCAGTTGGCCAAGCACCTGAATAACTGCTGCCTCCGACACTTCATCAAAGGAAGCTGTCGGTTCATCGAGCAATAGAACACGTGGTTTCCTAAGCAGGAGCCTCGCGAGCAAAAGCCCTTGTTTTTGCCCACCCGATAAACCGAGGCCGCCCTCTTGCACGAGATAATCGAGACCTTCAGGGAGCCTATTGATAAAATCCACCAGTCCCATTTTTTCGAGCGTATCAAGGACATCCTCGTCGGTTGCCATAGGCGCACCGAGCGTAAGATTTTCACGCAATGTACCGTGAAACAGCCGAGCGCCCTGCCCCATGACCCCGATGTCACGCCTGACGTCTGTCGGATCGATAAGACCCATAACGATATCGTCGACACGGATTTCCCCAGCCAGTGGCTCGAGAAGGCCGGCAAGACCAGACAAGAGCGTGGATTTACCCGCGCCATTGCGTCCTAAAATAGCGATGCGCTCGCCCGGCGCGATCGTAAGCTGATCAATTTTAAGAACGGGAGTTTCCGGATTATGCCCGAATATTGCATCCTTGATGCGAAACGCGCCGCTGATGGTAGGTTTATGAATTCGCTGCTCTTCCTGAGGCGCGTCGACGGGAAGAGCCATCAGGCCGTCAAGTGCCTTGCGCGCAACCTGGGCCTGTTGCCAGCGATTGAGGATTTGGGTGACCGACGCGAGTGGTGCAAGCATCCTTGAAGACAGCATCGAGGCTGCGACAAGCACGCCCGTGCTTAGCTCGCCAGCCATAACCATCGGTGCGCCGAAGAAAATGACGACCGCAAACACCCCTCCTTGAACCGTCTGCGCAAAAGACGACAACCGGTTAACAAGATCGCGCAGCTCCATTGATGAGCCGGAAGTGGTTTCGTTGTAATGGTTCCACAAGTTCTGGAAACGCGTCTCCGCCTGCATCGACTTGATATCGTCGAGCCCTTGGATGGCTTCAACAAGCATCGCACTACGCAGCGAAGATTCTCGGGTGTTTGTTTCAGCCAGTCGACGCAGCCGCTTTTGTGCCAATAGTCCAGGCACGATGAGCAAAACCATCGCCAAAAGAGGAATCCAGACCAAGGCGCCGGCGATGTAAAAAAACAACACGCAAAACAGCAGAAAAAATGGAACATCTGCGATCGCTGCCACGGTCGTCGAAGTCAGCATTTCGCGGACATGTTCCAGTTCGCGGATCTGCGAGATAAAAGTTCCGGTGGAGCGTGGTCGTGCGGTATTGCGTATACGAAGCGCGTGGCCGAACACCCGGTCCGATATCCGCAGGTCAGCTGCTTTTCCGGCTATATCGGTAATACGGCTGCGAGCCGTACGTACACCCATACCAAACAGGATCGCCATCATAACGCCGATGAACAAGACCCAGAGCGTGCTCATCGATTGTCCGGGTACGACACGGTCATAGACTTGCATCGAAAAAATCGTGCCAGCAAGCGCCAGCACGTTCGTCACAAGGGATGCAACCATGACCGCGCGGTAAGGCTTAAGGTCGGCAAGTGCTATACTACGCAACCAGTCGGGACGCCAAGGCGCGATATAGTCGTCGATCCGTCGGTCGGGCCGCGACGAAACAGGACGGAGAACAAACAGTCGCCGCAGGCGCTTGGCCAAGTCCTCACGCGATAGCGGGGTCATAAGCCCCTTGTCACCGGCCAGAATTACCCCGAACCCTTCGGCGGTTTCCCGTTCAATGACGCCGACTTCGCCGCTATTGAACTCGACAAGTAGTGGGAGTCTTAGAGCCGATACAGCTGCAGCGCCCTCATCAATCTGGCGGATGGAGAGACTGACCGAGCGCGCAAGTGTAGCCAACCGGTCCTCATCTGTGGACCATGCCATATCAAGTTTGATGCGCTCGACCGAGATGGCCATGCCGTAATGCGTTGCGACGCGCATTACGGCTTCGATCCATCCTCGGTTGGCGCGCGCCCCGGAAGGGGCGTGACCAGATTGGTTTGGCGCGGCGTTCACAATATCAGACCTCGTAGTGAACAGCCGAACGAAGTTCGTCTTCGAGCGAAGGTGCAGTCATCGGCGAGCTGACATCCACGAAATCCGAAGCTCCTCCACCCACATCTGACGAAAACGGTTTGGCTTCGTGCTCGTCAGGCAGGATGGCTGAAATCGAATCGTGACCTGTGTCCGAGGACAGCACGTCATCAATTGAAAGAGCAGCCTGTTGCTCAACGACAGGCGTTGTGGCTGTCTGCGTATCAATCGAGGATAAACCGAAGCTTTCTGTTTCTTCTGCCAGTGCAAAGGAGAACAGGGTCGAATGGTCAGAACTTGACGCGACGGCATCCTCATGACCTTCAATCGTCACGCCGCCGTCAAGCTTCAGAGTGACCGTCGTGCCACTTTCACCTGTTCCAGTGTACGATCCGTCAGACTGCAGCACCCAGTTGCCTGAAAGCGACAGCATATCCTCCGATGTGCCTTTGATGGTCAGGATATGGTTTGCATCGGTTATAGCCTGAACATCATCGGGGGTCAGATCCGTGATTGCATTCGTCCCGTGAATTCCCAGATCAATAATCTCGATATTCTTAAGATGTTGCTTAAGGTCATCACCACTGAGATCTTCGCCGAAGCGCAGAGCAACTGTGTCGGAACCTGCTCGGCCGTTGATGTTGGAACCACTCCAAATAAAGGTGTCGTTACCTGTTGTGGCTGTTGTTGGTGTAACAGCAAGCGTCAACGTGTCGGTTACATGCTGAGATTCTGCCCCTGTTGCACTTTCAACCGTCCATGCCTCGACTCTGATCTGCGTACCCGCCGTGGACGAGTCCTGATCGGTAAGCGCGGATGCTGCTTGAACGAAACCAAGCTTATCGAGATTGTCCTGCGACAAGCCAGTGATCGTGTAGGAATTGGTGAGCTGATCGTAAAGAATCGATATCGTAGCGTTATTTTCGTCGATAAGCTCACCGCCGATATAAAAGGCTGCGTGAGCTCCGAGCCCGGTCAACTTCAAGGTTGTGGTTTCAGTGCTTGCATCTGCAACACCTGCGACTGCCGCGGCAGCGTCAACCATGGCTGCATTCAGGTTCAAGCTGATAACGCGACCTTCCTTGCCAAACGACAAGGTTGGATCAATTGCTATTCCGTCCGCGACCGCTTCAATGGTCACTGGTTCAAGCGGCACAGTGTCCACCCGGGTTGTCGGCAGGCTATTCTCGCCCGATTCAACAACAAGCGACAGATCCGTAAGTGTACCGCTCCAATGCGGTGCAGGCAGGATTGCTACATAAGCCGGCATCGTCCCATCAGAGGAAAGTACCCAGGTATTGGTGCTGCCGTCGCCGCCGGCATTAGAAGCCTGGGAGGCGACAGTCGCATCACCTGCACTTGACCCGACATAAAGCAGGAAGCCGACCGGAACACCGGACAATAGAATGGACTTGATAGCTTCCGAACCATCATTGTCTTTGAGAGTAATCGACAGACCAGTCAACTCAATCGCGTTGGTCTTGTCTGAAGAGACGCTTTCCTTGCCGGTGACTGGCTGGCTTTCCACCGTGACGCCATTGTTGACGATCAAGATTTCAGCGTTGCTGGAAGCGGAAGCTGCCTCGGTATTAGTTGCACCTGTTTCCTGTGTCTGTACCCAGGCATTGAAAGTTACGTCGCCGGGCTGGAGCACGGTTCCAACAGGGGCAGTATAGGTGAGTTCAGCCGAACCACCTGCAGTGCCGATTTCGACAACATAATATTTGCCATTTGGCACGCCTTCGACCCCACTGATGTCGGTAAGCGTCAGCGTTCTGCCTTCACCGTCAGTAAATGTGCCGTTGTCATTGCCGTTGGTCGAAACCTGAACGTAGAGCTTGCCGTCAACGATCGTCCCAAACGTCCCGTCTGCTACATCGACCGCCGAAATCGTTGCAGTGACGCTGGTTTCGCCCTCGGCGACGTCAGGAACGTCGATGGTAACAGTCGCCTCGTCCGTCACCGGAATGATTGGCATATCCGGCTTGGTGACTGCTTCAGTGCTTGTGCCACCTACTGCTGCAGCCGTCAGCTTGGCATCAAAGTTGAACTCGGCATTGTTTTCATTGCTGTTAAGCGGTGGCGTAATCTTGATACCAGCAAGCAAGCCATCGAGTGCAGCTTGACTATCGCCGCCTACAGGTACCACGACGGTCGCCGACCAGGTCGGCACGCCGTTGATGGTAGTGAAGGTCATCCCGTCGACGATTGTTCCTGGTGCCAGATTGGTGAGCGTGACAGTGTAACTATAAGCCACACTCGGATCACCGGTTGTGACCTGGGCATCAATAACACTGTCTAGGCCAAATTCCTTTTCTTCTGTGCCCTGCGCGCCATTGTAGTTCCATTCATCAATAACTGGAGCGGGATAAGGTTGGCCGTCGCCCAGATTGACGGTGAGGTTCCATTTAACGGAATCAGGAACGATGTTGGCAGGCGAGTTGGCGTTCTGGCCCTCGTCCTGTGCAAGCACAGTCATTGTGATCGGCGATGTGATGTTAGACGCACCCTTTCCGACCACGAATTCGACAGGAAGGTCGATGCCGCCTGCGCCTATCGATCGTGCATCCGCGCCATCATAAATAAGGAGCCAAGAACCCGCCCCGATCTGGGATGCGCCGTTGACGGTGACACCATCAGGAACACCCTCAATAACCACGCGAACCAGATGCTCACTGCCATCCGTGTCTTCTGAGTTCACATGCAGGTTTACAGTCACCGTTCCGCTGGTCGTAACGGTTGCAGTATCAGGCTGAGCATCGTCATTGGGAACATTATCAGAAGTCGTACCAGTGGCTGAAGTCATGTTGATCGCAGTAATCGATGCAACGACAGCATCTGTTACCGGCAGCGCGTCAATTGTAAGCGAGCCATTCTTCAGTTCCTTCACGGCAGTCAAGGTGTCATCAGTGGATGGATCAATCACTTCATAAAGGAAATTCAACTCACCAAGACCGCCGTCGAGATTGGTGGCACCTTTTGCGCCCAGACTACCGATCTGTTCAGACGGGACAATGTAGTAGATGTCCCCATCGATTTCCTTCGTTTCAAGGTTAGCTGCCGAAATTTCTGTTCCGCCGACATAGAGCGTAAATTTGCTCGTGTCGTAATCAAGCGGAATGAAAATACTGCCCAATTTTTCATCTGTATCACCGTTTTGGGGGATGATTGCCAGATTGAGTTTGGTGATTTCATCCTCGATGAGAGTGGCAGTTGATGTGATCAGCGCCTCTGGCGAAGGCGTCACAGTAAAGCTCACATCCGTCGGCGCACCTGTGCGAGAATCGCCATCGTTTTCAGTCGTAACACCAGCAACCTTCAGATCCACCGTTCCACTAAAGTTTTCAGGAACGACAATAGACACCTTTGAAATGTCACTTGCAGCAACCATCCAGACCCGTTCTGTTCCGGTGCCCGAAACGACCATTGTCGCTCCGGTTAGCGAGAAGTTCTCCGAAAGGCCGGTGATGCGAAGCGTGGTGACTTCCGATCCGTCTGTATCGCTGGACGCCACTGCGGTGATCACGTTGGATAACTGAACCTTGTGATCGCCTCCATCAAGCGCTGCCTCCGTTGTGGTATAACCAACATTGGGCAGCGTGATGACCGCATTATCGGCGACACCGGTAACCGCGACATCAATCGTGCGGGAAACAGGAGCCGATGTTGACGTTCCGTCGACCGAAACTGCGCTGACGGTCAATTTGAAATCGTCGTTGCTATTTAGCGGCGGCGTGACGGTCATTGGGTAGCTATTGTTGAAGCCAACAATCGTAACCGTACCCCCACTGACAGTCAGTTTTTCGCCGTTATAGGTGATTACAGCGCCATCAGGGATGCCCGAGATGGTGACGTTGAAGGTTTCAGAATCATCCGAACTTGTGGTCTTGATCGAAAGCGGAATTGCCGTATCTTCAAGACCCGTAGCACGACCATTAAGCGCCATGGTTACTTCATCAGCAACTGGTTCGAACTTGATCAAAGAAAGCGTGGCTTCACCGCTGATGGC
Organism: Brucella haematophila; assembly: GCF_005938105.1. Lineage (GTDB taxonomy): Bacteria > Pseudomonadota > Alphaproteobacteria > Rhizobiales > Rhizobiaceae > Brucella > Brucella haematophila. The sequence goes on along the minus strand of NZ_VCPE01000021.1, from coordinate 30,166 downwards.
TACATTGACACCGTCTCCGCTTTCATGCGGAGGATCGAGCGGGAGCGTGGATACTTCGCGGTCATCATCATAGTCGACTGTTGCCGCCTGCACTCCAATGGTGAGCGTGCCTGAAACATCAGCTGGAAGCTTAACCTGCAGCGTGTTGAGGTAAATAGATGGTACCCAGATTGGCTCACCGACAAAGGTCTGCGTCTGCCAGGTAACCCCATTATCTGTTGAATAGCGGAATTCAGTGCCAATCACTGTATCAGTTGCCGTGTCAGACGAGAGCGTTGGCGTCAATACGGCATAGGTAAATTCATCGGAGTCTGCATTCGACCAAGCTGTCTGAAGGGCGTCAAAACCCCCACTTGTGTTCGAGCTGCCCGTGTAATTATTACCAAGCGCAAACCAGGCATCCTCCTGACCTGCGACAGAATAGGCGTGATCGCCATTCATCGTAACGTCGTTTTGTCCATTGCCATCAGTGTCGCTGTCGGTTCGCTCGGCCACAGGGGTAACGGTGATTTTCACGTCGCGATCAACTGTCTTGGTATCGCTGTCCGAACCATTGGTATCGGTGCTTGTGATCGACAGTTTGATTGTAGCATCCAGGCTGCTATGCACTGGCGGCGTAATCGTGAAGGCATCAAGCACAGCTTCTCGATCAGTTTGGCTCAATGAACCATCAAACGTGATCGTTGCAGTGGTACCAGAGACATTGTAGCTCCAGCCTGCCGATGCATCGGGCGTCCCAACAGTCCAACCGGTGGGGACTTCAAAAGATACTGCGTTGATGACCTCGGAGCCAGCTGCAGTACCCGTATCAGTGATGGCCACACCTGCAAGGAAGTGAACTGCCGTATCTTCCGCTGTTGTACTGTCGGTCGCAGTGACATCGCCAGCAACGGGGGTAACCCGCAGATCGATTGTCACGCTGCTCTCGACCGTCGCCGGAATGCCCGCTGAATCACTGTCGGTGTCACGGGTATTCAGCGTGATTTTGACATCATTAATATCACCGCTGAAATCTCGTGGTGGCGTAATGGAAATATTTGGTGCCGTCGAGAACGAGCTGGTTTCAGGCGAAGTGACAGAGCCGCTCGCACCAACCGTGTAATTGGTTCCATTGATGCTTACGATCGATCCCGCAGGCAGGCTGCTGATAGTATACGAATAACGTTCACTACCGTCGGTGTCGTTTCCAGCATTCGCATCGGTACTAGTCAAAGCCGCAGTAAGATGGCTCGACAAATCGATCTTGCTATCCTCAGCAAAAGTAAGCGTTGAGACATCGCTCTTAAGCTCCGCCCCGTCGGTGACTGCCTGAACATCAACATTGATGACCTGCGAGCTTGACGCTCCCGCCACGCCAGCGATCTTTGCGCCGCTGGCATCAACTTCGTAACTGGTCGCGCTAACGGTTACAGTAAAATTATTGCCGCTTTCAGCACGTGGGTTTGCCACAAGTGCCGCATACTCTGCAGAAGTCAGATAATAGATCCCTCGGGCGTCGTCAGCAGCAGGCACATCACTCACATGAGGCACATCAGACAAGACGATCGTGATCTTACCATCGACTGGCGTAAGCGTTTTCGCACCCGTAGAAAGCGTTACGCCATCAGCGCCCGCGCCGCTGATAGTCAGCGTGATTTCGCCCAGACGCTCTGGATTATCATTGTTAGTCGTACCTGTGCCGGTGTCAGTGATAACAGGTGTCTTCAGACCGAGCGAAACTGCGGTGTCTTCATCAGTATTAAGGTTCTTATTTGCCTCAAGATCAGGGGCGTCGGCAACCTTTGTGATTGAGAAGTCAAGCGTCTGCGTTACGGACTTGCCACCACCGCTTTCTGCCATGGTATAGGTAACAGTTGGAACATTTCCGCCGTAGTTCGGAGCGGGTGTGAAGCTATATTTCCCGTCTTCGCCGATGATCAGAGTGCCAAGGACATCTGCACCGTTTTTCAGTTCAACTGTTTGGCCCGCGGTATACGTTTCATCAATACCGTCGCCATCGGCATCCACCGAGAAGCCGGTCAAAATGATGTTGTTATCAACATCAGAGACGAAATCTTGCAGCGAGCCGTTAACGACGCCGTCCTCGAGGACACTTATCGTTTCGTTGCCAAGACCCGTGATATCGTCGTTGCTACCATTGACAGTAACAGTAATGACCTGTTCGCGAGTAGCTCCGTGCTCGTCCGTCACCACTGCTGTGAACGTTTCTGTTCTTTGTTCACCATCATTCAAGGCTTGTGTGGCAGCTCGAGTGTTGTCGAGCGTATACGTCCACTCACCTGTTTGGGGGTCAATGCCGATTGTGCCATATGTCCCGTTGGTGGCGACGACGCTCCAGGTCAGTGTCGCATCCTTATCAACATCGGATGCTGCCAATGTTCCGCTGACCACACTGTTTTGATCAGGGTTAGCGGTTCCCTGTTCGGTCACTTCGCCACTTGCTTCAGTCGTTCCGGACGTGATCTCCGGACGGTCATTGGCGCCAGTGACTGTGATGGTCAAGGTACTGCTGCTTGTCGCACCGTTAACGTCAACCGCTGTATAGGTGAAAGTCTCGGTTACCTGCTCGCCCTGCTTCAGAGACTGAGTTTGTGGCAAACTGTTATCAAGTTCGTATGTGTAGCTGCCATCGCTATTCAGCGTGAGCTTGCCATAGGTTCCCTGAATGCTTGATCCAACCGAGCCGATTGTGTCACCGAATTTGACTTCATTTACGGCCAGCGTGGCCTTTTCGCCATCGTCAACGTCAGTGTCATTCGTCAAGACATTGCCGGTTGCAGTGGCAGTCCCACTTATCGGATCGTTACCACCGTCCTGAACGCCTGCTTCCGACACTGATCCGGTGTCGGCATTTGCAACCGGTGCATCGTTGGTGCCGTTAATTGTAATGACGACTGTTCGGGTTTCGTTTCCGCCCTTACCGTCACTCACCTGGACATCGAAGCTCAGCTCAACCTTATCGCCTTCGTTCAGAGCCTGAGTAGCACTCAGCGAATTGTCGAGCGTATAGGACCAAGCCCCTGTTACAGCATCGATGGTGAAGGTGCCGTAGGTTTCATCAGGAGTGCCCAGCACGCTCCAGCTAAGCGTATCGCCATCGACATCGGATGCGTCAAAACTTCCTGTCGCGGTTGGATTGCCAGGAACTGGTGTGTTGTCATCGACAACACCTGCCTCAATCACTGTTCCGTCCTGGTCTCCCCCAGCAATCACCGGAGCGTCATCGACTGGATCAACCGTGATGGTGAGAGTGGCAGTATCTGTGCCGCCTTCCTCATCGCTGATCGTATAAGTGATGGTCGGAACCGTGCCGTTCCAGTCTTTGTCCGGCGTAAAGGTGTAAGAGCCGTCGCTTTCGAGCTTAAACGTACCAACGCCCACAATTGTGGCATCTTCGCCAGCGTTGTAGTTGGTTCCATTGATCTCAAACTTTGTAACGACGAGTTCATCACCATCTGGATCAGTGTCAGTCACATCGCCTGCTGCGCTGTCAAACAGCACATTGCCGCTCACAGGCGTATCTTCGTCAGTGCTTACAGCATCATCATTGGCGGTTGGAGCAGGATTGGAAACAGTCCATGTGAAGGTTTGTTCGACAGTGCTGGTGCCATCATTCGCCGTGATCGTCACACTATGCGCACCGCCCACACCGTCCTGGCTTGCGGATGGATCAATGGTGCCGCTGATAATGCCCGTATTCGGATCAATCGTCAGACCCTTCGGCAGGCCCGTTGCAGTGTAGGTAAGCGTATCGCCATCAACATCCTTGAAGAAATCGCTCACATCAAGCGACGTGATGGCATCAGCGTCATTGCTCGCCTGATCGTCAATCGTACCAACAGTCTCCGGCACGTCATCAACGGGCGTAATTTCTATATCAAGAGTGCTTGTCGTCGAACCGCCGTCGTTGCCGTCACTGACAGTGTAGGTAATTGTCGGAACCATCCCGTTCCAGTTGGCAACTGGTTCAAAGGAATATGAGCCATCAGCGTTGATCACAAGCATGCCAATGTCAGGAATGCTAACTTTTTCGCCAGGAAGATAGGTCGAGCCGTCGACCTCGAAGCGGCTAATGGAAATCGCATCGCCATCTGGATCGCTATCGTTTCCAAGCAGATTGCCCGATACGGGGGTATCTTCAGGCGCAATAACGGATTCTGGCTCCGTGACCGGAGGCTGATTGGTCACAGTAACAGTGACAGTCGTTGTCTCTTCGGTACCGCCGCTTGAAACCGTATAAGTGTAGGTGTCAGTTCCAACAAAACCAGGCTTTGGTGTATAAGTTATCGTTCCATCTGGATTAACGACGACGGATCCGTGTGCGCCAGGGGTTACGGCGCTGATGCGGGCGTCTGGATCCTTGAATATATCGTTGGAAAGTACAGCGGTGGTCACCGGCTCACCCGCATGGGTGACAACCTCATCGGGAGCAATGTCAACGACTGGCGTCACCGTGATTGGAACGGTAACAATCGTTTTCCCACCGCGACCGTCGGATACGACGACATCGAAGCTGTCTGGGCCGTTATAGTCGGCATGAGGTGTATAGGTATAGGTTCCGTCCGGATTAATAGTGACAGTACCGTGCTTAGGGCCTTCGCCACTAAGTTCAAAAGTCAGCGTGTCGCCATCAACGTCTTTTGCAGTGATCACGCCCTTGAAAACGTTGTCCTCTGCAGTCTCAACCGGGTCAGCAGAAACAACAGGCGCCCTGTTGGACGGGCCATCATCACTACCGCCGCCAGAGCCAAGAGCAATCGCCGCTCCGCCTGCAGCCAGGCCGATGCCTGCCAGAAGTGCCATCGGCAAAGGTGCGGCCGTGGTGGTTGAATTGATCTCAGCTATATCAAATCCCGACCAGGTCTCGCCATACTGCGCCCACCATGTAACGTCGTTTCCGTCTTCGAAAACCAGATCATTGCGAGCGTCACCGTTTGTGACAAAGAAATTCTCGATGACTACGACAGAACCGTCTTCAAGAATAAGGAGCAGGTTGTTTCCATCGCGCTCAAAGCGCGCGACTTCCTCGGGCCCGATTTGCAGCTGAACAACACTTGGCGTCTCAAGCCTGATACGGTTTCCATCAAAGTTTCGCGACGCTCCACTCTCGGCCTTAGGAAACACGACTGCTTTCATTTTCGACGCCTATCTAGCTCTACAATACCAAACTAAACCTCCCGTGATCGAGAAGTTCATTCCATGATTGTTGTACCCGTGAGATCCGCCTATCAACTCGGAGAACGCACAACGAATTCGCCACCAAAACAGTTGTCAACCTGTTGAGATGCACACGCGTCTGTACGTTGTCTGCGATCAAATATTAGGTCCCACCGCAACACAATCATAGCACTTTATGGTTGCGTCGCCAAGCCGTGTCAATTGATCTTCTCTAAGAGCCTTGACGTTGCCCCGTTGAAATAATCCATTTTGAAGTAAGCTCTGGCCCATTGAGAGGACCAGAGAATGAAGCGCAACCGTTTTACAGACGAACAGATCATCGGCATTCTGAAGGAGCACGAGGCGGGCACGCCTGTCGCGGAGCTTTGTCGCAAGCACGGCGTCAGCGATGCGAGTATCTATAAATGGAAAGCCAAGTTCGGCGGCATGGACGTATCCGAGGCCAAGCGGTTGAAGACGCTGGAAGACGAAAACACGAAGCTGAAGCGGCTCCTGGCAGATGCGATGCTCGACAACGCCGCTTTGAAAGACCTTTTGGGAAAGAAGTGGTGACGCCCGCAGCAAGGCGGAAGGTGTTGTCACGTTAACTTTGTGCTTTTGAGAAGGTCCCTGAGTTTGGGGTTTTCACGCGATAGCGGCCGCAGTTTTCCAAGTGTCGAATGCTTCGAGGCGATGGTAGCGAATTGTGTGTGCGGCGCGGCGACGAGATGGAACAGAGAAACAGTTGCGGGTCGCTGAGTGCATGGAGACGAACCGTTGCAACGCTCCGGGTGACCGATGACCTTGCATAGTTCGCTCCCGTTTTCGAAACGGCAGATGGCTGTTTTCGGCCCGATTATTGAGGCCCTTGTGCGACCAATGTTCAAGGCCGGGCGCCACTTCTGCCTTTGCTGCACCGTAGGAGCGGAGCTTATCGGTGATGATCCGTTTAGGAGCAAAGCCATAGCGCTTCATTAACGCCACAAGCAATCGCTTTGCCGCCCTTTTATCACGCCGCTTCTGCAAGATTTCTTCGAGAACGGAGCCATGCTGATCGACTGCACGCCAGAGCCAGAATTTCTCTCCAGCGCATTTGACGACCACTTCGTCCAAATGCCAAATATCGCCGGGGCGCGCCTGACGCCACCGCAAGTTGCGTGTGATCTGGGGTCCGAACTTGGCGATCCAACGACGAACTGTCTCGTATGATACGTCGATTCCACGCTTAAGCAGCATTTCCTCAACTTCACGCAGACTAAGGTTGAACCGCAGATAAAGCCACACCGCATGAGCAATAATCTGTGGCGGAAAACGGTGACGCTTGAAGATGATATCTGATGTCTGCATCGCCAAAATTTACGCCCAACTCGTCAGGCACGCAACTGTAGCCCAGTTAACGTGACAACACCATCGAAATACTTAGTTTTTCACGGTCGCTATCCTGGATACACTAACATGCCAATTGCGGCTGCACTCATCACCGCCGTTGCCAGCCATCCGAAAAATTTGAGGGCAGGGCTCGCAACGAATTCGCCCATGATCTCTCGCTTCGAAACGACTATCATAAGCCCCACTAAAACGGGAACTGCCGCAATACCATTGATAACCGCGCTCCAGAAGAGCGCCTTCATTGGATTGGTGGGAGACCAATCAATGGCAAGGCCGAGAACCATGCCGAGCGTAATGACGGCATAAAAGGCTTTCGCTCTTATCGGCTTATGTTCGAGGCTGGCACTCCAGCCGCCGATTTCACAGACAGCATAGGCAGAAGATCCTGCCAGCACTGGAATTGCTAGTAGACCGGTCCCAATGATTCCAAGACTGAATATTAAAGCAGCTAGATTTCCTGCCACAGGTTTCAGCGCTGCTGCAGCATCTGCAGCACTTTGAATATCCGTTTTTCCTGCTGCATTGAGGGTCGCGGCAGTGCCGAGGATTATCGCCAGACCGACTATATTCGAAACAGCCATGCCGACAAAAGTATCCCAGCGGATGCGTTTCAATGCATCGGGAGCTTGACTTCGTTTCTGCTTGAGTGGTTCACGTTCCTCTTTCTGATCAAGCTCTTCGACTTCTTGCGCCGCCTGCCAGAAGAATAGATATGGACTGATGGTCGTACCAAAAATCGCTACAATCGTAGTAACGGCTTCGTTCCCAGGAATTCGGGGAATGATAAGGCCTTGCGCCGCTGCAAGCCAATCGGTTTTTACCATAAAGAGAAGGGCTATGTAGGCAAACAAGACGAGCGTCAACCACTTAAGGAATTGAACATAGCGATGATAAGGAATGAACAGCTGTAGCAGGAGAGAGAATAAGGCAAAAAGAAGCGTATAAATATGAGACCAGCCACCGATGACCAATGTGGCTGCTTCTCCCATTGCTGCCAGATTGGCACCAATATTAATTGTGTTGGCTATGAATAAGACAGCAATCAAACCTAGAACCAACCTGTTGGGCAGAACCGTTTTAAGGCTTTTTCCTAATCCATGGCCGGTGACACGGCCCACTTGTGCGCTGATAAGCTGCACTGCTACCATTAACGGATAACAAAGTGTCATGGTCCACATCAAAGTTGGACCGAACTGTGCCCCTGCCTGGGAATACGTCGCTATTCCGCTCGGATCGTCGTCGGCAGCGCCTGTTACCAATCCTGGTCCGAGCCGCTTAAGCATTTTTGCTAGCCCCATCAAGAATCCCCTCTAGCTGTTTGCCATGTCGTTATCTTGGTGAAAATAACTCCGCAGAACTGAATATGTTGCCGAAGGGGGGATATTTTTTTGGCAATGCTTCGCCGTATCGCTGCCGGCGTTGCGGATTGACCGCCACGAATCAGCGGGAAAGGAATAGAGATCCTGCGCGTTCACTGTCTGGGTCGACGCGTCATTACCTTCGTTGTGCGTGATCTCGACGGTCCCGGAAAACACTATCAGTAACGGCTATTCGTGAACAAATGGCGGCCGATTGAACCACCTACAGCAACGTGGCCCCTCTCACCGGAGCGAACACTTCCGATAACGTTTCATGAACGCATTTGGAACGAATGGACGCACAAAACCTTATTTATAATACCACCGCTTCGCGATCAGGAGATCAATCGGTAGAATTGAGGATAGCAGCGAAGTCATAGCTCACATCGGATGATCGTATGTTTTCAGTTGTTTGGCAGGAAATCTTATTGGTACTGGCATTCGGAACTGGTGTTGTCGCATTTGCTTTTGAAACGACAATATTGGCAACTGGACCCACCGGTGCATTAATAGCAACCTTCTGTCTCATCATCGCTATCGTCGTGGTCTCTGTGCGGGTCGCTCATCGGGCGGAAGCGATTGCTTCTAGAGTGGGCGATCCTTATGGGACGATGGTCCTGACGATGTCAGCTGTTGGCGTCGAGGTGCTCATTCTTCTCATTTTTATGAACGGAAGCAGCGGCTCGCCCACGCTTGCACGGGACACAATATTTTCCGCTGTCATGCTCGACATTAACGGAATACTGGGTCTGGCCGCACTTCTTGGCGGATGGAAGTTTGGAGAGCAGGCTTATAACGATGATTCCGGGAAGACTTACGGCGTTATGATCTTGACGGCAATGAGTATATCGATGGTTGTACCCGAGTTTATTCCTCATGAGAAATGGCGCGTTTATTCGATTTTCACAGTGGGCGCGATGGCTATGCTCTACTGGGTATTTCTCAGAAACCAAATTGGACAGCCTAGCTATTTTTTCAACTACAGCTACCCGGAAAAGAAAGCGAGGGGCGGGAAGCCCCGCGAATACGAACCGTTGGCGCCGTCTATAGCCGTACTAATCATCGGCGTTGTACTCATAGGTTTTTTATCTGAAGTGATGTCAGCGTTTCTGTTGCACGGACTTCATGCGATCGGGGCCCCGGTAGCATTGGCCGCCCTCGTAGTCGCTATTATGTCTGCGGCACCCGAATTTTTAACCGCGCTTCGCGCCGCGCTTGCCAATCGCATGCAAGTGGTGATCAATATTGCACTGGGAGCATCATTGTCGACAGTTATCCTCACCGTTCCCGTCATTGAGGGCTTCGCGCTTTTCAATGATCAACCGATTATCATGGCGATGACTCCTATTCAGACCGTGATGATTGTCATCACGCTTATTGCTGCAGCCATAAATTTGAACGACGGTCAGACCAACGCCATTGAGGGCATGACACATCTTGTCTTATTTGCAACCTTTCTGGCTCTCTCGTTGTTAGGTGTCGCGGGGGGCTGATGCAATTGAAGCCGAAAAAACATACCACTTGAAAATGATTTGCTCTCAGAAGCGCAGCAATTCGCCAACCGCGAAATGATTAAAAGTTCCATAATTAATATTATCTGATTTTCGCTAACACATTGTTTTTATTATGTATATTGTTAATTCCTACAACATAGTGGTCGTTACCGCTTGTTGTTGCTGATTTCGACATCACGGATTTATCCGTGATGTATGTTTTCTCATACCCAGTTGCGGTCATCCCTTTTTCAAGGTGCCAAACGTCCTCGATCTTCTTCACGCCGTTCATCGTCGATCGAACAATCGTATTCGGCTACGATTTCTATCGCCCGACGCACCGCTTCCTCTTCTGGAAACAAGGCGATTTCAGTTTCATGCGTGGAACAAGGACGGATTCCGAAGCCCCAGACCGTGTACATCTCATTTCGAGCGAGCGTCGTATTACCTGGATCCACCACTTTTAGTGCGTATTTGGTTGCAGGCGGGGTCATGGGGGCGGTTCCATAAAAGCTCCCACTACTGACTTCGAGCTGACCAACATGGCAGCGCACGCCATCGAACTCTTCGCGCGCGGACGGTAAGCTACCAGCAAGGATGATCGCATTAGTTTTTGAAAAGTGACCGTAGAGCATATAGTGAAACCGCATATCGAGATCGAAAATACGTAACCGTGAGATCAGCTGATCGATACCCTCATATTTCAAGATACAAAAATAGGCGCAGCCTTCACAAACTGGAATGTCCGCTTCATCAAGAACCTGAGCGTTCTCGCCATACATGTTCCATGGAATTTCTTTTAACATTTTATCATCTCCAACCAGCCAATAGACATATTGTGAGACCAATAATCCACCGGCGCAAACAATGTCATGCGCCGCCGATAAAAAATTTGAAAAACCGAGCTTGGCGGAAACCAAAAATACGGCCACATTGCTTGGCAATGATGTTAGCTGGAAAAAGATGACGGTAATAGTCCATGGCACGGGGTTCGGTCATATACCGTTGTCGTCGCTGAAGTTTAGGCTGAGGTTGAGGTAACAGTTTCCGCAAGCTTCGTCTGGTACGGTCACGCCGAGCCATTGCTGGCTCGTTGATCCAGTTTGTTCGTCAACTCGACCTTTGAACGGTTCGTATTCCTTCTTCAGAAGAAGTGCGACAATATGTCATTTATTTTCAATTTTAAGGGGGTTAAAACAGGGCAATTTATATCTGTTTTAAGGCATTTCAGCGACCTTTGAACATCCAACCATTTGATATTATTGTATTTTTATGCTTTAATTTAAAAGTCAGCATTTTTTAGCTGATGCTCAGTCATTTTAAAACAAGGAGTATTTGATGATTGATAATAAACCCACCCACGCTGGCATGAAACCTATGACAGGCCTGGAATTACAAGCTGCGCGTCGCGCTGCCGCCGACAGGTTCTACCAAATCGGCATGTCCTATGTTCCTGAAGGTTATACTGTAAAATTCAGGAAACGTCTGACCGGGGTTGCATACGGCGGTAAGATACGTCGGATAGAAGCTCCCCGGCCTGTTACTCGCAAAAGCCTTTATGTCTTTCTACATGAATGCGCACACGCGCACCTTCATTTTGATGGGCCAAAATTACCAGTACACGTAAAAGAATTGCAGGCTGAAAAATGGGCACATAGCAAAATGAGAGAACACGGTATTCCTGTCCCCCGATCCATGACAGAAAGCGCCAAGGCATATGTTGCCCGGAAGATCGATCGAGCCGAAAAACGGGGAGCAAAATCAATCGACCGGGAAGCTCAGCGCTTCGCTTCATCTCGCAAGATGAAAACTTCACACTAACAGCCCCCAAAGGTCAGCAAATAATCAATTTGGGAATTTCGTGAATTCCCAAATTGTGAACAAAATCCGCAGGATCGATGCAGCTGGTTGCCTGGTCCACTTGCAACTGCTTTGACAGGGCGATACTCAAGGCCGTTCAACGTACGCCACGCGTTTTCACAACTGGCCGACTATTTCATTCCGGGTGATTTGACTTCTTCAGAACGCGTAACGGTGCAGCCATCGTTACTGGAAAACACAATGACTGGCTTTTCAGCGAGCGGCAGCTCAAATCCATGGTTCCCAACTGACGCAAAAAATATGGCCGTCAGGCGGGTCGGTTCGTTCCTCCCTGCCCGGCTACAAAGTCCTGCCCTTATTCACTCTCCCGATAGGCTTCCGCTCTGTTCTTGTAGATCAGCCTCAACGATTGCCGTCCCGAAAACGGGCCGGTTTACCGAGACGGTAGAAGCGACTGAATGTACGCGCATATCCTGCGTCCGGGTTTACGTACCAGAGTTCGGAGGTAATGCCATTTGGCACGATACGTCCCAGACGCGGATGACCCAGGAATGTGCCCACAAGGCATGTTGTGTTCCGACGATCAAAATCCCAGTTGTTGATCAATGGCGCTTCCGCCAGTTCCTTGGGGTCTGGATGCTCTCCATTGAGCAAGCGTTCGAGATCATGAACAAGCGCCTTGAGGGCCTTGATTTCTGCTGCAAGTCTTTCCCGGTCGAATTTACCATCGTTGTGAACAATAGCCATGACATCTTCCTTTCGTCTGGATATGCGGGATCGTTCGTGCCCGCGTTTGCGAGCGCGTTTTTGGAATGAATTCAGATTGTCGGTTGGGCTGGGCGTCAGTCTGGAACGGCTGTTCAGGTCGGACCGGGTGCGTTCGTGTCCTTAGAGTTGTTATCTGCTGCGCTCACCGAAACATGACTACCCTGCTGATCCTGTTGCCGGATGGCATCGTCAAGAATGGCGGTGACGGTTTCGCCTTCTAGAACGCCATGTTCGAGTAGTATTTTGGAAAGCGTCGTGTGTGCCACCGCGTAACGGATAAGCCCGTGACGGGCAATGTCGTAGGCTTTTTGCATCCGCGCATTGACACGGTTCGTTACGGGATGGTTTGCATGGATCAGTTCTCCTCGTGTCAGGCCGTCGCAAAACAGCAATGACCGTTCTTTGGAAAAGCCGTACGTCGTTTCCATTGCGAGTGCCAGATCGGTTGCATTCGCGAGATCGCTACCCGGCTGCATCCCGGAGCCGACAGAGACATTCCCCAGGACAAGCTCTTCCGCTGCCCTTCCCGCCAGCATCACGGCAAGTTTATCTTCGCAATCCTTTTCCAGCGGAACAAGCTTGCGACGCTCCGTTGCAAACCCGACCCCCACCTGTTCTTCAATGCTGAGCGTCAGTGGATGACCGACTTGCAATATATGTCGAATGACGGCATGACCCGCCTCATGCACCGCCATGCGCCAGCGTTCCTCCGGCAGAATTGATCTGCGATTGCCGGATATGCCCTTTTCAATATCTGTCCAGGTAAGCCGACGCTTCTCGCGGCGTGCCTGCTGGCGAGCCTGACGGACAATCCGCTCGATATCGGCCCCGGTCATGCCCTGTGCCTTCAGCGCCAGAGGACGCAGGTCGCGCGAACGCCTGATACCTTCATCTGGTTTGCCACCCGTCATCGCTGTTGCTCCGCCTGTCGTGTTTGCAGCACAGCATCGAGATCAGCGCCCAGATGATGTGCGAGAATGCCGGTCAGTGCATCCGTGTCAGGTTTCGGGATCCGGACATGGGTTTCCAGCCGTCCAGACCGTAACAATGCCTCATCAATATCGTCAGACCTATTGGTCGCACCCACAATGACGATGCCTTCCTGTCTAACGGCACCATCCATCAATTCGAGCAGTTGATTGACGACAGCATTCCAGTAATCCGCATAATCGCGGGACGGATCCTGTCGTCGCCCGATGCTGTCGATCTCGTCAATAAACAGGATGACCGGGGCATGAGACGCCGCTTCCTCAAAAGCACTCTTCATGCGCAGCAACACATCACCAAGATGGCCCATCCGAAGCCATGTCGCGATAGAAGTCGCAAGGACAGGAATGCGCAGGCTGTTACACAGCGCCCGTGCAAAAGTGGTCTTGCCGGTGCCAGGTGGGCCAGACAGAAGCAGCCGAGTGCTGATATCAGACCAGACGAGCGATCCTGACGTCCACAATGCAAGGTCTTCCTTGAGCGCCAGCGCCCAATCCACCGCCTCGCCATAGCCTGACAGGTTTTCCACGCATAGAGTTGATGTTCGACGTATGGCGCTCTCTGCGGAACCGACGTCACTGAAGTCATCATCGAGCGCTTCAGGTTCAATCAATCGACTGTCGGAAACAATCTTTCTGCCATGTCGACCGCGTTCTCCTGTCGAGAACGGGTTTTTGTCATCGGTCTTATCCTTCTTTTTATCTGCTTCTTTCTGCTTTTGCTTCTGCTCCTGCACCGGATGTGCCTGCTTTCTCCCCTCCAGCCCCCACTGGGCCAGCAGATAAGCGAAGGTTTCCTGCCGTGTGTCCGCCTCCCTGAACGAGTGTCTCAACTCTCGTAATGAACCGAGTGTGAACTCCTCTGGAAAAACGGTGTCGGCATCGTGTGCAGTCACCGTATCGAGCAGCCTGTTGAGAAGTGCGCCGTCAAGGGCGCCGGTGTCGAAGACAATATCTGCCACCACTTTCAGCCCGGCCGGAATCTCGTATTGCATATCAACGATACCAAGAAGCCATTCGCCGCGTGACAGTGCATCCCCAATGCTGTCTTCGTCAATCAGTGCCAGTTTCTCAAATCCGTCAGCATCGATAGTATTGATAATGACATCTGCCGGACGGAGGCGGCCCCTTGTCCGCTTTAACTGCCGGATTGTTGTCGTTCCCCAATGCTCGAGAGGTCGCGCTACAACATGCCCGCGATAAAGCCGCTGTTCACTCAACATCCGAAGCAGAATATCTTCGAAGCCTTCGATATCGGTGCGTATAATGACAAGCCCGGATCGTCTGCGTAAAAGCTCCATCAAGTGGTTTTGCCCGAAACTCCCCTCCTCCAGAGCCCGTGCCAGCAGATGACAGACTGCGATATCGCCAATGTCCGGCTCGGCACGAAAGCAGCGTAGGAGTTTCAAAAGATATGGTCGCTCGACCGGATGATGATCTATGTCAGGCAAGGACTTTGGAAACGGCAGCGAGAGAGCGAACTGGCGTTTTACGCCAGAAGCGTCCAGATCAAAGCCGGCACCGAGATGAGCGTTCAATGCACGCAGATCATGAACTGGATGACCGGTCAGAGGGAGTACTGGTCGGTTTTCGTCGCCGGGATCAGAAGTCTGTTCCGGCATATTGAAGCGCATCGCGAAAAATCCATCGACGTCGACTTCGGTGTGAGACAGAAGATCGAGTTCGCAGAACACCTGGCGCAAATCGCGATAGGCAGCATGTTTCAGGCGGGCAAGCAGATGCTGCCCAAGCCGGCTCGCGCCGGGTGGTGAAGTGGTCATGAAGTGACCTCATAGATATAAGGAGAGTGAATTCCAGAGCGCATCCCGAAAAGCGGGAACCGATTTTGGAACAGGATCTGCGTAAAATAAAGAGACAGAGCGTTTCCAGTGACTGAACCTGATCCGGAAATACTCGGGCTACGTCTGGTTAACGCGACGCGTTTTCGGGCTTCAGGATTTGAACTTGCGGTACAGCCACGCTGTCGAGCGCTTCGAGTGCAATCCTTATAATCTCCTCATCGATGAACTGCGCTTGCTCGTCTTCGGTCTTCGCGAATGTGTCGCCGAGCCCTACGATGAGTTCTTCTCTGAGCGCCTCCTGAACACGTAAAACTTTCTCCGCAATTCCAACCTTTCCGATCAGACGATCAAGATCAGCCAGTGACCAGATCCCGGCTTCGGCTTGACTTGCATTAAGTAGCGGATCGATCAGCGCCCATTCGCATTGATCTATGTCAATCCCGTAGTACTGTGGTGCTAGACGAGACCACACAGATGGCATGGTCGACACCTCATTACGCCATTGATCCAACATGTCTTTGTGCGCGCTGATGCCATAGGCCATGCTCAACATCAGCAGCCGTTTCTTCTCTGCATCATAATGCAGCAAATCAAACGCATACGGTCTCGCCGGAAGTGCGGCGGCGGCAATCTCAATGCCGTTTCTGGCCGGGGCAGATTTTGACGCAACGGATTCGATGACGTGATTAAGCGTATCACGAGTGATCGGCATTGTACGTGCCGGTTCAGTATTATCGGAAATCCTCGCACGCGCTGATGCTTCTTCGATCAGTCCGAAAATTTTCTCGCCTTCGTTCCAGATCGCCCACCGCAGCAGCGTATCGCGAGCCGCGAGCTTCTGTCTGGCCCGATCATCGGCACGATCAATCTGATGAAAAAGCCATGATAGGTGTAGTGACGCGTTTAATTCGCGCCCGAGATTGCGAACAGGGAGTTGGTGTTCGATAAGATCAATGTAGCCAATAACGGTTTCTGCAAACATAAGTCCTCCTTCCCCGGAGCGATAGTTGATCGCCGGAGCAAAATGGGTGTGAAAGATCGACCGCGCTTGCCCGTGCAAGCAGCGTCAGATTTTGAAGACAGCAAAGACCGTGACGTTGCGCGCGAACGCACACGACCAGAGCGTCAAAAGGGAAATTGGGAGTTCGGGCGTTAAAGAGCGCCGAACACGTTGAGAGCGGAAATTATTTCCGCTGTCGAGCCGCCATGCCGACGAGGAATTCAGGGCGCAGATCTTTTAATTGCGAACGAATAGCGATAATGCTCAGCATAGCTTGGCTCCTGTTGTTGGCAGGCTAAGTTAGTCTCCATTCTGGTGTTCCAGCACCGGAATGGAGGCGTCTGATCAATCAGACAAAGTGACTATTGCAGGATCTCAAACGCGCTGCAAGGATCCAAAACGAAAAAAGATCTCCAGGCAGCATTTTTATCTAAGTCCCGGATATCACCGGCTTTTTCCGCTTCACTAGAATAGTAAAAAAACATAGTGGCCATCAGCCTTTTGCGCTGTGATGAACACCAGAGGAAGCCGAAATGTGGGGCTTGAAAGTTATCCACAGACCTGGTCCTGAAGCCAGTTTCAGCAGCGGACTGATCTGCACGTGAGGCATGAATAGCAGTGACGCTACCTCGAACGATCCTGAACAAACTCCCCTCTCCGTGCTTAAGCCTCGACGATATTCCGCTTCAACGCCAACGTCGAACAATCCGATTCCCCTGTAAACGGCGTTTCATGGAGTAATGGGGGGACGACAGACAAAAAGCACAAACTGCGTTTGTAAAATTGTCAGGTTGAAATCGAAACAATATGGTTTGGAAAACGCTCCTCAATGTTCGGTGTCGTCAAGAACCCCGCCGGGCCTCAGATGCATCTTGCGACGGAAATCCCAGCCGCTTTTTGTGTATCTGACAATCAGGTCATCAATGACTTCTAATGAAGCATCTTTATCGAAGCCCTGATCCGCCAGCGCATCAAGAAGCATATCAATCAGCTTCTCCGTCCCGTCATGATTGCCAGACTTCACCGCTTTGACGATCATAAAATGCAGCAGCACTCGTGCTATGTCGTCACGCGTCGGTTTGCGCTGTACCCTCAAACGATCGCGATAGTCCTTCTGCCGTTCGCGCTGCTTGCGCAAACGTTCCGACTGCTGCCTGCTCGATGCCATGGCTACTCCAGATTACGTGCCCATAATCAAAGCTTGAGCCCGAAAACCGTCGGCGCAAAGCGTTTTTTCACCGCCCCCGCCCTGTCCGCAAACGGCGTTTGTCATTGAATCGGAAATCCCGGATATGGCAACACATGTCAGGAACCCTGCAACGCAAATCTCGAGTTCAGAATCCAGTTACTGCAAATCGGAAAAAATCTACGTGACTTGCCCGCAATCTGGATTGATGTGTCTGCACGTCGTTTTGGCAGCCCCGCAATTCGAGATGCAGTGCCGGAAAATCATTGCAATCTGTATCGCTTGCAGGGCTGGCCACCGCAAACGCCGTTTGCATCACCACCATCAATTTGAACTCCAGATGTTTCTGGGACACAGGTGGTTGTTTCTGCAGCCATTCTTCAGCCACGGTATGCAATGGCACTGTTCACAACAGATGCGGCGACTGAAACTCGCTTACTGTCCTTCGATTGTAAGGCAACAGGCCGTGATCAATGCAGGTTGCGAACCTTGAACATTGCCATGCGGAAATGGCGAGCCTCGACAGAAGAACAACCAAACAAGCAGCCGGGCCTGGAGTCCCTCCGACTACAGCATCGAAACTGATCGCCAAGGGCGTTCGGTAAAGAGGGTAGTGCCTGCTGCGCTGCGAATGGCTGGGCACGCAATCACATCGCCGTTCATATAAACATGGTGCAGCCACTATCCCACCCCGTATCGCAGTTTGTTTGGATCAGGGGCTTGCCTACCCTTTCTTTTGGTGGTGTCATTCTACATACGATGACGTGTTACTCATCGGGCCTGTATTACTTAAAAGGATTATTGCATGCAGATTTATAGCGGGCACCTGGTGGCTATCGCCACACTTCTCAAAAAATACATAACGGATTCGGCAAATACAGAACCGGGTTGGGGAGTGGCAACCACTCTCCTGTCTCATGGCAAGTTCTGGCGTGTATCGACACAATCCGGAAACGCCCGTTTCTCAATCCCTAAGGCCTGCTTTGCGAATGCGCAGGCCGAAGTGATTTCGCCTCGCAACCATCGCCAGAAGCAGTTCTGCTATGTCGAAGGCTATGCTTGCGATCTCGAATTGCCGATCCCGCTGCACCATGCCTGGCTCGTCAACAGTGAAGGTGAGGTTTTTGATCCAACCTGGTCAGACGCGGAGCAATGCGTCTATTTTGGTATGAAATTTAAGACCTCTTATGTGCAGGAGCGGTTCAATGCTCGAGGTAATCAATTCGATTCATTGCTTCTGGATGCTCACAATAAACATGCGATCCTGCGCGACAATGAATTTTGCCAGCAGGCACTGGATTCGGCCATGATGCCACGTTCAAACACCACTCAGACGGCGGTATCGCCCGGCGTCAATTGATTCAAAGAATGGGCTGAATGCGTTCAATCCTGTCAAATGAAAAAGCAGAAGGCCTGCGCTATCGACGTATCGTGACTCGCAGGCAGAAAGGACAGGTTTCTCGTCTGCGGTTTCTCATTCCGTATGTGCATCAGGGTCTGCCCACCGGTTTTCCTGCAGTCAAACCTGGAATGGACAGGACGTGAAGTTACGTCAGTAATTGCGCGATGATCAGGATCAGTCTCACCTTGATTGTCGCCACGCAATCAGCTCTCATTCCCCGGACGAACCAAATAATGACGACATGTAACGCCGAGGTCCGACCCGGTCCCGTGACTTGACATGTGTGGTTGGAGGACTGCCAAAAAAGTCGGGTCAGACTGATTTGAGATTATTCCTGCAACAGACCGGGCAATGTCATCCCAGCAGAACTCCCGTTCTGGTTTCAATCAGGTCGACATTCTCTCTAACACTCCCACTATTTGCGTGACCATTCCGTCTGCTAACCGCCTGTCGTCATGGATGCTCCAGTCTATTGGCTCTGTTACCAGCCATGGTGTGCCGCAAACCAATTGGCACAAAACGCTTGTCTCCGCGCTTGGCGTAGCGGACAAACGCCGTTTGTGGCTGAAACGGAAATCT
Organism: Brucella haematophila; assembly: GCF_005938105.1. Taxonomy (GTDB): domain Bacteria; phylum Pseudomonadota; class Alphaproteobacteria; order Rhizobiales; family Rhizobiaceae; genus Brucella; species Brucella haematophila. The sequence goes on along the minus strand of NZ_VCPE01000021.1, from coordinate 11,225 downwards.
TGAATTTGGCAACGTTTGTGCGGAAACGCGCAACGCTTTTCTGAGGTTTTGAATCGGATTAATGCAAATTGTCTCGATTTGAAATGCGTTGCGGGCAAATTGGGATGACGTGCAGACACGTTGTGGTACGTTGCGGGCAACTCATGACGACATGCCCAAGACGTAAATCAATTCTATAAAATCCATTTACCCTTACAGCAATGAATATGGCGTCAAACGGCGTTTGAATCTGGAGGACCTACCTGGGAAAACGCCTGTCTACCAGATTCTTTTGCTCTACGCCCCTGACGCTCCCTCGAACACGGTGGGGCCGTCCTGCACCGGTTCCCGGCTCTCAACCGTCGTTTATCGATGAATCGGATATATCCGGTTTCGTAACAGTTTTCCGGATGCCCGCAACGATAATCCAAAAGCTGGAATCGCAAGACTGCAAATTATCCTGATGTGATACGCTATGTGGGTACTCTGAAATACGGTAGCGCCACATCAAGTTGCCACACCGGCAAATCATATCAGCGTCTCCCAAGGCATCACGACCTGAAATGCCCAACCTTTACCGCCAGACGAGCGGCAGGAGCGTGACAATGAGCGCTTCTGCACCGATCGCTCCATTTCCGGGAGATCTGCCATCCTGGCATTTAAAATCGCGCCAGATTATTATATCGCCATGGACTCGCTGCGATTTCATCAACGGCATGAATCGATCAGCCCGGATCGATTCATAAAATGCGTTGGACGCTCCCCTCGGAATGCCGGATTCTGTTGATATGTTGAACCAGTCTTCGCTTCCGATACACTTTCGTAAAATCGATCCACGCAACAACATGCAGCGCTTCTACACCTTATCGGTTCAACCGAATTTATTCGGTGAATGGTGCGTCATGCGTTCCTGGGGGCAGATCGGGACATTTGGACAATCCGTGCAACAAACAGTTCTGGACGAAGCATCCGCCAACGCACTTCTTCGTAGACTTGTCGCGGTTCGTCGCAAACGCGGTTATGAGGAAGTCGCCTGACTTCTTTGCAACGGACAACCGAATTGCTCCAGCCTTCGGTACCGACGCTCGATGAATACGTATCCTCAAGCAGCCATTCTTGAAATCTTCGCGATGCGAGAATGGGCGGCTTTGCCTTTGCGATCGAGATACTCTGCATAAAGACGAAGAGCGGCACGCAGATCCGATCTCGTGCGAACCGTCAGTGTTTCGAATTCGGCATTCAGTTCCAGCCGGGCCAATTCCAGCCCTATATCGGAGTATGTTCGTCCTCCTAAAAGACGGCGCGCCCGGTTGACCTGCGACCTGACATTGCGTGCCGATTGGGGCGAGCGTCCGGTTTCCATCAGCCAGTTCATGAAGCGGCCTTCAACTTCGGGAATGCTTTGACCGTTCTCGCGCGCGAGGATGACACAACCGATCGCTTCGGCCAGTGGGGAGGGCACGGCGTTGGCAATCATTTGATGAATGTCCTGTCGTGTCGCGCCTTTCCACTGCCAGTCATCCGGAAACCCCTGTAGCATCGCCAGATGTGTTGTCGTCAGCATTGCTGCCTGCGAGGCTGGAACCGGATCTGCAGGATGGGGATTATTCAGATAGCGATCCGTCAGCCGTTCCCAAGCTGTGCGCGTCACGGTTGGAAACGGTTCGTGGATACCACGAACTCCGCGTCCGGCGCGAAAAGGCCGCGCATAGACCCAGCCTTCCGGAATATCCAATACGTCGCGGATGACCGTCTGGCGTTCCGATCGCGCCTTAACGAGGCTTGCATCGAGGAACCCATGCCGTTCTCCCAGACGTCCGATAACGAACAGACGTTTGCGGAGTTGTGGAACACCATACCAGGAAGCGTCCAGCTTGCACTCGCTCAATCCGTATCCGGCCCGCACTAGCATTTTGCGCCCATCCGCCCACGCTTCGGAGCGGGCTGCCTGTGGAACGTTTTCCATCACAAACCATTGTGGTCTGGCGAGACAGACGAGCATTGCAAAAGCCCGCGTCAACGACGCGTTTTCTCCTTCCACCCGCTTGCCCGCAACCGAGTAATCCTGGCATGGCGGTCCGCCAGCGATCAGATCCGGGGCCATTCGGGCTATCGCAGGCGCAACAGCGAAAATATCTTTCAGGTCGTGTTTGTGAACATATTGCCCGACATTATGACGGTAGGTCTCAACGGCGGGATCCCAGGCATCATATGCCCCGACCACTTCGATACCTGCACGTTTCAACCCAAGAGACATACCCCCTGCCCCGCAAAACAACTCAACCGCCCGCAATCCGAATACCCCACGCCCCATATTCTCACGGACATATCCGTTACATCAGAGAAAAGCGGATCACATCGGCCATTTGCCTTCTTCCACACCATTTAAAAAGCTACTCTTTATATCTCTCCCTTTACCGACGAACTCGACGGTTAATAACGCCAATTGAACCGATCAGCTTTCGAGCCCGGCTTTTCCTATGCAAATGACCAGATGCGATGAAACAAGACAAGAAATTGTTCGTCATGGAAATCAGAGAAAACGCGGTCCATCGGGCAAGACGAAATCGATTAGAAGTACCGCGAATTCCGAGATACAAGCGCAACCGCTCGTAGAGAACAGGATGGATCTGTTCTGGAACAAGATGCCCTCAGAACGAGAACTGTTCATTGCCGCAAACTACGTTTCCGAGCGCACCAAACATTGTTTCGGTTTGGCTATCTAAATGAACTTTTCTAATCAGGAGAATCCGTTTATTCGTGGTTTCATGAAGTCGATTGAATTATTTGCCGGTGCCGGCGGCTTGGCGATTGGATTACACGAGGCGGGTTTCCGTCCCGTGAACGTGATCGAATGGGATCGCTATTGCTGCGACACTATCCGGCAGAACAAAGCTCGTGGCATCAAGGTCATTGGACAATGGAAGCTAACGGAAGGTGATGTCCGCGCGATCGATTTCTCCGTCTACGACGGCAAGGTAAAACTGATTTCCGGTGGGCCGCCCTGCCAGCCCTTTTCGCTTGGTGGCAAGCACGGTGCCTACACAGACGCTCGCGACATGTTCCCTGAAGCGATAAGGGCGGTACGCGAGGCTCGGCCCGGAGCGTTTATTTTCGAGAACGTCAAAGGGCTCACACGCGCCACTTTCCGCAATTATTTCGAATATATCCGACTTCAACTCGAACATCCCGATATACGCCCGCGCGAGGAGGAGGCTTGGCTTGATCATCTGGCACGCCTTGAGCAGCATCATACGAGCGGTAGCCGCAGTGGATTGAATTACCGCGTGGTCGTGCATCTGGCGAATGCCGCGAATTACGGTGTTCCCCAGAAGCGCGAACGCGTTTTCTTTGTCGGGTTTCGCGAGGATCTTGGTCTTCGGTGGAGCTTTCCCAAGGAAACACATTCACGAGAAGCTTTAATCTGGGACATGGTCCATGGCGATTACTGGGATCGTCACCGCGTTGCGCAGCGACACCGGATTTCAGCTTCATCGATGATCGCGCCATCGGAAAAACCGGTCGGTTTCCAGCCATGGCGCACGGTTCGCGATGCCATCGCCGATCTGCCGGATCCAGAAAAGTCACCTCAAACCGCGTCTCATATCCTCAATCATCGTTTTCAGCCAGGCGCGCGTTCCTATACCGGACACACTGGCAGCCCTCTCGATGAACCAGCCAAGACGCTAAAGGCGGGCGTGCACGGCGTGCCCGGCGGCGAGAACATGATGCGCCGACCGAACGGTAGTGTGCGTTATTTCACCGTGCGCGAAAGCGCCCGGCTTCAAACTTTTCCAGACGAGTATATATTTCACGGCACATGGACAGAATCGATGCGACAGCTCGGTAATGCCGTGCCCGTTCGTCTGGCGCGTACGGTGGGGGAGGATATTGCCCGGCATATCCTGGACGCTACGGCATGAACATCAAACCCTACAATCCACTCGATAAGCTGAATCTCGCTCGTAGCATAGAGATGGAAATTCTTCAGCGACCGCCGAGCCAGCTGGCGGAGGTGGATGACATCAGAGGTGCTGGTGTCTACGTTATCTACTATACCGGCACCTATCCCGCCTATGAAGCGCTGGCCGTAGAAAATCGTGGCGATGCCTTTCGGAAGCCAATTTACGTCGGCAAGGCTATCCCCAAGGGTGGGCGTAAGGGCGGTTTGTCCAAGGATGCAGGAATTGGTAAGGCACTAGCCGACCGGCTCAAGCAGCACGCCATGTCCATTGACGAATCCGAAAATCTCGACCTCGCCGACTTCTTCGTGCGCCATTTGGTCGTCGACGATATCTGGATCCCGCTCGGCGAGAACATCCTCATCGAGAGCTTCAAGCCGATATGGAACCGCGCGATTGACGGTTTTGGCAACAAGGACCCCGGTAACCGTCGTAAGACACAGTTCAAGTCTCCTTGGGATGTTCTACATCCGGGACGTTCATTCGCTCGCAAACTGGCTGATAGTCCCGCAACAGTAGATTTTCTCATCCAGCGGGTTAGCGATTATTTCGCAGGTCGGCCTCTCGCAAGGCTTCCCAAGGCCGTGGAAGAACAGGAACGCGAAGAACAGACCGAAGCTGAGGAAAGTGCCGACGACGTGTAAACAATGTAGTCGCATGGGGGTTCTGTCGCAAAAATTTCAGAAGATTAAGAACGACCTTATGTCTTGACGCGGTGTTGTCACGTTAAGTTTCTCTGGCCGGAAAGGCCAGAGAAACTTAACGTGACAACACCGCCCTGAGAGGTAGTCGTTTATATCCTTTCAAGCTGTGTTGCTGTGCTCGAAGGGGTGGAAAGTCAACAAGCAAGGAGGGCAGAACAATATAGAAGTAATGTGGTGGCACATCGATCACATCATGTATTTGCCCCAGAAGTCGTCTCGCGGTTCGATTTGCTCGACAATATCAATCCATAGGCCCGAAGGGTCTTTAAATCCAAAACGGCGTTGGCCGAACGGCTCATCAGTCAGCGGGTAAGTAACGGGTAATCCCCTTTCTATCAGTTCGTCGTGAGCGGCCTTAGCATCGCCAACCTCCATCTCGAAGCACAGGCCAATTCCGGCGAAGGTTTCGGGGCCGGGCGGTGACGACGGATGATCTGGCGTCATGAAAGCAATCGAAGCAGTACTGTTTTCTGCAGTCAGCAGGCAGAACCATTGACTATCGAAAGTCACATCGAACTGCAGATACTTAAGCCAGAAGTCGCGCGCTTCGTCTTTTTTATCGGTGACGATTATCGGGTAGCGATCGAAAAATCGCATGATAGGACTCCTTGCCAGATTTAAACAAACAGATTATCGGTATGTTTATGATCATATAAACATACAGACTGTCTGTCAATATCTTATAGAAGGGCGATTATGAGCAAAAACGAACTGCGTACCATCCAAACAAGAGGGCGATTGGTTGCAGCTGCGCGGACATTATTTGCCCGCAATGGCTATGCCATGACCAGCACGGATGCGATCATAGACGAGGCGGGAGTAACACGCGGCGCACTCTATCATCATTATCGCGATAAAGCAGACTTGTTTGAAGCTGTATGCCGCGACCTGGCCGCCGGGGCGGCAGAGGCGATCCAAATCGCAACGAGGGATGTGGTCACTTCTATTGAGGCGTTGGAAAAGGGCTCGACGGCTTGGATCGATTTTATGGTTAAACCCGAAAACCGCCGTATACTCGTTGTCGATGCACCAGGTGTACTCGGACGAGAGCAGTGGGAAGCGCTCGATCGCGAGCTTTCTTTTGATCTTCTAAGGATCGGCGTGGAGGAGGCCATCAGCGAAGGTGCCATCCGCTTCTCGTCTGGCCCCACAGCATTGGCTGTGCTGCTCAACGGGGCAATGAACGAGATAGCATTGCGCGCGGAAGACGATGATGTCGCTGGATTGAAAGCTGGGTTGCTGGAGCTGTTCCGCGCTCTCAAGCCATGATTTCAGCCACGTTGATGGGCAGTTCCACCGTTAAAGTTGAAGACCATAAAGGTGACCGAGTGTCCGACATCAGGGCCTTTGAGACAAAACTGGTTTAATTAAGAAGAGAGGATTTTCGGCTCATCATAGCTTTATCAAAGGACGCAAAGATGAGACAGAAACCCGTTCCCCAAACGTCTTCTGCGGAGAAGACGATCAAAGATATCCGTCGTGCCACGCGTAAACATTATTCGGCCGAGGATAAAATCCGTATTGTTTTGGAAGGTCTGCGCGGGGAAGACAGCATCGCTGCGATCTGCCGCCGTGAGGGGATCGCCGAGAGCCTTTATTATAGCTGGTCGAAAGAATTCCTCGAGGCAGGCAAGAAGCGCCTTGCAGGCGACACCGCCCGTTCTGCCACCAGCGACGAAGTAAAAGCGCTGCGTCGTGAAAGCCGTGACCTGAAGGAGGCGCTGGCCGACGTCACTCTGGAAAACCGCCTGCTTAAAAAAAGCATGATCGGGGATGGGGGCGACGACGAATGAGATATCCCGCCACCGAGAAGCTTGAGATCATTCGGTTGGTCGAGCAATCGCACCTGTCGGCCAGACAAACCCTCGACCGGCTTGGCATTCCAAGGCCGACATTCTATCGCTGGTATGACCGGTTTCTGACCCATGGCGTCGAAGGACTGAAAGACCGGACGCCCGCGCCATCACGGGTGTGGAACCGCATCCCTGACGATATCCGGGATCGCATTATCGAAATGGCGCTGGACCACGCCGATCTGTCGCCGCGTGAACTGGCGGTGAAGTTCACCGACACGGAAAGCTATTTTGTATCAGAGGCTTCGGTCTATCGCCTGCTCAAGGCCCACGATCTGATCACCTCGCCAGCCTATATCCTCATCAAGGCCAACAACGAGTTCAAGGACAAGACCACGCGGCCGAACGAGATGTGGCAAACCGACTTCACCTATCGTGCGCCTCGCCCCAATCGGGGAGGCATATGACTGGAATGCAAAGAGAAAGGAGGATGTGAAGATTTGCCTGTCCCTTGCTGCGAGGGGACATGAGCCCAAGCGGCGGTGACCTGCTGTCAACTGGCAGGGTGACGTAGCCCGCAGGTAAAGGGGATTGAGGCGAAGCCGTTACGCCAAGATGGTTCCCGAGGCTGAAGTATTGGAAGGTTGAGGAACACGAACCGGTTAACTCGCATCTGAGGGCTGGAAGGTCGCCTTCGCCTACACGGCTTAACAGGCGGAATGCTGATGATGTCGCCGGACAGGTATGTCGGCGTGCATCCGAACGCGAGCGCAGATGTAAGGATGCTCGCGGTGGGTCATGGGGAGAATGCAGCCAGACCATGGCATCGGCATCGACTTGCGGAAAGCAAGGAAAAAGACTGCGACCGGCAGCCTCACCAATACGCTGACGTCCAGCATATGAACGAGGGAAGGCATGATGGAATGACAACAAAGTATTGCGTCGCAAGGGAGTTGACCCTGATGTCCATCGTGTTTGCGGAGTTCTCGTAGTAGTCCGCGGCAGGGAAAGCCTGCCACATGGCGAAGGGGAACAGTTCAAACTGCTTGAAGTGCAAACTATCTGACCAAGCGAGGTGAAGACCTTTGATAATCAGCGAAATGCAGCACAAGCTCGCAACATGGGCCGAAAACGATCCAAACCGGAGGTTTGATCGGCTTCTTCGGCTGATTGCCAATCGGGAATGGCTTGCCGAGGCCGCCCGGATTGTTCTTGCGTCAAATGGCGCACGAACGCCGGGCATCGACGGAATGGATAAGCAAAGACTGCAGGTCAGACTGGATCAGCATCTGGACGACCTGCGGGCAAGCCTGCTGGAGGAGAGTTATCGCCCTCAGCCGGTCAAGCGCATCTATATCCCGAAATCGAACGGCAAGCTACGACCACTGGGTATTCCGACCCTGACGGATCGCATTGTCCAACGCGCCATGCTGATGGCCATGGAGCCAATCTGGGAGAGCGATTTCCATCGTCTATCCTATGGCTTCCGGCCGGAACGCAGCGTGCATCACGCCGTCCGCACCGTGAGGATACAGCTACAGGATGGAGGTGGAACGAAGGGCCGCTGGATCATCGAAGGTGATCTCGCCAGCTACTTTGACACGGTCCATCACAGGCTGCTTCTGAAATGTGTGCGGCGACGGGTGCAGGACGGACGGTTCGTCGATCTTCTCTATCGATTCCTGAAGGCAGGCCACATCGACCGTGGCTTGTTCACAGCCTCAAGCGAGGGCGTTCCGCAAGGTGGCGTTCTGTCACCGCTCCTGTCCAACATCATGCTCCACGAGTTTGATATGTGGCTGGAGGCGAAATACCTGAACAAGAAGGCCCGCAAGGACCGATGGGCATGGAACTTCGGCATCAAGCAAGGCCGCCCCATCACGGTTCGTGAGAACCGGCAATGGAAACCGGCTGTTGCCTATTGCCGATACGCTGACGACTTCGTCGTGATCGTAAAAGGAACCAAGGTTCAGGCAGAGGAAATCCGCGAGGAATGCCGGGCGTTTCTAGAAGGTGAGTTGAAGTTGACGCTGAACATGGAGAAGACCCATGTCACCCACGTCAACGACGGCTTCGTCTTTCTGGGGCACCGGATCATCCGCAAGCGAGGGGCGCATGGACGGATGTCCATCGTAACGACAATACCCAAGGAAAAGGCCAAGGGGTTTGTTCACAGACTTACCGAAACCCTTTCCGGCAATCATAGTGTCAGTACGGTCGACATGATCGCTGGCCTGAACCGCCAATTGGTGGGATGGGCGGCGTTCTACAAGTTCGCCGACTTCACGGCGTACGTCTTCCGGCGCATCGACCATGTCGTGTTCTGGAAAATGGCGCATTGGCTGGGGCACAAATACCGATCCCGCATCAAACCCTTGATGCGGAAATGGTTCAGGGCCCCCGAACCGGGCAAGGCGAAAACCTGGCTCGTGTTTGGTCGGAATGAACGTGGTGATCCCGTCGGGAAAGCGCTGCAACGGCTTGTCTCAAGCCCCAAGGCGCAATTCCTGTGGCGTAATCCGGAGGAGAACCCATATATCGTCCGGATCGAAAACCGCAGCACCGTCACGTCGAACTATCATGATGTTGCAATGGCCATGGGCCAAGCTTGAATGGAGAGCCGTATGCGCTGAAAGGTGCAAGTACGGTTCGGGGAGGAGAAGCGCATCTGCGCTTCTTACTCCACTGAAGGTCATCGGCTGGGGATGGTTTTATCTGTCGACCATTCTCGACGACTATTCCCGCTACATCATCGCCTGGAAGCTGTGCACCAGCATGAAGGTGGGCGACGTCACTGACACGCTCGATCTGGCACTGAGCGCTTCAGGCTGCGACAAGGCCAGGGTCGAGCACCGGCCGCGTCTGCTGTCGGACAACGGTTCGTGTTACGTCGCATCCGATCTCGGCGAATGGCTAGAGAAATACAAGATCGACCAGGTTCACGGCGCTCCCGGCCACCCGCAGACGCAGGGGAAAATCGAACGCTGGCACCAGACGCTGAAGAACCGCATCCTGCTTGAAAACTACTTCTTCAAGGAGGACCTTGAAGCCCAGATCGCGGCTTTCGTCGAGCATTACAATCATCGCCGTTACCATGAGAGCCTCAACAATCTCACTCCCGCCGACGTCTACTTCGGACGCGGACAGACCATCCTGTTCGAACGCGAAAGGATCAAAAGAGACACGATCAAAAAACGCCGCTTGAACCACCAAACCAAAGCCGCTTAAATCAAACCCCAAACCGAGCCGGAAACTCCAATCTTCAAAAGCAAAAATAGTCTCAAATCATTCGACGACGGACATTCGTTCTCGGAAGTTCGAACGTTGGATCAACGATCTCAGAGCCAGTGACAGGGCCGGATGGCATCCCCGCGGCTCTTGCGGCTTTAACGAACGATTTACGGGCAGTGTTCGGGAGTCCTTCGAGATCGGCAAGGCAAGCTTGCAAGGCCTCCTCATATTCCTTGCCCTGGGCGTTTTCAGGTCAGTCGTTTAGTAAACTTGCGGCCCTAGGATTTGTTTCTCGCGAGCTGCAGTCGTTGAAGTTGACGGTTTCGCAGCACATCGGATATACATTCGAAATGAAAATTGCATAGTACACGTCAACTCGGCAATATTCGCAACAATCACAAACTATAACGGGTTGGAATTCAACAAAAGTTAAAGTTTATCTTCACATCTGGCCCACACTGTCAGAATGGTGGAATCAGATTGTTACAGAAGGCAGTTGGCCAAATTTTCGGAATTCGGATCGGGCGTTCGAGGATAGATTACCTTGCCCGAGGAATTCCTGGTTGCACCGATCGTTGGCACCGCATGTTCCCAATGCCCGGGCGCCATCAAATGGTCAACGGAATGACCGGTCAAGATTAAATAATCAGCAATAATACGTCGATGACATCGCCACCAAACCGCTTCCGAACACATTAATGTCAATCGACGTTTACTACCGAGACGAGTAAGCACCTTAAATGCGGATCCAAATTCCTCTCCCAAGGCATAATCAGCATAGTTATGAAAGCTTTGCACCCGCCAAAACGCGTTTACTTGTTTATCGATATTCGTTTGTTTGGGCCTTCGTCCGCCTAACGCCTCGCAATGGACATATTCGATATCAATGTTTTGCAGATCGCCCGGGAGAGTTTCAATATTATAGGCCGGATTTGTGCGTGAACGCGGAAATGATCTTACGTCCACAAGCACCTCAGTGCCGCTCTCGTTCAACATGTATAGAAACTCGGAAAGATCGCGGTTCGAGTGTCCAATGGTCGTATATTGCGCAATCATTCTTTAATCCTGGACAATACATTTCCCTTATGGGCGGCGATGTGTTTGGTTTTATCGCTCTTGATCTCGTATTGAGGATCTTCTTCCGATGCGTGATGACGATGACCTTTATAATTGAAATCCGCTTCATGGACCTTAACGATATGTCCACTCACACGACCGGCTTCCGAGTTCCAGCTCACGTGATCTCCAACGACAAATTTTGACATGGTTTTGCCTCACGTTTCTATCTTGGCGACCAGCATAATGAATTTGGAGCATATGGCTTCGAAGGCAACCCTTTGCAAAGTCTACAAATGGTGTTGTCACGTTAAGTTTCTCTGGCCGGAAAGGCCAGGGGCTCGTAGATATTCAGGCGAAACAGGCCGCAATTTTCCATGCATCGAAAGCTTCGAGGCGATGGTAGCGAATTGTGTGTGCGGCTCGGCGACGAGATGGAACAGAGAAACAATTGCGGGTCGCTGAGTGCATGGAGACGAACCGTTGCAACGCTCCAGGTG
>NZ_VCPE01000020.1 GCF_005938105.1 Brucella haematophila | reverse complement strand
AAACTTGACCGTGAATAAAAACCCGAACATTAATTAAAAGGCGGGTCAATTCTCGGTGGAAAAACCGGGTCACTTCTCAGCGGCAATCAACACTCCTCCCATCGCTCGCACGAAGATCTCGGCACCTCTATCTTTGTCAAAAAAGACAGCTTTCGGCGTTGGACTGACACGCATTGCTTGGGCCAGCAAGAATGTCAGAGCGACGGTCTTGCCGGAACCAGTTGGCCCAGTGACCAAAAAATGGCCAATATCGCGACGGTGAAAATTGAACCAGTATGGTGTTTGCGAGGTGGTTTCGAGTATCGTGATCGGCAAGCCCCAATGAAGATTGTCCGATTGCCCGATCGCGAAATTATGCATCGATGACAGGCCGGAGAAATTAGCCGATGACAGCATGGCCTTACGCGCACGATAGCTGTGGTTGCCTGGCAATTGCGCCCAGAAGGACGCTTCAAGATTCATATCCTCCCGCAGCCAGTTGATGTTCATATCTGTCAGGCAGCTACCGAGCTCGGAAACTGCCTTGCTCAAACCGTCAAGGTCGCGAGACAGGCAAAGCAAAGAGAAATGGTGAATGCCAAAAACAGCCTCCTGGTTCATGAGACTGTTCAGAGCAAAGTCGATATCGCTTTCGACCGCGCTACCGGATTCATCCGACGCGGCAATCTGGCGCTGAAGCCGGGTAATACGCTCTTGCGCAATCGGCTTGTCCGAGATTGTGAAGCTTTGCGTCAGTATAAACTCGTGATTTACCTGTAGCAGACCGTCCAGCATTCCCGGACCGGTGTACGGCGGATATTCCTTTATGGAGAGCATTGCGCCAAAGCGATTGTCTTCATCGACAGCAGCTTGTGTTTGCATTGCTCGCTTGCCGAAATGCAGGCGTGATGTTCCGACGTAATTTCGAATCCCCATCCGCGGCAGTCGCATTTTGCGCGGTACACCGCAGGTAAGGATTGTATTGATGAGTTCGCACGGTTCAGAATATGGCTCCCCATCGCGATAGGTGATACCAAGCTCGCGTGCGCCATACTTTTGCAGCTCACGGGTCATATTGGCGACGAGCTCTTCGAGCTCGGTCACTATTTCCCGCGTTTGCTGATCTCGAACCTCAGCCCCGCCGGAACGCGTGAAAGCACGGCTTACCACGTCGCTGAGGCCGAGGGCGCCGCGCATATTGGTTCGCACGATGGAGAGGTAAATTTCGTTGGCGAACATGCGTTTATGGCGCAACTGGCTCATATACCGGCTGTTTAGTTGATCGCAAAACGGGTCATCGAAAGCGCCACCAATTTCGGAATCGACCTGTCGGCGAATTACAGTCGACCAGACAGAAAAACGGCTCGATCCAAGCGCTCGAATGATCGTATTCTGAACATTCGAGCGCATATTGAGTTCGGCTTGATCTTCCGTTTGGAAAAAGAGGCCATCTAGCTTAATGACCGACATTAGAGCGCCGTTTTCCAAGCCAATCACAGTATCGGACAGATGCCGCAGATACGGGATATGTGTTGCCATAGGCCGCTCATTGTGAGCGACCTTGCCAAATCCGAGTTCTTCCCTGACGACTTTCAACATTTGCTATGGTCCGTACGAATTAGTTCCCCAGAAGGACTTGTTGCGTGTGCGGGGCGTTTTGCGCGCGGTGACTTCGAGAACATCGAGGATTTTGTTGTCCCAGGCGCAAAGGGAGAACAGGACCACATAGCTGATCGGGGCCAGCAGCAGCGTCCAGAAGGACTTGCTGACCAGCCATGCTATGATTGTGATCCCGATAACAACGACGACCGCCATATACGGAACACCCCACATGGTAGGAGATCGGGTAAGTCCGATCACCAACGGGGTCAGTTGCGGCTTTACATCCTCGTATTCGGCCATCGCTAGTTTCCGACCGTGCTGATCAGCTCGTCGACGATTGACGGAGCGCCGAAAACCAATCCAATGCCGAGGATGACACCGCCTGCAAGAAACCAAGACAGTCGGCCTGCAAAGGCGAGGAAACCGAGCGCCATGACGGCTATGATTGCAAACAGGCGTCCGATAGGGCCGCTAATGAAATCAACGATAGCTTGGAACACGGTCTGAACCGGCGCGAAGGCACCGCCAACGCCACCTGATTGTGCCATCGCCAAATCTGCCCCGGCAATTTGCGCCGCGGCCAGCAAACCAAGGCAAATAGCCAGCTTTGAAGCGCTGATATGCCAAACCTTATTTTGTTCGTTGATCATCCTTCTCTCCTTTAAAAATGCATCACGCCACCAACGAAGGTGCCGGTTTTCTTGACTGCAATGACCCCGGATTCAGTTTCGCTCGCTATGACCGGCGAGGATCTCCGACCGACGCCAACGGGCTTCTTTTTCGGCGCTGGCATAGCCACGCCGAGTTGGTAATTGACGACCTTGGCCACGTAGCCAACTGTTTCCTTGAAGGGTGGAACGCCGCCATACTCATAGATGCGGCCTTCGCCTGCGTTATAAGCGGCGGCAACAAGCAGCGGGTTTTGGAACTCGTCCAAAAGTACACGTAGGTACCTAACGCCGCCTTCAATATTCGACGCCGGATCGCAGACGTCGCGGACGCCGAAACGCTCAGCGGTTTTCGGCATGAGCTGCATCGGACCGCGAGCGCCCTTGTCTGAATTGCGAGAACGGTCGAATTGGCTTTCCGCCCAAGTGATTGCCGTCGCAAACAGAACGTCAACTTGATGTCGACGAGCAGCCTGTTCGACGAGTGATTTGATTTCGTCAGGCGTTAGGGGGGAGGGGCCGCATTCCGGGACGGATATTGCGGCCTGTTTATCGAGGGATAAATTACCGAAACGGGACGATTCATTCGGATTAGAAATATCCGTATTGGTAATCTCTGATAGAGAGCCAGTGGAAAAATAGGCGCTCTGTATATTGCCAATATGATTACTCGTTTTGGGCTCGTTTCCGCTTTTATCCTCGATGGCGACGACGCCATCGGCGCCCACAACAAATTCTTTGCTTTCGCTTGGCCAGCGGCGATTGAAAACCGTCAAAACAGATGGCGATCCGGATGCATTCTGAGCGGACGACTTGTCGCCATTATCTTGCACAAATGGCGCAATTCCGCCGGTTTCTTCTGCGCAAGCGGCGGCAATCCCGAGCGGAGCGTACAGTGCGGCGCTTAGTAGTAGCGCTTTGATTGATAACTTTTCCATTCTAGCCCTTTAGCGCCTGTCGCAGGCCTCAAAAACGCTGTTGAGGTTGCAGCGAAAACAGATTAAGTTCGCAAGAGTATAATACCGATTTGGCTAAGTGATACATTCTTTTTTACAAATCACAAACCCCTTTTGAGTAAGGTAAGAAAATTATCAATATGGTGAGATCTACAAATTGAAGAGAACCATAGCAATCGCAATGAGCAGTTGTTTGTTGGCGACAGCTGCAATCGCAGCGCCTGCAATCAATAAGGATTACATCAAGTCGATGGCATCGCCGGGGAAGTCCGTGCTTGTCATCGAGTATTATGACGGAGACGGAAAAGTTTCGGCTCGAAAGGGGTTTGCATCGGCTTCCGGCTATAAGGCGACTTCACCGACCGAATTTAGGGTTGATGATAAGACCGTACTTAATCTGTACGGGCTAGAAGCGTGCAAAGGCGAAATGGTGAACCGCAAGGATGATTTTGCTGGTTCTTGCGCTGACTACGCCACGCAGCAGCTTCAGATCATGTTGCAGTCGCCGAAGGTGCTGTTTTGTCGGGCATTTGTAAGTGAAGACCGCGCGCCCAAACAAAATGTGACGTGCTTCGGCTATTACAATTACCCCGGCAGCCTTGACACCGTTGATATGCTCGAAGAGCAACTGCTCTCTCTCGGCGCGCTCCGTATTGCGAAATCGAAAGATGGGAAGCTAGAGCGTCCCGATATGGAGAAGGCGCAGAAAATTGGAGAAGACGGCTTCTATGGAATGTGGGCCGATCCTCGGGTGAAGGGCCAATGAAGCCATCCCTAGTATTGCTATGCATGGTCCTTTTTTCGCCAATGGCTTTTGCAGCACCGGAGGGATATTTTGACTTCCAGCCGGGCGTCACTTTGGAATCTGGCGATACATGGGTCTCAGAAGGTCAGCGCTATCGTCTCTATGGTTTACAGTCATGCCTTCGTGGAACTGCTTTCACTGATACGACCGGAAGAAAGAAGGACTGCGGCGAGGCATCGCTTGCCGTATTCGCCGCTTATGTCAGAGACACCAAACCTGTGTGCGCTCCCGTAGCGCAAACTGCCGATACTTCCTACGTTATTTGCTACGCGACAATCGGCGGAAATCGCCTCGATTTATCGACGGTGTTGATTACGAGCGGCTATGCCTTTGCCGCGCTGAAGGCTGACGGGCTTCCCTACTATCCAGCATACGCAGTGGCCGAACAGGAAGCTCGTGAGAAGCGGGCAGGCCTCTGGCAATTCGAAGACGTTCAGCATCCTGCCATCCTGTTGAGCAAATCGGCAAACGAACGGACGAGGAATGCCCAACAATGAAATATCTGATCGTAGCAATGTCATTTGCCGTCGCATCGACACCAGCATTCGCAGCTGATGCTATTAAACGCGCGCCAGCTGCCAGCGTATCGGTTCAACCTAGCCAGCCGGTACCGCTTCCAATCTTCAAGGGTCGTGTCGCGGTTATTGATGGTCGGACCCTCTGGTTTCCCACTTATGCCCAACGAGTTCGGCTCGCGGACATTGACGCGTGCGAATTGCCTCAATGGGCGCTTGATCCGAAATGGACGAACAGGGACGTCACGAAAGCACCGCCGCCTGTACCCTGTGGCCCCTTTGCAAAAGCTTGGCTCAAAAGAGCGATCGGGGCGTCCGCCGTCTCCTGCGGTGTCGTCGGCTATGATGCTGAAGGCATGGCGCGAGCGAGATGCACATCGCGGGGACGCGACCTAGCTCTCGAAATGCTTCGTGTGGGTTGGGCGAGGGTGGATTCACCCTACCTCAGCCACCCTCAATATATAGGCTATCAGCGTACCGCCATGTCGGCGCGATATGGCATGTGGGCGACCTATGTTCTGGATATGAATGAGTGGCGGCGCAAGGCCGTCGACAAAACGCTCGATCGTCAGCCTATCGCGGATTTCAACCTACTCGTAGAGCGCAAAAGCGAAATCTCTCCCCCGTTTGCCAACGCGCGCAGAAAACCAAGAAGGACAGACCGATAGTTGTCGGAAATCGCTCATATTGCGCTCAATTTCGCGCGCGATCCTATGGCCTGCTTGTTGCTGGCCATCCTGCTATCGTTTTTGCTTATCATCCCGTCGTCGAAAATCTGGTGGGTCCACGGCATAATCGCGGCCCTATTCCTCACCGTATCGCTGTTTTTCCACGAACAACGGCAAATGTCGTTCGATGCGTTCTTGATCGGCGTCTTTGCCTATCCAGCGGTATGCCGCGATATTCCAAATCAGCTCCTGGTCTATCGCATTGGAATCTAATGGTTTTCCGCGTTCACACTTATCGCACTATGCAGCTACGCGGCCGGAGATCTCATCACACGGTCCCCATTTCACGCCCGAGACATGTTGCCTACCGGGTTGGTTTCAACCGCTACAATATGAGGATGACCTGAAATGAAGCAGTTTCTGTTTGCACTCGCTGGCCTTGGCACTATCGCCGTGATGCCATCCGCTGCAATAGCGCAGGACACGGGAGGGACGCCATCTTGGGGCTGCCAGGTCCTGTTGTGCGCAGCATCATCAAATCCCTCGTGGCATGGTGTCCCTTATTGCGTTCCGCCAATGACCAAGTTGATCAAGGCCATGGCAAAACCGGGTTTCTCATGGCCCATTTGCCATGAAGCTAAGTCTGGCAAACCCGGATATCAGCCTTACGAGGATTGCCCATCTGGATTCAAGGAAGCCAGCAATATGAGTGATCGCGGCGCAAAGCTGTCCAACCGCTGCGAAAAGACAATCAACACCTGCACCAACAAGATCAGGGAACAGAACAAAGAGCTTCAGCAGTACAAGGATGTTCAATATAGAGACATTGGCAACTCGGATCGCGGAAATAGTTGTCGAAAGGTCGTCTCCATTGCCCGTCCAATGCGAAAAGACCCTTACTTTTTCGACATTCCCGATTATCAAGGTTTGAAGGGGCGCTATTGGTTCAATTTGAAACTTTAAGGAGCTCTAATGAATCAGAACGCACTTCTCGCACTGGCAGCAAGCGCCGGCATCGCTGTTGGCGCGGGCGGTACTTGGTTTGTAGTCTCCAACGCTTCGAGCAACGCAACAGCCATTGCAAAAGCCGATATCGTTGCAGCGATCAAGGCCGACCCTACACTTTGTCCCGTTCCCGATGAGCCAGCGGCGAGCGCCAAGCTCGATGTGCCAACTCAAGCTGAAGCATTGCTTGCCGTGAGGAAGCTGGAAGAAAAAAATCCGCTATTGTGGGATAGGAGTGAACTTGAAATGCTTTCCGTCTCACTAGCGAATTGTTGGCCTGTTGACGGTGCCAACGGCATGGTCGAGTGCGTTACCAACGTCAAAAAAAATCCGTCAGCGCAAGCTATTGCGAGGACGGTTGGATTTGCCAAGGATCAATCCTCTGGCGAATGGATTGCGACAGACCGCAAATAGAAGAAGCCCGCTGGCGGGCTTCCAAAGCAATCATAATTTCTTATCGACGCTTTTCAAAACTGATGCCATTTCGCCCCGTGCGAGCGTAATCCGCCCGGAGATAAGAGAAGCGGCGAGATAGACCAGTTTTCCGATGGCGTCATCCACATCTTGCGGCTCATAATCTACGATCCGGCGCGGATCTTCCGCTAGCGATGACATATCCAGCAGTCGTTTTGTCGGGCCATTGTCGCCTAGGTCAACGACATTGGTTTCATCCCGCCAATCCAATGTATCTGCAATAGCATCCATAATGGCCTCCGAAATTCATTTTCAGAAGATGGGTGATGCTCGTAAGTGCAATCCTCGAAACTGATGCCTAGTTGATAGCAGCACGATACACGATCATTAGTAGATCAATGCTTCTTACTGCCCGATGCACAGTTTCTCGTCTCCATACACCAATTTTCTGATGAAACAGTCATCCCAAAATCCAAGTGATAAAAATGTTGATTAAGGCATCCCACACGATAGGATAAGAAACACTGCGAAACGAAACGAAATCTGAGCCGCTAAGCTATTGACAAAGAATGGAAAGTTTTTTCTCCCGCCACCGAGGGATGGGAGCGACTTCAAAGAATTGTTCAAGCTCATTGTCGCCGCCGGTGCTGGTCGCCCGCTACGATCCGACGGTCATACGGCAGGTCCATGGACGCCAGAGCTTCTGGCGGAGGCCATAACGCATGTAGATCCTAAGCGGATTGGCGTCGATCTTCGAACGGTTCAGCTCTGGTTTCAGGAGAATGAAAAAGGCATAAGCACGACCAACATCGGGTTGTTGGCAAGAGTTTTAAGTTGTGGTGATACGGTTGCTACAAGCGAATGGAGTATGGAACTCAGCGCTGCACACTCTCGACTTGTCGCTAAAAGACGTGAGCAGAAGAAGACTGAAACAGCCGAACCGTCGGTGCCAGCCCAACTTGAAACCCGCCTTGCAACATCGGACTCCGCAAACGATAACGATGGTAAGCGATGGAATCTGACTAGATGGTCAGAGAAGCTTTTCGGTGAGGGGTCTCCACTGAATCTGTCTGCCTCGGTTTTTGCTGGAATGTCGGCTCTCGGGTTCCTTTCGTACATCATTGGCATTCACAACGTAACATTCACCCGATCAGATGGCGTGATCAAGCAGGTCGGATTCCTTTGGGCGGCGAACTGGACCCTCGTGTTCATGGTGTTTCTTCCGGTCTTCCTGGCCTTCGTTTCCGAACTGGTGCATTCGTGGAAGCAGGAGGAACGTCGTCGGCATTTCGATGGCACACCCGAGTACAGCGACCGGGCATGGCGTGATATTATCGACGCCTCATCGGGTTCGTTTTGGGCGGTCTTCCTAATCTGTTTGCTTTTTGCTGGTGTGTTCCAGTGGATCGGCGTTTGTCTGGTCCCTCTCATAAGTGGAGGAGGAAATTACGCAACCGATTGGGGCACAATCGCGATAGTCCGGCCCGAAATCGTGACGATACCTGTTGCGATCGGTTTTACGGCATTTGCCTATCTTTATATGAGTTTTTCATTTTATCTCTTCTTCGCCGGCCTCATACTGCTTTACTCGGTCATCAATGACCTTCGAAAGTTACGCGAAGGACCAACAGCGCAGACGAACGCAGGTACGGGCTTTAGAAGCGAGACCGCAATCTGGGTTATGCAGGGGGTTTTTCGCTGCACGGTTTTAGGCATTTTGATCGCTACCGTGATGAAGCTACAAAGCTCGTATTTAGCCTCTAACGGCGCGAGCATTGTAGCCTGGGTGATCAACGACCTTTCATCTATCTTGTACGATCAAGCGACGGCGCACAGCCGTATCAGCTATCGAATGCCCACACACTACAGCAGTCTGCTAATCGCAATATCGACCTGTTTTGTTTTCCTTTATGGAGTGACCCGCACTGGAGCAGGAAATCATTTTAAAGTCACCTTGTGGAAAATGACCGCCGTTGTGATGCTTCTATTTGCAAGCTATCTGTCAATCGACACGTTTTCTGGCTTTACAGTCTTGATGTTTGTCGGGCTCCTAATCGCTATTTATGGCTTATTTGATCCGGCCCTTGGGTCCCGGCGCGCGAGTGAGGTGAGTAATCAAAGTGTTTCATAGTTGGCTTGATCAATGGGATGAGAAACGGGCACGACGCGGAGAAGATGCTAAAAAAGTAACAGCCGTCATTCTCGATGCAGAACGTGCGTTTCCGGGCGCCCCAAAGGTTTCCACTATCGATGAATTCTGCCAGCTCGGGGTGCAGGCAGCTGCCACGCCATCGTACTTCAGAGCGCCACTCGGTAGCGATAGAGATTTTGAGCGGGCAGGGGACTACCTCAAATTTCCATCTGAAATTTCGACAGACGTTGAGGAAAACAACCAGGTCTGGGCTAAGATCACGGATAGCGGGTCACGGGACAAGGCACTGGTGATATTTCATCATTGGAACGCACGTTCCCGTAATAGTCAGATCGCACGATATTTCTCGAAAAGAGGCATTACGGTTGTCGAGATCGCAATGCCTTATCATTTTGAACGAAGCCGTCCGGGGTCCGACTACGCTGATTATATGCTTAGCGCAAATCTCGGCCGAACGATCCAATCGCTACGGCAGGCCGTGTGGGATGGACAAAAGCTCATTCGCTGGCTCAAAAGCCAAGGCTATCGAGAAATTTCCGTACTTGGAATGAGCCTCGGTTCATGGGTTGCAGGACTGGTCGCGGCTCATGATACCAATGTTAAGAAAGCTTCGCTGTTTCTCACAGCCGGAAGTCTGGCCGAGATGGTCTGGACCGGGCGCGCAACGCGCGCCATACGCGAGAGCTTTGAGCCCACGATAGACCTTTCTCATCTACACAGGGCTTGGGCACCGCTCGATCTGGGAAATTACGCCTACAGTCTCGCCCGTCCAGATTTGGATATACAGATTGTTTTGGCAAAAAGAGACAAGGTTGTATTGCCAGAATTGTCAATTGCTCTGTTGGAAAGTCTGAATAATGCTGGCGTAAATCCGAATGTTCAGCAATTAAACTGTGGTCACTATTCACTTGCCATTCCGCCGTACATTTTTAGGGCTGGAGCCAATTTGAAGCGATTTGTTGCTTCAACATCGTTGCGAGAGAATGTTCCATAATTAATATTACGCGATTTTTGCTAAGATATTGATTTTCTTATTTTTTTGTTATATAGCCTCTGCCTTCGTTGCCATTCATGCGCCCGGGATTTCCCATCACGGATAACTCCCTTATTGTTTTGCATTTATAATTGCGAAGAATGGCGTCTCCACTGTGCACTCCCACCGCCGACGATGCCATCCCACATCTTGGTTTGGTGCCCACTATGAACCGCTACAACATCGCTGAACGACGTACAATTGCGCGCTAGCGACCCCGCTCCGCTTGAAATTTATCCTGCTACGATGTATATACTCTTGTATATACAAAGGAGACCGATATGCCACAGCTCCGACACTCCGAATCTACACCAGCCCGCGAAGCAAAACTCTTCCGTAACAATAAGAGTCAGGCGGTACGCATTCCAGCTGACTTCGAACTTCCCGGCGACCGGGTGATGATCCATCGCGATGGAGATCGACTTATCATAGAGCCGGTGCGTCGCCAGAACCTGTTGGAAGTGCTTGCCGGGCTGGAACCGCTTGGGCCGGAAGATCAGTTCCCTGATATTGACGATACCCTGCTACCGTTGAAAGAAATCGACCTGTGAGCGCGCTGTACATGCTTGACACCAATGTCGTGTCCGAGCTTGCACGAAACCCCAAGGGCGCTGTCGCCAGACGCATCGCCGAGGTTGGACCAGAAGCAGTTTGCGTCAGTATCATCACGGCAGCGGAGTTACGCTTTGGATGCGCCAAGAAAGGATCGCCGAAGCTGCTGGCGCACATCGAGGCCATTCTTGGAAGTATACAAGTGCTCGCACTTGATACGCCTGCCGACGCCGAATACGGGCGAATCCGAGCCGAATTAGAAGCCGTTGGCAAGCCCATCGGTCCGAATGACCTCCTCATCGCTGCCCATGCTTATGCGCTCGGGATGGCGTTAGTCACGGCCAATACCGGAGAATTCTCACGTATCCGTGCTCTGAGGGTCGAAAACTGGCTACGCGACTGAGCGGTGCTGTTGTTCGTTCAAAGAGAATCTGCCGCTGAAGGGGCAGATCACTAAAAACTGCATTTATGATCGGTAGATTGTCCCTTTGTCTGCTCATGCCTCGGATAAAGACTGGTTTTCCGCTGAGGTCTGCTATGAATGTGGCTGTCGAATCTATACAACAAGCGATGACATGACGACTGATGACGACCGACCCGCTCCACATTCTCAAAACCATTTATGGATATGATGCCTTCCGCGGGCGGCAAGTTGAAATCATATCGCACGCGATAGCAGGCAATAATGCATTCGTCCTGATGCCGACAGGCGGCGGCAAATCGCTATGCTATCAGATTCCCGCCCTTGTGCGGCCGGGCATGGGGTTAGTGATTTCACCGCTTCTGGCGCTGATGGCCGATCAGGTCTCCGCGCTCCGGCAGGCGGGTGTGAAAGCTGCAGCGCTTAATTCCGACCTTGCTGGCGATGACAGACTGGCCTTGTGGCGAGGTATCCATGCCGGGGCGCTTGATCTGCTCTATGTCGCGCCTGAAACACTGCTCAGGCCGGATACGTTGCAACGCCTGAGCGATGTGCCTCTCTCGCTGATCGCTATTGACGAAGCACATTGCCTGTCGCAATGGGGGCATGATTTCAGGCCGTCTTATCGGCAGCTTGATGTGTTGATGGCGCAGTTTCCCAACACGCCACGCATGGCATTGACCGCAACCGCTGACGAGCCGACACGTGCCGAAATCCTGTCGCATCTGCAGATTGATGAGCGCGATGCCTTCATCGCCGGTTTCGACCGTCCCAATATTCGCTATGCGATCATGGAGAAGGACAATCCCCGCACGCAGTTGAAACGTTTTCTACAGGATCACCAAGGCGAAAGCGGCATCGTTTACTGTCTTTCGAAACGGAAGACAGAAGAAACGGCCGAATGGCTGCGCAGCCTGGGCTACGACGCCCTCTCCTATCACGGCGGTATGGAAAAGTCCGCGCGCGAGGCGAACCAGGCACGATTCCAGCACGACGAGGCGGTCATCATGGTGGCGACGATTGCCTTTGGGATGGGCATCGACAAGCCGGATGTTCGCTTCGTCGCCCATATCGATCTGCCGGGGAGCATCGAAGCCTATTATCAGGAGACAGGTCGTGCGGGACGTGACGGACTGCCAGCCGAGGCGATGATGCTCTACGGTTATGACGATATCGTCCTGCGCAGCCGCTTCATCGAGGAATCCGACGCGCCCGATCAGCGCAAGCGGATGGAGCGGCAGAAACTCGACATTCTCCTCGGGTTGGCCGAAACGGCGAACTGTCGCAGACAGGTGCTGCTTTCTTATTTCGGTGATCGATGCGAACCATGCGGCAATTGCGATACCTGCGCTGAACCACCAACCCTCTTCGATGGGACAATAGCCGCGCAGAAAATATTGTCCTGCATTCACAGAACCGGGGAGCGGTTCGGGCAATCCTATATTGTCGATGTCCTTCTTGGCGTCGACGATGAGCGCATCAGCCGCTTTGGCCACGACCGGATTTCGACTTTCGGAATTGGCCGCGAGCATGACAATCACACCTGGCGCGCGATCGTACGGCAGTTGGTCGCACAGCGGCTGATTGATGTCGACTTTGCCGGGCACGGCGGTTTGTCGATCTCGGAGACAGGCAGGCAGTTTTTGCGCGCAAAGCAGGCGCTCATGTTGCGTGTCCCGCGGAAATCGAAGCCATCACGTGGGACTGTTTCGCGTGGAAAATCGGTAACATCCGCCCTTTCGGAGCGTGATGAGGCGCTGTTTCAGGCGCTACGTGAGAAGCGGCTAGAGATCGCGCGCACGCAAAATGTCCCGCCTTACGTCATTTTTCACGATCGGACACTGATCGAACTGGCCACAGCCAGACCAGCCTCCCGCGCCCAAATGGCCGACGTGCCCGGTGTCGGCGATGCAAAACTCGAACGCTATGGCCCGGCCTTTTTGGCCGTCATCAACGCACACGGGTAAATCCGTCGCAGCTTTTGGAATTCAACAATACCGGCCTTAGAGTCTGTCAGCGCTACCCGGGATCGCCAGGTTCCGTCGGGTTTGATTTTGTGTTTCTTAAGATCATTGCTGGATTCTCATCATGGATAAATTCGTGATATCAGTTTTCTCATAACCGATCCCGACCGTTCATTCTTCTCCGGGTCAAATGCCACCGATCTTCTTTCACGGCCGTCTATCGTCAGTCAGACATTCACCCTCGGCTGCGATTTCTATCGCCCGACGCACCGCCTCCTCTGCGGCAAAGGTGGCGATTTCAGCTTCGTGCGCGGAACAAGGACGAATTCCGAAACCCCACACTGTGTACATCTCATTTTGAGCAAGCGTCGTGTTACCTGGATCTACCACTTTTAGTGCGTACTTGGTTGCCGGTGGGGTCATGGGGGCAGCTCCGTAGAAGCTCCCACTACTGACTTCGAGCTGACCGACCTGGCAGCGCACGCCGTCGAATTCTTTGAGCGCCGGCGGCAAGCTACCAGCAAGGACGATCGCATTAATTTTCGAAAAATGACCGTACAGCGAATAGCAGTATTCGGTATCCAGATCGAAAATGCGCAGCCGTGAGATCAACCGATCGACACCTGCATATTGCAAGATACAATAATACGCACACCCGTCACAAACCGGAATGTCCGCTTCATCAAGCACCTGCGCGTTCTCGCCGAATATGTCCCATGGAATTTCTTTAAACATTTCATCATCTCTAACAAGCCAATAGACATATTGTGAGACCAATCAGCCACCGGCGCAAACGGATCATGAACGCCGATGAAAATTTCTAACTGGGCGCTGAACAGTATTATGTGACTGGATAGATACGACCGTTGCGACAAGCACAATTGGCAGGTTTGGGACGTTAAAGTTTGACAAACAGCCAAGAGCGCAAACCCTGAGGCAATCGGCCGACCATCTGGATCGCGCTCGAAGAAGCCTGTCGTCACACCCGCCAGGTCTGCGACGACCGTGCTGAATGGCTGATTCCGGGTTTCACCAGACCTGACGAATTGAAGCCGACAACCCAAATAAGAAAACCGGGAGCACGTATGACGCGTGCTGCCGGTTTCATATTTCGATAGACTATGGGTTCCTAAATGGCCGCTTACGCGAGTGCCATTCTCATTTCGCCAATATATTCTCCACGCTCCCAGAAATGGCCCCATGCGGTGTTTTCGTAGTTGGCCCGGGGAAGTCTGTAGAGCGTCAACCGGACAGGACCTTGCTTTCCAAGTGCGAGCAACCGCTCGCGATAGGTTGGGGCTGCGCGACGAGCGAATTCATTCGCGAAATCGAATTCGTACTCACCATGGATATCAACGCTATCGACAAAACACTGGTTCGTGTCATCAACAATCACCACACATCCATTGAGCGTGGAATAAGCGCGACAGGCTCGCTTGAAATCATGCCAGACCGAGCCTTGTGCTGATTGATTATAGCGTTTTTCAACGGTGGCCTCATCAGCGAGGAACGAAAAATGTCCCTCCTCAAAATCCTTGAGCATACGTGCTGCGATGCCATTGCTGGCTTTGTCGATACCGTAGTCGAGTGGTGAAGTTCCAATCATTGAAAAATCCTTTCTTGAAAATGATTGTCTGTCAGCTTCAAAAAGCGCTGACTTTTATATTAGAGCACAATATCGCAATAATATCAAATGCTTATGCTGTGTCCGCCATTCAAATAGTGCCAAATATGCCCCAAAATGGCTGCATTTCGATCCGATTTAATGCCTGCTTCATGACATAATGTCGCATGTTGGGGCGCGTCAGTGGCATCCGCAATCAAATCGCGGATTTTTAATATCTGGAGAAGCCGAAAGCCCTATTTATCCGGGCAATGCCAGAAATACCCCAGACTAAAACATCGGGCTCGATGGACCTCGGCTTAGATCTGGATGCAAACACGACGTTTGCCCCTGTCCGCCAATCACCATTTTTCCTTCTCGCTCAGCGACCACGACGAAAAGCGGCCTGGAGATCGGAATGCTACCGTATCGTGGGCAAATCGATGGTAGCAGACACGAGAGGCGTTCATGTGATTGGCTTTGGCCCTCCTTTTGCTACAGACTTCCTTGTCGCCCAATACTTGTAAGCTCCTTGTCAGTCAGGATTCTGTACTGTGCAGAGGCGGTTATTCAATAGTCATCACCCAGTCCCACCGAAATCCGTTTCTACCCTGTTCCCACCTGTAACCGTAAGGGTTACAGACAATGCGGCTTCGGCCGATCTGAACGTCAAAGGCATGATGCGTATGACCACATATCCATAAATCCGGAGCCTGTTCGGAATGCAGGATGTCATTGAAAGCCTCTGCGCCACAGGCAAACAGAAAATTTGCCTCTTGCCCCGCATAAGCCGGCGGCGTGCAATCGGGATGCGGCATGTGATGGGTCAATACCACAGTGGAGCCGTCAAATGGTTCTGCCAGCTTTTGTCGGATGTAAGCTGCATCTGAACGATGCAGTTCCAGCATATCCTCCGGCGTGAACCGTTTGCCATCCTGCATGGAGATTGCATGAAAATCATTGAGCATCTGACGCGCCATCCACATTCGCTGCGGCAAATCAGACTTCACGGGGAGTTTCATCAGGAAATCGACCCATAGGCTTGCGCCAATGAAGCGCGTATTGTCGATAACCACCTCATCCGCATCAAGACAATAAAACTGTTGCGGCCATTGCAGAGAAAGCGCCTCGATTGCCTTGATCGTCTGCCTGTCGCTCTCAAGCGAACGGTCCCGGTCGTTCATCATCCACTTGTTCTGATAAAATTCGTGATTCCCGGGGACATAGATAATAGGCTTCTCGTAGCGCCTGATCAGGAATTCCAGCGTCAAATGGAGATCTGGCGCCGCATTGAGATCGCCGGCAATCATGATCAGATCACAATCCGACGCTTGTTCACGTGGTGGATAAACGACTTCCTGCAGTTCATTATGCACATCAGACCAAATCCAGAGTTTCATGCCAATCTATCCCAGCTCTATTATTCGAACAATTTTCATGTCAGATTTTCCATGACAGGTAGTCGCGCCCTTCGGCAGCAGCGCAGAAGGCATCAGACAGCTATGCTGATTGATGATCTGCGGCCTGATCAGTTGGATCTTCCTCAATTGCCGATGTCTTTCTGGCCAAGCCGGTAAAAGCGGCTGAATGTACGGGCGTAGTTTCTGTCGAGATCAAGAAGCCAGAGCTCGGACGTGATGCCATTCGGCACGATGGGGCCGAGCCGGGGATGCTCGAACAATACTCCTTCGAGGCAGGTTGCCCGCCGTGCGCTCAGCTTCCAGCTGGTGATCGCCGGCGAATTTGTCAGTTCGCGCTCATCTGGATAATGACCTTGGAATATCCGCTCGAGATCGGCGACCAGAGATTTCAGCATCCTGATTTCGAGTTCGAGCTGTTCGCGATTGTATTTTCCGTTTTTGATTATGACCGCCATGAAGTGTTCCTGATGAATGAAGAAAATGAAGGATCGTTCGGGCGCGTATCAACGCGCCCCGGAATAGGTGTTTCGTGAAATTCAACGCATCTGATTGTTATTGAGAGCAAAGCTGAATGCGTTCAGCGTGACAGATGCATCCACCCTGACTATCTGGGCAGAAGATTCTCCGCTACCTGATCTATTGCCTTTGCTCCCATCGGTTGGTCTTTAGCTCGCCGTTGAGAATGGCAGATACCCCTGTTCGTCTGCATCGCAGTGAACGTCCGCTCTACGGCATAACGGATAAGTCCGTGACACGTAGATTCACAAGCTTCGCACGACTCATCGGCTGATTGGCCCCTGTCTGCTCAGCGCAACACGTTATCCGGCGTCAAAATCTGAATCTTGGGAGTAGGCATCTGGTCGAGCGCTTCGACCGCCATCTTCGCGATCTCTTCATCAATCAGCCGCGCTTGCTCCTCTTCGGTTTTCGCGAAGGTATCGCCGAGCCAAATGACGAGCTCTTCTCGGAGAGCGTCTTGCACGCCCAACACTTTTTCTGCGACACCCGGTGCACCGATCAGTCGGTCAAGATCAGCCAGTGCCCAGACCCTATCCTGACCTTGGCTTTGGCTAAGCAGTGGGTCGATCAGAGCGAATTCACATTGCTCGACATCTATGCCGTAGTATTGTTGTGCCAGCCGCCCCCACAATGCTGAGGCGGTCGATGTTTCAATGCGCCATTGATCCAGAGCCCCTTTATGGGCGCTGATGCCATAAATCAGACTGAACACACGGAGACATCTGCGTTCCTGTTCATAGAACATCAATTCGAATGTGTAAGGGCCTGTCGGAAATTCCAAGGCGCTCCGGTCTATATCGGTTTCATCTGCGGGGGATTTCGATGCGGTAGTTTCTATGACACTATTAAAAGTATCGCGTGTCAGTGGCATAGAATGAGACGAGCGCAAATCCTTAAAGCCGGTCTTCACCGTGGCTTTCGCCAACGCTTCTTCAATAAGGCCGATGATTTTCTCGCCCTTATTCCATACGGCATAACGGAAGATTTGCTCTGATAAAGCTCGTTTCCGGCTACTTCTGTCATGAGCACGGTCAATCAAATGAAAACATAACGACAGGTGTAGCGCTGCGTTTAATTCGCGCTTGTAGCTTCGCTGCGGGAATTTGTGTTCAATGAGATCAATGTAGCCAATTACGGTTTCTGCAAACATGATTTCTCCATCTCCAAAGCGACTGTTCGTCGCCGGAGTCAAATGGGTGTGAAGGTAGGTCGCCATTGCGAGTGGCCACAGATTTTGAAGACAGCGAAGATCGTAGCGTTGCGCGCGAACGCACACGACCGGACTGACAGAATGGGAAATTGGGAGTTCGTGCCTTAAAGAGCACCGAACGCGTCAGAAGCGGAAATTATCTCCGCTAGGGAGCCGCTATGTCGACATGGAATTCTGATAGTGGATCTTTTAATCCGCCACGAATATCGATAAGAGTTGTCATAAGCTTGGCTCCTGTGTTGGCAGGCTAAGTCAGTCTCCATTCAGGTGTTACCAGCACCGGGATGGAGGCGCCTGATCACTCAGGCAAGGCGACTATTGCAGGATCTGAATTGAGCTGCAAGGATCCGGAACAAAAAAAGATCCCAATCGAGCATTTTTATCTAAGCCCCGGATATCACCGGCTTTTTTGGCTTCACCAAAACAGTGATAAAACGTAGTGGCCATCAGGCTTTTGCGCTGTGATGCATACCTGAGGAAGCCGAAATGTGGAGCTTGAAAGTTATCCACAGGCTGGCCGTAGAACCTGTTTCAGTAGCGGAATATCCTGCACATGTGTCATGAATAGCACTGACGACCCCGAGCAACCGTGTCATTTCCCTGCTTAAGCTTCGACGATATTCCGCTTCAACGCCGACGTCGAACAATCCGATTCATCTGCAAACGACGTTTCATGGAGTAATGGGGGGACGACAGACAAAAAGCACAAACTGCGTTTGTAAAATTGTCAGGTTGAAATCGGCGCAATATGGTTTGGAAAACGATCCTCAATGTTCGGTGTCGTCAAGAACCCCACCGGGCCTCAGATGCATCTTGCGACGGAAATCCCAGCCGCTTTTTGTGTATCTGACAATCAGGTCATCAATGACTTCCAATGAAGCATCTTTATCGAAGCCCTGATCCGCCAGCGCATCAAGAAGCATATCAATCAGCTTCTCCGTCCCGTCCTGATTGCCAGATTTCACCGCTTTGACAATCATAAAATGCAGCAGCACTCGTGCTATGTCGTCACGCGTCGGTTTGCGCTGTATCCTCAAACGATCGCGATAGTCCTTCTGCCGTTCGCGCTGCTTGCGCAAACGTTCCGACTGCTGCCTACTCGACGTCATGGCTTCTCCAGATTACGTGCCAGTAATCAAAGCTTGAGCTCGAAAACCGTCGGCGCAAAGCATTTTTTCACCACCCCGCGTCTGCCCGCAAATGGCGTTCATCCCTGAATCGGAAATCTCGAATCCAGCAACGTTTGTCCAGAACCCCGCAACGCGCTTCTCGAAATTCGAATCGGATTATTGCAAATTATTGCGATTTGAAATGCGTTGCTGGCAAATTGGAACGACATGTCAACACGTTGCGATGCGATACACGCAATATATGATGAATTGCCCGCACTACATATCCATTTTAGAAGCTTTATTTGCCGCTCTATGAAAGTTTATAGCCTCAAACGGCGTTTCCATCTGACACGCAAATCTGGAAAAGTGCCCGTCGACCATACTCTTCTACCTCCCGCGCCCCTGAGCTCCCTCAGATACGGCAGTCCTGCACGTGTTTCTCGGCCTTCAAACGTCGTTTGCCGATGAATCGGATATGTCCTGTTTCGTAACGGTTTTCTGGAAGCCAGCAACCTGAATCCAGAAGCTGGAATCGCAAGATTGCAAATCATCCTGACTTGATACGCTTCGTAGGCTCGCTGAAAACCGGTAGCAGCACATCACGTTGCCACACCGGCAAATCATATCAGCGCATCCCAAGGCATCACGACCCGAAATGCCCTCCCTTTACCGCCAGTCCGGAAATATGAGCGTGGCAAGTGGCGCTTCAGCCTGGTTCGCAGCCCGGGCAGGCATTTCGTCCTGTCGCGTGACCAATGCAATAAATTTCCCACACGCTCACTCACCGCACTGCGATCACATCAGCAACATGAATCAATCAGTGAGGATCGATTCATAAAATGCATTGGACGCCCTCGCCTCGATGTCGGAGTCTGCTGGTATGTCGAACCAGAACTCGTTTCCGATACATTTTCGTAAAATCCAGCCGCACAACAATATGCGGCGTTTCTATACATTATCGGTTCAGCCGAATTTATTCGGTGAATGGTGCGTCATGCGTTCCTGGGGGCGGATCGGCACACTCGGACAATCCGTGCAGCAAACAGTTCTTGACGAAGCATCGGCCACCACTCTTCTTCATCGACTTGTCGCGGTTCGTCACAAACGCGGTTATGAAGAAGTCCCATGACTTCTCATCATAGACGACCATAGATCCTTCGGTCTCAGCTTGCGGAATGCTATGGATATGTGTCCCCAAGCAGTCATTCTTGAACCGTCAGATATCCCCGGCTAGAGGGCGTCAACAGGGCAGCAGGATGCATTTGAACATTGGTTGCTCACTGGTGTGACAATCTGTCCATTTTTGAGCGGCTTTGATCACGATTCTAAGCTATTTTACTGCCGTTCTGGTGCGTTTTTGATGTGCTGGCGCGACGAAAAAACTTACAAACTATTGTTTTTATTGCAATAATATGCTTTACTGATTAAGTCAGCATTGTTTGAAGCTGACAAGCAATCATTTTACCAGAAAGGCATTTTTATGATTGAAAGTACACCAACCACACATGCCCTGAAACCTATGTCTGGCGCGCAGCTACAAGCCGCTCGCCGCGCTGCCGCAGATAGATTCTATCAAATCGGCATGTCATATGTTCCTGAAGATTATACCGTAAAATTCAGGAAAAGCTTAACCGGGGTTGCTCGTGGTCATGTCCGGCAAATTGAGGCCCCACGACCTGTCACACGCAAAAGCCTTTACATCTTTTTACACGAATGCGCCCATGCTCATCTTCACTTCGGCGGAACAAGGTTGCCACGTCACGTAGAGGAATTACAGGCTGAAAAATGGGCGCATAGCAAAATGAGAGAACACGGCATTCCCGTCCCTCGTACTATGACAGAGCGTGCCAAGAAGTATGTTGCCAGGAAGATTGTGCAAGCCGAAAAGCGAGGCGCAAAATCAATCGACCCCGAAGCCCGACGCTTCGCTTCTTCTCGCTGATTTCCACGAAAGCAGGACCAGTCAAAAAGCAGCGGTGTGAGGTGTAAAACACCGTTGCGTTTGCAGTCGTCTTACGTTGAAGATAATGATGATCTTCTCCATGATAGTCACGATTGCGCGTTAGAGCGTCGGGCGATTAATGTGCAACGCAACCTGCAGCCTTGAAATAGTTCCAGCATTCCTGCGGTGAGAATAGTCCGCAGACTTTTCCGACGGCTTTCCAGAGATCGTCGTAGGTCCTTGCCTTCGCCTTGCGCAACAAGGACTTGAGCTTTGAAAAAGCCATCTCAATTGGATTTTTGTCCGGTAAATATTGCGGGAGGAACAGGATCCAAGCGCCCTTTTCAGCGATGGCCGCAGCCGCTCTGGGGCTTTTGTGGACGTTGAGATTGTCCCAGATCACCACATCGCCCGGCGTGAGCGTCGGTGCAAGTTGGGTGCGTACGTAGATGTCGAACTTCTCGCCGTCCATGGTACCATCAACGACGAAGGGCGCGGTGATGGCATCGCATCGCAGACCGGCGATAAAGGTCTGGGTATTCCATTTACCAAATGGTGCATCAGCTTGAAGGCGTTGGCCTTTTCTGCTCCTGCCGCGTATCGG
Organism: Brucella haematophila; assembly: GCF_005938105.1. Classification (GTDB taxonomy): domain Bacteria; phylum Pseudomonadota; class Alphaproteobacteria; order Rhizobiales; family Rhizobiaceae; genus Brucella; species Brucella haematophila. The sequence goes on along the minus strand of NZ_VCPE01000020.1, from coordinate 63,253 downwards.
TGTCATGTTGGTCTTGATGGACGTTTCATCGACAAAGACGAGACGACCGGGGTTCTTTTGCATGGCGGGCTGGCGATGCTCACGCCACTCATCACACTCCTTGCGCACGTCGGCGCGTGCGCGTTCGGCTGCCATCAGCGTTTTTTTATAGGTAAAGCCCGCTCGGCAGAGCAGCTTCGACAGGTTCGAGGTGTCGGCCTTTAGTGCGTGATGCTCCTCCAGCCACATCGCCAGGTCAGGCATGGTGATATCCGGCTGCACTTCCACCTTGGCAATGATGACATCCCGGCAAAGACCCAGTTTACCGCTACCACCGGGCCGTCCACGGCGGGAAGGATCGACCGAGCCCGTTCGATCCAGCCGCTGCTTGAGCCGAACCGCTGTGGCGGGGGAAACCTTGAAAGTAGCCGCAGCAGCCCGCCGCGACTGGCCCTCTGATATCGCATCGACAATTCGTTGACGAAGGTCCAAAGAGTAGGCGTGAGACATGGCAAATCCTCCTGCCATGTTGAATCACAAATCTGCAGCCGATGGAATCGGCAGATTCACAAAATCAACCCGACGCTCTAGCTGAGCTTGAATCGAGAAAACCATGCCGTTTGCCCGCGGTCGAATAACCTGACATGGCAGCCCGCACTGAGAATATCTTTCAGATCATGTTTGTGAACACGTGACCCCGGCCAGTTCGATACCGACACGTTTCAACCCATGGACAAGTCCCTACCCCGCAATCTGACCGCAGAAAATTTGCGACAGAACTCCACAGTGTGATGCAGATCATTATGTCATTCGGATACCGTAAATTTCGTGGTATAAGCCTCAAATAAATCGAGGACGATGAAAATGCCAAGACCGTCAACTTTGCTGAAGAGAAATCGCAAGTTCATTCACCAACTTGCCGAAAAATATCGCGTTCGCAATCCGCGTGTATTCGGATCGATCGCGGCTGGTACAGATACGGAAGAAAGCGATATCGATATTTTGGTCGATGAAACTCCAGAAACCACATTCTTCAAGCTCGGTGGCCTTCAAATCGAACTTGAAGAAAGGCTTGGCGTCAAGGTTGATGTATGTACACCGGGAGATTTACCTGAGAAGTTCCGCCAGGATGTGATCAACAGGGCCATCGCCATATGAGCCAACCGGAATTGCGTCTGTCCGACTACCTGGCTCACATCAGAGAAGCCTGCCAGGAAGCCATCAACTTTACAGATGGCATGAAATTCGAAGACTTTACACTTGATATCAAGAGCCAGCGGGCTGTCATGATGGATTTCATCATGATCGGAGAGGCTTCGTCCCGCATAGCAAAAGAGTACCCCGAGTTTATTGCCAGCCGCTCGGATATCCCATGGATCCAAATGCGCGGCATGCGCAATCGCGTGGCGCACGGATATTTTGACCTGAACCTCAGCACAGTATGGAAATCAATCCAGGTAGAATTGCCGGAGCTCCTGACCGCTCGTTCGAAATAATCAACGACCGCCAAGAGCGCCGCGCCAGTATGATCGATATCTGCTCCTAACAACAACGCCATATCGACGGCCTATTCTTCCTTGCCTTGGAAGGTGTGAACCGTTCCGGCACCGACCTTCAGCCAATCCGAGAGTTCATCGGTTTCAGTGCAACACTTTATGAGAGACCGCTTCTTCGGGGACACACCTATCAAAGCTCAGTGTAGCTACACCGCGAATTCGAAGGGTGCCAGGCAGGCGCCGTAAGGGACGCGCACTGTCAATAGTGCGGGTACGGCTGGGTTCGCAACGATGTTGACCATGCAAGGCACTAACTCACAAACTTTCGTAAGCGGGTAGGCTACCCACGTATCTTTCGTCGGTATGATGGGCGATTTTCTGCGTGAATCATGCGGAGAATCCTATGAGCGACACTGTGAATCAGGCCCGGACATTCGAGGTTTTGACGGCGGAACCTGTGCGGAGCCGACGGCCGCCGCGTGACTGGTCGGATGACGCTGAATGCTTTGTTGGCTGCGGAAATAAAGCTGGCAGCATCATGTGTCGTGACGCCGGCGAGCCTTGCGACCTGCCCGCCTGCAAGGGGGACTTCTATCGTGGTGAAACCCAGCGTGCTGGTAATCTTTGCCGGGCCAGCCCAGGAAGAAAAGGGCGCCTGATGGTGGCTACCAAGGAAGTTGATTCCTGTGGCAGTCAGCTCCGCGGCCCATGACGCGTGACCGAGGGAACGAAGGAATACTCCCTTCCATGCGCGTCTTTTGAGCTGCTTTGGCGCTGTCATTTTTCGGCGCCTCCGCTTGCTATCAGAATGTCCTGGGTAGCGCGAAATGCGTCTTGCAGCGACTTGTGGTTATCGAGACCTTCGAGAGCATAGCTGTTGAGGAACTGGCGCCCGGCGAACAGCTTGCGGTCGACGGGGTTCAGGTCTGCTTCGTCGCAGACGCCTTGCCAGTGCTCGGCGATGGTTGTGATCTGATGTTCGATCAGCGCGGCGGCTTCGGTTTCTTTCAGGTGATAATCCGGCGCGGCGGCGAGCAGAGTGGCGAGCGTGCTGGCGCGGCTATCGCCCTTGATGAGCATGGCCTGCGTGGCTTCGTTGCCGGTACGGCCTTGCGGGCAGATGTCATAGGCAGGCGTCAGCGTCAGCATCCTGCCATCCCAGAAGGCGGCATGATTGCGGGCATGGTCGTCGGTGTTACCGCACAGCACATTGAAGCAGATCCGTCCGTAGAGCTCCTTAAGAGTGTCCTTAGGGTCAGTGAAGCGGTGGCGGATGAGTTCGGCCAAGTCTTCGTAGGAGGCATAGCGGGCCATCATCTCATCGAGGCCCAGCATGGTCAGGGCAGAAACCATGGCGTGCCGCGTCCAGCCATCTTTTGTATGCGTGCGGTCAAAGCGCTCGATAAGCAGCACGTCCTTATGGGCGGCGCGGGTCATCGACACGGGCGCTGCGCTCAGTTCGCAGGCCGCTGCCAGCTTCATCGCGATGAATTCGGCCTTCACGACGCTGTAAGTGTCGTTGGCGGCCGAGAATTTAGCGATGAATTTCTTTGCGCCGTCGTCGATGAGAGCCTTGGGGCGTGCACCACCAATCGACGTGCCGTGATTGAGGGCCTGATCGAGTGCCGGGGTCAGAGGCACGCCTTTTTCGATAAGGGCGGCCGCTTCCATGAGTTCGGCGAGCGATGCTTGTGCGGCAAGGCGGGGGACATACTCTGTGGCCGATGCCTGGAAATCGAGGGCGCCAATGCGGTCAGAGCCCGATTGGAGCAGAAAGGTCAGCTCGCTGATCTCCGGCACGCCAGCAGCGTCGGGCTTTTTGCCCGTCAGCCTATTGATGATGACGCGGCGACCCCAAGCGTCCGGCGAGGCGTCGCGAATGCAGCTTGCCATTTGTAAGCCGTTGATGGGCGCGATGACTCCTTCCTGGAGGGGGAGTTCAGGTTCATAGAGGGAAATGGCGCTCCTACGGCGCCGGTAGCTCGTACCGTAGGTAAAGAGCAGGCGTTCGCCATCCTGGTCCAGGCGGCCCGCGACGACCGGTTCCGTCGCCCCCGGCAGCCACATCCAGACAAAAGCTTCGGTAGCGTCCGCCTTAGAAGTCATCATCGATTTCCTTCACACTGTGGCGGACGCTCTTAGGCAGAAGGGTCAGTTTTTCGTCAAGGCGGGCATTGTGCATCTGGAGGGTGCGCTCGTCATAGTCGAACAGGCGTACGCCGACGATGGAGGCGACCTCAAAGGCGATGCCGATCTCGGGGCCCGGCGCGCCTTTTTCGATGCTGGAAAGGGTCGTGCGGCTGATGCCGGCGCGGTCGGCCAGTTCTTGCGCGGTCAGGCCGCGCTCGGCACGGCCGACGCGGATCAGCTTGCCGAGCATGGCGAGCGCCTGGTGTGTGACTCTGGAGTAGCTTCTCTGACGGGGCACGGTTATACCTGATTTGTTCATTTGAGTGGACGTGATGCCTTCTCATGTCCGGAATTTTGCACATTATGCCATAGGGCTGACGTCTAGTCAAGCTTTGTTCATTTGATTGATCATAAGAGTTGTTCGTGCCCAGAATTTTGTACAAACTAAAAGTCTTGCGCGCCCGCGAGCGGTCAGGCTCTAGTCTTTGCCCGGAGCCCCGCAACGGGTGGCACCGTTACCTTAATCAGAGCGTAAACATCAGCGGCGATAACAGGGTATGACGGAACCTCGCGCCTCACTTTATCACCGCCATCGTTTTCCAGCCGAAATCATCGCCGAAGCTGTGTGGCTGTATTTCCGCTTTCCCTTGAGCTTTCGCATGGTTGAAGACATGCTGGCCTACCGGGGGATTATTGTTACCCGCAAAACGGTCCGCGAATGGGCTGAGAAGTTCGGGCGAGACTATACCAACAAAATCCGTCGCCGTACCCCACGCCTTGGTGATAAATGGCACTTGGATGAAGTCGTTATTACGATAAAAGGCAAACGCCATTTTCTGTGGCGCGCTGTTGATCAGGATGGCTTTGTGTTGGAAGTTTTGGTTCAAAAACGCCGTGATACCAAGGCTTCCAAGCGTTTCATGCGTAAACTGCTATCCAGTCAGGGTGCTTCTCCTCGTATCATGGTCACAGATAAGCTTGGCTCTTATGGAACGGCCAAGCGGGAGATCGGTCTCACTCTATGTGATCATCGTCAGCATAAGAGGCTGAACAATCGGGCTGAGAATTCCCACCAGCCCATACGGCGGCGCGAGCGGGTGATGAAGCGATTCAAATCAGCACGACATTTGCAACGCTTCGCATCAGTCCACGACCCGATTTACAACCTTCGTCACTTTCCCCGCAATCAATTCAACGCCACTGATCATCGCGAACTACGACAAACCGCCACCAGCATGTGGCGTGAAATCGCATGCCTGAAAGCCAAGTAGGAACAACAATATAGGCCGAGTTACGCTCGCGCTCCGATTAAGGTAACGGTGCCCGCCCCATATTCTCACGGACATATCCGTTACATCAGAGAAAAGCGGATCACATCTGGCTTCTGCTTTATTCCGCACCCAAAACATAATCCACCCAAGCAGGCCTATGTTCCGGCATCATCAATAAAGATGCCGAGATGCCATGGCGCAACAATGCAATTAGCTTGAACGCATCATGCCAGATCGGGCAATCCATTTGCATTCCCGCGGCTCATTTCGTTTATGGTCTTACGGTAACGGGTCTTGCGACCAGTAAGGAGGACAAATGACTGTCATACTTCCTAGCAGCGGACGTAGCATAGTGACTGCCGCTGTCACGCCGTGCGAACATCTCCGATGAATTCCTCGAGTGTGATCAGATGTGGGCGCACCGCTTGTAGATAGGCGTCATGGATTCCAGCCGGGACGACAAGACGCACGCCTACTTCGGTCATTTCACGGAATTGCGCTTCTGAAACATCTTCCTGAAGGGTCAGACGATGTTTCGTTCGAATGCGTTCGACTTCATTTATAATCTGCCGCCATCTGTCCTTGCATGTTGTTTTTGCGCCAAGCATACGTAATCGATGCGCTGGAAATGATGCGTCCTCATAGGCTGTAATGTTCGGGACCAACCCATCAGATTCAATATCAGTTGCCGGGTCAATATTGACATGGACCATAACATGGACCATTTATTATGCAAAGTATGTGCGAAACACAAAGGAACATGGACCATGCGCGTATCTGTCAGTGACGCGAAAGGCCAGCTCACCGAACTGGTAAAGCGAGCTGAAGCCGGGGATGAAGTCATTTTGACCCGTCGCGGCCATGAGATCGCACGGCTTGTAGCCGTTGCGACAGCGCCCGGCCCTAAGGGCCGACGCGCACTGATGGAAAGGGTGAGGGCAACGGCGGCGGCGAAAGCATTACCCGGGGCTAATGCTGCGCGTAGTCAGGACTTTCTTTATGACGACGATGGGATGCCCATATGATCGCCGTCGATACATCCGCGCTCATGGCGATCGTCCTCAATGAGCCCAAAGGCGAAGCTTGCATGACCGCAATCGAACAGTCTGATGAGCTATTGATTTCCGCAGGAACAGTTACTGAAGCCCTCATTGTTGCTGCGCGACGTAATGTCGGTGAAGAGGTTGACGCATTGATTTCCGGGCTCGGCTTCGAAATCGTATCCGTGACAGCCGCTTCCGCACGCCGGGTCGCTAACGCTTACGCCAGATGGGGCAAAGGCATTCACCCAGCTTCGCTCAACTATGGTGACTGCTTTTCCTATGAAGTTGCTCACGAGCATGGCTGTCCCTTGCTCTATGTAGGAGACGACTTCGTTCAAACAGACCTGCGCTCGGTTCTATAATGGTTGACTCCAGCCAATGCGATATCCGGTTAACCGGCGATGCAATGTTTCTCACCGCTATGACTTCTTCGAGAAAGCAGCGTCGGTATTGTCTCGACCAAATGAAATAAGCTGGTTGCGCGCCTAGGATGCATTATTTTCCCATCGGTTCCAGAATAACGCGCCTGCTAATAACACCATTTCGGCACCAGAACCCTTTTCTTTCACGATGACTCATATCCGCATGATGCGAAGTAGTTTTGAGCATTTTGTGAATCGATATAGGCTCTAACGGTGAATGAACCGCAATACTATCCGATTCCTGGACACGCTGCCCCGGACGCCTACCAAATTCCCGATGCGTGTTTTCGGATATTGTTTCCTGCACACTTCAAATTTGAGATCGTGCTTGATAGGATCCGCCGCGTGTAAACATCACCGATAACGTGACCGGAGATGTCTGCATATCCCCGGCGGTCCGGGAAGAGCGTCGGGGATTTAAATGATTTGGGCAATTACGATGACTGTCGCAACACAGCACATGCACACCATAATGACGTATCGTACAGAAAACAGTTCGCTGAACCAATCATCGAAACGATGATCCTGTGCTGATTCCGCCTGTTCGTTGGCTTCAGTGGTGAAAAGCGCGTTTAACACTTTTGATTTATGATAATCGAGACGACCATGCATGACCCCGCTCCTGCATATTGAGAGTGGTATTTATCATAAAGTCAAATTTCGATCATCTTTGACTTTCGTTGATCGACATAAGTTTACAACCGTACCGTCGTCAAACGGTAGCGGGCTGTAAAACCGTGAACAGCGCCCCACCATCGCGGTCCAGATCCTGAATATCCAGGAGAAGCAAGCCATCGGATTCGGGCACCACGAGTTCCGTCTTTGTGGCGTTCATTGCGGCTGCAACGGCCTTTTTGTTTCCCCACGCTTTTCCACGCCTGGTCACATCCGGACCATCTTCAGGCCTAGCGATGCTGAATTCAACGCCGCCCACATCAATGCCGTCGCAGATGAGATTTCCGGTTCCATGCAATAATGTAACAGCCATCACTACTCCCTGTTTCTTAATCAAAATCATCCAAAGTTTAGCAGCTTGTCAGTTTTCAGAACCATCCTGCTTCGCTTTTAACCGCTCATTCAATAGGAGCTTGAGCCGCGCATTTTCCGCTTCCAGCTCTTCCAGTTCTTCGTCTGTCACCGGTCCGTCTTCAGGCTTGGGATTTGGCCTTTTCGCACGAGGCCGCTTTTGCGGTGATTTGAGAACGGGAGGCGAGGCTAGAATTTCATCTATCCCCTCCTCTTTCCGCTCGGGCTCCACAACAACTGGCCCTTCTTGAGGGACCTTCGGCTCTTCAGCGGACGATAACACCTCAGAAGAAGCGACGGGCTCGACCTTTGGGGCTGCTGCCTTGCCATTTATTTCATCGGGATCTGTGGTCGTAACTTTGATGGATAGTCGCGTTGGCAATATAGGTTCAGGCTGCTCAGAGCTTTCGCCGGCTGTGGGTTCAGCATCTGGCTTTTCGTTCGGCAAAGCCGACCTCTTCCGCGATCGCCAACTCTTCAACCGCGCAACGAGACGTTCCCCCAGTGACTTCATCGTGATCGACCTCCCTATCTGGTGTGCCGAGATGCTGTCAGCTTGAGCCTGACAACACAATAGTTTTGGCAACCATGGGCCCTTACACATGTCACCAGAACGCTTGAACAGATCAGTTATCGAGGCTGGCAGAGCAGTCTTAGCGATCGTTTCTCTACTGCTGTTCCAATCGTCGAAGCATTTTGAGCAACTGTCTGTTCTCCATGCGCAATCTGGCGGCCAGTTCACGTTTCAGATCGGCATTCTCTATTTCAAGAGCTGACAATTCAGCCTGAATATCGGGCTCGGCAACCACCCGATTTGCCGCTTCTTGTTTCTGTGAAGCTGATTTTTTCAAACTGCGTCGAACAGATGGCTTTTTCTTCCTGACAATAGCATCCGCCACCATGTTTGCTGTTTGCAGCTCTTCCATTGCGATTAGCGCCTCTTCAGGCCCTGAGGCGTCAATGTTGGAAAGTTCTGGCTCGCTCAGAGCCTCTTCAACTTGCTTGATGACCGGCTCAGTTTGCGGCACAGCATTTATGGTCGTGGTCTCAGATTTGCGTTCAATCGGCTTGGATAGATCAGGCTGGACCCGAACCTCCACTGGAGATTGGGGCGCATCGGCCTCCACTTGCCGGGCAATCGACTTCAGATCCAGATTTCCCCACAAAGATGACGAGCCCTTGCGAGTACGCTTGTTCTTATATTCAACGACAATATTACGGTTTGGATTTTTCATCCGTGAGTAGCTTTCCAGAGGAGATTTGAAGGTACGCTCCACGCGCGTCAAAGGGCCTTTTACCAGTAGCTACATATTACGCGGCGGATTTTCAACACTCAACAGAATGTCCGACCTGCTCGATATGTCCTGAAAGCAAGTTCATCTCATCTTGAACACATGATGTACACGGCCTTATTGTTACATCAACCATTGACCTGTATTTTTGACGCCTAAATGAATTTCCAAACATCGATCTGGAGAAGCATACCATGGCAGACGAAACCATTGTAGCAGTAAACGAGACACCAGTTGAGGTGAGAAGCGCCGAGCCTGTGGGTGCCACGAAGAAAACCCGTGCACCACGCAAAAAAGCTGAGCCTAGGCCCGCAAAGGCGGCTGCAGCACCTGCCGCTAAAACCACGAGGGCCGCATCCAGACCAGAGAAAGCGGCCAAAGCTGCTTCAAAAGCAGCACCCGCTGCAACACCACCGGTAGAGAACAAGCGCAACAAGTACACGCCGGCCCAGCGCGCCTCCATCCTTGCTTCGATCGAAAAAGCAACAAAAGACGGCAAGACCACTCTCAAGGCTGCATTGCAGCAGACTAAAGTGAGTGAGCAGACCTACTATAACTGGAAGAACGCTGCTACAAAGAAAGCGCCCGCGCCGTCGGCAGGGTCGTCCAGCGATGATCTTTCCAGCTTGGTTGCACTGGAAGCAGAGAACCTCAAGCTACGCCAGGAACTTGCTGCAAAGCTGCGTGCTGAGAATGAAGAGTTGCGTAGACGTCTGGGTCGAACCTGAGGCGAATTGCTCCGCAGCATCTGCACCAGGGTGCTGACAAAACAGATGACTTCCCACGTGTAAGTCATCTGTTGGCCTTTCGATGATGAAAATTCGAAGCCTTTGTTCTCTCCTTCCAAAGGCTCTCTAATAAGGCCAAGAGTGAGGATTACCATTCCGCACAACTTCTGGTCTGGATTAGTGCATGACGACTACCAAGCGTCACGGGCAGGATTATGCTGACTGCCAATACCAAGATGGAGTCACATCATGATTTTGGATCCCGCTCAGGCCGAGGCACTCTACAAAGCGATACAAGCCCTGAATGAAGGGGGCGGCCAGCTACTTAACGCTTCCTTTGACGCATTCGTCCTCGGTGAGGCAATCATTGATGTTTGCACCCACACTGATGATCGCATCGAACTGCGATCTGCCGACAATGTAACTGAAATACACGACGACCTATCCGCTTTCGCAGTTGCCTATCGTTTGCAAGCACTGTGATTGCTCAAGCGAAGGATGACACTGCGTTCGATTTCAGTTTTTTATCTATGAAATCTTCGTACGGACCGCTGGGCTGAAACTTAACAGAAGACAATTGAATAATGCGCTTAACCCATAGACCGGGTCATCGTCCAATGACGTGCTTTTTTGCTATTTCCAAGGCCTTCCGCGCATTGTTCTCAGCGGTCTCCTCGGTCGGCGCGACAGACTGGATTGTGAGCCTGTCTCCGCCCTCCACGACAAAAATATTCACCCCCTTCAAGCCACCGACATTCGGGAGGCGGATAAGTCGTCCAACTGCAGGGGAGACATCGATTTTCTCGATTTTAAACCCGATTTTTTCGGAATTGACGTCCAGCTCTGTGAGATAACCTTCGTCCGTTCTGTTTTCTTGCCCTTGCTCGTCGACATGGCGATCGATAGCGATCATCAAATGTTGATCGTCATCTGTTCCGCAGCAGGACATCCGAAAGTTAGTCGGTTCTTCCGCATGATACGCAGAGGCATCGAAAATCGACCAGAACTCCTGCTTGATGGGCGTGAACTCGTGGATTTTGAAACCGTCGGCCCGCACGGGGACATTAATTCCGGCAAGTGCAATCGCGATGACGACCGCTATGAAAGATCTATTTTTCATTCAGGGCACCATTACATTAAGTTAAGCACGACCACAGTGAATCTGGACCGCTACGCTTGATAAAATAGTCAAAACTTGCGTCATGATAGCGTTCATGCAGCCAAATCAGTTCAGTCACAGTGGTCCGGCGCAGGACAGCTCGACGCGGACATCTTTACCTGCAATCAGATTCTGATCGGATGCGAGGATCAGTGTTCTGTCGCCCTCTCGTGCAAGCGAAATGATGCCTTGCTGCAGTTTCTGGCGTATGCCGTTGATGTCCACGCTGGCGGTGTAATTGACCAATGCAGACATGCATCCACACATTCCGATCGACCGGTGCAAATTCAACCTCGCGTCGAAGGAAACAATGTTTGCCTGCCTCTTCACCTGCCCGGGCTTCAGATCGGCGCAGGCCGATAGTCCGTTCTGCAAATCAATTTCGACGGCATCGCTGGAAGCTGCTTGTCCCGCGGAGATAGCGCAAAGGAACACAGCCACGAATGATCTGAATAAGGACCTTCTTCTCCGTGCAGAAATCCTGATGACCTCGTCTGCTTCAGGAAGCATTTGACCCGAAACACTAATCATTTTTCGTTTTGATCCGTTCGTCGTTAGCCTCATCTGTCTTTAACGGAGCAATGTGCTGTTTCAAATTGCCGATCAAACCAGTTTCTCGCCCCGCATCTTTTTCTGATTTCGGTCCGTCGTCGATTGCCAACGCACTTAGGAGCGCTCTGGTCTCATAATTTCCAGCATGCGCATCTCCTGTAACCAACACTGTTTTTCCTCCGTGAGACGCAGCGTCCCTTAGCGCCTCGAGCCGATTGATTTCCATCATAAATGCCATGGCGTCGGCATCTGTCAGTGTCGTATCTGCTCGAAAGGCCGCAAGGGCTCTCGCATTGCCTTCTGCGATAATGCTACGACTGGCTGCGATCCCCCGCGCCGTAATTGACATCGCAGCAGCAGAAGCCTCCGCACTCTTTGTCCGCTTTATCTTCTCAGCCTCCCCATCGTTGTGCGCCGCTTCCAATCTGCGCTGAGACGCAAGCACTTCGTTGAAGGCTGAAATCATCTCCGGCGTTGGCCGTGGATCATCAATCAACACGGCACGGATCTCATAACCATATGCATTAATAGCTTCGTCCAGAGATTCACGGACAGTACGCGTGAACTCATCGCGATCGGTATAAAGTTGGTCGAATGTTCTCGCCGCCGCGACGGCGCGCGCATCTGTTGCGACGTAGGATTCGATTTGCTCTTCTGGATTATGCAATTCGTAAAAGGCCGCCTCTACCGCGGAAGGAATAACCCGATATTGCAGGCTGATCGGCATGGTGACAAAAGCATTGTCTTTGGATTTGACGCCAAGTTGAAGAGATATCTGTTTCGTCTGCAAGGAAAACGGCGAGCGGGCGCGCTGAAATGGCCAGGGAAATTTGATCGACAGACCCGCTTTACGATAACCAGTGAAGCGCCCAAACGTTTCAACAATTCTCACGTGCTGCTGAGGCGTCATGACAAAGAAGCTCTTAAGCCAACGCAATCCCAGATATATCGCCAGTATGACAATGATAACCGAAACAGGCGTTGTAATAAAGGAACTAGAAAATTCGAATCCGAGTAAATTAAACATTCCAATCCTTCTAACTTTCGACTTCACTATTTTCAGTTGCTCACTGAAGGGCGCAGTTCCTCATCGTTCAACGCAGAACATTATAATTGGCGGCATTCGCTATTCTAACCAAAGCTCTTTGACTGGCAAGACGCTCTGGTATGTGTGTCACCGACAGTAGCCTGCTTCATGCGATAAATGACCTTATGGACTGCAGAAAGCTGCTCATTCCCACCGAGTGGGTGCCACAGGCTGCGACATATATTGAGTTTGGACAATTATGCTGGCGACGCGGACAAGTATATGGGCGCGCCAAACTCTATTCACATTCCCTCAATAGGACAGCGAACTACCAGAGTGCAGGGATTAGGAAAGGGAAACTCAAAAAGGGTGCAGAATGTCCGTATTGCGGAAAACTTTTCGGCCCTGGAGCAGATGTCCCTGATCACATATATCCGGTCGCACGCGGAGGCTTATCAGTAGCAGAAAACATGGCTTACATCTGCGCACGCTTTAATCAAAAGAAGAGCAACCGCACGCTTAATGAATATATTTACGAATATCGATTAGACATGAAGGATATACATATTAGATTGAGAAAACGAGGGAAAATCTTTTGATATCGTTTTCCCCAGAGCGACGGCTATTCTAAAAATCCAGCTTACTAAACATCAACTCTTTTGTTTTAGACGAAAAGTCAATTATTTGCTGTCGATCAGCAAGTTGGGATATATTTACGGACATGGCAACGCTGGTTATGCTGCCATCAAGCTGTGTAAATATCTCACCATCGGAATCCAAAGGTGGCCGTTCTAAGCTGCGCCAAACATCCTGAAACCAGGTTGAGCCACCTGGATACTCACTATCGCATTTCCATGCCCACTTCTCGCAGATTTCTGGAATTGTGCGATAGCAAACTGGCCCTTCTCGGCCCTCAGATCTCGTCAACGATGCTGACGATCCTGCCATCCTCGATACGGAACGACGACGCACCGGAGAAGGCCAGTTCCTGCCCAGCTTTCCATCCGTTCGGAAGGTCAATCGCCACCACAGCGGAATATGCGATCTCAACTAGTGTCGTGTCCGCGACGGTGATTGCGTTTGTGACGGTCTGCCGCCGCGTTTCAAACGCCGATGCTCCGAATTTCGCCATCTCTTCAAGGCTCTGCTTGTCCGATGTCTCGGCCGTAACCTGACCACCCGAAATGTTCCGGAAAGACACTTTGTCGGAGAGGCAGACTAGCATCCCGTCGACATCCTTGTTGTTGTAGGCATTAATATAGGCTTGGATTAGGTCGGGCAGGCTTGCCATAAATCACACTCCATCTGCATCGGCATTTGTATAATCACCGTTCCCGTCGCAAAAGTCCCAAAACTTGCGACGCTCAAGAGTATGACACCGGTAAAATATCGTATCAAAAAAGCAATTTGGGTGCGGAACAAGATTTAACGATCAAGGCAAAGATTAAAACAGATCCCCGACCCAATCTTCAAATGCATGACGTACCCGAATTACAAAAACTGTTCCGTCTACTTCAATTTGATAAATAATGAGGTGGGCTTTAAACGGGTGCACCCGCACAGGTGGAGAAATTTCTTCCCGTGCACGTGCCATTTGTGGGTTCTTTGCAATTAAATCCAGAGTGTTAAACAACTCTGCATGATAGCGTTTCGCCTGCACAGGCCCAAACATTGCTATACCCTGCTCGGCGATAGCAATGATATCGTCTTCCGCAAGACCAGAGAGTTAAATTCCATCAGTTGCGTTTCAGAGATTTTTCGGTGTTAGCGAGTGCCACTGCGAAGAGTTCGTCCTGTGAACGACTTCCTGGGCCACTTTGTAAACCCTCGTCAACAAAGCGCTGCATCGCTGCGATCTTATCGCTGCGCATTTGATCTTTACGGATCAAATCGCGTACATAGTCACTCGCATTCGAATAGCGTCCCGTTTTGGCCTGAGCCTCAACCCATTCTTTCATAGGATGAGGGAGCGATACGTTCATCGTTACCATCAAATTCTCCCTTCACTGCAATTAAAATCGCAGATTGGCAAAGTTTGTCAATGTTATTATCACTACCTGTCCATTTAACATTCTCGGCCAGACCGTTGATTATGATTGCCAGTCAACAACGGGCCTTCGCAACCATCCGGTGTTCAATATCGTGTGTGTTAAACGTGGCCCCGCCGGCTCTAAAAAGTGCTGTACAGATATTGGGCAGTAAACAGATCGAGATGCCCGCCACCGACATTCTTGTAGACCGTGATCTGGCGATCATCGCTGCGGCCCGGATGTTTTGACTGACATAGCTCAATCAAATCAGCTTCGATCTGCTCAAGCTTGATCAGTCCAGTGGCGAGCGGAATTCCGAGTTCGCCCGAACCATCACAGCAATGGCGCGTATCAACAAATACCCGTCCGGCACGACGGAACACGTCATCATCGGCTTCACGCATGTCCGGCATATAGGCACCGATCAGATCGACATGAGCGCCCTCTTTGAGGAGTTTACCCTTAACCAGCGGATTGGTCGACATGGTGACACACGATATGATGTCCGCCATCGATACTGTGTTATCGAGATTCTCCACGGCAACGATGTCGACGCCAGCAATGTCAAGTCGGCTGGCAAGTTTTTCCGCCCTGTCGAAGTTGCGGTTCCAGATAAAGACTTGATCGATCGACGGTCGGCTGGCGCAATGAGCCTGCACCACATGGGGCGCTAGCCCCCCGGCACCAACCACCAGCAAGGTACGGGCGTCCTTGCGCGCCAGCAGGCTGGCGCCAAGTGCCGAATCTGCCGCCGTCTTCTTGAAGGTTTCAATGGCGCCATCACAGACCATGAGTGCTTCGCCGGTCTGACCGCTGAACAGCGTTACCGTGCCTTGGATCGAAGGTTGGGCCACAGGAAGTTTGACATTCGCAGGGAAAACACCGACCAGCTTGACGGCAACCGCCTCCCCTTCGAGCCAAGCTACCAGGGACACAAACTGGTTGTCTGCGCTTTTCCGATCCTGAAGCACGGTAGTGTCGCTTTGCGGTCGTTTGCCGCTCGCATGCGCTTGACGCAAGGCTTCGATCAATCCCGGATAATCGAGCGCGGCTTCGGTTTGCTGTGCATTGAGAATTATCATCATTCGTTCCTGTCACGCCACGCGCTTCAAAAAACTTTTAGTACGCGGATGTTGTGGATTGCCCATAACCTTTTTAGGCGGGCCGGATTCAACAATCACGCCACCATCCATGAAAATCAGGTGGTCGGCGACTTCGCGGGCGAAGTTCATTTCATGCGTGACGACAATCATGGTCACGCCGTCTTCGGCCAACTGGCGCATCACCGCCAGAACCTCACCGACCAGTTCCGGATCAAGAGCTGATGTGGGTTCATCAAAAAGCATCAGCCGAGGCTGCATGGCCAATGAACGGGCAATCGCCACGCGTTGCTGCTGCCCACCGGAGAGCTGGTCGGGATAATAATTCGCGCGCTCGGTAAGGCCGACTTTTTCCAGCAACTTCATCGCCGCAGCAATGGCCGCCTGACGGCTAATCTTACGCACGATCATAGGCGCCTCGATGATGTTTTCCACCACGGTCTTATGGGGGAAGAGATGGAAGCCCTGGAACACCATGCCCATTTTCTGGCGCTGGCGTGCCAGTTCGTTGAAGGACATCGTATAAAGCCGCTCACCCTGCCAACGCATGCCGATCGGCTCGCCTTCCAGCAACACGGCACCCGAATCCGGCACTTCGAGATAGTTCAGACAGCGCAGCAATGTGCTTTTGCCGGAGCCGGATGGGCCGACAATGCAGGTCACGTCCCCCTTTTCCACCGTTATGTCGATGCCGTCGAGCACCCGGTGATTGCCAAAAGATTTGGTCAGTCTTTCCACCTGCAGCAGTGGCAAGCTCGCGGGCGTTTCATTCATTTTTGATATCCAAGCGCAAATTTGAAGGGCAGCAGTCTGGACAGGAATGACGCGGAACGGGTGATCTGCCGGGATTTCAGGTGGTTCTCGATATGGTGTTCGATGATAGTCAGGGCGGTTGACAGGATGAGATACCAGATCGTAGCCACGATCAGCAGCGGAATGGTCTGATATGTGCGCGAATAAATCATCTGCGCCGAATAGAGCAGATCGGGCAAGGCAAGCACGCTGACCAGCGACGTGAATTTCAGCATTGAAATGGTGTCATTGCCGATCGGCGGAATGATAATACGGATTGCCTGCGGCAGCACGATGCGCTTCATGATCTGAAACCGCGTCATGCCAAGTGTCGCGGCGGCCTCGGTCTGGCCCGGATTGATCGCCTGGATGCCAGCGCGGATGGTTTCGGCGGCATAGGCGCTTTCTGTAAAGGACAGGCCAAGCAGTGCTGCACTCATCGGCGTGATCAGCGTGTTCATGTCCCAGGACCACAATGTCGGCCCGAACGGAATGCCAATGGTCAGATTGGGAACCAGAAGCGCCAGATTGTACCAGAAAATCAGCTGAACCAGGGGTGGAACGCCGCGAAAGAACCATATCCACAGCCAGCTTGCCCATTGCAGCACCGGATTGGCCGAAAGGCGCATCACGGCCAGTATGATGCCGATTGCAAAACCGAAGATCATTGCGGCAAAAGTCAGGAACAGCGTGCGCGCCAAGCCAGCGAGAATGTCGGGATGAAACATGTAGCGCACAACAATGTTCCATTGCAGGTTCTCATTGGTCGCCAGCATATTGACAAAACTCAATGCGATCAGAATGAGCACGGCGCCGGTGATCCATCGAGACGGATGGCGCACGGGTATCGGTTTGACACTATGTATATCCGGCCGGTGCGCGACCGTCTTTGCTGTTCTTGCCATGATTTACTCCAGACTACCGTATCGTGTTTAGCGAAATTCGTATTCGAACTTACCAAACCCGCCGGCCCGTGTTCCGGGCCGGCCCTTGCGTAATGGACCGCGGCTGTATTCGCACCGCCGCCGGCTGACGGGCGTTCTCCTTCAATCGGCCCTGACTATTTTGGCTCCGGATTGTCCTTAGTAACCAGAACCGCCTTTTCCAGGGTGCCGGCGCCATCAACGCCCCACTTTGCCATGGTTTCCTTGTAGGAGCCGTCATCGATCATGGACTGGATGGCATCACGGAAAACTGGCCCAAGCGCATCACCCTTGCGCACGCCAATGCCGTTGAAGACCGGATTGCTGACCAGTTCAGATACGCTGAAGCGCCCCGTAATCTTGGCCATATAGTGCATTTTTGCCGATCCGGCCGCCACCATCTCAACACGCCCCGAGGACACAGCCAGTTCGGCGGCGTTCTGGGTGGTGAATTGCTGCAGGTTAATCGGCTTCTCACCGGCGGATTCGCACAATTCCGCGCTCTTTTCCTTCAGATATTGGTAGTCCCAGGCACCTGTCATCACTGCAACGCTATGGCCGCACAGATCTTTTTCCGACTTGATGGAAAAATCCTTGCCTTTCAAGAAGGCATAGGCGGTGCCTTCCTTGCGCTGAGGAATGAAATCAAGCGAATCAAGCCGTTCCGGCGTCACACCGAAGGAAGAAAATCCGGCGTCAAAACGCTTGCTGGCCAGGCCCGGAATGATGGCGTCGAAACTGGTTGCGGTAAATTCGAATGGTACGCCAATGCGTTCCGATATGGCTTTGGCCATGTCGATGCTCCAGCCTTTCAGGACGCCGTCTTCGACAAACTCGTCCGGTGGCCAGTCATTGAAGGCAGCAATCTTGACGCCCTTCCTATAATTCTCCGGCACAGCGTCCTGTAGTGCCTTGATCGGTGCGGCATGCACCGAGGTGATGCTGGCGGCCGTGGCCAGCGCCGCCAGCGCTACCATCATGCGCCGGGATGCGGTTTTGCGACGATTGGTCATTTATCTCCCCTTTGATTGGAACTTTATCCCCGTGCGAGGCTCGTCTTCTACTTGCGTTGCTGAAAATGATATGCGAACGTTCTCACAATATAGCCATTGATTGATCGCATCCGTCAAGTTGAAAGTTGAGATCAGGCCCATCATCGCCTATGAAACGGTACAGGTATTGAGCAGCGTGAAACTGCTTGGAAGGAACGCGCAGACATGAGTGAACGACGCGCCGACAAGACGACCATTGCCGATGTGGCGCGCCTGGCCGGCGTCAGCACCGCGACCGCCGGACGTGTATTGGGCGGCTATGGCTATACCAGCGAAGAAATCCGCGACAAGGTGAAGAAATCCGCTGATATGCTGGGCTATCGCCCCAATCTGCTGGCACGCAGTCTTATCACCGGGCGCAGCAAGACCATAGGCGTTGTCGCGGGCGACATGCAAAGCCCGTTTTACGCCAGTATTCTGCGCGGTATTTCCGATGTGGTTCGTGCGCGCGGCTTTGGCTTGATCGTCACCAACAGCGATGAATCGATCGATCGTGAGCTGGAGGCAGTGGATCTTCTGCGCGAAAAGCAGGCCGACGGCATCATCATTGCGCCCTGTGATATTCTCAAGGCGCAGCACTTGCACGATGTCGTTGCCAGCGGCTGTCCGGTGGTTCAGATCGATCGCCGCGTGAAGGGATTGAAGGCGGATTCGGTGACCGTCAATGGCCGCCAGGCCGCCCACGCCGCAGTGACCCAAATGATTCTCGACGGCCATAGTCGGATTGGCGTACTGGCGGAACTCGAGCATGGCCGCTACAAGAATCTCAACGCATTTCTTCACGACCGCCAGCACAAGAAAATCGATATTTCATCGCTTTATCCGAGCTGGCAACGTCTGCTCGGCTATATCGAAGCGCATGAGGAAGCCGGGATCGCCTTTGATCCGAGCCTCGTTGCCCAGGTGGGCAGCTATTCGATCGATATTGCCCGCCAGCACGCCATCGCGTTGCTGACCCGGGAAACCCCGCCTTCAGCGCTGTTTACCACCGATGGATTGATGTCAGCCGGCGCCATGCTGGCAATCAGCGAACTCGATATTTCCATTCCGCAGCAACTGTCCGTGGTCTGCTTCGACGATCTGGACTGGATGTCGTTCTTTACCCCTAAACTGACGGCAATCCGGCAGCCGCTGCTCGAGGTTGGCGAAGCCGCGGCTCGTCTGGTCCTGGAGCGGCTCGATAGCGCCGATCGGGCGCAGCAGGATATCGTGCTGCATGCCGAATGGCAGCCGCGCTGTTCGCTCGCCCGCCATCCCGGTTGATCTGGCCGGTCTTAACCTCAAAAAGACACGCGCAGCGAGCTCAATCCTGCAACTCGGCTATAGGCTCGCCGAGATCAATCGGCGCGGCATGACCTGTACCACCATATTGGCCACATGTCGCCGCAGCAACGCGTGACGCCGCCTGTAGCAATGTTGCGGGCGCCTCGCCTTTCACCAGGCCATAAAGGGTGCGGGCGATGAAACTGTCACCAGCGCCTAACGTGTCAACCGCCACAATCGGTGTTGCTTCGGCATGGAAAACCCCTTGCGCACCGGCAAGAACTGCGCCCTTGGTGCCGCGGGTGATCAGCACCCAATCCGCGCCGCTCTCGCGCAGGCAGGCAATGGTCGCCGTAACCTCGTCCGGCGAAAGCTCACCGCCCGAAACAGCGGCTAGAAAGCATTTCGGGCCGATGCGTCGATAGTGTTCCACGTCGCGACGGGTGGAGAAATCATAGGACAGACGTTGCGGCGCAATGGCATCCAGCCAGCCGTCAAGGCCGCTCGACTGACCGATATGGACGGCATCGAACCGGCGCGCAAACTGAATATCGGCGGCGCTCGGCTCAAACATAGACACTCCGAGATCAAAGCGGATGAAATAGCGATCATTGTTACCGCGATGACCAATGATGCAATAGGCCGTCTTGCCTGTGGCCTCCATGCGCAGATGCGAAGTATCGACGTCCTCGTCGCGCAGTGCGGCCTGAATGACCCTTCCGGCCGCATCTGCGGCAACCACGCCGATATAGGCCGCCTCGGCCCCAAAACGGCTCATATGGATAGCGACATTGACACAGTTACCGCCCGGAAACATTTCCCGACGCGAAATGTAACAATCGACGACATTATCGCCCATCGCCGCGATTTTGATCATTCTTATTTTCCCAATTGACAAGATGTGAGAACGTTCGCACACTAAAGTAGAACTGTCAACGTATCGCGGGGTTGGTACCGGGAAATGTTGCACTGGACCGGAACGGCTGCCGATCGGCACAGCCGGGCTCTTCAAGACGCTGAAAAGAGGAATAGAATGCCCAAACAACTTCCTACCGATATTGCTGAAACCTTGAATGCGCTTGCGCAGCGGGATTTTTCGCATGTGTTTCTGGTTGCCTGCGGCGGATCGCTGTCAATCATGCATCCGGGCAAGTATTTTCTGGATCGCCATTCGGGACTGCTGACCTCTGATGTCTATAATGGCGACGAGTTCGTCACACGCGACCCGCGTCGCCTCAACAGCGATGCCATTGTCATTCTGTGCTCCCAGACGGGCACCACCAAGGAAACGGTGCGGGCGGCAGAACATGCCCGTCGCCGGGGCGCCTGCGTGATCTCCCTGACGCTGGATCCGCAATCGCCGCTCGCCGCCGCCGCCGACCACGTGCTGCAATACCAGGCGTCCTACACCACCGGCATTCCGATCGATGGTGCCGACAGCAATTACAGCGTGCTTTACATGTTGCTGGCGGGCATTGTCGATTTACGCGACAAGACCAGCCTGCTGCCCAAACTGCTGGAAAGCCTGCCGGCACTGCAACCGGCCATTGAACGCGGTCAGCAGCATTTTGATGAAACCTTTACCAGATATGCAGAGCGCTATGGCCGCGAAAAAGTCGTGTACACCATGGCTAGCGGTCCGGTTTATGGCGCAGCCTATTCATTCTCCATCTGCGTGCTCATGGAAATGCTGTGGATCAACTCGCAAGCTATCCACGCCAATGAGTTCTTCCATGGCCCATTCGAAGTCGTCGATAAAAATGCCTGCTTCGTCGTCATGATTGGGCTCGATGAAACGCGTGCGCTGGCCGAGCGTGGCCGGGATTTCCTGTACCGTTTCGGCGAGCCGGACAATATGTTGGTGCTGGATGCAGCGAAACTCGATCTCGCTGACATAGATGACACTTTCAAGGGATATTTCGTGCCGTTGATTTTCTTCGATGCTCTTTGGAAATTTGCCTATAAGTTGGCGGCGAAACGTGAACAGGTCATGCTGGACGGTCGCCGCTACATGAAAAAGATCACCGATTACTAAGCAGCCCTGAGCGCCGGTCCATCTCTGTTGAAGCTGGGCCGGCGCTGCACTTAATTCTCACGCGATTACATGATAGGGTGACGTCACGTTGCACTTGATGTTACCTTGAAAATTCTATCAAAAATTCCATGCTGCAAAGTCCTTGAAGCCATGACCGGTTACGATGCAAACGACAACCGCATCCCGCGCGATATGCCCTTGGGCAAATAGTCTGCGCACAGCAGCAAGCGAAGTTGCCCCAGTTGGCTCGCAGAATATTCCGGTTGTTCGCGCGAGATCTTTCATCGCTTCAAGGATAAATTCGTCCTCAACACCTATTGCCATCCCCCCAGTCGCGCGAACAAGCGAAAGCGTATGACTTCCTTCCTGAGGGTAGAATTGCAATGGATCGGATATCCCCGACGCGACAGTTTTCGGTTGTTCCCAAGGCTCAACATTCATTTCACCCGCTGCAAAGGCACGCGCAATAGGCGCACAGCCCAACGCCTGCGCAGCAACAAGCCTGGGCAGGCATCCGGCTGCATCCTTAAACCCGGTAAAAACTCCTTTCACCAACGGCCCGGAACTGGTTGGTACGCTGACCCAATCCGGTACATCGTCACCCAGTGCGTTATAAATCTCCTGTCCCACCAGACGCAGCGCATCAACACCATAGGGATTGAGATAAGTGGTTGTGACATTGACAAAGCCCGTCTTGCGACAAATATCCAAAGCGTGGGCAAAAGAATTGCCATAGTGTCCGGGAATTTTTTCCAGACGAGCACCATAGGCCATTATCTGCGTGAGTTTTCCCTCCGGTGTCAGTTCAGGACAGACAATGACTGCGGGCAATCCCAGGTGCGCGGCATAACGGGCCGCCGCTGCACCCGCATTGCCGCTGGATGCGCAAACGATGCCGCGGGCACCGAATGACATCGCCTTGCTAATCGCTGCGGCGACCAGTCTATCTTTGAATGAGCCGGATGGATTGCCGGTTTCATCCTTGATATAGAGCCTTCCACAAAAGGCTTCGTGCAGCAATGTCTCCGGAACACGACGCAGAGGCGTGTTTCCCTCACCCAGCGTTACCTCCTCATCCACGAAATCACTTGTTGCCCAATAACCGCTTTTTTCTTCGAGGTGCTGAACTTCTAGAATGCCTTCGCACTTATCGCAGCGATAAACGAGCGAGGCCGCCACTCTTGCTGCACATTGCGTGCACTGCAACGCGATCGATGCGAGTCGGTTTTGGTTAGCCAGACTGCTACGTTCAATATTCATTGCATCATTCCCCGCGCGGCGACTGGGAACACGCATTCGACGCGCCCTTTTCGTACACCGACATACCAATCGTAACGATCCACTGTCGGATCGCAATGTCCCGGCACCAAACGAAGCTTTTCGCCGATCTGCAGTCGCTCTCCATCCGCATGAACTATGAGTGCACCGTGTTCATCGGATGCACCGGCATAGGTGACGTTGCGGTGACCGTAAACCAGCGGCAGGCCGCTATCGACCGCAATGCCCTTATGGCCGCAATCCAGCACAGCCAGATCTGGACGCGGAGCGCTCATGACGGTACTCAAGACAAAAAGCGACTGGCTGAAAGGCGGCATGGGATCGTTGCGGCTGTAGTCGGCATCCATGAACAGATAGGAGCCAGCCTGTAATTCTGTATAGACTTGGCTTGCCGCCTCATATCGGAAGGTGCCGGTACCGCCACCCCCGACGATGTCGCATGAAAGTCCGCGCTTTCGTATTGCCGTGATCGTCGCTTCGGTCTTCTCAACCGCCTGTCTTATGGCCTCAAAGCGCTCTTCTTCGCTGCGAAAATGCTGAGCTGCGCCATGATAGGACTGCAGTCCACCGAATATGAGATGTTTGCTGTTCGCGATTGCTGCGGCAAGCTCCGCCGCCGGTTCGCCCGGAGCAATTCCGCAGCGCATTCCGCCGACATTGATCTCAACCAGAACCCTGAAACGTTTGCCGCTGTCAGCCGCAACTTTCTCGACCAAATTGACGACTGATTCATTGTCGGCGCAAACCGCAACATCGCTCATGCCAGATAAAGCCAGCAGGCGCGCAAGCTTACGTTCGCTTACGACCTCGTTCGACACCAGAATGTCGGAAACACCGCCCCATGCGAGCACTTCCGCTTCACCGGTTTTCTGAACGCATTGACCGACAGCGCCGCGCGCCATCTGCCAGTGCGCAATGACCGGTGACTTGTGTGTTTTTGCATGCGCCCTCAATCGAATACCTGACGACGCGCAATAGGTTGCCATACGATCCAGATTGTCTTCCATTTTGTCGAGATCGATGATCAGCGCGGGCGTATCGATATCCGCCTCTCTCATTCCCGGCTGAGCCGGCGGAACCTGTAGCATTCTCAAATCCTCTGGCAGAAATCGGCTGTTTGCTACCCTGCCGACAGATCGTTGTCGGCAGGGTAAGGGTTTCATGCCGCGATGGATGTTTTTTCCGTCGTGGTAAGGGTCGCGAAATTATCCCTGATATATTCAGCGGCCCGCAGCGCCAAGGCCGATATCGTCGGCGTGGGATTGACGACACCACCGGTTGCTAGCACGCTTCCGTCAACGATGAACAGATTTGGGACTTCCCAGGTCTGGTTCCATTTATTAACAACCGACGTTTCGGGATCGCTTCCCATGCGACATGTGCCGATCATATGCCAGGCAGGTGTCCGATAGACGCCATTCTTGTCACGATAATCATGCAAGCGATACTCAAACGCACCACATGCCTTTGCCAGATCTTCCAGGCGATCAAGCATATAGTTCATCATGCGCTTGTCATTTTCGCCCGGTGCATAATGGGTGCGGGCGGCTGGCACTCCATCGGAATCGGTCAATTCCGGATCGAGTGTCACCCGGTTCTCGGGATTTGGCAGATCGTCACCGATGGCAAAAACCCCGATCGAATGACCAAAATGCTTCTGGAACCAACTGTGATGGTTTTTACCCCAAGGAGCTCGCGCAGAAGTAAACCAGCCTGCGGCCAGTTCTCCCGCGGATGGCGAAGACGTGATACAGTTGAAATTGAAGCCATTAACGAAACCACGTGACGGATCGGTTTCCGCAAACTGGCGTGAAATCAGCGACGCGACATAGCCAGTCTGGCCATCAACCGGCTCATTCACCCACATTTCACAAGCGACAAGCGTATGGTGTAAGAGATAACGGCCAACCTGATCGTTGCTGTTCGCCAGATTGTCGGAAGCAAGCAGAAGGCGCGGCGTTCCGATTCCATTGGCGGCAACGATAACCAAGCGAGCCTTTTGGAATCGCTTCAAACCGGTATTGCGGTCGACATAAAGCGCGCCGGTCGCCCGTCCGTCACTATCCTTTTCGATACGCAGCACGCGCGCGTGGATACGCAACTCGCAGCCGGCATCAAGTGCCTTGGGCCAGATCGACATGGAGTACTTGCTCATTGAGCCGCGCGGACAACCGTTGCAGACACCACAATTGTTACAGGCTGGACGCCCGTCATAATCCTCGGTGATGGCTCCTGCTTCTACCGGCCACCAATGCCAATCGAGGTTGTCGAAACCGGAAGAGAGTCGTTTGGCCACTTTCGACACCGGCATGGGACGGGTTGGGCAGGGCTCCCGATCAGGCATGGCCGGATCACCCGCCAACCCGGAGACACCAACCAATTTATCCGCCGCTTCGTAGAAGGGCGCCAGGTCTTCATAGGAAATCGGCCAATCGGGTTGTAACCCATGTTCCGTCCCTTTTCGAAAATCGGATGGACGGTATCGCGGCCAGATGGCGCCATACACATTCGTCGATCCACCAACTCCGTTCCACATCAGTATTTGCGAGGAATCCGAGTTGACCGGAAAATCGTCCGGATGGGACCTCTTATTGACATCCGGGCTCCAATTAGTGCGCCGCTGCCAGGACCAATCCGAATGAAGATGCGGGTGATCTTCAGCCTCAACCCAGGAGCCCTGCTCAAGGCAAACCACATCAAGTCCGGCGTGTGCCAGTACCAGTGCCGCGAGAGAGCCGGTTGCACCGGCACCGATAATCAAAACGTCGCAAGTCCGATCCGCAGTCATCGTGCAACTCCCCAGTTTTCAGTTTTCTGCGTTTCAAGCGCCAGTTCGGAAATATCGACAGGCACGACAGCGTCCGTCGCGAGATAATGACCGCGATTGTGAGTGGGGATATCCTTGCTGAAGTCAAACGGCTCCATCGGATAGCCAGATAGATGAGGACGGATGGAATAAGGTCTGCCGCTTTGCTGGATAACCGATACGACAAACGGCGTCTCGTAATAGGCAAGCACGGTTGCGATGTAAATTTTGTCAAAAAGATCGGGATCACGAACTTCGAACGCAGCAACCGCTTCAGTCCGCTGCATTGGTTCGTCGCTCGATAGGCTGCCATTGAGCCAGCCAATCAAATCGGCAAATTTTTCAAGAGCTGCAGTGTCCCATGATGAAAGCAACCGCAGAGCAATAATCCCGTGGACGCCTGCCGCAGAAGCCGACGGCCAGATTGCATCGCCCGGTATGAGTTCATCAACAAGCGCCGCAATCATTCTCGCCTCTTCGTCCGCAGACAGCGCGAAATTGACCAGCCGTTCGTCCTTTCTCGATACAGATTCCATCCTATCGCTCCTACCTGCGATCCAGAGTGATCGTAATCATCTTGAGTTCCGTCATGGCCTCCATCGTATGCAGCCCACCAAGGCGCCCGATACCGCTCTTGGTGTTCGTACCACCGCCGAAAGGCAGATGGATTTCCCAATAGGTGCTGCCGGAGTTGATGTTCACAATGCCTGCCGGAATAGCTTTAGCAACCGACAGACCGCGTTGCATGTCCTTGGTAAATACGCCCACCGACAGTCCATATTCGCTGTCTAGAGCAAGTTCGAGAGCCTCGCTGTCATTTCGGAACGTCAGCACTGGAACGACAGGTCCGAATGTTTCCTCTCGATTGATCCGCATATCGCGCGTTACACCGGCAATGACAGTTGGCTCAAAATACAGGTCACTCCCCAGATCGGGACGCGCCTTGCCTCCACAAAGCAATGTTGCACCACTCGCCACCGCATCATCGACATGTTCTTTCACCTTGACCGCAACCTTGGCATTGTTGAGTGGCCCCATCGTCGTGCCTTGCTGAAAAGGATCGCCTAGCACATGGCGCTCGGCATGCTGGACAAGCTTTTCACAGAGCGCATCGGCCACGGTTTCATGGACGAGTACGCGCCCAGTCGCGGCACAAACCTGCCCCGCGTTAAAGAAAGCCCCACCAGCGGCAGAAGAAGCAGCAGCCTCGATATCGGCATCCTCAAAGACGATAACCGGCCCGTTTCCGCCGAGTTCCAGGAGAAGTGGTTTGCCTGCTCCACGTTCGGCGATGCGCTTGCCCGTCGCAGCACTTCCCGTGAAACCGATTGCCGCGACATCGGGATGCACAACAACGGCATCACCCACGGTAGCGCCCTCACCGATCACCAGATTGATAACACCGTCAGGCAGCCCCGCCTGTTCGATGACTTCCATCAGAGCACAGGCGATCAAGGACGTTGAAGGTGCAGGAACCCAGACTATGACATTGCCCGTCGCTATACCCGGCGCGAGATACTCGACCGGAATGTTGACGGGAAAATTCCATGGTGTGATCACACCATAGACGCCACGTGCCTGGCGAATTGTCATTGCCAGCTTGGTCGGGTCCTCAGTGGGCAGAGTTTCTCCCCCCATCTGTTTGACAAGTTCGGATGCTAGACGAAAACCGTCTGCAGCCTTGCCGACTTCTCCCATCGCCTCAGAGAGCGGTTTACCCTGTTCCCCGGACAAGATACGTGCGAGCTTTTCCCTTGACGCATCAATCGCCGATCCGATTTTCACGCAAAGAGCCGCTCTTTCAAATATCGGCGTCGATGCCCAGGAAGAAGAAGCCGTCTTGGCTGCCATCACCGCCCTGTCGACAGTCGCAACCGTCGATTTCGGCAACAGCGCTATCTGCTTGCCAGTCGCCGGATTGATCGCTGGCATGGTTTCGGGCTCTGTCTCCCAACCGCCTGCGATATAATTTCCGATTTTAGCGGATGTGTAACCACCATCCATGATCTTCCCTCCCATTCATTCTGCTGCGTTTGCGAACGATTGGCTGTCCATATCCATTTCACGCCCGCCAATGACGAGACCGGCAGCGAACAAGCGCTGTGATGCCGTCACCACTTCACCACGCACATCCTCAAGCGGGAACGTGCCGGCACGCAGGTCGAGAACACTGGCGTCTCCTACAGCACCTGGTTTCAAAGTCCCGAGCTCAGGCCGTTGGACAGCAAGCGCCGGATTGATCGTCGATGCTGCGATAACGTCGCTGATCGGCATGCCGAGCGCCAGAAACTTGGACAATGTCGTCACCTGATCATAGGCCGGCCCGGTGATGCACAGCGCATGCACGTCGGACGAAATCGTATCGGGCATAAAGCCCTGCCCCATCATGGCCCGAGCGGTTTTCCAGGCGAATGAACCCATGCCGTGACCGATATCGAAGATAACCCCTCGTTCACGCGCTGCCAGAACTTCCGGTTTGATATTGCCCTTGCCATCGATCGGTGCATTGGGAAACGGACGGAAACAATGCGTGAGTACATCGCCCTTGCGAAGACGCGATACGACCGCTTCATAGGAAGGCGGTGGCTCGTCGATATGCGCCATTAGCGGAAGGCCGGTTTCATCGGCCACCTGAAGCGCCACATCAAGCGGCTGAATACCGGCGGGACCAGATGCATGACGTCCGATGCGAACCTTCACACCGACGATCACATCACGGTTTTCATTGATGACTTCGACTGCCTCGCGCGCGGCCAGAAGGCGAATGTCATGGCTTTCACCCAGCATGATGTTCTTGGCAAAACCATAGATACCCGCAAAGGATATATGCAGATAAACCAATACACGCGCCGTGCTGCGTTCGATGACATGTTTGCGAAAGCCCGGGAAATTGCCGGGTCCGGCGCTGCCGGTATCGACACATGTAGACACCGCGCTCTTGCGAGCGAACAGATCGGGGTCCACCCCGAGCGAAGTGCCACCCCAATACACGTGGGTGTGCAGATCGATCAGACCCGGGGTCACGATCAGGCCCGAAACATCGCGCATTTTTGTGCCTGTCAGTCCCTCTCCAACCGCGGCAACCCTGCCATCCTTGAAGGCCACATCCGTCACACGGTCAATGGCTTGCGAGGGATCGATTACCCGGCCATTCTTCAATACCAGATCATACGACATGAATTCTGCTTTCCGGTTCCTTTAATTGCTGATTGATGCGCGCGCCGCTGTCGCTCGAAAAGAAACGCACTGCTTCCGCGCTCGCGTTGAGGATAATTCTCGATCCAGGAGACAAACCGCTGGCATCGGTACAGGTGGCACGCACCGCGTGGTCCCCGATTGCGACATCGAGAAATTGGTAGGGCCCGGCTGGTTCGACGAGAACCAGATCCCCGGACAAATTCAGCCCGCCTGCCGCCCTTGGTACGGGCTTAAGATCGTGGGGACGAACGCCGATGATTTCACCCTTGGACCCGCCACACAATTCCGCAGGAAGAAAATTCATCTGCGGACTACCGATGAACCCGGCGACAAACTGGTTGGCGGGACTGGAATAAACCTCCATGGGACGTGCAAACTGTTGCAGCACACCATCCTTCATCACCGCAATACGATCAGACAGAACCATCGCCTCCTCCTGATCGTGGGTTACGAAAATGACCGTGATCCCAAGCTCCTTCTGCAAGCGCCGGATTTCCGTCCGCATGCGCACGCGCAGAGAGGCATCAAGGTTGGACAGGGGTTCGTCCATCAAGAGAACGGAAGGATTGCGGACAATGGCCCGCCCCACAGCGACGCGCTGTCTCTGACCGCCGGAAAGCGCAGCCGGGAGCCGGTCAAGCAAAGCTTCAATACCCAAAACTTCGCTGGCCCAGCCAATCTGCCGATTGATTGTCGCTTCATCGACTTTCTGTCGGCGCAGCGGAAATGCAATATTGTCGCGAACACTCATATGCGGATAGAGCGCATAATCCTGAAAGACGAGCGCGATATTGCGATCTCTGGGCGACAGATCCGACATCTCCTGACCGTCAAAGCGGATCGATCCCTCGCTGATCTCCTCCAGCCCCGCTATACAGAAAAGCAACGTTGACTTTCCGCAACCCGACGGCCCGAGAAATGAGATGAATTCGCCATCATCGATCGAAAGATCGAGGTTTTTCAGGATGTTTAACGCACCATATTGTTTGTTCAGGCCTGCGATCTGAATTGATGCCATAAGAGTTTCCTTTCAGCCCTTGACCGCGCCTGAAAGCGCACCCTGAACGAGGTATTTTTGAAAGAAGAAGGCGATTGCCACCGGAGGAATAATCGCCAGCACGCTCGCCGCGAATAGCGGGCCATATTCATTGAACCTAGCCTGGCTGAGAAACCCGGCGATAACCACTGGGATAGTCTGAGTTTTCGGCGTGGATGTCAGGATCATTGCGAAGAGAAATTCATTCCACGAAACCAGAAAGCAGAATATCAGTGCCGCGATAATTCCCGGCTTTACGACAGGTATCAGCACCTTGCGGAACATCTCGAACGGTGTGCATCCGTCGATCAGTGCCGCCCGCTCCAGACTGAGCGGTACATTTTCGAAGCTGGTCTTCATCATCCAAGCGGAAAGCGGCATCAGGATCGTTGAATATGCGATCACAAGCCCCAGATGTGTATCAATGAGGCCCAATATGCGAAACAGCACAAAAAACGGCAGGACGAGAGTGAGCGCCGGAACCATGCGCGTTATGAGAAGCGCCCACAAACTCACCGAAAAGAACCTATGCGAGGCATAACGGGCAAATCCATAACCGGCGAGAGTTCCCAGAGCCACATTGATAACCGAGACGACGACGCCGATACCAAAGCTGTTGAGCAACGATAAAGGTACGCGTGCCGCCTGCACACTTGTCGTACCACCACTTGGCATCAGAACAGCCCGGTAGTTATCGAGCGTCAATGCCGAAGGTATCATGGACGGTGGTGTTCGTATGAGATCCGTTGTTGGTGACAGACTGATGAGAACAAGCATGGCAACCGGGAGGAAGGACCACAGGAAGACTGTGATAACGGCAGTATAAAAGCCGATCGTGGTCAAACGCTTCGCCGTCTGCGGTTGGACAAGGCGACGTCTTGAGAAAGCAGGCAAGATTACCATGAATGCTCTGGTACGCGGCGCTGACGATAAGACCTCGGTCATGGCGTCCTGTGATGGTTGTTTCTGTTTTTTGGGAGACAGGAAAGCGAAATAGACCAGTGCAAGCAAAAGGCTAAGCATCATCAGCAAATATAGAAGTGCTGCCCCTTCTCCGAATTTCAGGAATTGAAACGACTGAAGATAGCCAAGCCAGGATAGCGTCGTGGTTGCCGCACCCGGACCGCCTCGGGTCATGATCCAGATAATATCGAAAGTCATCAGCGCATTGATGGTGGCAACGATCATCGCAAATAACAACGTGGATTTCAGCCATGGCAGGGTGATCGCCATGAAGCGCGTTACCGGCCCGGCCCCATCAAGCTCAGCTGCGCGATGCAGGTTGGAGGGCATGGATTGCAGGCTTGAGAGGAGCATGAGCGTCATCAGTGGCGCTTGGTTCCATATCTGGGTCAACGTAACGAGATTGAGCGCTCGAAAGCCGTCGCCAAACCAGGGACGTGCCAAATGCCCCATACCGATGTCATTCAGTAAACCGTTCAGCAGACCGAAGTTGCCTGCGTAGACGAAAGACCACAATACACCGATGGTTACCGGAGCCATTGCCCAGGGAATGAGGACGACACTGCGCAGAAATCCCCGGCCCGAAAAGTGCCTGTTCAGCACCAATGCCATGGCAGTTCCGACAACCGTCGTCCCCGCGACGGACAAAACCGAGAAATAAAGCGTTCGCCCCAATGCCGCCCAGAAGTCATCGTTGGAGAAGATGCGAGTGTAATTGCCTAAACCGACAAACACCCACTTCTTGGTAATGGGGTTCACACTTACAAATGAGAGATAGAAACTGTAGAGGAGCGGAATTCCGACGATAAGGATCATCAGGAAAAGTGTTGGTGTCACCGAAACATAGGCAAATGCCGGAAGCCGGAATAGTTGGCGCCGGTCTTTCGTGGGTATATGCGCTGAGCGACTGTCTATCGTAAGTGTCATCACGACCTCACACTCTTCGCCCGGCGAAACAGCCAAAAGCAGTCACCACCAGACTGGGAAACGGAAAGGGATAGACGGCGGTGGCCGGAGCGCTTCCAGCCAACAGCCTTATTGATACTGGGCCTTCAGCTCAGAAGCTTTCGCGGCAAGCGCGGAAACAAAGGCATCAGTCGAACTGCCTGAACGGATATATTCCTGGAGCTGCTGCATCATGAACATATCCCACTCCGGGAACCAGATCGCCTTGCCGATGGCGCGTGAGGTTGCCATGCCGAGTTGCTTGGCCGAGATGTCGAGGTCGCGCCACTTGGAAAAGCTCGCGACGATATCCGGGTCAGCCATCACTTCGCGATAAGCAGAACCCAGACCGAACTCGAGCGCCCAACGCTTGATGACATGGTACTGGCCATCCGAGGCCTTACCACCAAAAAACTGCAACAGATTCCAAACGCGCTGGTCGTCAACGGGCTGCGCGCCCATCAGATAGGCCGCGGTCCATGCCATGGTCGATTGGGTAGCACCTGGCATTAGTGCATTGCGCACTTTACCTGCGATCTTGGAAACGGCCGGATCGTTGACGACCTTGTGGTTGTAGTCATGCACCACCATGAATGTATGACGGCCGGAAGCATAGCTCGGCACACCTTCACCCGGCAGTGTCATGATGTCTTCCACAACGAGCTTTTCCTTGTAGACCGTCTGGAAAAATTCCAGCACTTTTCGAAGTGCCGGCTCATCGACGAAGTCGCCCTTCTCATCAAAGATCTTGGCCCCTTCGGAATACCAGCACGCAAAGATGTTCCACGACAGATCGGACCATTGCTGCTGCCACATGCCATGGAAGGGAGCATCGCTGATACCATCGGTTTTGAGCTTCCGGCTTAGCTCCAGCACTTCATCCCAGGTCTTGGGCACATCCGCCTTTGCTTTGGATAAGTGCTCCT
Source organism: Brucella haematophila (assembly GCF_005938105.1). Classification (GTDB taxonomy): domain Bacteria; phylum Pseudomonadota; class Alphaproteobacteria; order Rhizobiales; family Rhizobiaceae; genus Brucella; species Brucella haematophila. The sequence goes on along the minus strand of NZ_VCPE01000020.1, from coordinate 30,781 downwards.
CATTATAGAGAAAAGTATTGTATCCCGCATAATAGGGCAAACCGCACAATGGGCCACCATTCGGCAAGGATAATGACTGCACACTCACAGGAAACATGCCAGCCTTGATATCGGCCACACCCGGCAATGAATCTAGATCGCGGATCCATTCAGCAGCATGCCAGCGAGCGATATAGTTTTCCTCTGAGTAAAGCATATCCATATGCTGTCCGCCGGTCAGCTTGGTCTCTACGACGGGATGATAATCGCCGGTCACCAGCTCATACGCGACATTTTCATCATAGAGCTTTTTGAAGGTCTCTACATTTTCAGCGACAATCTGCGGCTGGTACTGCCAACCGATGAATGCCATGGCCGTGGACGGTGCCGCCATCGCCCGTTTGCCAAGCATTCCTGTGGCCGTAAAGCCAGCCATGCCCGCCAATACCTGTCTTCTAGACAGCAAGTATCGATCCAGCGCATTATTCATGCCAGTTCCCCATTTTATTTATTTTTGATTGCAAGAATTCGAACAATACGAACCCTAAAGAGAAAACTATAATCAACGCCCCTCAGGCGTTGATTGTCATCTTGGCATTTCAAATCTTATTTATGGTGCCAGTATGCGTGAAAATTATTCTCTGTCCAATATTTTTTTCATTTTTATGTCATTTTTTGACTGAAATCGCTTAGTTGCTTATAAAAGAAGCAAAATTTGATCCAAAAGTAAAATTTCATCAATCAATTGACTATCAATCGCACAAAGGCTGCGTCCGATCACTCCCCCGAACATTGGCGAGCTGCTGCTTGATGCGCCGCATCTTTTCACGACCAGTCTCGTTCCGCTCGATGGCAACTCCATAAGCAATGACATCGATACACATGAGGTAGGCGTAACGCATAGTTGCTGGCGACAGAATATCCTCGTCGGGAGGATTATCGACAGCGAGATGCAGATCGACTGCCTTGGCTATAAGACTATCCGAAGGACACAGGGCTATAGCTTTCGCGCCATAGCCTTGCGCAACAGTGACCACCCGCTCAAGCTCTCTGTTGTCGCCAGTCAACGAACAACACAACAATGCGTCGTCTCGTTCCACGGTGGAAGCCAGCATCAATTGCATCGTCTGATCGTCACTCGGAACAACTCGGATACCGAGCCTGAAAAAGCGGTTTTGTAACTCACCGATAAGCCATGACGACACGCCGCCACTGCCGAAAGCATAAAGCGTATGGCATCGACTGATGATTTTGATGATCTGTTCGGCTCGATCGAGATCCAGCGCGTGGTGCATATCCGAAATGGTCTTTTGCGCCCGCTGGCTGACACGCTCGGCTATTTCCCCTACCGAGTTCGGCGGAGTATCCGGCTCCATATATCGACGACCGACGCGAACGGAGCCCATGATTTTCAGTTTGAGATCCTTCAGCCCTTCGCAACCGACGGTACGCGCAAATCTGGTAATCGTCGGCGCAGAAACATCGAGCCAATTGGTCAACTCTTCGATTGGCAGCTCGACAAAGCGATGCGGTTCTCCAAGGATGCCCGCCGCAATCCGCTGATTGGATTTCGAAAAGCCCGATTGCATATCGACAATGATACCGATGACATCTCGAGGGTAGCGACTATCACGTGATGTTTGCTGTGTTTTGCCGACCCTCGTCGCGTTTTTCAATCCGATCTCCTCAGCCATAGAACCCCCTCCGCATCTCCAGGGAAGTTGCCAGAAAGTTCCATCATGTGTCAATCCGATGGAAAACGACGCGCCAGATAGCGCGCGCAACTTCGAGTCGTCTCGGAAAATCCGAACTGACAGCAAAGGCGGCGCTCGGATTGCAAAAAACCTCAAAGCTTCGTTTTGTTTATTCAGCATGCAAGGCACATATTGAACCGCAGCGTCCGAATTACTGCCGTAGCCTGAAACTGAGCGACGACCGTCGAGTGCTCAGTAAGAGCACGACCGTTTAGTCGTCCCGACAAGGAGAGAACTATCTAGGTTGTGATCGCATCAGCACTAAGCTTTCGATGAAGTTTGCGCCTGATTGCGCCCCCATGTTGTGTGGCCCCTATGATCGCCTACTTCTTCACCCTGCTTTTCAAACCATGTGCTGACGATTGCAGCGTCGACATAGCCTGGAACATTTGGTTCGAAAACAGACTTGACTTACAGTTCATAACGATCTGCGCAAAGTCCCAGCAATATGCGCCGTGATGGACTTGGTTGCGATTTCCCTGTCTGAAGACCATCTTCTGCGCAGTCGTTAATATTAAAGGCTACAAGCCGTTTCCCTCCTATTAAGTTGCGGTGCAGCGTCAGGAACCAGTTTTCAGACAACTGTTCCCACTCCGCTGCTGGTCGTGCCATCTGATTGCCAGTCAGAATCCGTGAGCACATCAATGATGAAACCGTTCCGTTTCCACCCCTATCATAGTTGTGCTCAACCTTTTTGGCGATCACCCAAAAGCGGCAGCGATAACCGTATCTGACTAGTCCTCGGGAGTATCAACCTCGCAGCCCACTCCTTGGCAGCCGATGTAATTGCCTTGGGTATCGAAGTTCGGATTACCGTCCCGGTCAAATTGTGGCCGGTCGTCGATCTGGCTTTCTGCGCGGCGTCGACGTTCCTCACCTACCCGGCAGTCGCGATCCCATTGCCGTCTTTCATCGTCGGCACGAGCACTTTATACAATAATAACATCTTGAAATTGGCCACCTGTTGTTTTTTTGTGAAGCCTACCAAGTAGGTGAAGAGATGGTATATATGATGCTATTTAATTAAATTACGAATTCTATTCACGTGGAATCGATATTTGTGCAATAATTCCAACCTTTGCTATTTCTCGGCGAAAAACACTCGCAAGCAACCCGCGTGTTCAAGCCAACCGTTGTTCGGCGGGAAACCAACGTGATGCCCTCAATCTGAGCGCGGTTAGCTGGGTTCCTACCCGGGAACAGAATGTTCCACTGAATGCAGCCAGTGCTGTGGTCGCGCCTTTTCCGAGACAGGAAGGCTTTGCTTTAATCAACCCGCCGATTTACCCATAAAAGGTAGACCGAGTGGCGGTGCACTGTATCCAGTCGCTCCCCTGCCCTTTTCAGCAGCCAGAAGAATATTCTAAATGTTTCAGACGATATTCACGGAGTACATCATGAAACATGAAGTCATTGAAATTCCTGTCATTTCCGACGCCATCCGTAAACTCGGCGCACCAACCTCCGCTTTGACGCGTGTTGGCGATCTTCTCTATACCTGTGGCATGCCTCCGATCGATCTGAAGACGGGCGAAATCGTCAAGGGCGATATATCGGTCCAGACGCGCGCATGCATGGAAGCACTGGCTTTCACACTGCGCCATGCGGGGTCTTCGTTCGAGAATGTCTTCAAATCGCTTGTTTTTATTACAAAAAACGAATTTTCCGCGGACATGAATGCGGTCTACCGCGAGTATTTTACGGGTGCTTTTCCGGCGCGTAGCTGCGTGACAATCAAGCCGTGGACTCATTTCGATATCGAGATCGAATGTATAGCTACTGTCCGATGACAGGTCTTATCCCACAGAAAAAAGCACAACGTGTCATAGGCCAGCACAATGTTTGCCATTGGGTATGTCTATTTGCTTAAAAGCTGCTCCGCTGCCATGGATGCCTAGAATAAATGCAAAAAATGAGGGTGATATGAAACTGGGCATCTCCAAATTCTCTCGTGGCCTCGCCGCGACGGTTCTGGCAGGGATCGTGGGACTTTCTGGTCCTTCGGTCGCAATGGCCGAGACGACCATCCGTTTGGGCCATGTGCTTGCCGATACGCATAGCTGGCACAAGGCATCTGTTGAGTTTGCCAAGGAAGTCGCCGAAAAAACCGAAGGCCGTGTCAAAATCGACATCTTCCCGTCTGGCCAGCTTGGCACGGAAAAGGAAGTCATCGAGGGCATGCAGATCGGCACCATTCAGGGCGGTCTGATCGGCAGCGGGTCTTTCCAGTTCGTAGAGCCGAAATTCGGCATTATCGAGATGCCCTATGCATGGACCAGCCGTGAGCAGGCCTTCGCCGCATTGGATGGCAAGCTTGGCACCACACTTGCCGATCTTCTGCGTCCGAAGGGCATCGAGGTGCTTGGCTGGTGGGAAAACGGCTTCCGCAATATCACGAACAACAAGCATCCAATCGTCAAGCCGGCAGACCTTGCCGGTCTCAAGATCCGCGTGACGCCGGACAAGGTTCGTCTCGCGACGTTCGAACTTCTAGGTTCGCAACCGGCGCCGCTGGCATTTGGGGAATTGTATTCGGCCTTGCAGCAAGGCGTTTTCGACGCTCAGGAAAACCCGCTTTCGATCATTGACGCCTCTTCGTTCTACGAAGTGCAGAAATATGTTTCGATGACGGGCCATATCTGGGGCGCGGCCTGCCTCACCGTATCGAGCATGACCTGGGCACAGATTTCTCCCGAGGATCAGGCCATTGTAAAGGCTGCTGCCGTCACTTGGGGAAAAGCCCAGCGCCAGATGGTGGCCGACAACGAGGTCGCACTTATCGAAAAGCTGAAGTCCAAGGGTATGAAGTTCAACGAGGTTGATAAGGCTGCATTCGTTGAAGCCCTCAAGCCGATTTGGGATAGCGAGAAGGACGTTTTCGGTCCTGAGCTGCTCGAAATCATGGATAGCTATCGCAAGTGATAGCCCGCGCTCCGCTCGCCATCGGCAAGCGGAGCGTTTTGAACGCTTCGCGTCCGTATCCGTACTAGCGAGATTTCCATGCAAAACAAGCCTTTGCCGCAGTCGCAGATTTCCAACACCATAGATCGGCTGGCCAGTTCCATTGGCGGATTGGCCATTGCCGCATTCACGTGCATCATCGTATATGTCGTCGTGTGCCGGTATGTCTTTTCCTTTACCCCGCGCTGGTCGGAGGAAATTCCTCGGCTTCTGTTGGTCTGGGTGACGTTCATCGGGGCAATCTCTGCGCTTATCCGCAATACGCATCTTTGTGCGGGATTGACGGATCTGCTTATCTCGCCGGGTCGGTTCCGTTCACTTCTAGCTTTGGCTGCCCGGATCGCGTCACTCCTGTTCCTGATCGTTGTTCTCTGGTCTGGATGGAAGATAACCGGTTTGACCTGGTCACATGAAACGACGGTGCTGAGCTGGCCAGCCGGTCTTGCTTACCTCGCACTGCCCGTTACGTCGACCGCTGCGTTGATTGCTCTCATTGCTCAGGGACTGCGCAAATGAGCCTTGCTCTTCTCGTTCTTTTTGCCGTTTTCGTTCTTCTGCTTTTAATCGATGCGCCAATTGTTGTTGCACTGACACTTTCGTCTGTAGCCTATTTGCTGGTAGGCGATGTCCTGCCGGTCATGGTTGTGGCACAGCGTATGGTCGCCGGTGTCGATAGTTTCACGCTGCTTGCAATTCCACTCTTCCTGCTTGCTGGTCTTTTGATGGTCCACGGCGGCCTCGCTCCCCGGATCGTCAATCTCTGCGCTGCTGTTGTCGGGCAACGGACGGGCGGCCTTGCAATCGTCATGATTGCGGCTTGCATGATGTTCGGGTCCCTCTCGGGCTCGGGTGTCGCGGATGTTGTGGCAATCGGCTCCATGCTGCTGCCAGCCATGAAGGAGCGCGGTTATCATCCTGGCTTTTCTGCCGCAGGTCTTGGTTGCGCCGGCTCGCTTGGCACAGTCATCCCGCCATCCATCGTGTTGATCGTCTATGGAACCGCAACGGGCACCTCCATTGGCCAGTTATTCATCCACTCCATTGGTCCGGGGCTCTTGCTCGGGCTTGGCCTGATGGTTGTTGCATGGTGGATATCCCGCCAGAACGGCTGGAAAGGCGGGGAGCCATTTAGCTGGTTACGGCTCGGCTCGGCTTTTCGTGAAGCCTTGCTGGCACTGCTGGCACCGGTCATCATTGTCGGTGGCATTCGTTTCGGCATCTTCACGCCGACAGAAGCGGCGGGCATTGGCGTTGCCTATGCCTTGGTCGTTGGCACCGTGATCTATCGTAACCTCACTTTCTCCAAAGTGTTCAGCCTGCTGCGCGACACAACGGAGATGACCGGCTCGATCCTGATCGTCATTGCCGCTGCTTCCGTCTTCGGCTGGATTTTGACGGTCGAACAGGTGCCGCAGCTTGTGGTGAATTCCATTACCGGTGCCACCGAAAGTGCAACGATCGCATTGATATTGATGATGGCGGCAGTTCTCGTGCTTGGTACGTTCATGGAATCGATTGCCATCATCCTCATTCTGGCGCCAGTTTTCCTGCCAGTCCTGCGCGCCTACGAGATCGATCCGGTTTATTTCGGCGTTCTGCTGACCATCAATCTGGCCATCGGTGCGAATACACCGCCGCTGGGCATCGACCTGATGGCCGCGTGCCGGACGGGTGGCATACCGATGTCGGCTTCTTTCCGCTATCTGCTGCCGTTCATTGGCGTCATGACGCTCATCATGTTCCTACTCGTGCTGTTCCCGAGCCTGATGACCGTGCTGTCTTTCGGCATGTGAGTCGCTTATTTAAAATTGCATTTGAAAGGTGAACCATGTCGTTCATATCGACCACCCGCGCCAATATCGACCGTTTCTGGTCGACGATTGAAAGCTCTGCCGAGATTGGACAAGGCCGCCCTGGAGGCCTCGCTCGATTGACGTTGACAGATGACGACCGGCGGATGCGGGATCTCTTCGTCAACTGGTGCCGCGATGCCGGATTGAGCGTCGAAATCGATGAGCTCGGCAACATCTTCGGTCGCCGCGAAGGAACCGATCCATCACTGCCACCTGTGCTGATCGGCAGTCATCTCGATACGCAGATCAATGGCGGTCGTTTCGACGGTATTGCCGGTGTTCTGGCCGGGCTGGAAGTGATGCGCACGCTCAACGATGTTGGTCATGTCACGCGACGACCGATCATCGTGGTGGATTGGACAAATGAAGAAGGCGCACGTTTTTCCCCGCCGATGGTTGCATCAGGCTGTTTTGTTGGGGCCTATGATGTTGACTGGGTCAAAGCGCTTATCTCGGATGACGGTGCCCGCTTTGGCGCCGAACTGGAACGCATCGGCTACAATGGAAACAAGCCGTGCCGGGCTGGCGACATTGATGCCTATTACGAACTGCATATCGAGCAAGGCCCTATTCTCGACCTTGAGCAGCGCGATGTCGGCGTGGTGACCGGTGGCTATCCGAGCTATGGGATGCGGGTGCGCTTTACGGGCAAGACCGCGCATACCGGTCCGACACCGATGGATCTGCGTCGCAATGCCCTGATCGCCGGTGCGCGTTGGCTGACTGCCGTTGACGATATCGGTTGGGATTTTGCCATTGGCGACGGTAAGGCGACGGGTGCACGATTGGCTGCATGGCCGAACAAGCCCGGTATCCTGTCCGATACCGCGCAAGCGATCTGTGATGTGCGCCATCCAGATCCTGCCACGGCGCGGGTCATGGGCGAAAAGATGCGCCGGGCGGTGTTTGAAAGTGCGGCGCGCGCTGGCTGTGACGCGGTTATTGAGGACGAATGGTTCTGGGGTGGCGATATCTTCGACCGCAGCATGGTGGATGGTATTCGTACCGAAGCGGCGCGGATGGAGTATGACTGGCGCGATATCCAGTCTCAGGCCGGGCACGATGCCTATTTCATGGCTCGTCATTGCCCGACGGCCATGATTTTCACGCCCTGCAAGGGCGGTGTGACCCATAACAATGATGAGAACTGTGACCGCGACGATATCGCTCCGGGTCTCAACGTTCTGCTGCACGCCGTTGTGGCGCGTGCTGACCGTTAATTGAAAAGATTGGGGACGCCGTCGCTTGCCGACAGCGTCCTCACTACATATCCGGCAGCAGAGCGCACAGTTCCAGCACGATGTCGATGAAATGCTGCTCGGCGCGGGAATATTCGCAGTCCGGATGGCTTACCAGAAAAACATCGGCGCCGAGCGGATAACCTTTGATCTCAAGTGGCCACAGCAGGCCGCTGGTGACCTCGTCATGGACCGCTGTTAACGGCAGAATGCCGATACCCAGCCCTGCCACGATCATGCGGCGCACTTCCTCCAGATTGGAGCTCTGGCCACTGATGCGTTCGCCAAGGCCGAGGCTTTCGCTCAGAACGGACATGGGTTCGAGCCCCAGTCCTTCGGTGGCGCAGGTAAAAGACACGAAGGATTCCTGTCTGAGCTCCCGTTTTTCCACCTCCTTGCGACCGAAAAACGGATGTTCAGCACCGCAATAGACGCTGAACTCTTCCCGGAAGAGCAACTGACAGTTCAGACTGAAAACTGGGCGGGACAACAGACATAAGCCAAGCCCGCATTTTTCCGTCTGAATACGCTTGATGGTATCCTGGCTGTTGCGAACCTCGATGACCCATGTCACCGACGGATAACGTTGGTGATAGAGACGCAGGGCCTCGTTGATGAGCGGCGATTCCAGATTGGAGATGATCTGGATGCGAACTTCGCCGAATTCTTCGATGGTACGTTCCTGAGTCAACTGCCCGATGCGCTCCACCGAGCGGAAAATCTCGCCGCATTCTTCATAAATTTTTTGCCCCCGCGCCGTCAGCTCGAATTTTCTGCTTCCGCGCAGAACCAGTTGACATGAGAGCTGTTCTTCAAGGCGTTGGAGCGCCTGGCTGACGGAAGGTTGGCTCATATTGAGACGAGCCGCGGCCCGCGTCAGGCTCCGCTCTTCAGCAATCATGAAGAACGACCGGAGGAGATTGAGATTGAGATCTGTCAACATGTCGCAATTCTAGAGCATTATCAGCAAAACAGCACGCTTGAGGGTTATGTCGCAAATTTTTCATCAGGTTAAAAGCGGCCTGATCTTCAGACGCAATTATGCTGCAAGCTCCGCAAAGACCTCGAATGGCGAGCGGTTGTCATTTGCGAACTGCTTCTTGCGGATCATATGTGCTACTTCGATGCCCGCGATTGTCGCTGAAGCCGAATGAAATGCCTTGAAGCTCAACATGTATTTGGTAACTCGCTTGATAAACCGGTGATCCTGCTCAAGGATGTTGTTGAGATATTTAACCTGCAGGATTTCAATCATCTTGCTGTGACCGGTTTTTTTCAGGATTGTGTTTACAGCTTGTGCTCCGGCCAGATTGGCTCCGCTTTTATCAATGACAATTTTGTCTGGAACACCGTTGGCTGCGATGGCTTTCTTGAAGAAACGCCGTGCAGCACCGAGATTTCGGCGTTCGGCGAGCATGAAATCAAGCGTTTGTCCGTCACGATCAACGGCTCGGTACAGATAGGTCCATTGACCACGAACCTTGATATAGGTCTCGTCAACACGCCATGACGCAAGCGTTCGACGTTTACGCTTCTGTGCCTGATCTGCGATCTGTGGCGCGTAACGGACAACCCAACGGTTCAATGTTGCATGGTCAACGTTCACACCACGTTCGGCCATAATTTCCTGCAAGTCACGATAGGAACCGGGATAGCGCACGTAAAAGTAAACGGCGTAAAGGATGACACTTTTAGGAAAATGAGCCCCTTTGAAATCGATTGCCATACCCTGTCACCTCACTCAATTATGCGCTCCGAAGGGACAGTAGCGGAGCAGAAGTGAAGATTTCGCGACAGAACCCGCTGGATCGCGTCGCCTTCTACATCGCCAAGGCGCATTTTTACGACCGGTTCAGGGGAACGTTCAATCCCCGTCAGGAGAAAGTCATTGCGCGTCTGTTCGAGGCAGGACCGGAGGGTTTTATCGGTGGCCTCAGTGCCGACAACTATCTGGCCATAACAAAGACCTCACGCGCAACCGCCACCCGCGATTTGCAGGATCTGGTCGACAAGGGCGCATTGACGCGCAGTGGTCAGCTTCGATTCACCCGATATGCGTAAGCGGAGCAAATTTGGTGGCCAAGACCCTGTTTCTGATTCCAAGTCAGAAATATTAAACACTGTGCATATCGTAAGTTCCGCATCGATATTTCATGGCTATGGGATTCCTGATTTTGGCAAATCATGATTCTCTTTTGCGATGCCGAAGAGAATGCTTCCCTCGCCCAAGCATGCTGACACGCTTTCACTGAACGCGTTGCGCAGTCTGGTCACGGGTTTGGTTGAGAAAACCGAACGTGCAGAGGCTCGGCTTGAAAAACTGGAAGCTGAGAATACAGCACTCCGTAAGGAGAATGCCGAGCTCCGTCTGGAAAACACCCGGCTTAAAGTTGAGAACCAACTCCTTCGCGATGAAATTGCGCGGCTGAAAAACCTGCCGCCACGGCCGCCGTTCAAACCGTCGGGCATGGATAAGTCAACGGACGCGAAAGCTCAGGACAAGCAGGCGGGCAAGAAGAAGCCGCGTGGACCGAAACTGGATGTCGAGCGCGTTGATCGGGATGTGGTTTTTCATGCCCGTGTTCGGGACGGTTCACGCTTCAAGGGCTACAAGAGCTATTACGTGCGCGATATAGTTTTGCGCGCTGAGGTTATTCACTACCGGCGCGAATGCTGGGTTGCTCCGAACGGTAAGACTATTCTTGCGCCGCTACCTGCCGGAATCGTCGGTGGTTATGGCCCAAACCTCAGGCGGCTCTGCCTGATGCTGCATGCGCAAGGTCAGGTCACAGCGCAACGGTTGTCGACCCTGCTTAATGACATCGGCATGGACATCTCCAAACGCCAGGTTGTGCGTTTGCTCACTAGGGGGCTGGATGGCTTTGTTGCTGAGGATGCTGCCGTTCTGCATGCTGGCCTGGTGTCGGAAGCCTATGTAACGGTCGATGACACCGGGGCCCGTCATGCGCGTGATAACTTCTATACCACCCATATTGGCGGCGAGCATTTTACCGTCTTTCGCACCACGAGAACAAAATCCCGCCTGAACTTCCTGTCGCTCTTGCGCGGCAATTACCAGGATTATGTGCTTAACGATGCTGCTTCTGATTATCTGAAGACGCGACATGGCGTGGATCCGACAGTCATCGCCAGGCTGCAAACACGCACACCTCAACGCTTTTGCAACCAGGTCCCCTTTCTGGAACACCTGGCGCAAAAAAGTGTCGACATCTTCGATAAGGACATGGTTCGGGCCGTCGCGGAAGCGGGCATCTGGGGTTCTGTTCGCCACCACGGCCTGCTGGGCAATGCCGTCATTATCTCCGACGATGCCGGCCAGTTCCGGGTTGGCAATCATGCGCTGTGCTGGGTGCATGCGGAGCGACTGCTGCAAAAGCTGATGCCGGCGACGCCACAGCACGTCCGGTGGGTGGAAAATATACGCGATCTCATTTGGAGCTTCTACAGGGCGCTCAAGGCATTCAGGCAGAAGAGCCCCTCACCAGGATCAATCAGCGCTTTCCGGCAACGGTTTGACCGCATCTTCTCTATCCGGACGGGTTGTGTGGAGCTGGACAAGCTGTTGGCACGCCTGCTACGCCGCAAGGAAGAACTGCTCAAGGTTCTCGAACGCCCGGAAATTCCGTTGCACACCAACGCGTCCGAGCGATCTGCGCAGCTGCGTCACCAAACGCAAGATCTCGGGTGGCACAATGAGCAAAGAGGGGCGCATTGCCCGCGATACCATGCTGGGCCTTATGAAGACCTGCAAAAAGCTTCGGCTTTCCTTCTGGCATTATCTCGGCGACCGGCTTGGTATATCCAGTCAACAAACAGCCATTCCGGAGCTTGCAGGCCTCATTATCGCCAAGGCCTGATCCCACTTACTTCCGACTGTCAGGCTTTGAGAATGGCACCACCCGACCTGCTCTTGTTGGTGCTTCATCCATAATATGACCACCCGTCAAGCTCAGTAATGACGGTGAAACATTCCACTGATTGTCGTCATCCGTGTGCACCGTCACCGTCTTGCGATTGCGACGAATAACAAAGCCTCGAACCATCGTACCATCTGGCCCTTCAAACATCACGCCACTGCCGATCTTAATCTCCTGCAGCACAGCGGCTGTCTTTTGTTGATGGAGAAACTGCAATCGCTCAACGATGTGCCGGTTCAATTCCATCAGCGTGGCTTCATCAAGACTATCAATATCGAGCTCGGTAATCGGAGTCTTCTTCATCGTGCAATCTATACGACCTTCTTGGGCAAAAGGAATTATGGTAGATTGCAACTCACCGTGCAACTGCACAACAAAATGGCACCGCCAACGGATATGCCCCGCTTACCCTTCGAATTGACGAGCAGATTCTCGTTCATCGCGGTTTTTAGAGCATATAAAAACAATGACTTAACATCGATTTGTCAACCTAAATGACGCTTAGATTTCGTTACATCGAGGGTGTTTTTCTTTGCCTTTCACCATCGATAAGTATAGGTTATCGGAGGTGATTGATTTCAGGCCGCAAATCAGTGAGAATCGGAGCAAAAGCAGCGCACGAACCAAGCGCTTTCGACCCTTTAGAGGACAGGTTTTTGAGCGCAACATCCAACTCAGCTGTCGAACGCCGCGCCGAAACACTCGACACGATTGCCGCCGTGTTGCCGATGCACCGGCGCGATATGCTGGCAGGTATTCTGAGCGATGAAGATGTCGCAACGCTCCGGCATCTCGTCAATGAGGGCATGGGCGAAAACACCCTGCGCGCACTGACTTCAGACCTGGCCTATCTTGAAGCCTGGTCACTCGCTGCAACCGGCAGCCCCGTCCCCTTCCCCGCACCCGAAGCCCTGTTGCTCAAATTCATCGCGCATCATCTTTGGCGTCCGCAGCAACGCGAGATCGAACCCGATCATGGCATGCCGGCCAACGTGGAAACAGACCTGCGCCGAGGTGGCTTTCTGCGGGTATCTGGACCGCATGCGCCTGCCACCGTCCGCCGTCGTCTGGCCAACTGGTCGACACTCACCCGTTGGCGCGGCCTGGAGGGTGCGTTTTCATCGCCGTCCGTCAAATCGGCCATCCGGCTTGCGGTGCGTGCCGTGAACCGGCCACGCAGCCGCAAGAGTGCCAATGCGATTACCGGCGATATTCTGGGCAAGCTGCTGGCAACCTGTTCCGGCGAGGATCTCACCGCCTTGCGTGACCGGGCCATCCTGATGGTGGCCTTTGCGTCAGGCGGGCGAAGGCGTAGTGAAATCGCCGGTTTGCGTATAGAACAGCTCGTCAAACATACGCCCGTCACCGATGAGGACGGTTCTCCCCTACCCTCACTCGGCATTCATCTCGGTCGCACCAAAACCAGTGGTGCCGATCACGATGAAATCGTCTATCTGACCGGTCGGCCCGTTGAAGCTCTTACCATCTGGCTGGAAGCAGCCAGGATCGACAAGGGCTGTGTGTTTCGAAAAGTCGATCGCTGGGGCAATGTGTCCGCGCGAGCGCTCGAACCCAGCGCCGTCAACCGGATCGTCAAACAGCGCGCGCAAATGGCAGGGCTGGATGCCACAGAGTTCTCCGCCCACGGTCTTCGCTCCGGCTATCTCACCGAAGCCGCCAATCGTGGCATTCCGCTGCCTGAAGCCATGGAACAATCACGTCATCGCTCCGTGCAACAAGCATCCGACTATTACAACAATGCCAAACGGCGCAGCGGACGGGCGTCACGGCTGCTATGATGTCCGATGCTTAATCAATGATCGACCTTGAGGAGCGCGATGGCCAGCGACTGCTGCGTTAAGACCGTTGGACAGGAATTCATCATACCACGAGATCATGTGACCAATATTCTCATTTGCAGGGTGGGAAGCATCTGCAACAATCAACTCAGCGCTGATATGAGCCATGGAAACTACAGAACGGGCGGTCTCCGGCACGTAATGCAATTCTTCCCCGGCTTCATGGCGCGCGCGTATGATTTGATATCAAATATTTTCCGGAGAAGTCGACGTACTCGCAAACATCAATTGCCGCATTCATCATGCTCCTTATCAGATTCCAATTCCTACGCATGCAGACTCCGTCGATATTGAGCAATGTTATGCTGATCGTATGGTCGAATGGCTTCAAAGCAACGCTATAACAACAATCATTCCTTTCGCCTGCCTCCAATTATTGCGGACGATCTGCATGTCTGAATAGTGTTGGAAGCGGTCGTTGCGATGGTCACCATAGAAGGGCTGCATTGCCGACGAAGCGGACGTTGAACGGACCTGTAAGTTGGTGCTACGGTCGCGCAGGGATTTCGTTACAATAACCAAATCTTCTGAGGAGAATGGGCAGCATGATAGGCTACGTAACCGTTGGCGCTGACGATATCGCTCGCGCGAGAAGGTTTTACTCTGCGTTCCTGCCAGCGCTTGATTACGAGCTGACTGAGGGGACCGAAGGCCTGAGCTACGTGCTACCCGAACAGCCGGGCCCGTCAGCCGCTCTGCCGGATTTCTACGTCAAGCCTCCCTTCAACGGGCGCCTGGCTTCAGCTGGCAACGGTACAATGATCGCATTCCAGGCTCGCAGTCAAAAACAGGTTCGTGACCTTCACGCCGCCGCGCTTGCCGCAGGGGGCGTTGACGAGGGCCAACCGGGCTTCCGTAACTCATACGGTCCTAAATTTTATGTCGGTTACCTACGCGACCCTCAGGGCAATAAGATCGCCCTGTTTTCCAACGATCCAAACGAACCCGGGAGAGACGATTAGCGCGAGTACCTCGGGCGACATAGGTCATTTTCGTCCGGCTTGTAAAAGGTCCGCAATAAGGCCCAACCTGTCATTGCAAGATTGATTTGCGTATGTCTGCAACGGGGGTGGAAAGCTGACTGGCCGCTTTGCGATCGAAAAAGGAGAATCGTACGAACGTGGCAACACTCAGCCGGATGCTCAATTTGCGATCAAACGAGGTCGGGCTGTGAATCTGGAATGTCCAAGTTATCCGCGCCCTGCTCTCCAATATTGCCATCGGTAGCTTCCCACCAATCGCCTAACGCATCGATGAGCGGCACCAGTCGCTCTCCGGCAGTTGTCAGGTCGTACTCGACGCGAAGTGGATAGCCCCCGAATTCGGTACGGCGTACAATACCAGCATCCTCGAGCTTCCGCAGTTCGAGCGTCAACATCTTGTGAGAGATTGTCGGATTGTCCCGGCGAAGATCACTGAACCGCTTCGTACCTTCCTGCAGATAATAGATCAGCAACGTCGGCCAACGACCGCTGAGAATCAGCATGACCTCTTCGATAGGGCAGCGGGAAATAACGTCTTTCATCAGCAGCTCATGGTAACAAAAAAGTGCGTAATTTACTTGGCGAAACCGCCTGCTAAGGTTCGGCTTCGCTGCGCAGCGTGATCAGAAGAAATCATGGAGAACAAGAACATGGAACCCATACTCTTATACGGCTTTCCGGCGGGAAGCTCTATGGGACTCGTCGCCGCTCTCGAATGGATGGGCAGGCCCTATAAGCTCTGCCGCGTCGACATGCTCGGCGAGATGCGTGATCCATCCTACAAGCGGATCAATCCGCGCGTTGAGACACCCGCGTTGGTAGCAGATCAAGGTGACGTACTCACCGAAACCATGGCTATCGCTGCGTGGCTGGAGGCCCGAGACACCGAGCGGCGCATTAGCTTCGATCCACTGTCGCACGAAGCCGACCGGATGCATCAGTTGATGGCGTTCATCAACACCGGATTCACCGGAGTGTTTGGCCCCCTTTGGGCTGCGATGGAAATGCAGCCCCCCAACCCGGCGATGCAATCGGCCTTGAAAGAATGGGGCAGCGAAGGCGTCATCGAACGCCACGACCGGCTTGAGGAGATGATTGCAGACTCTCGATTTCTGATCGCCGATAATCCGACACTAGCTGACGGCATTCTGATCGGGGTCGCCCGTTGGCTCGACTTCCATCAAGTGGCCGACATGGCGCGCTGGCCAAAACTTGCTGCCCTTAGAGGACGCATCGAAGCCGATCCGGCCGTCGTTTATGCGACATCGCTGGAGAACGGTGAGATATCGCCAGGCAATGGAGCTTGCCGAGGCCATGTCGATTTGACGGAAGTTATCGACCAGTTCGGCTTCAAATAGCCCCAAGATGCGCGGCCTACGATCATCTACGCAGGGACGCGGAAGAGCAACGTTTGAATTGGTTTCCAAAAAGACAGCTGGCTTGTCGCGAATATCAGGAGTTCCGCGTAAAAAACTCGTGTTCAAGCAGCCCCATCATTACGTCGTCGTGCCAGGTACCATTTACAAACGCCGCCTCTCGTTCCCTGCCTTCAATGACGAATCCGCATTTTTTATAAGCTGGGATTGCACGTTGATTGTAAGCAAGCACCCGGATTCCTATTCGATGAAGCTGCAAGTCAGCAAAGGCGTGTCGCAGAAGCAATAAAATAGCTTCGCTGCCCAAGCCTTTGCCCAGCAATTGCGGATCGAGAATTCCAACCGCCATCGACGCACGCCGGTCGTGTAAATCAACATTATCCAGCCTGATTTCGCCGATCAGTCTGCCGTGAATCTCGATCACCCAGGCATGCGGATGATCGATGAGCCTCTGGACCCATCGCGTCGCACCGTCTCTTGTCAACGGAAGTTGGAGGCCCCGACTCACTCCAAACATCTCTATTATTTCTGCGTGATTACCCAGGGAAAGGCGAGCTTCCACATCCTCAACGGACGCTTGCCGGAGCCGAAGGTTTCTTCCTTCCAATATTGCCGTCATAGCTTCCTCCAAACGTTCTGCAAGAATTTCCAATCAAGCGACAAATCTGCATCGGTTTATGTGACTAATACTCCTCACGGCACCGGTCATGAGCAAGGTCCGCGTTCCAGAGTGCTGAAGATGACCACGAACGGCCGAGATCAACATCGAGAATGGTCGCTCCACCGATGGAGCCTACGTCCCCGCCGTGCCGACCAAGTGTGGTGCCGATCCGCGCAGTGGCAGCCGATCTTGACTATACAACAATGCCAGTCGGCACAGTTTTTCAAGGCTGCTTTGAAGTCAGGCAATCTGGTGCATTTGTCTAAAGCTTCTCCCATGCGCTAGTATCTGGATACCTGTTGCAACAGACTTTTATCGGGAGGATGCCACGCCAAACGTTATCGATAGCCGTCTCGTCAACGCTTTCCTTGATAATGCAAGCTTGTCGGAAACCGATCTTTTGCCGGATACAATCTCTGGTCAGATTGATGAGCGTCGTCGTAGGCAAGGTGGATTGTGGGTAGGGGGCAAGTGCGAACTGACAGCCGCCACTCTGAGTTTCCGCCTAAACGACATGAACCGGGCATTGCATCCTCATCCTGACGAATTGAGTGTTGAAATACATTTGGAGGACATCGTCGGGATTTCAGTTCACCGCAGACTGATTACAGACGCCATAACCGTCAAATTTGCTACCGGAGTACTGAAAATCCGATGCTTTAGGGCCAAATCCTTTACTGCGGCAATCGAGGCTGCGCGACTGGCCATGCATGAACAGGCCGTCAAAACGGAGCAGGGACAGCCCAATCGATAGAGACACGATCAGGAAGACCAGACCGGAAGGGTGCTCACAACAGTGACCCCTCCCCTTGTTGACAAAAGAAAAGCCGTTGAGTTTCTGAAACACCCCCAACGCGGAGATGGCATTCATCAGGGTGCGGCCAAAACGCAGGCCCTTACCTATGCTCTCGAAGCAATAATCGAAGAAAGCCTTCTTGAGAATTTCAGGTACAGGGAAAGTATGGCAAGAGGAGCGGTGGTCTTTTCGTTGGCGAGTAGAAAACGGACGGACGCCATGGCATTGTCGCGGCTATGACAGATGAACCCAGTTTGCACTTTAGCGGCTTTTCGCTTTGGATAGATGGACGCCAGTTCCCGGATGTGTTGGACTTCTGGGATGGGAATTGGCTGATGGTTCGCGCGCGCATGGAGGCTAACGGCGCACATGTCGAATGTGCAGGGCCAATCCTGATGACTACGGACATCAGGAAATTCCGCGGTCAACTAGATGTATTGGCGACCTCTTTGGCAGGCGAAGCCACACTCAAGGGCTTGGAACCGGAAATCAATGTCGTTCTGAGAATGCAGAAGTTGGGTCATGTTGAAGCGGTGATTGAAATTACTGCTGATCACATCAATCAATATCATCGTTTCATCGTGGAGGGAGACCAGTCCTACCTGCCCGGACTTATCCGTTCATGCGATGCCATTCTCTGCAAGTTTCCTGTCATCGGAAAGGAGAGTGTCTGATCGAAAGACAACCAGCCAGTTTAGCTATTACGAACTAAAACGGCCGGGTTGAGGTGGGAAACGGTCAGTCGGCTTGCAGGTAGGGAGGGTAGAAGCGGCAAGTAGTGCCGCAAAAATCTGCCGTGCAAGTCGGACTTTCACGTCCGACTATCGCGACAAAGGTTCCCGTGAGAATTCAAAGTTAGCGCGTCCCGATGCAAAGTTCAGGATTTCCGAGACAAGTTAGCCGCATACCGCACGGAGTTCGGCGATCATGCCGGTGAGAAATCCATCAGATGGCAGAATCAAACAACTAATTTTGCGGCGAACGGAGGAGGCAGAACTCTTCGCCCCGGAAGCGAAGTGCAACATAGCTGCATTGGTTCATATGATCGATCAAACAGGCTTGCTCCGGCGTTGCCATTTCTTCCATCGTGCAGCGCTCTTGCGCACATACCTTACTATAAATCTGACCGGTGGGAACATACGCCACGAAAAGCGAGGTCTTCGGTCCTTTCGGGTTGAGGGTTTCATATGCGGCTGTTAACCTCTCGAAAGCCGCAACATCTTCCCCCACAGGGTCACGGTCGATCCCCATCTCGCCAACCTCACCGACCATTTTCATGTAGCGCAGATGTTCTGATTGAGAACAAACTAGTCGATCAGCCTTTGCGGGGATCGAATACGCCAAGATAATGGCACTGAGGATAACCGCCAACTTCCGTATCATTTCGCGTTTCGTCTGTGCTTGAGGGCCGTATAAAGTTTTTGGTTTTGCTGTCAATTTCCTGTCTCTCTTGACGAGTCAACCTAAAAAACTGCGCCAACTCCAGCCATCCTAGTGTCCATTGCAAGGAAAGTCATTCATAACGACAAGGGTCGCAATGAGGTCCAAAAGCCGACAGTGTCGAACGCACAAGAGAGCGATAGGAATTTGGCGCAAAGCTGCCGACCATTTCGGCAACAAAGCACAAAAATAAGGCTACATCTAGAGCGCGTTGCGACACCAACGAATGGAACAAATATTATGGCCACTTTTATTCTGATACCCGGGGGATGGCAGGGCGGGTGGGTCTACCGGAACTTAGCAGACATATTGACAAGGCACGGGCACAACGTCGTGCCGGTAACGCTTTCGGGACTGGGCAATGTTCCTGCTCCCATGACCAACCTTGAAAGCCACATAGGTGAAGTCGCCGAACTCGTGCAGTCGCAAACCTGCGATGACCTAGTTCTTGTCGGGCAATCCTATGGCGGGATGGTCATGAGCGGCGTCGCAGACATCAATCCGACGCCAATCCGGGCCCTGATCTACGTCGATGCCTACGTACCCGATTCAGGAGACTCTGTGTGGTCGCTGACAACACCCCGTTTTCGGGACATGTTTGTCGCAGGTGCAGCGGCTGACGGGTTGAATTGCGCGCCACCACCCAGTCTCGACTCGAGATGCCGCCCACATCCGATCGGAACGTTTCTCCAATCAATTACACTCACTGGACGCTGGCGAGATGTTCCGCGCAAGACATTCGTAGGCGCACATGGCTGGGAAGGAAGTCCTTTCCTTGAGCTTTATCGACGCCTGAGCCACCAGCCGGACTGGACAACCTTTTCGCTCAATTGCGGACACAACGTAGCACGCCTGGAGCCGAAGGCCTTAAGTCGAATATTGTTGGAACAGAATTGATCGGCAAACCACCGCAGGTCATCTGAGATGTCTCGGGATGACTGAGGCCCGCCACACCTGGTCTACCCGTCCACATCGACCCCAGCATGCTTCGAAGCGACTGCTGTCGTTGACTATCCGACTAAGATAAGTTGACCTGCTAAAGCTCGATCACAATTTAAAGAGTTCATGAAAGTAAGAAGCCTGCGCACGAAAATGCTGGTTTTCAAAAACTTTATCCTCTTGCCTGCTTTACATTCTTCCTGTTTGCATCAACAAGTGAATAATCGGCACCATAATCGCCGTGATAAACAAGCACTTTGTTTAGATAAATTTGTTTCTGATAGCCAATACGAACAGCTATGCCATCACACGCGCCATGTAGTGTATTTATGCCCATTTCTCCATTACGATTTTAATCCAAAAACAAAAGCCCCCTCCGCTCTCCGCTAAATTTTCAACTTAAATCCGTCCTCATAGCTAGGAGTTGTCGGGCGACAACTCCTTTAATCTGCGTCCAACTCTCATTAACCGATCATTAACTTTAAATATGTTGAGCCTCGCTGGGAATCGGGGTATTCATAGACGGAAATTATCTGTGTTTACGCAAAAAAGCGTGTCTACATTGGAGCGTGACTTGGAGTCGAACGCAAAACTTAACAAAGCTATTCACAAACTAATCGCTACTCATGCGAAAGACTTGTCTGCGCAGCTACAGAAGCATCGCATTCAGTTATACCCCCCGGAAGCTCGTAAAAGTTTGCGTTCATTTAGTTCCACTGAAGCTGCAAAACTCATCGGCGTGAACGACGGATACCTACGCCACCTCTCTTTAGAAGGCAAAGGGGTCCAGCCCGAAGTTAGCGCGAATGGTCGCCGATCTTACAGTGCTGAAGCAATCCACGAGCTACGTAAATATCTCGATGAGAACGGCAAGCACGACCGCAGATATCTTCCTATCCGGTCGAAACACGAACATCTCCAGGTAATAGCTGTCGTAAATTTTAAGGGCGGCTCCGGCAAGACAACCACCGCTGCACATCTTGCACAGTACCTGGCTCTCCATGGCCATCGCGTTCTTGCTATCGATCTTGACCCGCAGGCATCTCTATCCGCTCTTCACGGTTTTCAACCAGAGTTCGATGTAGGCGACAATGAAACTCTGTATGGCGCTGTCAGATACGATGGCGAGAGACGACCTCTCTCGGAGATCATAAAGAAGACTTACATGCAGAACCTCGATCTTGTTCCGGGTAATCTGGAACTCGTCGAATTCGAGCATGACACCGCTCGTGTTCTTGCACGCAACGATCATCAATCCATGTTTTTCACGAGAATGGATGAAGCCATTTCATCCGTTGCGGATAACTACGATGTCGTTGTTGTAGACTGCCCACCCCAGCTCGGCTTTCTGACGATGTCAGCTCTTTGTGCAGCAACTGCAGTATTGGTGACTGTCCATCCGCAGATGCTCGATGTCATGTCGATGTGTCAGTTCCTGCTCATGACATCGGAACTGCTGTCGGTTGTCGCTGAAGCTGGTGGCTCGATGGACTACGATTGGATGCGATATCTAGTCACCCGCTACGAACCTGGTGATGGTCCGCAGAACCAGATGATGTCTTTCATGAGAACCATGTTCGGCGATCACGTTCTTAATCACCCAATGTTGAAATCTACTGCAATTTCTGACGCTGGCATCACTAAGCAAACCCTTTACGAAGTCCCAAGAGAACAGTTCACAAGAGCCACTTATGACCGTGCCCATGAGGCTCTGGACAATGTTAATTCGGAGATCGAAAAGTTAATTCACACAGCTTGGGGGAGATCGTAATGGCTCGCAAAAACCTGCTTGAAGGCTTGCTTCCTCAAAAGTTGTCGTCCGACAACTCTGCTCCCGATGAAGTTCAAACTCCTGAACGCGCATCTGCTGCGTTCTCACACAAGGGCGCAATCGGCGCTGTTTCCCGTTCCATTCAGCAACTGAAATCTAGCTCAGTTTCTGAGATCGAACCTGATCTTATTGATGAGCCATTTGTCTCAGATCGTCTTGAAGAGAGCGATGAGAGCTTCGCAGAGTTTGCAGCTCAAATAAGGGAACATGGACAACAGGTCCCCATTCTCGTTCGCCCCCATCCAGATAAAGAAGGTCGTTATCAGGTAGCCTACGGTCGCAGACGACTTCGCGCAGTGAAGGAAGCTGGAAAGCTCGTAAAGGCGACCGTTAAGCCTCTTTCCGATAACGAACTCGTAGTTGCTCAGGGACAGGAAAACAACGCCAGGCAAGACCTTTCATATATTGAGAAGGCTCTCTATGCGCTCCAATTGGAGGGCAGGGGCTTCAAGCGTGATGTTATCATGTCTGCGCTTGCGATCGATAAAGCCGCGCTTTCACACCTTATTTCTACAGCTGAACGTATTCCAGACGACATCATTCGCGGTATCGGATCCGCGCCAAAAGCAGGCAGAGATCGATGGGTGAAGGTCGCCGCTTATCTTGCAGAGGCAGGCAATATATCCTACGTACGTGAACTCTTAGACGGTGAACTTAAAGCACTCTCATCGGATGAACGGTTCGTTCGTGTTTTCCAGCTTCTAAAGCCACTTACCAAAAATAAAAAAATGGTGCCGGTTAAGTCCTGGAGATCCAAAGATTCCTCAGTTACGTTCTCAATAAATCGGATGCCTAAAAAGACATCAATCGAACTCACTGACGCTAATGCTGGTGATTTTGGTGACTGGATATCTGCTCGGTTAGACTCTCTTTATGATGAGTTTGAGCAATCAAAAAAGACACAAACTGGAGATTAAACCGCAAAAGAAAAGCCCCCACAAACAAAGTCTGTGAGAGCCGATCTGTAATCCTAGCAAATTACGAATCGCATTTCTCAGAATCTTTGTCAATGTTTTTAACGTCATTTTGGCGGGTGGATTTCTTTTGCCTTTTGAAAGGTGAGAGGGAATGCAAATTCTGAAGACTAACACGTCCGCATTTCGTGGACGAATGAAGGCTTTTGCCCAAAATGCTGACCCGCAGGAAAAGCCTGAGCAGGGGAGAGGCGTAAACAGATGGGCGCTCTACAAACAGCTTTGCCTCACTAAGGCTGAATTCGGTCTGAACGATCGTTGTCTTGCCGTGCTGAGCTCACTTCTGTCATTTTTGCCTGATGATGAATTGCATGAGAAAAGCGGTCTTGTCGTTTTCCCATCCAATCGACAGCTTTCGCTGCGCGCCCATGGCATGCCGGAATCGACACTGCGCCGTCATCTGGCGTCCCTGATTGACGCTGGGATCATTGCGCGCAACGATAGCCCGACCCGCAAACGCTATGCTCATAAGGATAGGGAAGGCGGCGTCGAGCTTGCTTTCGGCTTTTCCTTTGCGCCCTTGCTCGATCGCGCGTCTGAAATTGCTGCTATCGCAGATAAGATTCTCGCCGATCAGAAAGAACTGAAGCGTCTTCGCGACGAAGTGTCCGTCATGCGCCGAGATATGGCGGCAGCTTTTGCGGATAAGGCCGAAGAAACAGGTGAGCGTGGCGCGCGTCTCGAAGCGTTGTTCATTTGCTTCCGCGCCATTGTCGACGCTATTCCTCGCCGCGCATCTCTTGATGAACTGTCCGCGATCAGGGCCAATTTTGAAGCCATTCGTGGTGAAATGGCTATCGTGTTGAAACCAATAGAGATTGTTCCGGAAATGAGCGGCAGCGTCGCTCATTATGAGCGGCAGCATAATGAATCCCTGTCAGAATCCCTTTTTGAATCTCAAAATAGCAAAAAGATTGATTTGAAAGCGCCTTCTGCAGAAATACCAGTTCCCGTGAAAGCTGAAAGCGAAACTTCTGCCGAGTTAACGCCATCCATATCTCTCGACCAGGTGCTTCGATCCTGTCCGGATATCTGCGAGTATGGTGTGAACGGAATTGGCACATGGCGTGAGCTTCTTGATGCCTCGCGTATCGTCTCGGGCTTTCTCGGCATCAGTCAATCAGCCTATCAGGAAGCTATCCGTTTCATGGGGCCAGAAACCGCTTCAACCGCTATTGCGTGGATTTTGCAGAAACTGTCGGCCATCAACTCGCCTGGCGGATATCTACGGTCTCTGACACAGAAGGCGAGGGGAGGGACCTTCTCAATCCGCCAACTCCTGTTGTCGGGAATGAAGGCAAGTGGGTGTCTCGTCTCAGTATGAGACTGCTTTGACCCGTTTCTTAAGGCACAGCCATGAGTTGGAAACGTCTATCGCGGATAAGCCAAATTCTGGGCTCGGGCCTAGTCGCGGGATTGCTTTGTTGGCTGGTCTGGGCCGGTGCGCAGGGTCTCGTTGGGGTCATACAGAACGGGAGGATCGTCAACAGACGAGGGTCGGACATTTATATGAGCGATAACCCGATCATATTTTGGGCTCTCAGTGGATTTTTCACGCTCGGGTTAATTCTCATGGCCGGTCTGGCGTTGATTTGCTTATCGCACTGGTTTTCCCTTTTTCCGACGTTCGAACCGTTAGGCGAGGGGCTTCCTAGGGGTAACCGGTATCGCGGACGGCAACCAAAGAAGATGGGCGTCTCGGCTCCGGTTTTCAGCAAAGCGCGCATGGAATACCGCTGATTAAGGGAGATCGGAAATATAAGTGTAGGCCGCTCGTACGAAGACCATCGCCGCCAGATTGCAGCGATGGACCTGGCGACAAGTCTGCGGGATGCCGATTCAGATCGGTCGAACGTTTTCCGCTTTGGCTTTGCCGGTCTTACGATCCTGGCCGATTTCGTAGCTGACTTTCTGGCCCTCTCCGAGCGATCCGCCTGCTTGGGCTAAGCCGGAGACATGCACAAAAACATCACTGCCGCCACTTTCTGGCGTGATAAAACCGAAACCTTTGTCAGAATTGAAAAATTTTACCGTGCCCGTTGCCATATGGATCCTCTTAAATGGAGCGACGTTTGCTTTGCCGATGGACACTATTGAATGCGCAGGGGACGCGCAACTGCCGCTTATCGCGGCTACCCGATCGATTGATCATTGAACCAAGTCCCCGCTGGCCATATGACCAGTATGAGTTCTTGTGAGGAGGCGCAGACTTGAGTGTTATATTCCTGAACGGGTCAGGCAGTTTGATTTGTGACGGCATTGATGCTGGCCAGATTGAATTTAGTATTGCGGAGCCTGCCGACAGTCCGGATACGACTAGGCGTGGAAAACTCTGGGGGAATAAGCAGGCTATTGCTGTGGCGATGGATGCCCAGAAAGTGGAACTGAAACCTTCCGATGCTCATGATCTCTTATCTCTGGATGTAGAAGATACTGATCGGCAGGGCGGCATATCATTCAGTGTCCTGTAACAGGCTAAGCGAAGGGACCTTGTTGGGATCAGCCAAACATTTCATTCGACGACGCGTCTTCTGAAAGGATGGCGCGCTCAGATGTGCTTGATGCGAGGAGGCTGTAAGCAAGCGTCGTGACCCCGACAAAAGCTATCAACATGACAACAACGGCGACCAATAGCCGGATGCATTGTCGGCGTTTGAAAGATGATTGGCCAGTCCAATCGATTATTGACGAAGGGTAATTGTCGTTCATAAGTCGATACTGCGCATAAAATTGTAAACAAGCCTTTGATTGAAAGCTGTGCTTACAAAATTTAACTGTGCGGTAGCGGCTGAGATAGCATGAATACTCTCTACATCGCCATAGGGTGCCCGTCTTTCGAAGAGGCCTGACGCTTTTTGATGGCTTCAGTTGGCTTTTAAGCGCTCAATCGTTTTTTCGCGCCAAACCCGGAGTTGACCGAAGGAATTAAATCCCGGTGCTCTTCCCAAAGACACCGGGGCCGTTCAACACAATCTGGTCACGTTCATTCCGCTTTGAACGCCGAAAATATAATTGCCTTGAATTCAGATTCCAACCCGTCTGTGGCGCGACAATTTAGATAGGAAGCGCGACAAACCGGATGAAGATTTTGGTGCTCGCGATTTAATGAAGATGTACCGAGTATCTGTGTGTTGCAAGGACTATTTTTGGTTACTTGACGCAGAGCGACATAAGTTTGATTTGGAGATTGACGCTGCGCGACAATCTGGATGACTTATATTTGTCGCTCAGGTCCGCAAAAAGTCGGCCCGTTTTAATCAGGCCGACTTTGATTGCGCGACAATCTACATTTGCGTTTGTTTGTCGCGGCGCGTCACTGAGCTGGAACGAGAGCCGGAGGTAATGCATCGGCTACGTCGGATGCTTCATTCTCCCCCAGTGTTAGACGTGTGATAGCGGTTTTGCGCCTGTAGCTTTCCACATTCATCTCGAAGATGGTCGCGTGATGAACCAGTCTGTCGATGGCAGCCAGCGTCATGGCTTTATCGGGGAAGACCTTGTCCCATTCCCCAAAAGGCTGATTTGCAGTGATGAGAATTGATCGTCGCTCGTATCGTGCACTGATGAGTTCAAAGAGCACACTGGTTTCAGCCTGATCCTTGCTCACATAGGCCATGTCATCGAGTATGAGCAGATGATACTTGTCAAGCTTTGCTATTGCACCTTCAAGATCGAGATTTCGTCGCGCGGCCTGCAGCTTTTGAACGAGATCGGTGGTGCGGGTAAACAGCACCCGCCATCCATTCTCGATCAGTCCTACGCCGATAGCCGCCGCAAGATGCGACTTGCCGCCGCCCGGTCCGCCAAACAACATCAGATTAGCCCCATTCTTCAGCCAGACATCGCCTGCGACCAATGCCATTACACGGGCTTTTGAGACCATCGGGACGGCTGTGAAGTCGAATGCATCGAGGGTTTTCCCCGGAGGAAGACGTGCTTCGGTGAGATGGCGCTGCATGCGCCGTGTTTCGCGCTCGGCAATCTCGAACTCGGTAAGAGCCGCAAGCAACCTGGCTGCAGGCCAGCCTTCGGTGTCAGCCCGTTCAGTGAAGCTATGCCAGGCCTATGATATCCCTGGGAGCCGCAGATCAGTGAGCATTAAAGACAGGCGCGCAGTATCGATTTGATCGTTGGACCTCATGCCATCACCTGCCTATGCGTGCTGATCAGCTGATCGTAATCGACCAGCTTGCCCAGATCGACATTAACCTGGGGAACGCTGGCCGGGTTGGGTGCGAACCTGACGCGCATTTCATCAATTGTGGGCAAACTCCCGGCATTAAGCGTAGTCTCAATGGCATCCGCCAATGCAGCCTCGACATTGCGCTCATGAGCGAGGCTGAGCAATTCTACCGTTAGACGGCAGGCATCGCGTTCGGGCAATGCTTCCATGGCGGCGTGATAGAGTTTGCGATAAGCGTCCCTTGGGAAGAGCTGATCGCGATAGATAAGTCGCGGCAAAGCTCCCGGCTTTCGGCGAAGCGAATGAATGACATGGCGGTAGTTTACAACATGCTGAAGAGGACCAAGCTGGCCGCGCACTCGCGGAAGCGTCATCACATGAGTGCCACCCAGAAACAGTTCGATGTGCTGCTTGAAGAGCCGTGCGCGCAAGCGGTGTCCGATCAGCCGTGATGGAACAGTGTAAAACACCCTGCGAAGGGTAAACCCTCCGCTGCTGGTGACGCGAACAATCTCATCTACGCCCTCCGGCTGGCGGTCGCGCGGTAGCAGTAGCAGGCTTTCGCGCTCAGCGGCAATCTCTTTGATCCGGCGGGCATTTCGCTGACCGACAACGCCATCAAGAAAGGCAGCAAAACTGGTGACGTCGGGAAAGTCGCGCGTTCCGCGCAGCAAAAGCGCATCTTCCAGTTCCCGCTTCAGATCGCCATGAGAACCTTCAACTGCTCCATTCTCATGAGCGACGCCGCGATTGTTGCGACTGGCTTTCATACCGTAATGGGCACAAAGGGCTTCGTAGCGATCCGTCATATCGCGAGCGCTATCAGCATTGATATTACGGAATGCAGCCGAAAGACTGTCTGTACGGTGGTCACGCGGTGCGCCACCCAGCGACCAAAGAGCATTTTGCAAACCAGTAGTTAGCGCAGCAAAACTTTCACCGCCTTCAACAATCTGGGCATGCTCAAAGCCACTATATGCAAGACGGAAGTGGTAGAGTAGATAATCCAAAACTACCCCTGCGATTGTAACCTTAAGACCCGGCGCATGGGTAAAGTCCGAAAGCCCCATATGTCCCGGCTCATGAACCTGCCGGAAGATGACTTCCTGGTCTTCTCCATGGAGCGCACGCCATGCGCTGATCCGTCGTTCAAGTGTGCGGCGGATGCCAGCTCCGAGTTCAGGGTGGCGTTTGCGAAGTTCCCGAAGAATGCCAACCGGCCGCAGTCCTGGTGCGCTTTGCAGCATAGGAACAACTTCTTCTATGAATATCCCGGCCAATGGATCAGGTCGACGGCGTTCGTGTTTGACCTTCTTCTCGCTCGGCAGGCGAGGATCTGTTTCAATCCGATAACCCGTTGATGCGCTGAACCCTGACTTGGCGGCTGCAACAGGAACACTGTGCTTCTCGCGATTTTGCATGTAAAGCCTCAATTGTTGATCTGTGATGTGTCTGCCGGGCATGCATTCTTCCTTTGTGAGAAAAAGAAAAATGCACCCAACACATCGCGATCACCAGACGGCGTGAACCCAACCGGGTTTGCGCCGTCGCGATGAACGTCCCTGCGGTCGGGCAAGCCCTCCCTACGGGACGCTCATCGCGACAAACTCATCTAGATTGACGCCGTTCCCACGTTGATTGCCGCTCTACACCCGTCGCTTATATGAAAACATCGAAGACCCTTCAGTAGAATCCTGATCTCGGGGTAATCCGTTTTGGATCTTCAAACAATTTTAGTGCGCCATTTGCGGTGAGAGCGTAGCGGACGCCGCCGGCCGGAGGCACCCGCGCTCCCATATCGCGCTGTAGGGTTGCCGGAGGCCCATTAAGAGAGGCGAGATGGCTTCGGTTAATAGAATGGGTAAGTTTGATGCAGATTACCGAAAAGGTAATACGGAAATACCGGTTGGATGACTCATAAGGGTAATTATGGTCCTAAATTCTAAATATAATGGCATCTAAAGCGCACTTTTCAGGCAGAACGTCTGTTTATGGGTTGTCGGAATGAACCAAATCGGTAACATTCATTGCCGTCGAATACCAAACTTTGAGGAGAATGTGACCGGGTAAAAAAGAAAAACCGCTCCCGAATAAATCCGGAAGCGGGGTGCAAATTTCAAACCTTCAGTAAAAGTAGAATCGCACTCCCATCTTCCAATGTCAAACAGAAACGCTTTTCGGCGAACGGGAAATCTTTGCCTGGTCCTCAGTGAGGAGATGAGGAGTATGGGGGAAGCCCTACAACCTGTGCGGCGAGTCGGCCGTAAACAGACACCACAACGAACCGAGTTTCGTCGAATGGCTCGGTTCGCAGAGATGGGAACTGTTACACGCGGCCAGCTGATCGGACTTGCGCAGTCACTCCCTTGCCTTGGCCTCATTAATGGCACAGAGGCGCACTTGCTTGTTACACTGATCAATACGGCTCCAGCAGAGAGCTATGACAAAGGCGGCCGACCGATCGTGTTCAAATCCAATGCGGCGCTTGCCTTCGAGATTGGACGATCCGAGGGACGTGTGAGCCGTATGTTGTCACAGCTCTTCGATGCCGGTTTAATCACCATGCAGGACAGTGGTAATTATAAGCGCTATCCGGTCCGTAGCGGGGACGGCAGTATTGCCGAGGCTTGCGGCATCGATCTGCGCGTTCTCATCGCCCGCTTCCCGGAACTCGATGGGATGGTCCGACAGACAAAGGCGGAAAAGAAAGCACTCAATGCGAACCTGCGTCGCTATCGCGGCGCCGTTCGCAATCTACGTAACGCGCTCGCCACTATGGAGGACATCCCCGCTCGGCTGCGCTCAATAATCGAGAAGCGTTTCGAGCGTGTTCTCGATGCAGTAGGCATCGCGAGCAAGGCATCAAGTGCTGTTCTGCGTCGCGCAACAGGCTTGATTGAATGGATCGTCGAGCGGGTAATGCAGCTCCCTCACCGTGAGCAGCCGTCCGATAGAAACGAAGATTCGACATGCCCGTATGCCGAAAACGACATGCACAAACAGATTACAAACCCCTATTCCCTTGAAAGTAGTAGTGATGAAATGCGTTCGGCTAGCGCCGAACAACTCAATTTTTTGATGACCGGCTTCGCCGGTAAGAGGGCTTTCGAAAAAAGCCTGGGGCGCAATTCGGGTAAAAACAATCGACCGCACCACCCGCCACAAGCGTTAGTGGCCCTACAGGATGTGTTACGGGCAATACCGGCGCTAACCACTTATGGAATGTCGCTCCCCCGCAACTGGGCTGAATTAGCCCGGCTCGCCCCACAAGTCTGCCGCTTGGCGGGTATTTCCGAAGATGCACGCCGTCGCGCGGTGGATCAGATGGGGGAACAGGCCGCCGCAATTGCCATCGCCATTACACTGCAGAAGTTCGACCAACAGGAAGTGAAGTCGCCGGGCGGCTATTTGCGCGCCATGACAGCGCGCGCAGCCGCCGGCGAACTGCATCTTGCCCGCTCGGTTTTCGGGCTTGCTGCCCGTCATGGAATGGAGGGGATACATTGATCTTTCGCTCCGTTTTCGCCGCGCGGTTGCCATACGGCCTGGTTGCGCGCAGGGCAGGCCGAAGCGATGTCACGCTACTTGCCGCAAAACCACGGCATCGACATTGCCGAATAAGGGTATGCCGAGAACGAAGCACGCGCACGTTTGCTTGGAATTTGGGCAATGGATGTGGAGAGCCCGCATCTCTATCGACGGCCCCATGCCTCCAGATAAGCCCGGCCTGTATAGCCATATTGGCATTGTCGAGTGATCCGGCGCAGAGAACCGTTCCGGTTATCCATATTTGCCAAGATTACACGAGGACCGTTGAAAAAGCATTCTATCCGTCTATCATGCATTGCAATATCGGTACCGTATAAACGGTCTATGCCGACGAGATGGGTTGCCATATTGGCGCATAGAATACACCTCTAATCCGGTTGCTTTTGACGCTCGTTCGCACGTCGACGCGGTTGCCGCAAAGCCGGAAGCCTGAAAAATTTCCCCGCCTGCGGCTCCTCGCGCGACAA
>NZ_VCPE01000002.1 GCF_005938105.1 Brucella haematophila | reverse complement strand
GCCAGCTTCCTTCAGGCGGATCGCCTCTTCAACCGCAATCTCGTCGAACGGGTTCATCGACATCTTCACATTCGAAAGCTCAACGCCTGATCCATCGCCCTTCACGCGGATCTTCACGTTGTAATCGACGACACGTTTTACTGCGACAAGGACTTTCATCCGCGACCACCTCTTCAATGAATCCTGCGGCACGACTATGCCGCCATGAAACACCGCCCGCATGTCAGATTCCGACGAGAACCCGACATGGAAGCGGCTCCGAAAAAAGCACTGTGACAAAGCCGTTAGCCACGGCGCTTCCTATTAGAAATCGGCGGGAAACGTAAAGACGCCTGACGTGCACGTCAATCAGCCTCGGCAATCTATATCGATTAATATCCATTTATTCTGACAGAACTTCATTCTCAGATTGCGACATGCCTCCTCGTGCCTTCTGCTCCCTTATCCATGGCGTTTACAAAGGCGTCATCCTGCTTTACGACACGCTCCGCACTAACCGGTCGCAGCCTACCCGGTCAAAACAAGGAACCCTGACTATGAAAACGCTTGTCGTCTGCTCCGGCGGACTCGACTCCGTTTCGCTTGCGCATAGCATCGCAGAGGAACATGAACTCACCAGCCTTCTCTCCTTCGATTATGGCCAGCGGCATAGAAAGGAGCTGGATTCGGCCAGAGCCTGTGCCGAACGGCTCGGCGTTCCGCACCAGATCATCGATATCCGTACCATCGGCGCCAGCCTCACCGGCTCGGCACTGACTGATAATGTCGACGTTCCGGACGGTCACTATGCCGAAGAGACGATGAAGATCACCGTCGTACCCAATCGCAACGCCATCATGCTGGCGATTGCCTTTGGTGTGGCCGCCGCGCAAAAGGCCGATGCGGTGGCGCTGGCCGTCCATGGCGGCGATCATTTCATCTATCCAGATTGCCGTCCCGGCTTCATCGACGCCTTCCAGACGATGCAGAATCATGCGCTGGACGGCTATGCCGATATCAAGCTGCTGGCACCCTATGTGCATGCATCCAAGGCCGATATCGTCACCGATGGCGCAAAACACAACACGCCTTTCGAGGCGACATGGTCCTGCTACAAAGGCGGCGAGCACCATTGCGGCCGCTGCGGCACCTGTGTTGAGCGTCGCGAGGCATTTCACCTCGCAGGCGTCAATGACCCGACTATCTATGAGGATGCCGATTTCTGGCGTGAAGCCGTTGAGAGGAGGAACGCCTGATGTTTCGCATCACCAAGGAGTTTCACTTCTCCGCATCACACCAATTGACCGGGCTACCCGCCGATCATCAATGCGCGCGCCTGCATGGCCATAATTACATCGTTGAAGTGGAGCTTTCCGCCGCCGGTCTCGACGGACATGGCTTCGTGCGCGACTATCACGAGCTGGCGCCGTTCAAACGCTATATCGATGACGTGTTCGATCACCGGCATCTCAACGATGTGCTGGGTCATGGACACACCACGGCCGAAACGCTAGCAAAGCATTTCTTCGACTGGTGCCATTCGCGCTGGCCGGAAATTTCGGCGGTGCGGGTGAGTGAAACGCCAAAGACATGGGCGGAATATCGCCCCGGCGCAAAGCCATGAAACCGGCATCCGAAATCCGCATCAGCGAGATTTTCGGCCCCACCATTCAAGGCGAAGGCGTGCTCATCGGTGAACCGACTGTCTTCGTGCGCACAGGCGGCTGCGACTACCGTTGCGCATGGTGCGACAGCCTGCACGCGGTCGAAAGCCGCTTTCGCCATGAATGGAAGCCTATGGGTGTCGAAGCCATCTGGCAGGAAGTGACGACACTTTCGGGCAATAAGCCGTTAACAGTGTCACTTTCGGGCGGCAATCCGGCCATACAACCTCTTGGACCTCTCATCGCCCATGGCAAGGTGGAGGGTTATCGCTTTGCGCTGGAAACCCAAGGCTCTATCGCCAAGGACTGGTTTTCCACGCTGGACACGCTGGTGCTCAGCCCGAAGCCGCCGTCAAGCGGGATGGAATTCGACCCCGTTGCACTGGCGGCCTGTGTCGAAGCGGCAGGACCGAAGCCGCGCGTGGTTCTGAAATTCGTGATCTTCGATGATGCCGATTATGCCTTTGCAAAGCATGTCTCGGCGCGTCATCCCCATCTGCCGGTCTATCTCCAGCCCGGCAATCACACACCGCCACCGCCCGAGGCAGATGATGCGTTGATCGACATCGATGGCATCATGCGTCGTATGGAATGGCTGGTGGACACGGTGATTGCAGACCGCTGGTTCGAAGCGCATGTGCTGCCCCAGTTGCATGTGCTGATCTGGGGCAACAAGCGAGGTGTCTGACTATCGATTTGCGCCCGGCACCCAGAGCACGTCCTTCGCGCCGTTATCATTGACGGCGCGGGAGGCGACGAAGAGAAAATCCGAGAGGCGGTTGATATATTGCAACGCCTCCGGCGACACCACCTCGCCCTCGATCTTCGCCAGCGCCACCATCAGGCGCTCGGCCCGTCGCGAAACCGTGCGCGCCAGATGAAGAGCTGCCGATGCCGCCGAGCCACCCGGCAGAATGAAGGAGCGCAATGGCTGGAGATGGGCGTTGAGACCATCAATATCCGCTTCGACGCGGGCAACCTGCGACGCAACGATGCGCAGCGGTTCATATGCCAGCGGCTTACCGTCATCAGGCGTCGAAAGATCGGCCCCAAGATCGAAAAGATCGTTCTGGATGCGCGAAAGCATCGCATCGATTTCGGCATGTTCGCCGGTATGAATCCGCGCCATGCCGATGCAGGCATTGGCTTCATCCACCGTGCCATAGGCTTCCACACGCAGATCGGACTTCAGCCGACGCGGGCCGCTCGCAAGACCAGTGGTGCCGTCATCGCCGGTGCGCGTGTAAATCTTGTTGAGCTTGACCATGCCTTACTGTCCGCCGGTCTGCCGCGCGAAATAGATTGCGCCCACGATCAGAACAATTGCGATGAATTGCAGGAATACGCGTAACTGCATCATCTTGTTGGAAAAATTGGCATCTCCACCGCGCATCATATTGCGCAGGCCAATGATCAACACAATCGCCACGGCGAGCATGGCCACCATGGCTGCGCCTTTGAACACAACGTCCATCTTGTTCCCTTCCCATCATCCGCAGTCTTTTGGTTCTTTAACACATCAACGCATTATCCGACGCAAAACCGCTTCGCACTTTTGCTGGAAATGCTTCAAGACTGATCGGACAGCATCCGGTACAGCCAACGCGACGGCATCAGGCGGCGCGCCAGAATTCCCAGTTTCGCCGGCCTCGTTACCGCATAGTGCGGACGTGGACGCGGCGCCTCCAATGCGTGAAGCAGTACATCATAGACGGCTTCCGGTCCAAGCTTGTTCTTCGATTTGGTGCCGCCGCTTGTCAGCTTCGCCATCTGGCGCTGATAAAGCTCGCGATGCACCGAGGCTTCCAGATCGATATTGGCCTGCGCGTGCCGGGCGGCATTATAGGTGAACTGCGATGCAATCGGCCCCGGCTCGATCAGCGAAACCTCCACACCGGAGCCTTCAAGCTCCATACGCTGCGCCAGCATCAAGCCTTCGATGGCGAATTTGGACGCGACATAAGCGCCGCGCCATTTCATCGGCACCAGCCCCAATATCGACGAACAATGAACGATGCGCCCGTGCCCCTGCCCGCGCATGACGGGCACCACCCGTCGCGTCAGATCATGCCAGCCGAAGAAATTGGCTTCGAACTGGGCGCGAAGCGCTTCCACCGGCAAATCCTCGACCGCGCCCGGCTGGGCATAAGCGCCATTATTGAACAGCGCACCCAGCCTGCCATCCGTCTTGCGCAACACTTCATCGGCAAGGGCAGCAATGGAGTTCGGCTCGGCATAATCAAGATAATAAGCCGTCATCCCCTTGGCTTGCAGAGCGGCGATATCCTGTTCCTTGCGAGCGGTAGCAAATACCTGCCATCCACGACGATGCAGGGCTTCCGCGCAATAAGCGCCAATGCCGGAAGAGCAGCCGGTTATGATGATGCTGCGATTTGCGCGTTCCTCAGCCATTTCGTCCCATCCTGCCGCCGCGTTTCCTCCACAGTGCTTGATTCGCAAGGGCTTTAAAACGGCGCAACCCTTGCAATCTGACAGGTGATGCTAGATTTAAGTGTCTGAAACTTGGGCCAATGATCGAAGGGGTAAAATCTGCGGATGCGAAAAGTCAGGCGTTTTCTCCGTCAGATTACCTATGATGTGCTTGGTCATTTCAGTTCGGACGACGGCTGGGCTTTTGCCAGTCACATCGCCCTGTCGGGCCTGATGGCGCTGTTTCCTTTCCTGATCTTCGCAACCTCGCTCGCCAGCTTTCTCGGCACCAAGGAATTTGCCCAAACGGCGGTTCATGTCATTTTCGACATGTGGCCATCGAATATCGCGGCACCCATCGCCAATGAAGTGACCAATGTTCTGACCGTGCAGCGCAGCGGGCTTTTGACGCTGAGTGTGATCGCTGCTGCGTACTTTGCCTCCAATGGCGTGGAGGCGCTGCGCATCGCGCTCAACCGCGCTTATCGCGTCACCGACCAGCGCTCGATCATCTTTTGCCGCCTGCAAAGCCTCGGTTTCGTTCTGGTTGGCACGCTCAGCCTGATGGCAATCAGCTTTCTGCTGGTTCTCGCACCACTCGCCGTGCGCATTGCCGAGCAGTGGTTTCCCGACATTGCGCCCTTCACCGGCACCATCGCGTTCTGGCGTTACAGTGTCGCCGTGGCGGTTCTGGTGCTGGCACTGTTCATGGTGCATATCTGGCTGCCAGCAGGACGCCGCAGCCTTGGCGATATTCTGCCCGGCATCATCATCACACTTTTCGCCTGGCTTGCCGCCGCAACCGCCTTTGCGAAATATCTGGAGACTTTTGCCAATTATGTTTCCACCTATGCGGGCCTTGCCTCGATCATGGTGGCTATCGTTTTCCTCTATATGCTGTCGGCAATCTTCATCATCGGCGCGGAAATCAACGCCGCAATCATGAATTTCCGGAAACGCGAGCAGCAGCCCGATTTGATCGTCGAATAATCAGCGCTTCATCGTCGTCAGGGCCACGCCAAGCGTGGTGACGACCATGCCTGCAATCTGGATCGGACCGAGCGTCTCGCCAAAAATCAGATAGGCCATGATCGCCGCAGCGCCCGGCACGAGATAGAACAGCGATGCGACTTTCGACATCGCACCTTCGCGGATCATCACCAGAAGCGCCAGAATGGCACCGATGGAAATCGCCAGCGTCAGCCAGACCAGCGCGAAAATGAGCTGCGGCGACCAGATGATCACCCGGGTTTCAAAACTGAAAGCACAAAGCGCGGTCAGCGCAGCGGCGGCGATATACTGAACCGCAGTGCCTGTCTTCAAATCGCCGGTCGTTCCAAAACGCTTCTGCCAGACCGTACCCGTGCTGATGGCCAGCACCGCAAAAAATGCTGCGGCAAGGCTTTTCGGGTCTACCCCGCTACCGGCGGAAAATTTCGGCCAGACGACCATGGCCACGCCAAGAAAACCGATCAGAAGTCCCGCCCACTGACGTCCGCTTGCTCTTTCCCCGAGAAGCATGGCGGCGATCAGCGTGGTGAGCATGGGTTGCAAACCAGCCACAAGACCCGACATGCCTGCGGGCAGACCGTGATGCACGGCCCAGAATAGCGCGGAAAGATAAGCGCCATGGATCAGACAACCAGCGATGGCTGCGTGAACCAGCGTCGCCCCCTTCGGCCACGCAGCCCTGCTTGCCAGCGCCCAAAGCGTCATGATGACGGCCGCAATGGAGAACCGCACCGCCATGAAGGTGAAGGGTTCTGCATAGGGCATGGACAGCCCGGCCCCGATAAAGCCGGTGGCCCAGAGCAGAACAAACATAATGGGGAAGAAACGGGCGGCCATGACAAACTCTCTTATTTTGGCCCGCCATATACCGCTTCGCCAGAAACGCCTATCGCATAAATCTGATTGCAGCGTTCAATTTGCCAAAAGGCGCCGGTCCTTTTATGGAGAACGGATGACCGCTGAAACCAATACGATCCGCATTCTTGTCGACGCCGATGCCTGTCCGGTGAAGGCTGAAATCTACCGCGTCGCCGAGCGGCACAATCTTCCGGTGGTGCTGGTCGCCAACAGCCATGTGGCAATCCCGCGTGATGCCGAACGGGTAGAACGGGTTGTGGTCTCGGACAAGCTGGATGCGGCGGACGACTGGATCGCCGAAAATGCACAACCGGGTGCAATCGTCATCACCGCCGATATTCCGCTTGCCAGTCGGTCGCTTGAAAAGGGCGCATCGGTCATCGCGCCCAATGGACGCGTTCACACGCAGAGCACCATCGGCAACACGCTTGCGACACGCAATCTGATGGATTCACTGCGCTCCGCCGGAGAAATCACCGGCGGCCCCGCGCCATTTTCACCGAAGGACCGCTCGGCCTTTCTGTCAGCGCTCGATCTCGCCATTGTGCGGCTGAAACGGGCTGGCTTTACTTCAGCTTGAACGGATCGTCGCGGTCGCCACACCAGCGCCGATCAGCAGGGTTCCGCCCGCGCGATTGAAAATTCGCAAGGCCCGTTCGCTGGCAAAGAAGCGCCGCGCCCGCGCCGCCGTCAGCGCATAAGCGAAAGCATTGAGGAAGGCGAGCACCAGAAACGTGCTTTCAAAGACCAGCATCTGGGTCAGAAAATCCCGATGCGGGCTGAGGAATTGCGGCAGAAACGCCACGAAGAAAGTGATGCTTTTCGGGTTGAGCGCCGTCACCAGCCAGGCGTGAACCAGCATCTTTGCCGGATGCACCTTGTCATGCCGCGCCTTGGCGTTCATCGTGCCGCCCGCCCGGAAAAGCTTGATACCGAGCCAGACGAGATAGGCAGCACCAACCCATTTGACCGCTGTGAACACGGTTGCTGAAGCCGCGAGCAACGCGCCGACGCCTAACATCGACAGGGTCATGGCCGTGAAATCGCCAAGCGCCACACCCACCGCCATCGGGAAAGCCGTCTTCCAGCCCTGTCCCAGCGCGTAAGAAACGACGAGCAGAACTGTCGGCCCCGGAATGATCAGAAGCACGATAGATGCAGCGGTGAATGCCAGCCAGACGTCGAGGCTCATGGGAAGTCTCCTTAGAAAAAAGGAGGAAGCCACCAATTCCGGACTTTGTCGAGGACTAAAGCATAATCCGACCGGAGTGAAACGAGGATCGATAAGATTATGCGTTAAACAAAAGAATTTAGAGCGTCGATCCGATTCATTCGGATCGGTACACGCTCTAAAGTTTCTGGGCCGCTTCGATCAGTTTCACGGCGTCAGGCCCTTCCCATGGAGCAGGACCGTTCATGGAGGCGATCTGACAGCCTTCCTTGTCGACCAGAAGCGTGACCGGCAGGCCGAAAGCAAGGTTCTTGCGCTTCAACTCATTGAAACTCGCCATGGTCGCATCGCGGTGCAGCGTGAGGTTCTTGATACCGATCTCGTTCAGAAAGCCCTTCGGCTTGTCGTCGGAACCTGTGTCGATATTGATCGCCACAACGTCGAAATCCTTGCCGCCCTTTTCGGCCTGCAATTTGTCGAGGGCGGGCATTTCCTCGCGGCATGGCGCGCACCAGGTCGCCCAGAGATTAACGAGAAGCGTCTTGCCCTTGTAATCACCAAGCGTCATCTGCTTGCCGTCAGGGCCGGTGAAAGCCAGATGAGCAACGGAAATCGGCTTTTCCGCCGGGCGCATGGCAGCCACGCCACCGGTTGCAGCCGCGTCCAGTCCCTTCAGGGAATCGGCTTTGAGGGCGCATTGGGCGGACGCTTCGTCATTTTCGGCAGAAACATTAGCCGCTACCACATTGCCAGAGGGGCGCTCCATCACGTATACCGCCCCAATACCGGCAATGACACCGGCAAGGGCTGCAAGAAGGACGATCTTGCGATTTCCCGATTTCGCCTTTTCGTTGTCTTCTGCCATGTCGCGTCACTTCTTTCTATTATCCGGCCAAATCGTCACTCGGGGCATATGAGCATGAGCGAACAAAAATCAAGCAATCAGATGTGGGGCGGCCGTTTTGCCTCAGGACCCGATGCGATCATGGAAGAGATCAATGCATCGATCGGCTTCGACCGCAAGCTCTACGCGCAAGACATCCAGGGCTCGCTCGCACATGCAGCCATGCTTGCAAAGACGGGCATCATTACGGCAGACGATCATAAGCAGATCGAGCAGGGCCTGAAAACCATCCTCAAGGAAATTGAGGACGGCAAGTTCACCTTCTCACGCAAGCTTGAAGACATTCACATGAATATCGAGGCGCGGCTGGCCGATCTGATCGGCCCTTCCGCCGGACGCCTGCACACGGCCCGTTCGCGCAACGATCAGGTGGCTGTCGATTTCCGTCTTTGGGTCAAGCAGGAGATGGAAAAGACCGCTGTCGCCCTGAAGAGCCTGATCGAAGCTTTTCTGGAGCGCGCCGAAGAACATGCGGCGACGGTCATGCCGGGTTTCACCCATCTCCAGACCGCGCAGCCTGTCACTTTCGGCCATCATTGCATGGCCTATGTGGAAATGTTCGGCCGCGATCTGTCCCGCGTGCGCGATGCTATCGAGCGCATGGATGAATCGCCGCTGGGTGCCGCAGCCCTTGCAGGCACCGGCTTCCCGATCGACCGCCACATGACGGCGAAGACGCTCGGCTTTCGCGAACCGACCCGCAACTCGCTCGATAGCGTTTCCGACCGCGACTATGCGCTGGAATTCCTGTCGCTCGCGTCAATCTGCGCCGGTCATCTGTCGCGCCTTGCGGAAGAAATCGTCATCTGGTCGACACCGCAGTTCAACTTCGTGCGCCTGTCCGACGCCTTCTCCACCGGCTCGTCGATCATGCCGCAGAAGAAAAACCCGGATGCAGCCGAACTGGTCCGCGCCAAGACCGGTCGCATCAACGGTTCGCTGGTTGCACTTTTGACCATCATGAAGGGTCTGCCGCTCGCCTATTCCAAGGACATGCAGGAAGACAAGGAACAGGTCTTCGACGCTGCCGAAAATCTGGAACTCGCCATCGCCGCCATGGCTGGTATGGTGCGCGACCTGACCATCAATGTCGCATCCATGAAGAAGGCTGCCGGTTCGGGCTATTCCACGGCAACCGATCTGGCCGACTGGCTGGTGCGGGAACTGGGCCTGCCCTTCCGCGAAGCGCATCACGTCACCGGTCGCGCTGTGGCTCTGGCGGAAAGCCGCAAGGTCGACCTCGCCAAGCTTTCGCTGGAAGAGCTGCAATCGATCCATCCCGGCATCACCGATGCGATCTTCGGCTACCTCACGGTTGAGAAATCGGTCAAGAGCCGCCAGTCCTTCGGCGGTACAGCCCCGCAGGAAGTGCGCCGCCAGATCCGGTACTGGAAGAAGCGTATCGTGAAGGCGTGAGTGTCTGATCTAAAAGTCGCCATGCCGGTCTGCAAATGGCAATTTCTGCGCTTACCTAGGCTCACGTACCCAAAAGTACGCTGCGCTCCGGTTCTCGAAATCACCATTTTCGCCACGGCCTGCCGCTTTTTGATTCAGACACTGTAGCCGTTCAAGATAAAGTCATGTGAAATCATCCGGGCAACGGATGATTTCACTCTTGAGAATTTTGCGTTACAGCTAGCGCAAATAGATTTTGATTCAGGAACCAAAGCTGATGACAGGCCGCTCCGCTATTTCTACCGTGCTTATGATCGCCGCACTCGCGGCCACGCTTGCCGCCTGTGGACGCAAGGGCCCGCTGGAGCCGCCGCCATCGTCGCTCATTACCGACGATCAGGGGCATACCAAGCCGAAACCCAAGGAAGACAAGCCTTTCATTCTCGATAAGCTGCTCTAGTTCTTAAGGACTATCTTCCGTGAATCATTTTGAATATCGCGACGGCGTGCTGCACGCCGAAAATGTCAGCCTGCCTGAAATCGCCAAGGCGGTCGGCACGCCGTTCTATGTCTATTCCCGCGCCACGATCGAGCGTCATTTCCGGGTTTTCAGCGAAGCTTTCGCCGACATGGAGCCGCTGATCGCCTATGCGCTGAAGGCCAACTCGAACCTGGCGGTGTTGAAGACGCTGGCAAAGCTCGGCGCAGGCGCGGACACTGTCTCGGAAGGCGAAATACGCCGTGCGCTCGCCGCAGGAATTCCCGCCAGCAAGATCGTCTTTTCGGGCGTCGGCAAGACGCCGCGCGAAATGGATTTCGCGCTGCAAGCCGGTATCTACTGCTTCAACGTCGAATCCGAGCCGGAGCTGGAAATCCTCTCGGCCCGTGCGGTTGCAGCTGGCAAGGTTGCCTCGGTATCGCTGCGCATCAATCCGGATGTTGACGCCAAGACCCACGCCAAGATCTCGACCGGCAAGTCTGAAAACAAGTTCGGCATTCCGCGCATCAAGGCGCGTGAGGCCTATGCTCGCGCGGCGAGCCTGCCCGGTATCGACGTGGTCGGCATCGATATGCATATCGGCAGCCAGATCATCGATCTCGAGCCGTTCGACAATGCCTTTGCACTGATGGCGCAACTGGTGACGGAATTGCGCGCCGATGGCCACAATATCCGCCATGTCGATGTCGGCGGGGGTCTCGGCATTCCTTACCGCACCGACAACAACCCGCCGCCGCTGCCTGTGGCCTATGCGGAGATTGTCGCCAAGCACATCAAGCCGCTTGGCCTGAAGACGGTTTTCGAGCCTGGCCGTCTGATCGTCGGCAATGCCGGTCTGCTGGTGACGGAAGTGATTTTCGTCAAGGAAGGCGATGCGAAGAACTTCATCATCGTCGATGCCGCGATGAATGATCTCATCCGCCCGACGCTTTATGAAGCATTCCACGATATCCGTCCCGTCAAGCTGGCGAAGGACGACGCGCCGCGCATCCGCGCCGATTTCGTCGGGCCTGTTTGCGAAACGGGCGATTATCTCGGTCTCGACCGCGAAACGACAAAGCCAGCGCCCGGCGACCTGATCGCCGTCAGCACAGCTGGCGCCTACGGCGCGGTTCTGTCGAGCACCTATAACAGCCGCCTGCTCGTGCCAGAAGTTCTGGTGGATGGTGACCGCTTCCATGTCGTTCGCCCACGCCACACTTACGAAGAGCTGCTCGCGCTCGATTCCATTCCGGACTGGCTATAGTCCATTCGGATCATGGTCCACATTAATCATGGCCCAATTAATCATGGCAAAGCCTCGCCTTTGCCATGATGCATGTTATCCTGTCATTCGAGTGTACACTGGCAGACAGAGCAGAAAGCCCGGATGACGGATCAAGGCCACGACAAGAAGGATAAGCCGCAACTGATGCGGGATGCCTTTTTGCGCCTGTTTTCCGGCGATGGCGCGCTGTTGCGGCGTCTGCGCCTGCGCACTTTCCTGTCTGTCGGGTTTGAACGTCTGTGGCCGCTGGTCCTGCCGCTGATTCTGCTGGCAGCACTTTTCGCAAGCATCAGCTGGTTTGGCCTGTTCGGCATGATGCCGCGCTGGCTGCATATCGCCGTGCTAACGGTCTTCGCACTGGCAGGGCTGGTTGCGCTTTATCTCCCGTCCCGCTTCCGCCAGCCGACCGAAGACGATGTCACAGCGCGCATTGAGGCGGTGAACGGCCTTGTGCATGAGCCGCTGGCCGTGCAGTCCGGCCACATGGCCACCGGCACCCACGATCCTTTTTCGCAGGCTCTGTGGCGCGAACACCAGCGCCGCATGGCCGAACGGCTGAAGAACCTGCAATCCGGCCTGCCGCGACCGCGCCTTCCCGAACGCGATCCTTATGGCCTGCGCGCCGCCGTGGCGCTGCTATTCGTCACGGCGCTCGCCTATACGTCCAGTTCTGGCAGCGGGCGCATTGCCGATGCGTTTCACATTCGCCCCGGTGAAGGCGGCGCTGTTGCCCGCGTCGATGCCTGGGTGACGCCACCGCGCTATACGGGCCGCGCGCCGGTCTTCCTGACGGTCAGCGCCGACAACGCCCGCAATGCCGAGGCGATTACGGTGCCGGAAGGCAGTGTGCTTTCGGTCCGCGTCATCGGCGGCAGTTCGGAACGCCTGACCGCCACCAATGCAGAGGGCGAGCAGCGGGAAGTCCAGCCCGTCGCGCCGAAGGAAGAGCAGACTGAACCCAAGGGGTTGAAGCCGGTACGGACTCCGGAGGAAAGCGCTGTCGCGGGCAGCCGCAACTTCCGTTACGATTTGCGTGAAGACGAAACCCTGACGCTTTCCGGCACCGATGCGCGCTGGAAATTCGCGGTGACGCCCGACACGCCGCCGACAATCCGCTTTACCAAGGAACCCGGTCGCGCGCTGAACGGCACGCTGCAACTCACCTATGAAATCGATGATGATTATGCGCCGGCCAAGGCTTTTGCCGAAATCGTGCCGCTGGAAATCGATGAAGACGAAGAAGCAACGCCGCTTTACGAAGCACCGGAACTGCCGCTCGCACTGCCACGCCGCGGCGTGAAGGAAGCCACCACCTCGAAGGACCTGACCGAACATCCATGGGCTGGCCAGAAAGTGGCACTGACCCTCGTCGTCACCGACGCGGCAGGTCAGGTCGGCCGCAGTGAAACCAAAACCATAACACTTCCCGAACGGCCATTCAGCAACCCGCTCGCGCGCGCAATTGCCGAACAGCGGCGTATTCTGGCGCTCGACGCCAATCAGCGCGATCATGTGCTGGACATGCTCTCGGCGCTGATGCTGCGCCCGGAAGAAACGATCAAGAACGCTGCGCATTATCTCGGCCTCGTGACCATCCGCACAAAGCTTCGTCTGGCGCGCAGCGATGATTCGCTCCGCGAGACTGCCGATTACATGTGGCAGGTGGCGCTGGGTATCGAAGACGGCAATCTCTCGGCAGCCGAAAAGCGTCTGCGTCAGGCGCAGGAAGCGCTCAAAAACGCGCTGCAAAACGGTGCCTCGCAGGAAGAGATCGAGAAACTCACCGCCGATCTGCGCAAGGCGATGCAGGATTTCCTGCGCGAATTCGCCCAGCGCCAGCAGCAGAACCCGAATGCGCGCCAGTCAGCGCCCGATCCCAATGCGCGGATGCTGACGGAAAAAGACCTGCAGCGCATGATGGACCAGATCGAAAATCTGGCCCGTCAGGGCTCGCGCGATCAGGCCGAACAGCTTCTGTCGCAATTGCAGGACCTGATGAACAATCTGCAGATGGGGCAGGCGCAGCCCGGCCAGCAAGGTCAGGGACAGCAGGGCCAGCAAGGTCAGATGCAGCAGCAGATGAACAAGCTTGGCGATCTGATGCGCCGCCAGCAGCAGATGATGAATGAGACATTCAATCTCGACCAGCAGCAGCAGCGCCAGTTCGACAGCAATCCGGGTGCAGGCATGCAGGGCGAAGACGAAGACATGGAAGGCCTGTTTCCCGGCGATGACGGCTCCAAGGGCGGCGGATCGCAGCAGGGCGGCCAGACGGATGAAAAGACGGCTGAGGCCATGCGCAAGCTGCAACAGCAACAGCAGCAATTGCAGCAGGAATTGCAGAAGCTCACGGAAGACCTGAAAGGCATGGGGATTGAACCCGGCAAGGATTTCGGCGATGCCGGAAAATCCATGGGCAATGCTGCCGAAGCGCTGGGACGCAATGAAGGTGCGGAAGCCAACGACAAT
This sequence comes from Brucella haematophila, assembly GCF_005938105.1. Lineage (GTDB taxonomy): Bacteria > Pseudomonadota > Alphaproteobacteria > Rhizobiales > Rhizobiaceae > Brucella > Brucella haematophila. The sequence goes on along the minus strand of NZ_VCPE01000002.1, from coordinate 524,832 downwards.
CAGGGCAGCGCTCTGGACGCCCTGCGTCGTGCCGGGCGCGACATGATGCAGAAGATGCAGCAGGCGATGGGTCAGGACGGCCAGCAGGGTCAGGGCGCGAATGGCGCTCGTGGCCGCGATCCGCTCGGACGCCAGCAGGGCATGGGAGCCGACGATGGCAACGGCACCAAAATTCCGGGTGAAATCGATATTCAGCGCGCGCGTGAAATTCTGGATGAAATCCGCCGCAAGCTCGGCAATGCGCTGACGCCGCAGATGGAAAAGGAATATCTGCAGCGCCTGTTACAGTTCGATTAGAGCATTTCCAGCAAAAGTGCGTAGCGCCTACGCAGGGAAATCAGTCCACTGGACTGATTTCTCATCCTGCTTCGATGCGTGGGATAATGCGAAAATACAAATAGATCGAGCGGTTCGGAACCGCTCTAGAAGCTGTTCAGCAAATTCGTCAGGCCATGGCGAAAAGAGTGATTTTCGAGCACCAGAGCGGAGCGTACTTAAAGGTACGTGAGCACCGGCGCACAGAAAAGCGCTCTTTGCAGCCCGGCATTGCGGATTTGCCGCTCAGTCCTTGACGTGCCCGACATAAGGCAACTGCCGGAACGAATGGGCCACGTCCATGCCGTAGCCGACGACAAAATAATCCGGGCATTCGAAGGCGACGAAATCAGCTTCCAGATCGACCTTGCGGCGCACGCTCTTGTCGAGCAGGACAGCGATGCTGACGCTGCGCGCACCACGTTCCAGCATCAGTTCGCGGACGAATTTGAGCGTCTTGCCTGATTCCAGAATATCGTCGATCAGCAGCACGTCGCGGTCACGAACTTCGCTGTCGATATCACGCAGCAGGCGAACCTCGGTGCTGGTCGTGCCCTTGCCATAGCTGGAAACGGTAATGAACTCGACATCCGGTTCAACGCCTGCATCATGCATGGCGCGGATGAGGTCGGCTGCGAAAATGAACGAGCCTTTGAGAATGGAAATCGTCAGCAGATTGTGAAACTTGCGTTCGGCAATAGCCTTCGCCAGCTCAAGATTGCGACCGGCAATATCTTCCGGGCTGAACAGAACTTCTATCGTCTTGCCGCCGACTTCTGGCATTGTCGGTTCTCTCCTGATCGTTTGCTGTACTTCTCACACCCGAAGCCGTTTCAGACTGTCGGAAGGCGCTGTCATGCAGAAGGCACGCTCTATAGCATGGTTTGAGAAAAATGCACCCCGCCTGTGAACAAGCTCAGGCTTAGAGACTGAAGCAAAAAACGGCATGTGTGTGCGAAAATGGTGATTTTCGAGTACCGGAGCGGAGCGTACTTAAAGGTACGTGAGCACCGGAATGCAGAAAATTGCCATTTGCAGCCACACAGGGCGACTTTTGGAACAGGCTCTTATATCCATTCCCCGCTGACAGGATTTGATATAGCGTGCCCGGATGCATCCGGACATTATCGAACTGCGCTCCTTTTACGACACGACACTCGGTCATTTGGCTGAGCGCGCCATACGCATGGCGATTGCAGGTTTGTGGGAACGCGTACCGGGTGAGCGTCTCGTCGGAATGGGCTACTGCCTCCCCTATCTTGACCGGTTCAGCGCCGATACCGAGCGCACTTTTGCCTTCATGCCAGCCGGACAAGGTGCCATTGCCTGGCCGTCAGCCGACAAATCCAGTACGGCTTTGGTCTTCGATGAAGAACTGCCGCTGCCGGATTCCTCCATCGACCGTGTTTTGATGGTGCATGCACTGGAATATGCGGAAAACGCGCCGGAAACGCTGAAGGAAATGTGGCGTGTACTCGCCCCCAACGGTCGGCTGGTGATTGTCGTGCCGAACCGCCGCGGTGTCTGGGCCCGCTTCGAGCACACACCTTTCGGCAGCGGGCGGCCCTATAGCCGCGACCAGCTTTCCACCTTGTTGCGTGAAGCCAATTTCACGGTCAACACCGTCAGCGACGCGCTGCATTTTCCACCCGCCACGCGCCGTTGGTTGATGCGCCCCTGTCTGGCGCTGGAAGGCATGGGGCGGCGGCTGTGGCCGCTTTTCTCCGGCGTTCTGGTCGTGGAGGCACAGAAGCGTCTCTATCAGGGCCTGCCGGTTGCGCAGCGTTCGTCCCGCCGTGTTTTCGTGCCAGTGCTTGGAACCCCCGTCGGGGGCCTGCGCAAAACAAAGCAGAAAGAAGCGGAAACCTGACGCTTTTCCCTTGAAAACAAGGTTTTTCTCGACTTCCCGCCCATGGCGGTTTATGTCGCATCGGGGCTCAAATCCCTTGAGCGTCCCGTTAAGCAACACTGTTCTTTTGGCGGAGCCAAAATCATGACCGATCAGCAAAACCTTTCCCGTCCCCAGCCCAAGGCCGGCCTGCTCAACATTGCAGCCTACGTGCCTGGCAAGGAACATGTGGAAGGCGTTGCCAAGGTCTATAAGCTCTCCTCCAACGAGACGCCGATCGGCCCCAGCCCCCATGCGGTGGAGGCCTATCGATACGCGGGCGAAAAGCTGGAGCTTTATCCCGACGGACAGGCGCTCGCGCTGCGTGAGGCCATTGCCGAAACGCAAGGGTTGAACATTGGCAATATCCTGTGCGGCAACGGTTCGGACGAGTTGCTTGGCCTTCTCTGCCAGACCTATCTTGCGCCCGGCGATGAAGCCATCATCACCGAGCATGGCTTTGCCGTTTACAAGATCCAGACGCTGGCAGCCGGTGCAACACCGGTGACAGTGAAGGAAAGCAATGAGCGCATCGACGTCGATGCCATTCTTGCTGGCATTACGCCGCGCACCAAGATCGTTTTCATTGCCAATCCGGCCAACCCGACCGGCACCTATCTGCCGTTCGAGGAAGTGCGCCGCTTGCATGCGGGCCTGCCGAAGCATGTCCTCTTCATCCTCGACGCGGCCTATGCCGAATATGTCCGCCGCAACGATTACGAGGCTGGCCTCGAACTCGTTTCGTCGAACGAAAATGTCGTGATGACCCGTACCTTCTCGAAGATTCACGGCCTTCCGGGCCTGCGGATCGGCTGGATGTATGCGCCTGCCCATGTGATTGACGCGGTCAATCGCATTCGCGGTCCGTTCAACATGAACGCCCCCGCCATTGCAGCGGGTGCTGCGGCCATTCGCGATCGCAACCATGTCGAAAAGTCGGTCGCCTATAATGACACCTGGCTGAACTGGCTGACGGATGAGTTCACCAAGCTCGGCCTTCGGGTCACGCCTTCGGTAACGAACTTCCTTCTGATCCATTTCCCCGAAGACGCCGCGCACTCGGCGGACAAGGCGGATGAGTGGCTTTCCAAGCGCGGTTATATTCTGCGCCGCGTTGGCGGATACGGTTTCCCCAATGCGCTGCGCATGACTGTCGGACCGGAAGAAGCCAATCGCGGCGTAGTCGCCGCACTCACTGAGTTTTTAAAGTAAGATCAATGTCCACGATCCATTTTGATAAAATCGCGCTGATCGGTATCGGCCTCATCGGTTCGTCGCTGGCGCGCGTCATTCGTCGCGAAGGCCTTGCAAACCATATCGCCATCGCAACCCGCAGCGCCGAGACCCTGAAGCGCGCCGAGGAACTGGCCCTCGGCGACAGCTACACGACCGACAGCGCCGAGGCGGTCAAGGATGCCGATCTGGTTATCGTCTCGGTGCCGGTCGGTTCTTCCGGCACCGTCGCAAAGCAGATTGCCGCAAGCCTGAAGCCGGGCGCCATCGTCACCGATGTCGGCTCCACCAAGGCTTCCGTCATCGCGCAGATGCAGCCTGAACTGCCCGCCAATGTGCATTTCATTCCGGGCCACCCGCTGGCCGGAACGGAATATTCCGGACCGGATGCGGGCTTTGCCGAACTGTTCAACAATCGCTGGTGCATCCTCACGCCTCTTCCAGATACGGATGAAGCCGCGCTGGAAAAGCTCACCGCCTTCTGGACGGCCTGCGGTTCGCGGCTCGATCACATGGACCCGCAGCACCATGATCTGGTGCTGGCCATCGTCTCGCATCTGCCGCATATCATCGCCTACAACATCGTCGGCACGGCCAGCGATCTGGAACAGGTGACGAAGTCGGAAGTCATCAAATATTCCGCATCCGGTTTCCGCGATTTCACGCGTCTGGCGGCATCCGACCCGACCATGTGGCGCGATGTCTGCCTGCATAACAAGGACGCTATCCTTGAAATGCTGGGGCGGTTCTCGGAAGATCTCGCTTCATTGCAGCGCTCGATCCGCTGGGGTGACGGAGAGGCCCTGTTCGACCTCTTCACGCGCACACGTGCGGTCCGCCGCGGCATTATCGATGCAGGTCAGGAAGTGGATGCGCCGGACTTTGGCCGTCAGGCTGCAACGCGTTCAAACGAAAAGAAGTAAGGCAACAGATAGAGCGGTTCCGGTTAAAACGGAATCGTGGAACCGTTCTATCTATTTGTTTTTACGCATTATCCTACGCATCGAAGCAGGATCAGAAATCAGTCCAGTGGACTGATGTCCTTGCGTAGGCGCTACGCACTTTTGCTGGAAATGCTCTAGGGCAGTAAAAACATACTGCCCTACTCCCTTATTCCCCTACTCCCCTACAACGCCGGTAACCGCCCAAGCGGAATGAACCCGGCATTGGCCCTGCCCTTGCGAACGGCAATCTCCAGCATGGGGTTGCCGTTTTCGTCTTTCGGCATGGCGGAGAGCGCGAAGAGGATGGTGGCGATATTGCTGCCCTGCTCCGGGAAAACCGTCTGGCCTGCCTGCGCCAGCGACTGGGCATTGACCAGCGTCAGCTTCACATCAGCATTGATCAGCCCGTCGTCATCGACGGAGAACGGGCCGGTCAGCGATACCATGGCCCCATTGGGCATGGAAAGAAACGCCTGATGGATCGTGCCGCTATGGCCGCGCAGGCGCTGACTGAAATCGGAAGAACCAGACCCCAGAAGCGTGGCGGCATCGGCGATCTCGATATCGGCAACACCGTCGATCTCGGGGCTCTTGGCGTTACCGATCACGGGTGCTGCGAGCTTCAGTCCTGCAAAACGTCCAGTCAGCTTCAGCGCGCCATCGGCAGCGCTCATGCTGAAATCCATCTGTTCCAGACTGCTGAGCGGTTCCGTCGTCGTGGTTTCCGTGCGGCGACCGACGACGACGTCGCGGGCTTCCAGCGCAATCTCGGTCGGGAACGGGCGGGCAAGCCGGGTGTTGGAGTTGAACTTGCTCCAGTTGACTTCAAGCGGCTGCAAGCCGGGGAATTCGATAAAGGCGGGGCCGGTCAGATCGTTGCTGAGCGAGCGTGGCGCATAGACAGGCGAGCCGGAGGTGAAACGCCCGGCGCGGAATGCCATGCCAGCGCTTGGCTTCTGCCAGGAAATGCTGTCACACACCACATTGACGCGGAGCGGATAACCGCTGGTGCGCAAATCCTCGCAGCGCACACCGATGCCCTGAGCAGAAAGCTTGGCCATGTCTGCCGTCGCGCGCGTTTGCAGGCGATCGGCCACATAAAACCACCCGGCTGTATAGCCGGCGACGAGAACGATCAGGAAAATGCCAAGCGCAATCGGGCGCTTTCTGGACTTCCGTTGCCCTGTTCCAGCTTCCGTCCCGGGATGCATCATCGAAAAACCTTATGTCGGTCAGAGAGTTGAGCCTGAGAAGCGGCAAAGCCGCCAGCGACGCATCTTTCGATACAGTGTTTTGCTCAACCTCACTGGTGGCCATATTATGGCAGGATTGAGTCTTGTGAAGTGGAGCTTCAGAAAAAACGAGGGATATCCATCAATTACCCATGGAAATCGAACAAAAGACGGCAAATATTATATCATCATGACAAAACACATCGATGAAAAGCGGACGAGTGATTTCTGGGTTTTTGGCTATGGCTCGCTGATGTGGCGTCCCGGTTTCGCACATGTGGAAACCGTTCGCGCCCGCCTGCACGGCTATCGTCGCAGCCTGTGCATCTATTCGCATTTTCATCGCGGCTCGCCCGACCATCCCGGACTGGTGCTTGGCCTCGACGCGGGCGGGTCCTGCCTCGGCATGGCCTTTCGCGTGCCGGGCGAAATGACCGACGAAGTGATGGTCTATCTGCGCGAACGCGAAATGTCGAACAATGTCTATCATGAAAAGAAGCTGCGGCTGCGCCTTCACGACGGACGCGATGTTCAGGGGCTGGTCTATGTGGCCGACCGCCGCCATGTGCAATATGCCGGTGCGCTCAAGGCCGAGGATGCAGCGGCAATTGTTGCCTCCGCACATGGCGAGTCTGGCGCAAATATCGACTATGTGGCCAATACGCTAAAGCATCTGCATGACATGCGCGTGCGCGATCACGCGCTGGAGCATGTCGGCAATCTGATCGCCTCGAAATCACGCCAGCCGCGTGATTTCGACTGACAGGACGCATCAGAGGATGACAATCATCCCCTGATCGCGAGAATGGATTTCGCCAGTCCGGCAATCTTCTCAAATTCGATCTGTGCATCCGGGAAGAGCTTGCGCACCTGTCCCGTGGTCAGAAGGCGGATCGATTCCACGTGAAAGCGCGCTTCATCGGCGGTTTCCTGACGCGGGAAAAAGCCGAGCCGCATTTTGGTCATCAGCCAGATGCGCACCGGAACCGGCAGCCACTGAAATCCGATAAAGCGGAAATGCGGCTCGTAAGGGAACCAGTAATTCGGCGTCTGCATATAATAGCGCTTGCCGAGCCTGCGGGTGTTTTCAGCAAACCGCGTGATGGCAGCCCAGTCGCCAACATGTTCGATGACCGAGTTGGAATGGACGACGTCGAAAGTCCGCCCGGCAAAAAGTGCCGGATCGGTCGCGTCTCCAACCAGAAAGGTGAAGGTTTCCGTGTCCTTCTCTTCCTGTTTCTCAGGATTGATCAGCGTGAAATGCAGGCGATCGCGATTGGCTTCAATGAAGGCTTCGCCAATCAGCCAATATTTTTCCGATCCGCCGAGATCGAGAATCTCGACCTTTTCGCCTTCCGGCTTTTCGGCAAGTGCGGCTTCAATCAGTTTCTGGATATGAGCAAACCGTTTGGCGCGGAAAGAAAACTCGATGCTTTTGCGGTCCTTATAGGGATCGCGACCATTCTCTGAAATACTCATTGCCGTTTTATCCGTTCAGCCAAACACCCGTCAGCACTGTTCAGTTCACTTGGCATTTATTACAGAGCATAGCAACACTGCACATAATATTAGTATGCTCTAATTTTTTGTTCGCATATCATCACAGCTATACTGAATATGGGGTGATCTGTGAATAAATAGGACCAAAACGGGATTGAACGGCGCTTCTGCACGATAATTCGGTCACGAAAGTTGAGCCGACACTCTATCGGGCACTTGTCCTCAATCGCAGCAATCGCTACATCTCGGCCAATCGTCAAGGAGACAGACACTCATGATTGCATTGTTCCGCACCATTGATCTGGCGCTCGACATCTACACGTGGATCATCATCGCCAGCGCCATCTATTCGTGGCTCTATGCGTTCAATGTCGTCAATTCCAGCAATCGCTTCGTGGCCTCGGTCGGAGAGTTTCTCTACAAGGTGACCGAGCCGGTTCTACGCCCGATCCGAAATCTCCTGCCCAATCTCGGCGGGATCGACATTTCGCCGATCATCCTGCTCCTGATCATCTTCTTCATTCGCCAGTTCATGTGGACGACACTGCTGCCGCTCTTCCTCTGATCGGCAAACCAGAGCCTGAAAACAAAAGCGCCCGATGAATCATCGGGCGCTTTTGTTTTAAACCATAATGCAAACCGGCGATTGCTCGCCCGGATTATTTGCCCTTGGCGCGTTCGATCGCTTCAACGATGAACTTGCGAGCGTAGTGTTCATCGCCCCAATCGCCGATCTTGACCCACTTGCCGGGTTCCAGATCCTTGTAGTGCTCGAAGAAATGCGCAATCTGCTTCAGCGTGATTTCCGGCATATCCGTGTAATCATGGATCTTCTCGTAACGGCGCGTCAGATGCGGCGACGGAACGGCGATGATCTTTTCGTCCTTGCCGGAATTGTCTTCCATGACCAGAACGCCGATCGGGCGGACATTGATCACAGAACCCGGTACCAGCGGACGGGTGTTGCAGACGAGAACGTCAATCGGATCGCCGTCTTCCGAGAGCGTGTGCGGTACGAAACCGTAATTGCCCGGATAGGTCATCGGCGTGTAGAGAAAACGGTCAACGATCAGAGCCCCGGACTTCTTGTCCATCTCGTACTTGATCGGCTGGCCGCCGACCGGAACTTCGATGATGACGTTGACGTCTTCGGGAGGATTGGTTCCGATGGAAATGGCATCAATATTCATGATGGGTCCTTTCGTGTCGCGCTCTGATACCGGGTTTCATGTTTCCGTGCAAGAAAAACGAAACTTCAACAAAACGCGACTAATTGTCGTTTAACTTAAGTTGAACATGAAGGCTTCGGACGTTTAACCGCGAGGGGAAACGCCCAGCTCCTTCAAGCGCTCAACAGCTGTCGGTGGCATCGGGGGTGGGTTGGGGTCGCGGCTTGCCGCAACCAGAAGCTCGTCGCAGGCCGTCTCGGTGGTTTCGATCAGACGGCGCAGAAACTCTTCCTTTTCAAGCCCCGGCGGAATCGGGGGCAGAACTCGGCAGCGCACGGTGCCCGGAAAACGCAGGAACTTGCGGCGCGGCCAGTAGAGCCCGGCATTATGCGCAATCGGCAAGACCGGCAGATCGAGCGCATCGTAAAGATGCACGATGCCGTATTTATATTGCGGCGGCGCACCTGGCGACCGGCGCGTGCCTTCGGGATAGATCAGAATCTGACGTCCTTCGGCGATGGCTTTTTCCGCGCCCTTGGTGATCGAATGCAGCGCCTTCACACGCGATCCGCGATCCACCGGGATCATCTCCATCTTGGCGATGTACCAGCCGAACAGCGGGATGCGCATCAATTCGCGCTTCAGGATCAGAACCGGATCATCCAGATAAGGCAGGAAGGCATAAGTATCCCAGGCAGACTGGTGCTTGGGCGCGCAGATATAGGCGCCCTCCGGAATATTCTCGAGCCCCTCGATGACGAAATCCGTACCGACAATGACCTTCTGAAGCCACAGATTAACCCGCGCCCAGAGTTTCGGCACGATCCATGCCTTCTTGCGCGGCAGCAGAAAATAGAAAGGCGTATAAAGGATCATCTGAACCAGGGTGCAGATGTAAAACGCAGCGTTGAAGAGGATTGAGCGCAGGTAGAGAAGCATCGTGTCGGCGAGTATCCTGGCTAGAGCACATCCCGAACAGTGTGAAACGGTTTCGGAAGTGATGGGCTCAAAACAAACAGTCAGACCATAATCCCGAAAAACTGTCAGGCCTGCGTTTTCCGAAATCTCGGGCACTCGTATATCAGGAACTACCCCATTTTCCATACAGAAAACGGTGACTGACCGCCGGGATTTTCCTATTTGTTACCGATTGATCTTCTGACCGACCACGCCGTCGAGAATGTCGAAGCCGAAAATCTCTGACGTGCCAACGCGCACGACCGCGCCCAGATATTTGACATATTCAACGAAGAGCACGCGCAATGTGTCGCCTTCGGCCACCCAGCTTTGCTCGCGACCGTCGCCGTTCACCACTGGGTAGGGCACGAATTCCACGTCCTTCATCCGGTAGGACATTTCCAGAATGCTGCGCGGCATATGGTAATTGTTCGTAACGACGATCACCCGATGATATTCGTTGTTGCGAATCCAATGCTCGCTTTCCTCGGCATTGCCGACGGTGTTGCGCGCAGAACGGTCGAGATCGACACAGCAGTCGAACAGGCCCGGATCGGCATGGGTCGCGCGCTGTATGGATTTTTCATTGGTCGAAGGGTGCACGCCGCTGATCAGCAGCCGCTTGCCGCGCTTTTCCTGCAAGAGATCGACCGCCGCCTGAATGCGGGACTGACCGCCGGTCAGAACCACGATACCATCGGCCGGCTCATTGATCACCGGCGGCGTCATGCTCGTCACCTTCTCGCCGAAGACGACAAAGCCGACGAGAAAAGCCAGAAGCAGCGTAAAAAGCACAATCGAGATGGGTTGGAAACGTCTGAGCATACGCATCATGACAGACCACAGGAATCTGGCTGGCGCAAGCAGCAAGGATGAAGGGGCAACAACAGGGGGACTGCGCCGCCAGACCACGGCGCCTGCATGCATCTCTTCCGCTGTTCGCTTCTCTGCCACCGCATCGTTACTCGCCCGGTATCCGCCGCCCAATGCGCGCGCGATTCGTCCGTCGTTCCTCTGGCTATCATACGCAGCATTGCGGCGATAACTCGGAAAACTACCAGGAATTCGCGTGCGACGGAGCGTATGGGGCCAAAAGACTGTCATTCGGAGCGTACTCCCGGACCATCCATGGTTGCGAGCTGGCGGATAACCGTCAGGCGGCTGGTCAGCATAGTCAGGACACTGACCAGAATGATGATGGCAGCGGCACCGAGATAGCCGCTGCGACCAATGGCAAAGCTGCCGAACATGGCAGCGGCCTGATCGCCTTCGGGCGTCGCCATATGGCGTGAAGCCCACCAGGAAAAGATCAGGAAAACCAGCATGGCGGCGGCGCCGCCGAACAGAGCGCCCTTCAGCGCCGTGCGGAAAAAGTGCCACTCGAATTCGCGGGCCACGAATTTCGATTCCGCACCGATGAAATGCAGAACCTCGATGATGTGGCTGTTGCCGGACATCGCACCGCGCGTGGCGAAAATGACGGTGAGAACAGTCGCCGCAATGACCAGCGACAGGACGGCGGTGCCGACGAGAACCGTGGTATGCGCCATCGAGACCAGCCGATCCACCCAGGTCCGGTGATCGTCGAAGCTGGCCGCCGGAATGGCGCGGGTCAGTTCCGTGCGCATGGTGCCGAAATCGGGCGGCGCGCTTTCGTCGATAGTCACCACGACAAGGCGCGGCACGGGCAGTTCATCGATATTGAGGCCGGTGCCAAGCCATGGCTCCAGCAGACGCGCAGTGGCATCCTTGTCGATGATGTTCGTCGCCTTCACGCCCGCAAAGCCGCGTGCAATATCGCTCGCCTGCTGCAAGGCTTTTTCAATATCCTGCCCTTCGACCGGGCGGATCTGGATCGTTGCCTCCCGCGCAATCTGGCTCTGCCAGGCGGCAGCCGATGCACGAACCAGCGACACGCCACCCATGGTCAGGCAGGCGAGAAAGGTCATGATCGCGATAACGGTCACCAAAGCGGTACCGGTAACGCTTCCGTCGGGCACAATCGGGCTTGGCCCCTTGCGCTGTCGGCGCTTGCCGACGCGCACCAGAACCATATCCTTCAGGTCCTCGAAACGAACCTTCAGGTCATCCTGAATTTTCTGCCAGCCGCCTGGGCGGCCACTGCGGGTGTTACTCATAGATGTCGAGCCGCCCGTGTTCCAGAATCATGCGGCGCGCATTGACCTGATCCATCAGGGATAGATCGTGCGTTGCAATGATGACAGCAGTGCCCGAGCGGTTAAGCTCCGTGAAAAGGCGCAGCAAGCGCTTGGCGAGCGGCGGATCGACATTGCCCGTCGGTTCGTCGGCAAGCAGCAGTTCCGGCTGATCGATGAGCGCACGCGCAATGGCTGCGCGCTGCTTCTCACCGCCGGACAAAACCGGCGGCAGAACACCCATGCGGTCGCCGAGACCAACCCAATGCAGCAGTTCTTCCACCTCATGCCGGTAGGTGGCTTCTTCCTTGCCGCGCACGCGCAGCGGAAGCGCCACATTCTCGTAAGTGGTCATGTGGTCAAGCAGCCGGAAATCCTGAAACACAATGCCGATACGGCGGCGCAGCAGAGGCACTTGCCTGTGATCGAGACGCGCCACATCCTTGCCGAACACGTTGATCAGACCGCGTGTCGGCTTCAGCGCCATGAAAAGCAGCCGCATGAGCGACGTCTTGCCGGCGCCTGAAGGGCCAGTCAGAAACTGGAATGAACGCGGCGGTATGTGGAAACTGACATCCTTGAGGATCTCAGGTCCCATTCCATATCTCAGGCCGACATTCTCGAAACGTATCACCGGTCAGTTTCTCTTTGCTCTTCGCGCGCGCGAAGCCTTCACGCGCCACGCATCAATACCCATTCGACCTTTACCCTCTATGGTTAATCTTGCGTTAAATCCGACCCGTTTCGGCCGTTAAAATATTCGCGAGCGAAGCATTAACCATTTTGCGGCAGCCTAGGCTGGCAAGGACTATCGAGAAAACACAGAGGAAGATGACTTCATGATGGCGAAGCAATCATCAGCCAGAGGTAGCGCGCGCGGCCAACCGCATGCGGCAAAGCCTGCTGGCTGGCGTCTGTCGCCTGCTGCTGAAGTCGAGGATGCCGAATTCGAAACCGTACTGCCGGAACGGCAAAAGCCTGCCACGGCGCGTGTGCTACCGGGTTTTACCCTTTTCCGCAAAACGGATCGGCCCGCAATCGTGACGGAAACCGCCAGCAGCCCCGGAGCCGCCTATTGGGTTCTGGTGGCCTTTTGCGCCACGACCGCCTTCTGGATGGCGGGCGGCTATACGATCATGACAGGCAAGTCATCGGATGTCGTCGCCACCGTATCGCCTTCACTGCCGCTTGTTCCCGCATTGAAAGTGACCGACATCACCAGCAATATTGCTAAGCGCGCCGAAGGCAATGTGCTGAATGTGGGCGCCAGCATCAGGAATGACAGCCACGAAACCCGGCTGCCACCGGCGCTGATTGTCAGCATCACCTATAGCGACGGACAAAAGCGCGAACGCTTGTTGGAACCGGTGCGCACAAGCATCCGGCCCGGCAGCAATATCCGTTTCGAGACAATGCTGCCTGCCCTGCGCGGCACGATTGAGAAAGTCGATATACGAATGGCGAGCCCGGCCTGATTGCCGGGCACATGACACGAGTGGATTGAAGCTGCGGCTTACTGCCAGCAGCCGAGATTGCGTCCCTTGAGATTGTGAGAATCGATATCGACGACAAGCTTCGGGTCCTGACGCAGCAGAACCATCGTCGTCCGCTGCTTGAGATCGATCTTCTGCCATCCGGCGCACTCTGTCGGCATCGGCGTGGAGTCGATCTTGACCTTTTCCGTCCATGCGGTCGCCGTGCAGCCGGAAAGAACGGAAATCAGCGCCACTGCCACAGCGCTGCCCACTAGGGTTCTCGATCCTCTGGTCTTCGGATGCGTGTTCAAACCGCAAACTCCCTGTCGTGCTCTGTGACAGCCTTTGAAAATGGCTGTTCTTCGGTTGCGGGCCTGCCCCGTGCCTACCCTTCGCTTATAACGCGCATACAGCGCCCTTCGCAATGACCCGAGGACAGAAGACCATGGTCAGGACTTCGTTGCAAATGAGGCGTTGGCGAGACCAGCGATGGTGATCCCATCAATGCGGAAAAGCAGCAATATGCTAAAAAAGCTGCGCTCTATTTTAAACAAATAGGCAAACGGATTATTTAAATAAATTCAATTGTTTATAGCGAAATTTGATAAAAACAACAATATAATTGGGATAAATTTGCGCCTTTACTGCTAAAACAGCATCGAGAAGAAAAGCATAACAATCATTCTTTGCTTTCAACAATATTGCCGGAAGAATATGACAAGGATATAGTTTTTGTTATCTGATTCGCGTTCGGCCAGTTTCACTACACCAACCTTGGGGATTTCCATGTTGAATAAACTATCGGCTGAGTTTTTCGGAACTTTTTGGCTGGTTTTCGGCGGCTGTGGCAGCGCGGTGCTCGCTGCGGCTTTTCCTGAACTTGGCATCGGCTTCCTTGGCGTCGCCTTTGCTTTCGGTCTCACTGTCCTGACCATGGCTTTTGCTGTGGGCGGCATTTCCGGCGGCCATTTCAATCCGGCTGTATCACTCGGCCTCGTGATCGGCGGAAGACTTCCGGCAAAGGACCTGATCCCTTACTGGATTGCACAGGTTCTGGGCGCCATCGTTGCGGCGGCAGTACTCTATCTGATCGCTTCGGGGAAAAGCGGCTTTACGGCTGGGGGCTTTGCTTCCAACGGTTATGGTGAATTGTCGCCCGGCGGCTATAGCCTGACATCGGCCCTGCTGATCGAAATCGTCCTGACGGCGTTCTTCATCATCATCATTCTGGGTTCGACCTCGTCGATTGCTCCGGCAGGTTTTGCCCCGATCGCCATTGGTCTTGGCCTGACCCTCATTCACCTGGTTTCGATCCCGGTGACCAATACTTCGGTCAACCCAGCCCGCTCGACGGGCGTTGCGCTCTTCGCTGACACAGCTGCACTCAGCCAGCTCTGGCTGTTCTGGGTTGCTCCTTTGATCGGCGCTGCACTCGGCGCGATCATCTGGAAAGGCCTGCTTGGCAAAGATTGATCCGCCCTCCCGGATCGACTAGGCCGGCTTCATGTCGGCCTTTTTTTATTGAAGACATTTCGCCCCTGGTGGATTGAATTTGACGTTTGAATCCCGACTGACATAGATGCTGTTTCAAACGTCAAATTCGAAAAATCCACTAGATACATATAGTTGCTAGTGGTCCTTTTGATTCCAGTATTTGCTCAGCGCTTGAACCGAGGGATGCAAATGTTGGAATCAGACCACTAGAAACAGGGGCGAAACATTTGCCACCAAAAAGTGATTCCGATCATGGGAAGGATGCTGTAAGTAACAAGCATCTTTCCTCTTGATGTCTTGAGCAATGTCCCCCTCAACTGATGCTTCTTCTGCGGATCGCTACGCAGCATTCCGCCACTCGTCATTCAAGAAATACTGGGGCGCGCGCTTTCTGAGCGCCTTTGCAGTGCAGATCGTCAGCGTTTCGGTCGGCTGGCAAATTTATGACCAGACCCGCGATGCTTTCAATCTCGGTATGGTCGGGCTGGTGCAGTTTCTGCCTGCATTGCTGCTTGTTCTGGTGACCGGCGCGACAGCCGACCGTTTCGGCAGACGTCTGATCATGGGACTATCGCTGGTTCTGGAAGCCGTCGTCACGGCTTTGCTGCTCTCACTGACGCTGGCGGGCCTGTTCGAACCGATGACCGTGTTTGCCTGCCTTCTGCTCTTCGGCATTGCACGCGCCTTCCTCGGACCGTCATCGGCATCGCTCGTCGTGAACCTCGTTCCGACCGAAGACTTTGCAAATGCGGTGTCGTGGAATTCGTCTGCCTGGCAGGTTGCAACCATTGTCGGCCCGGTCGCGGGCGGCTTGCTTTATGGCATCTCGCCGGTTGCGGCCTATTGTGTGGCCACGATCTTCCTGATCGCGGCTGCGGTTCTCACCTTCTCTATCCCGAAACCGAAGCAGCACACGCTGACGGAAGAGCGCTCCATGTCGAGCATGCTCGCCGGCTTCCGCTATATCTGGAAAGAAAAGATCGTTCTGGGCGCAATCTCGCTCGATCTTTTTGCAGTGCTGCTTGGCGGCACGGTCGCACTACTGCCGATCTATGCGCGGGATATTCTCGACCTTGGTCCGTGGGGGCTTGGCCTGCTGCGTTCTGCTCCCGGCATCGGCGCGGTTCTCACCGCAATCTGGCTGGCCGGTCATCCGATCCGCGACCATGCGGGCCGCGTGATGTTTGTCTTCGTGGCGTTTTTCGGCCTGTTCAACATCATTTTCGGCGTTTCAACACTGACCTGGTTGTCCGTCGTCGCACTGGCGCTGGCCGGCGCTGCCGACATGATCAGCGTCTACATTCGCGAAACGCTGATGCAGCTCTGGACACCGGATCATGTTCGCGGACGCGTCAATGCCGTGAATATGGTCTTTGTCGGTGCATCGAACGAACTGGGCGAATTCCGCGCGGGCCTGATGGCTGCGGCACTCGGTGCAGTACCGGCGGTGGTCATCGGCGGCGTCGGCTCCATCGCGGTCGCGATGATCTGGGCAGCTATGTTCCCGCAATTACGCAAGGCCCGTCACCTGCAAGGGCGGACCTGATGGTCAAAAGGGCGAGCTACGGCTCGCCTTTTCTATTTGCACCCGCGCCTGAAGAGCATTGCGATCGTCTTCACGGATGCCGATAAGCTCCGCGATACGCCATGTCACATCCGCTTCCACTTCGCTGACATCACCATCGGCATAGACCATTTCCCACATCAGGCCCACGAAATCGAGCCGCGCATTATAGTCCAGCTGACGCTTGAGAACGGATGTGAAGCTTGAAAAATCGATGGCCTCGCTGTCGGCCACTTCGGCGGCCTTGATCAGCTTCTTCAGCGCATCGCCTTTGAGGTTATATTTCAACGACAGCATCGCTGCGAGCTTCTTGCGCTCGCTCTCGCGCGTCTCACCATCGACATCCATGATGTGAAACAACAGGGCGGCAGCGGCAAGCTTGGGATCGTCTTTGGAAATATCTCCCTTGCGGTCGCGAAAACCGTTGCCGGGCAGCTCCTTCAAAAATTCCAACAGACGATCGAACATTCACCCTCGCGAGACATATCAATGCAGATTCTCCCTCATGGGGAAACACTGCCCTTCATATCTGCGAACCTAACCGGGTAAACACGCCAGACAACGCGACAAACCGTCATGAAAGACGGTTCGCAGCAGATGACGTCGCCAGCGTTGTTTTTAAGCAACGCTTTATTCAAGTGGAACCGGCTTAGAACAGGCGCAAACCACCCTGCGCCTTGCGCGGTGTGCTGTTTTGATCCACACCCGGATCATCCACGACGAAATGACCGCGCTTGTCCTCTCCGTCTTCGACATCATCGAACGAAGTTCCATCAAGTGGCGGTTGCGGAGTTTCATCGCGCTTCTGAACTGGCGCGGGCGCATCGGCTTTCACGGGTTCTGCGACGGGCACGACCACTTCGGCCTCCACCACGTCGATCTGCGGAGCGGCTTTCACTGGCGCTTCGCGAGCAGGTGGTGTTACCAACACGGGCACTGCCGGTTTAGCATCCGGGACAGGCCCCTTGATTTCCGGCTCTTCCGCCTCAACAACCGGGGCAAGTTCGACAACCGGAACTTTCCATTCAAAACTGTTCAGGCGACCAGTGACCGGCGAGACCGGCGACCAGCGTTCCGACACATAGCCGTCGGCAGTCCAGGCCGGATCGCGCGGCGCCTTGACCGCGCGGGCAAGCCACTGACGCACCTTGCCCTGATCGCCAGTCTCGGCTTCCTCAATATCGGCCAGCAGCAAATAGACGCTTTCTGTTGGGCGAGCCCTCAGCACCTGATCGGCATTGTCGCGCGCTGCCTTGAAATCTCCGGCTTCATAAGCCGCGCGCGCCAGCACAAGACTGCCTTCGGCTGTGTTGGAACGCAGCGAAACCAGATGCCGCGCGCGCTTCAAACGGTCCTGCGCCGTGTCGCCAGCCCGGGCATAGACATAAGCGGAAGCGATATCCGGATGCGGGAAACGCTTCCATGCCGCTTCCAGAATCTTGGAACCCTTGCGCACTTCGCCATCGGTAAACAGCGCCTGCGCGGCCACCACGGCGGCGGGCACCAGATCTGGCGCGAGCTTGTTTGCCTCCAGCGCCATGGTGCGTGCATGAGTGTGATCCACATTCAGCGTCGCCATGGCCTTGGCCGTCAGCAGCGCGGCGCGTTCCTTCTTCACGGTATCCTTGCTGTGCGCCAGCGCCTGCTTGCGCGCATCGACCAGCTTCAGCGCCCCGTCCCAATCGCCATCAGCGCAGAACTGGCCCATAACCGCAGATGACGCCCATTCGAGCTGCGGCGCTTGCTTGGCAGCTTCGGAAGCATAGTGGCGTGCGGCTTCAATCGCGCCAACGCGCTGCGCCTCGATGTAAAGCCCGCGCAAGCCCAGAAGCTTGGTTTCCGGGTCTTCCAGCATGGCCTCGAACCCCTTGCGGGCATCGTCGGTGCGGCCTTCCAGCATCGCCGTCTGCGCTTCCAGAAGCTTGATGAGCGGCTCCTGATCGGAATTCAGCAACTTGCCAGCCTGCTTGGTCATACGGCGCGCTGCCTCGGCATCGCCTGCACCGGCAGCAATCAGACCGGTCGAAAGCGACTGATATCCACGGTCGCGCTTGCGTGCACGGAAATGGCGGCGCAGCGTGTAGGGCGACTGGATAATGCTCTTTACCAGCCACCACAAAAGCAGGATCGCCGCCACGATAGCCACGATACCGGCGACCGCTGTAATCAGCGGCACATTGTAATGGTTGCCTGCAAAAACGACATCCAGCTCACCGGGACGATCGGCCAGCCAGGCAAAGCCGAAACCAAGGGCCACAACGATCAGCAGATAGAATAAAACACGCAGCATCGGCCAGCCCCCTTAATTACCCGCCGGTGCCGCAGCACCCGCGTCAGTCTGCGCCTTTGGCTTGAGGCTGTCCGCAACCAGACGCTGGATCAGCGCATCGGCATCGCGGCGCACCTTCATCTGGTTCGCAAATTCTCCCGAAACCGCTTTCGCATCGGCGGGGAGTTTCTCCCATTCGCCGATGGCGCGTTCCAGATCACCAGCGTGAAGTGCAGCTTCCATGCGTGCGGTCGTCGGACCGACGCCTTCGCCTTCCACATTGCCCGCGACAGGGCGAACGCTTACCAGCCCCTTGGCGCTGGCAACGAGCTGATCCCAAACACCCGCATCGGCGGGCAGCTTGTTTTCGGTGGCGACAATGCGATTGGCAACCGGGCCGAACCATGCATTGAGGTCGGCCACCGTCGGCACGCCCGTATCGGCAAATGCCTTGAGGCCTTCGACCGAACTATCCTGCGGCGCAAGCGAGGCATAGGTTTCGAGTTCGACCTTGAACGAACCACCGCGATCAATGGCCGTCTTCAGCGCATTGGCCGCGATCAGCGCTGTCGCGTCCGGCTGGCGAGCGGCTTCCCCGACCTTTGCCTGCAAGGAGGTCAGTTTCGATTCGAGCGAAGAAATCGTGCCGCTATTGCCCGAAACACTGGCGGCGGCCTGATCGACCTGATTCTGGGCTGCCGACAATTTCGATTCCAGCGCGTCGAGACGCCCGCTCAGCGCTTCAATATCACCCGAAGCGGCACCTCCAGTCGCCTGCGGCTGCGCTTCGACCTGCTGCTGCAATTGCGTGAGGGTGCCTGCAACCGCTTCCGCCTTGATTTCTGCGGCCTGAACATTCTTCTGCAAATCGGCAAATTGCGTGCGGCTTGCGGCGTCGAGTGGCGCAGGCGTTGGATTGGTGCGCAGATCGGCAATCTGCTGCTCCATCTGCGCCAGTTGTTCGGCAGTCACGCGCGCGCCGGGTGACGGAATGACATTGCCCCATTGCAGCGCAAACATGCCACCGAGCGCGATAACGCCACCGGCAATACCGGCCAGAAGATGCGATGCACCAGAACCGGGCTTCGGGCTGGAACCCTGATTGGCATTGCTGACAGGCGGTACAGTGTACGATGCACCGGAGGTCGTGCGCGGCTTTTCCGCTTCCGGCTTGACGCCTGCGGTAAAGGGCGGTCTCGCAGCACTTGTGGAACTTGCTGCCGGTTTCGGTTCCGGCTTTGGCTCAGATTTCGTTTCGGCGGCTTTCGCCTCAGCGGGCTTGGCTGCTGTTGCTTGAGCAAAGTTGCCGACCGGTTCGGCAGGCGGTGTCGCTCTGGCTCCCGTGTGTTCATCGACACGCTTTACATCCGATGGATCGAGATTGATCGTTACGGGATTGCGGGCCGGTTTGGAATGTCGCGGGGTGCCGGATTTCGCCATGGGTCCTCTCGTAATCGTCGATTGCCTGCCGGTGAGACTCTATGTGACTCTAACAGATAAAATCCTCTGTCGCAGGAAGGTTGCGTCTAAAAGAGTCAAAGTTTGGAAAACAGACGGAAAAGTCCTTTCTCGTCCGGCTGTTCTGCGATCAGCGCATTTGCCTGCCATTCGGCAGGCAGTTTTGCGGCCACACGCGCCGATATGCACAAAAAGCGGGTCTTTTCGGTAAAGGGCGGGGCAATCCTGCCCATCGCCGCGGTAAATTCTTCCGCTGCTACGCCGGAATAGAGCATCACAGCCGCAAGCGGTTGCGTACCCAATCTGCGCTGAAGCTCATCACGCGAATAGTCGATGGTTTCAATATCATAGACATCACAGACAGTCATATCGAGACCAGAAGCGGATACACGCTCTTCGAAAATGGGTTGGCGAACACGCCCGGCCAGATAAAGAATGCGCGCGCCTTGCGGCAAAACCTTACGCATGGTTTCAGCAAGACGCACCGCATCACCGCCACCGTCGACCACATCGGTGAAGCCCGCCTCACGCGCGCCGCGCGCCGTACCCTCGCCAACGGCGAAGAGCGGCATATCGCGTTGCGGCAAAGCGTGCCCCGCATGGCGAAACGCATTGGCGCTTGTCACCGTCAATGCGTCGAAACGGGTATCAGGCAGGGAAAAAGCCATTGAGACCGTGCGGCTGAGCGGCAGAAGCACCGGCTCGAAACCCGCATCAGTGAGTTTCGCGGCGGTCAGCAGGGCCGCTGGTTCCGGCCTCGTCAGCAGAACCCGCCTGCCTGCTATGGCTGCGCCCGGCCCGGTCAAGATCAATCCCAGTCGGTGAAGAAATGCGGACCGGCAGCGGCACGAACCTGGCTTGCAGCCTCAATCCCAAGCGCCGCCGCTTCCAACGCCGTACCGTCGAGTGTCACTTCATGCGCCTTTGTGCCATCGGGCGTCAGGATCATGCCGTGGAAATGCACCTTGTCGCCGTCCACAGTGGCAAGACCGGCAATCGGCGTGCGGCAGGAGCCGTCAAGCGCGCCCAAAAACGCGCGTTCGCAGGCAAGGGCTACCTGCGTGTCGCGATGCGCCAACGGTGCCAGCAGCGCATCAATGCGCGCATCGCCGATGCGGCTTTCAATACCGATGGCACCCTGCCCCGGTGCGGGCGGGAAGGTCAGCGGATCGACCAGTTCGGTAATCGCCGCGTCAAGGCCCAGCCGCTTCAGACCTGCACAGGCCAGAAAGGTTCCATCAACCTCGCCTGCTTCAAGTTTTCGCAAACGGGTATCGACATTGCCGCGATACATCACCACCTGAATGTCCGGGCGCAAAC
This sequence comes from Brucella haematophila, assembly GCF_005938105.1. Lineage (GTDB taxonomy): Bacteria > Pseudomonadota > Alphaproteobacteria > Rhizobiales > Rhizobiaceae > Brucella > Brucella haematophila. The sequence goes on along the minus strand of NZ_VCPE01000002.1, from coordinate 503,858 downwards.
GCCGGATCAGCGCCTGACGGCGCAATGACGACGAACCAACGACAGCGCCCTGCGGCAAATCCATAAACCGCTTGGCCGTGCGACCGATGAAAGCATCGCGCGGGTCTTCGCGTTCGAGAAAGACGGAAAGATGCAGTCCTTCAGGCAGAACAGTCGGCATATCCTTGGTCGAATGAACGGCGAGATCGATGCGTCCGTCCTTCAGCGCTTGCTCGATTTCCTCGGTGAAAAGCCCCTTGCCGCCGACTTCCGACAGCGGACGGTCCTGAATGCGGTCGCCAGCGGTGGACATGGGCAAAATCTCGATAGCCTCTTCCGGCAAGCCATGCGCCTCCATCAGGCGGCGACGCGTCTCGTGAGCTTGAGCCAGAGCCAGCTTGCTACCGCGTGTGCCAATCTTCAAGGATGGTGTTTGCATATTGCGTCGTCCATGGTACCGGGTTGCTTGAAGTATCAGAAATATGAGACTGGCAGGGTCTAACCGCAAATGCGCATTCTTGGAATAGAAACCAGTTGCGACGAAACAGCCGCCGCTATCGTTGAACGCAACGATAAGGGCGAAGGCCATATTCTGTCCAATGTGGTTCTGAGCCAGATCGCCGAACATGAGCCTTATGGCGGCGTTGTGCCGGAAATTGCGGCGCGCGCGCATGTCGAGGCGCTGGATCGGCTGGTCGCACGCGCCTTACAGGATGCGGATATGCAGCTCGATGATGTGGATGCCGTGGCAGCCACCGCCGGTCCCGGCCTCATCGGCGGGCTGATCGTGGGACTGATGACGGCGAAGGCGCTCGCCATGGCCGCGCAAAAGCCGTTCTATGCCGTAAACCATCTCGAAGGCCACGCGCTGACGGCGCGGCTGACCGACAAGCTCGAATTTCCCTATCTGTTGCTGCTGGTTTCCGGCGGCCATACGCAGATGGTGCTGGTGCGCGGGCTCAACAATTATGAGCGCCTCGGCACCACAATCGATGATGCACTGGGTGAAGCCTTCGACAAGACGGCGAAGCTTCTCGGCCTGCCTTATCCCGGCGGTCCGGCGGTTGAGCGCATGGCGCTTCAGGGCGATCCCAAGCGCTTTGCCCTGCCCCGACCGCTGAAAGGCGAAGCGCGGCTCGATTTTTCATTTTCCGGTCTCAAGACCGCCGTGCGCCAGATGGCAAGCGAACTGGTGCCGCTGAGCGATCAGGATGTCGCCGATATTTGCGCCTCATTTCAGGCCGCAGTGGCCGATACGCTTGCCGACCGGGTCGGGCGTTCGCTCGAACGTTTCAAGGCGGAGTTTCCGGACTGCGCAACACCGTCGCTGGTCGTCGCGGGCGGTGTCGCCGCCAACAAGACCCTGCGGGCTTCGCTGGAGCAGCTCTGCGCCAGACACGGCTTCAGCTTTATCGCACCGCCGCTCAATCTTTGCACCGACAATGCAGCGATGATCGCCTGGGCCGGAGCTGAACATGCCGCAACCAAAACGCCGGATTCGCTTGCCATCGCGCCGCGCTCGCGCTGGCCGCTCGATGAAAAATCCGCGCCGCTGATCGGCACGGGACGGCGCGGAGCCAAGGCATGAGTGCTCACACGAAGATCGCCGTTCTTGGTGGCGGCGCATGGGGCACGGCGCTTGCCGCCATGGCGGCGACCAGCGGCCATGAAGCCTGGCTTTACGCCCGCGATACGGACACGGTCGCAGCGATCAACGAAAACCGACGCAACCCGCGCTATCTGGGCGACATTGAACTACCAGCCGGCATCCGCGCCAGCACCAAGGCTGCCGATGTTGTGACCGGTGCTGACGCCGTTCTGGCCGTAGTCCCGGCACAGGCCATGCGCATGGGCCTTTCCGAACTGAGCGGCCTCATTCCACAGTCCGCGCCCGTCGTTCTTTGCGCGAAGGGTATTGAGCGCGGCACCGGACGCCTGATGTCGGAAGTGGTGGCCGAAGTTTTGCCGAACCATCGCATCGCCGCCCTTTCCGGCCCAAGTTTTGCCACCGACGTGGCGCGTGGCCTGCCAACGGCGGTGACGGTTGCCTGTGAAGATGCAGACACAGCCGACAGGCTGGCGGCACTTCTTTCGGGTCCTGCTTTCCGCTGCTATTCAACCACCGATCTCAAAGGTGTCGAAATCGGCGGCGCTTTGAAAAATGTTCTGGCGATCGCCGCTGGCGCCGCTGTCGGACGCGGCTATGGTGCGAGCGCGCAGGCAGCGCTCGTCACACGCGGCTTCGCGGAACTGCGCCGCATCGGACAAGCCATGGGCGCAAAGCCGGAAACCATCATGGGGCTTTCCGGCCTCGGCGATCTGATGCTGACATGCTCATCATCACAATCGCGCAACTATTCCTACGGTCTTGCGCTGGGACGCGGCGAAGACCTGACCAACAGGCCTCTGGCCGAAGGTGTCGCTACCGCGCCTATTGCTGCGGAACTGTGCGAAAAGCACGGCATTTCCGCGCCTATCATCGATGCGGTTGGCGCTTTGCTCAGCGGGAAAATTACCATCGACGAGGCTGTAACCAGTCTCATCAACCGACCACTCAAGACCGAAGACTAGAGGACCAGACGATGCTTTTTGCACTTCTCTGCAACGACAAGCCCGACCATTTGCAGGTGCGCCTCGATACGCGCCCGACGCATCTCGAATATCTTACGAGCCTTGGCGATGTGCTGAAGTTTGCCGGTCCCTTCCTCGGCGAAGACGGCAAGCCAAATGGCAGCCTTCTCGTTGTCGAAGCTGAAGACAAGGCCGCTGCAACAGCCATCGGCGCCAATGATCCCTATGCGAAGGCCGGTCTGTTTCAGGACGTCACCGTACGTCCATGGAACTGGACCTTCAAAAATCCTGCCAACGCCTAAGGCTTAAGCACTGGGGAACACGCAATGGCATACTGGCTGTTCAAGTCCGAACCGTTCAAATGGTCATGGGAAATGCAAAAGGCCCGTGGTGAAAAGGGCGAGCAATGGGATGGTGTGCGCAATTATCTGGCGCGCAACAACATGCGCGCCATGAAAATCGGCGACAAAGGCTTTTTCTATCATTCCAATGAAGGGCTGGAAGTGGTTGGCATTGTCGAGGTCTGCGCTCTCTCGCACCCCGACAGCACCACCGACGATCCGCGCTGGGACTGCGTGGACATCAAGGCCGTCCGCGATGTGCCGAAGCCTGTTACGCTGAAGGACGTCAAGGCGAACCCCAAGCTTGAGAACATGGCGCTTGTCACCTCCATGCGCTTGTCTGTGCAGCCGGTGACGGAAGACGAATGGATCGAAGTCTGCCGCATGGGCGGCCTCGACGCCAAAGACATCTGAGCAAAACCGATGCTCGATCCGGCGGAAACCAGCACGCGCAGCTTCATTCTGGCCAATACCGGCCTGCAAGCACCGCCGCATGTGCCGGAAATCCGCCTGCATCTGGCTGACGAAGCGCACGACCTCTGGCACAAGACAGAGGAAGAACTGGCCACAATCGGCCTGCCGCCGCCCTTCTGGGCCTTTGCCTGGGCGGGCGGTCAGGGCGTGGCGCGCTATATTCTCGACCATCCGGAAGCCGTGAGCGGCAAGACTGTGCTGGATTTTGCATCCGGCTCAGGTATTGTCGCCATTGCCGCCATGAAGGCCAGCGCAAAAAGCGTTATCGCTTCGGATATCGATCCCTTCGCGCTTCCCGCAATTGACATCAACGCCACGGCAAACGGCGTTGCAGTGACGGCAAGCCTTGAAGATCTGATCGGCACCGATCACGGCTGGGATGTGGTTCTGGCGGGCGATGTCTTCTATGAGAAGCCGCTGGCCGACCGGCTTATTCCATGGTTTGCAAAACTGGCAGAACGCGGCGCTGAGATCATTGTCGGTGATCCGGGTCGCTCCTATCTGCCGAAAGAGCGCTTACGGCAGCTTGCTGTCTACACAGTGCCAGTGACGCGTGCGCTGGAAGATTCCGAGGTCAAGCGCACGACCGTCTGGGCATTCAGTTAGACGCACATCTTATCCGAAAACCGTTTCACACTTTTCGGGATGTGCTTTTGCTTAAGCAAAGCGTTTCGCTCCTGCGACGCAGAGCACAACGATTCCCGCTGTCGCGACCATGCCCATGCTGACGGGTTCGCCCGCAATGCCCGCCGCCAGCATCAGGCCGAAAAACGGTTGCAAGAGCTGAAGCTGACCAACCGTCGCAGCGCCGCCTTGCGCCAGCCCGCGATACCAGAAGAAAAAGCCGATCAGCATCGAGAACAGCGAAACGTAGACCAGTCCGCCCCAGGCCATGGCCCCAATCCCTGCCCATGTTTCAGGACGCATGAGAATGGTCAGCGGCAGCATGATCGGCAGTGAGAAGACCAGCGCCCAGCAAATGACCTGCCAGCCGCCAAGCCTACGGGACAGGCTCGCACCTTCCGCATAGCCAAGCCCGCAGACAATGATCGCCCCCAGCATCAGCACATCGCCGAGCAATGTGGACTGGCTGCCCTGCCCGTACGCATAGGACGCGACGATAGCGCCGCCCACGATCGAAAATAGCCAGAACAACGGACGCGGACGCTCGCCGCCGCGCAGCACCGCAAATACCGCCGTCGAAAGCGGCAGCAGTCCGATGAAGACAATCGCATGGGCAGAGGTCATATGTTGCAGCGCAATGCCCGTCAGCAGCGGAAAGCCGACCACGACGCCCAGTGCCACGACAATGAGTGAAATGACATCACTCTTGCGCGGAAAAGGTTCGCGAAATGCCAGCAGTAACGCCATGCCCAGCAGACCGGCAATCGAGGCGCGTGCCAGTGTCAGAAAAGTCGGATCGATATCGATGACGGCGAGACGCGTCGCGGGTAGCGAGCCTGAGAAAATCAGCACACCGAGAAATCCATTCAACCACCCGGCCGTCTTGTTACCCACGGTCTGGCTAACAACCACCTTGTTCCCAACATTCTCGCTCATGTGTCTTTTCAGCTTTCAACAAAATCGTCTATGAATTTTGCGGACAATGCCGCGAACTTGCCGAAATAATCAGAGACAGTTACCGGACAATTCTGGCAAACTGTACTGGTACGAAAGAGAGTACAGATGATATCGACGGGCCTTTTGCGCAGCCTGGAAGCCGTGGAAGCCGCTTATGCGGGCGTCGATAGCGCACGCGGCGATGAAAACGCTGCTGCGGAAAAGACCTCGCTCGTTGAAAAAGTCATGGCCATTATCCGTGGACGCATTGCGGCCATGAGCCTTGCACCAGGTGCCCGCCTGCCGTCGATCCGACGGCTTGCCGAGACGATGGACGTTTCCAAATCGACCGTTGTCGAGGCCTATGACCGGCTGGTCGCCGAAGGCATCATCCAGTCACGCCGCGGCGCAGGCTTCTATGTGTCGGAACGGGCGCGCCAGCCCTTTTCGCTGGCCACGACCACACCACACAAGGACCGGCAGATCGATCCATTCTGGGTCATGCGCCAATCGCTGGAAACCGAAGGTAAGACGCTGAAGCCCGGCTGCGGCTGGCTGCCGGATGAATGGCTACCGCTTGAAGGTATCCGGCGGGCGCTCCGCGCCATTGCCCGCGATGAGCGCAGCGATCTCGCCACCTATGGCGAACCGCTCGGCTTTCGTCCGTTGCGCAGCCACCTCGCGCACCGGCTGGCGGAACAGGGCATGGATATTTCCGGCGGCGAGATAGTACTGACCGATTCTGGCACGCAGGCCATCGATCTCATCTGCCGCTTTCTGCTCCAGCCGGGCGACACCGTGCTGGTAGACGATCCGTGCTATTTCAACTTTCAGGCTGTACTGCTGACCCATCGCGTCAAGCTGATCGGCGTCCCCTATACACATAGCGGCCCGGACCTCGAAGCCTTCGCCAAGGCAGCCGCCGAACATGCGCCGAAACTCTATATTTCCAATGCAGGGCTGCAAAACCCGACCGGCGGCGTCATGTCGCCCGCAACCGCGCATCGCCTTTTGAAACTCGCGGAAGCCCATGGCATCATTCTCGTCGAGGATAATATCTTCGGCGATTTTCATCCCTCACCAGCGCCGCTGCTGGCGGAACTCGACGGGTTCGAGCGTGTGCTGCACATTGGCAGCTTCTCCAAGACCCTCTCGGCTGCGGCCCGCGTCGGCTACATTGCCGGGCGCAGCGACTGGATCGACGGCCTCACTGATTTGAAGCTGGCCACCACCTTCGGCGGCAATTCGATTTCAGCACAAGTCGTCCATGCGCTTCTGACTGACGGCACCTATCGCCGTCACATCGAAGGTATGCGCGCCAAGCTGGCCGACGCCATGACGCTGACCGCCAAACGCCTGAAGGCCGCAGGACTTGAACTCTGGAACGAACCACAAGGCGGCATGTTTCTCTGGGCGCGCCTGCCGGATGGAATGGACTCCGGCATCATTGCCAGACACGCTCTCGACAAGGGTGTCGTTCTGGCGCCGGGTGATGTGTTCAGCCCGTCACGGACCGCAAGTTCCTATCTGCGCTTCAATGTGGCGCAATCAACTGACCCCGCTGTTTTCACGGTTCTGCAAGAAGCGATGAAAACAACCGGGCACTAAATCCACCCACAACATTAGCCTCTCCGCGTCGAAAACAATTTCAAGCAAAAGACGCACAGTCATGCGGACGACTGTCGTTATACTCTTGCGACTGTCTTGGAGGAGACATTGCGTATTTTCGTGTGCGGCATAACTCGGACAGCCACAACGCGATTGCGCAGGGAGAACGGAGAGGGCAGACTGGTCTAAACCCGTCTGCCGGGAGGGAGTAGCATTGAATACGCACCTGTCCGGGGCGGATGCAGTTTCGCGCCCCGAAGATGAAAAACTGTCGGTTGCTGCCAACATTGCCTATGGTTTTCAGCATGTGCTGACCATGTATGGCGGCATTGTCGCGGTTCCACTGATTATCGGTCAGGCCGCAGGACTGAGCCCCAGTGAAGTTGGGCTTCTCATCACGGCTTCGCTCTTTGCAGGCGGTGTCGCCACCGTACTGCAAACCATCGGCATTCCCTTTTTCGGATGCCAGTTGCCGCTCGTGCAGGGCGTGTCCTTTGCGGGCGTCGCCACGATGGTGGCCATCGTCACATCCAGTGGCAGCGGTGAAGCGGGGTTGCAAGTCGTCCTCGGCTCCGTCATGGCAGCGGCTTTTATCGGCTTTCTGATAACGCCGATTTTCTCACGCATCACGCGCTTCTTTCCACCGCTCGTGACGGGCATCGTCATCACAACCATCGGCCTGACGCTGATGCCTGTTGCCGCCCGCTGGGCGATGGGCGGTAACAGCAATGCGCCCGACTTCGGCAGCATGTCCAATATCGGCCTCGCTGGATTGACGCTGGCGCTCGTACTTGTCTTGAGCAAAATCGGCAGCGCCACAATTTCCCGCCTATCCATCCTGCTTGCGATGGTGTGTGGCACGCTGATCGCCTGGGCGCTTGGCATGACGGATTTTTCGAGGGTCAGCGAAGGCCCGATCATGGCTTTCCCGGAAATCTTTCATTTCGGCATGCCGGTGTTCAGCATCGCCGCGACCATTTCCATGTTTATCGTCATTCTGGTGACTCTGGTTGAAACCTCGGCGGACATTCTCGCTGTCGGTGAAATCATCGGTACCAAGGTCGATTCCCGCCGGCTCGGCAACGGCCTGCGTGCCGACATGGCATCGAGCATTCTTGCCCCTGTGGTCGGCTCGTTCACACAGAGCGCTTTTGCGCAGAATGTCGGGCTTGTGGCGGTCACAGGCGTGAAAAGCCGCTTTGTCGTCGCGACCGGCGGTCTCATCCTCGTGACACTTGGCCTGCTGCCGGTGATGGGACGCGTGATTGCCTGCGTTCCGCCAGCGGTTCTGGGCGGTGCGGGCATCGTGCTTTTCGGCACAGTTGCGGCCAGCGGCATTCGCACGCTGTCGAAGGTCGATTATCAGAACAATGTCAATCTGATCATCGTGGCGACCTCCATCGGTTTCGGCATGATCCCGATTGCCGCGCCGCAATTCTATCACCAGTTTCCGGCCTGGTTTGAAACCATCTTCCATTCCGGCATCAGCTCGGCTGCACTGATGGCCATTGTGCTGAACCTGATGTTCAACGAATTCAAGACCGGCAATACCGATCAAATGTCTGTGTTCTCGGAAGGAACCGAGCGCATCATTCGCCATCACCACATCGCCGAACTGCACGATGGCGACTATTTCCTCGGCGGAAAGCTCTATGATGTGCAGGGCAACGAAGTGAAAGTCGTTCCCGCCGCCGCACACTGACAAATCAAAACTATCGCAGGACGCGAACAACCGTCCGGTCTGATAGATGCGGCAAGAGACGCGCCATGTCGGCGCGCTTCAATGCGATGCAGCCCTCGGTCGGCGTATAGCCCGGCCATGCAAGGTGAAAGAAAATGGCGCTGCCGCAGCCTCGGCGGCGCGGCAGGATATTCCAGTCCATCACGATACAGACATCGTAGAGATCGTCCTTGCGCCACATATCTTCGTGACTGGCCTTGTAAGGCAGCGGCACCGGCCGGTTATAATTGCGGTCGCCCGGCGCGTCACACCAGCCGTCCAGACGGCGGATTCTGCGCAACGGCAGCTGCGTTGTCGGTAGAGATCCCTTATCGCCACGGCGATATCCGTACAGCAGACGCATGGCGGTCAAAGGCGTTGCGCCGTCGCCCTCGCGCTTGAAAGCGCTGATGCCCCCCTTGCCAAGCGCGCATTCCAGCACCAGATTGCCAGCAGTAAGCAGTCCGCGAGTCTTGTGGCCCGGCTTGGCCCGCACATTGATGATGCCGACCCCACGGCTTCCTTGATATCTGGTCACGCCCCCGTCTCCATTTTTAGTTTTCGGGCAAAACATGTTTACAATCCGCCCCCTGAAGCTGGTGAAAACATGATTCGCGTTTCGCCGCTTCAACTTCTGGCCATTAAGTGTCATAAAACACGAAGAGCCATATTTAAATCAAAGAGTAACGAGGACAGGCATGACAGGCCGTACAATTCTGATTGTGGATGACGACGAAGATCTCCGCTCCATCCTCGTCGAGCAGCTTGAGCTGTGTGAAGAATTCCAGATCCTGCAAGAAGACAATGCCACCAAGGGCATTCAGACTGCGCGCAACGGCATCGTCGATCTTCTGATCATGGATGTGGGTCTGCCGGATATGGATGGCCGCGAGGCTGTCAAGCTTCTGCGCAAAGGCGGCTTCAAGTCCCCGATCATTATGTTGACCGGACATGACACTGAATCGGACACGATTCTCGGTCTTGAATCCGGCGCGAATGACTATGTCACCAAGCCGTTCAAATTTGCCGTTCTGCTTGCGCGTATCCGCGCGCAGTTACGCCAGCATGAGCAAAGCGAAGACGCGACCTTCACGGTCGGCGCCTACACGTTCAAGCCGGGGCAGAAACTGCTCATCGACGAGAAGGGTGCAAAGATTCGCCTGACCGAAAAGGAAGCGGCGATCATCAAGTATCTTTATCGCGCTGGCGACAAGGTCATCGGTCGCGATGTGCTGCTGGAAGAGGTCTGGGGCTATAATTCGGGCGTGACCACCCATACGCTCGAAACCCACGTCTATCGCCTGCGCCAGAAAATCGAGAAAGACCCGTCCAATGCCACGCTTCTCGTCACAGAAAGCGGGGGATACAAGCTTGTCCCGTGATGGACAGCGCCCGATGCAGGTGTATTGACAATCTATGGCGCTAGACGACGATATTCGCATTCTCGGCACGGTGGGCCTGTTCGAGTCATTCACACCCGAACAGTTGCGCCTTCTTGCCTTCGGCGCCGAGCGGCTTGTGCTACGCGCGGGCCGCGAGCTTTTCCGTGAAGGCCAGAGCGCTGACTGCGCCTATATCGTCGTTTCCGGCAACATTACCCTGTTTCACGATGCTGATGAGGGGCGGATATCGATCCGCCCTGTCGGCCCCGGTGCGATGCTTGGTGAGATGGCTCTCATCGCCCAGACATCACGCCTTACCGGCGCAGTCGCCGAAGCGGAAACCGAAGTGATCCGCATCAGCCGCTCGATCTTCCGGCGCATTCTGGAAGAATATCCCGAAGTGGCAGCCTCCCTGCATGGACATATCAGCCGTAACTTGCTGGACCTGATCGGTGAGATTGAGAAGGTCGCGCCTCGTCTCGGCAATGGCGACTGATTTCTACCGGAAATTTTACCCAAGAAAGGAAATCGCCGACCTGATGGGATCAGATCGGCGATTTTTGTTCGCTTCCAGTCCGTTCGCTCGATCGTCGACGGACTACATCAGACCATCGGCTATTTTCTCTGCCGAGGCACTCCCGATTTTTGCCGGGAATGCTCTTGAGTAAAGTTTGTCTCAAGCTCTACAGACCGCTGATATTTGACAGCATCCGCCGTGCCCATCCAGTTGGCACTCACATGATGCCCAAAAACAGAGATCACTACTCATATCAGTATCAAACTACTGCGGTGGGAAGAACCCGATAACGGGCCCTTCCCAGATCCGCAGCGATTTTACCAGTTCACCCGGAAGCCCACATTGCCTTTGACGGCATAGCTATCTGCAAAGTGCGTGAGCGAAGTGTTGAGCGTGCCCTCACCGTAGATCGAATACTTATCGTCCGACCACGCATAGGTGCCACCGAAACCGACGCCCGCCCAAGTGCGATCCTGATCAGCCTTCATCCGAGTTCCGCCATAGTTGATGCTCGTACCGCCGAGGAACTCCTGATAGAGGTTGGCGATGCCATAGACATTGGCGTTCACTGCGCGACCATCCGCTCCTTGCCAGCTATCGGCATAGTTGGCGGCAAGACCAAGACGACCGTTGAGGCTGTTGCCATCACGGTTGCTGACAGTGGCACCATAGCTATCCGAGAACGTATCGAAATCGACTGACGAGAACATCAGTTGTGCCTGCGGCGTCAGCGACCAATGCTCATCGAGATCGAAACGCTTTCCGCTTTCCATGCTGAGCGCATAGCCGAAGCCGTTATTGTCATTCGACAGCCCTTTGTTGCCACCACCAAAGCTGAGATCGGTCTTGTACCAGGTGGCCTGAGCCTGTCCATCGACATAAAAGCCGTCATTGCCATACCAGGTGATCGTTCCACCCAGACCCCAGCCCTGCGTGTTCAACTGACCGCCGCCAAGGGAGTCATCGAATTCGCTGGACGTTTTGGCGCGGCCATTTCCGTATTGGCCGGTAATGCCTGCAATCAATCGACCATTCTCATCCTCGTAGAACTGTCCATCGACACCTGCCTGCATGATGACAGTGTTGACATCCTGCTGAACACGCCCGGCAGTCGTGTTCGGTTCCAAACGATTATGCGCACCTTCGATACGTGCCCAAATGGCGCGATCATCCGTCTCGCCAGCGTCGGACGAAGAACCGCGGAGAGCCGATGTCTTCTTGGCGAAGTAACGGTCGCCGCGGCGCTGCTGCAATGTCGGCAACTGGTTCAGTGCCTGCATGCTAGCAGCATAGGACGTGTAAACCGGAGCTGCCGGGCTGAACCGTGAAGGCGTGTCTGGATTGTTAGAGCAACCATTCGGATCGTCACAATCCGGCGACGGACCATCAGGAGTGCTTCGCGTATTTTGGCTAACCAAATACCAATCACCGTCATTCGAACCGCTCGCACTCCCCTTTTGTAGGGTATAGGCATAGGCCGACGATGTCAGAATGGCTTGCTGACCATCCTTGGTGGTGTAATCCCCTTGAAGATTGAATGTACCATCAGAGCTACCGCTAACATCGATCAGTTCGATACCATTCACCGTCTGAGCACCGAGACCGCCACGGTTTTTAACCACTACGGTCGTGTTCCCTGATGTATTGCCAGCGACGCTCATCCTGTCCGTATTGGAGTTATCGTCGCCCAACTCGGTGTTCATCACGAGCGTGCCGCCGTTACCGGCATAGTCTCCAGCGATATTCAGATGGATACCGCCAGCGCCGCCGAAATTGACTGTGCCGCCATTCTTCAATGACTGCATCTTGGTTTCAAAGCCGCCCAGATCGAGCGTCGCGCCGTTAACAACAGTGTAAGCGGATGCATCACTGAAAGCCCCCTGAGCGCCTTGTACGAGAGAGCCAACATTGACAGTTGTAAGACCCGAATACTCGTTCTGGCCCGAAAGCGTCAGAGTACCCGTCCCATTTTTCCAAAGACCGCCGGTTCCCGAAATGTCACCGGAAAATCTGTCGCTGAAGTCCTGATTGAGCGTCAGAGTTCCGCCGCCAAGTGCGATTTTGCCATTGCCATCGTCGCTCCCAACCAAACCGCCGATGGTTTCATTGAATGTCTGAAGATCAAGCGTGCCATCTTTCTCAATCCTCACGCGACCCGCGCTGAATGCGGTATCTGCAATGCCAGCCTGGACGATACCGTGCTCGATGGTCAGACCGCCAGTAAAACTATTGTTTCCAGAGAGAATAGTTATCCCCGTACCGCGCTGGATAACATCACCGCCGCCAGTAATCTGATGATTGAAGACATTGCTGTTGTCCGAGCGGTCGAACACCAAAGTACCATGACCGAAGACATCATCCTTCAGCTCTATATTCGTACTAACCGCCCCCAAAGTACCGCCATCTCCCAATTGGAGCGTGCCCGCTGATACAATCGTAGAACCGGAATAATCGGCATTTTTTGTCAAAATCAAAGTGCCGTTACCGGTCTTCGTTAGACCGTTTGCTCCGTGCAAAACCGTGCCTATTGTGGCCGTCGGTATATCATCCGCCCTATTGTTCACCCCGACCTGTATAAACGGTGCTGTTGCATTCTCGCCCTGAACGAGTGTGATGGGATCACCGGTGATCTTGTAGCCATTTGTCTCAAACACCAAGCCCGATGCATTTACACCGGCCGCATGATTATCAATGTTTACGGTTCCCGGGGTTGTCGTGAAAACAGCAACGGAACCATCCGTCCATTTGCCATTGATCGATTGACTCCCATAATCTTTCCAATTTGTGTCCGCAGCATTCCAGGTTCCGTCGCCGCCATGGACTTGATTGCTATCAACCATATTTTGGCCATCCCAAATAACAAACGTCATTCCCTGCATATTGACGAGGTTGATCTGGCCAGGATTCGTCTTCTCAATATTCCAGTCATCGGAACTAACGGCAACGTCATCTACCGTACCCAATGTGAAATCGGCATAGTCGTTCGTTTTACTGGAATCATAGTCAAAAATGCGATATATTCCAGGAGCTGCGACTCCACTAGTGGTAACGTCAAGTTTTCCCTTGAGTGTAAGATTTCCGGTAACGTTGAACATACCCGTAGAGAACGGCAATGTGCCGATATTGACTTGAACGGCGCTATCTCTGTCGACCGTCAGCCCCCCCTCGATCTTTAGCGTCGTGCCGTAAAGTCCGGCCAACGTTCCACCAGCGGAAATATGCGTGTCGCCAACCGTACCAGTACCGCCAAGCACGCCGCCGCTGTTGACATTGACCTTGCCGCCGAACGTGCTGCTAACCCGCATAGCGCCTTCATCGACGTTGGCAGTACCTGTAAAGCCCGTCGCAGTTGCCGCTTGATCGAACCATAGATCACCAGCGCCTATTTTGGTAAAGCTTGAGGCATTACTCCCCGTCAAGGTTCCGGAGAACGTCAAGTTCTGAGCTGTATCGAGCATGTTGACCCTGCCGTTCGGGGCCAGAACATTGATGGCACGGTTCATTGTAAATGGAGATTCCACCCGCAACGTGCCGCCGTTCAATGTCAGATCACCAGAACCGAGAACCATGTCGGAACCGATGATAAGTGTACCATCATCGAGCTTTGTGCCGCCAGTGTAGCTGCTACCCGTGTTGGTGAGTGTAACTCGACCATCCCCGTTAATCACGACCTGGCCATCACCGTTGATCAAGTTGTCGAAACTAAAGGGGCTGGCGATGTCACTGCGACTGATGACCAATTTTGCGTTGGCTGAGATATGGATGGTGCTTCTGGGATCCAGTGCGCCCGTCGTTCCGTTTTGACCCAGCTGAAGAGTCCCTGCCTGGATGTCAGTGTCACCGAGGTAAGAGTTGTCGCCCACTAGGGTCGTCGTTCCGGCGCCCGCCTGCACAAGACCGCCATTGCCGCTAATCACCTGGCTAATTACAAGGACATCGTCACTTCTATTGAAGGCCAATGTACCGCTGGTAATCGCAACAGAAGCCCCCGTGCCCAATGTTCCGCTCGTCTGGCCATCGCCGATCTGCAACACGCCACCCTTGATCGCCACGATACCGGCGTAGCTATCCAGGCCCGTCATAGCGAGCGTTCCAGCGCCGTCTTTGATCAGTGAGCCACTTCCGGCGAGATCAGTTGTAATGGTAAAAGTGTTGTCGACACTATCAATGTCGAAACCACCACCGTTATTGCCCCAGGTAATGGCGTGATCCGTCGATGTCATCGACGTGCCCATTATCTTCAGTGTTCCGCCGTTGAAGTTCAAAACACCGGTCTGATTCCCGAGGCGAGTGTCGTCATCCACCGAAATCACACCCCCGTTCAATTCGGTGCCGCCGCTGTAGGAATTGTTGCCCGTCAGCACAAGTTCGCCAGTGCCTTCCTTGCGAAGACCGCCGTCACCGATAATCGTGCCACCGAATGTTGTCGGCGTAGTCCCGTTCTGGTTATAGGATAAGAACCCTTTACTGGCGCCATCACCGGTATCAATGGTGACGCCGCTGCCCAAAGCACCCTGGTCATCGATTTCCAGCACACCGCCGCGAATCTGCCAGTTTAAATTATAGGTGTTTTCAAGCGTCCACGTACTCGCGCCATTTTTTATGAAGGTTGAGAAGCCTTCATATTGAGCAGTGCCGTCTCTGCCCATGGAAAGCGTTTTGTCGAATTTACTGGACGTCGCTCCACCGAGAATGAAAATATTGCTGTCTGTGCTGGTTCCGGTATCTGCATCTACCAATTCGTCGGCGAAAACATTCCCCTGAATGTCCGAACCTGCATGAAGCTCCAGAGTGCTCTGACCGCCTTCCATACGGATCGCATAACCACCGACCCCTTTCTGACCGCTGCCAGCGCTGCCCGCGATGCCCGGCGCAATCATGCCGCTATTGATGACCGTCAGATTGGTGCCCGAAATACCATCACCGGCAGCACCGCCATCGCCGTCATTCTCGCCTGTCGCGGCCGTATGGCCACCATTGCCACCGTTGCCGCCGTGGATACTACCAGTATTGGTAATAGTACCGCCTGTATCCCCCTGAATGCCAGCGCCGCCATGCCCTCCAACACTCTGATCTTTGGCAATTGCTCCGGTCGTTTTGGCATCACCTCCATTTCCTCCATTGCCGCCAGTGATCGCGCCGGCGTTGTCGACCGTCGCCACAGACCCGTCATCATGGAGAACCAGGAAAACACCTGCGCCGCCATCTCCACCTGCTGCCTCACGTGTTTGACCATTTTGGACACCTGTGTCTTGGCTGCCCACACCGCCGTTAGCGCCGTCACCACCCGTGATGACACCGCCCTGATTATCCACACTGAAGACACCATAAATCCCAGCACCACCCGCACCCCCGTTGGCTCCTATAATATCGGCGAGCCAAAGTCCTGACACAAGCTGTGCTGTATCCGTATTCCCGCCAGCACCACCTTTTCCGCCAGTGATGACGCCGGCCGCCTGATTCACAACCGTTGAGCCAGGCCGCGCGACATCATTGCCCGACCCATCATCCTCGGCGCCATAGATGCCAGCCCCCCCGGCGCCGCCATTGCCGGTTGTGCCAACGGCATAACTATGAGCCTTGGTGTCTCCGCCCTTTCCCCCAGCTCCGCCAGTAATCGTGCTCGCATTGATTACGGACACATTATCGTCATCCATCCAAAGCCCGATGCCGCCGCCGCCGCCACTGCCGGCAGCTCCTGAAAAGACGTATGATGTGGCGGTTGGGTTTGTATCCACCCCGCCATCACCGCCATCACCGCCATCACCGCCGTTAAGCGCTGCCTGATTGGTGACGGGCTGCCCCTTACTGATTACCAGGCCATAACCGCCAGCGCCACCACCACCACCACCGCCAGCCGACTTCCCGACAACCTGCGAATCCGTCCCGTCCTGTCCTCGTGTGCCAGACGTTCCACTCCACGACTGAGTATTGGTATAACCGCCCGGGATCACCGTACTGACAACATAACCATGATCGCCACCATCTCCGCCGTTACCGCCGATCGCGCTAGTAACGCCTTGGGGATCTCCAACGACACCAACCGCCCCTTTTCCACCTCCGGCACCACCACCACCACCGCCAAGCCCCGGGAAACTCTGAACTGCGGGAACGTGCCCCGGCACCCCATCCTCTCCTGGTCCACCGCCTTGGCCAATCGTATCCGGATAGTTATAGAGAGTGCCGCCATCACCCCCCACTGTTTGCGCAAAGGCAGGCACGGTCGGCAGCGCAAACAATGCTCCCCAAAAAAGAGAGACAGGCAGTGCGACGCCAGCACGAAGGTTCCGTTTCTTTCGGTGAAATATAGCACTGAAAGTCACGCCCGTTGAACGCCGAGTGCGCAGAAGTAGTATCATTTAGCAATCTCTAATTATAAATTGATGGATAATCCCCTCTTCCTTTATATCAATTAAAGTAATAAGAAAACACCATTCTTTATTTGGTAGAATTACACGTATTGATTTCGGTCAGCGAATAATTTACATATTTATGATATTTAAATTAGCATTTATTTGTTTATATATTCAGAAATAATTAGAGTATATTTTAAAATACCCTTTTGGCGATTGACCAACAGGCTGCCAAAAGATGATTGAAGCATCGTGTGATGCCGAACGGTACGCGTTCTGGAAATCAAAAACTGCTACGCAAACGCACCATCAGCAACATCCATGGATGGGCCTAATACACGCGCAACTGGCAGTATCAACAAGTTTCATGCCCGTCCCGACAGTTGTTGAGGGGCGCATAAAAATCCATTGTTGTTGCGCATTGTCAAACATAAGGTAAATTCAATGGCTACTATAATCAAACTCGACGCCGTGAATATTTTAGCGACGCCGGCAGACTCGACCAAGCCCATGGATAACACATCGGGGGTCATCAAATTCAACCTACAGACCCGCGACGGCAGCGCAACCGGCGCAGTAGTTCCGTCAGTTGACATCACGGTGCGCGTTGATACGGATCTGGTTCAAGTTCTGGACGCTCAGGGAGCTGCTGTGCCGGGCAGCCAGAAACTCGGCTATAAAGTGAAAACGAACCCCCAGGGCACGCTGACATTCTACATCTGGTCGGACGCACAAGCCATCGTAACTCCCAGTATCTACATTGGTACTGACCAGAGCACCCAACCAGCCAACCTACCCAAATTCGTTGCCTGGGTAGACCCTGCCAAAGCGGACGATATCTATGGTCCGCTTACGACCTTCCTGGATGATAAGAACAACATTCCGGTGTCCCTGGACCGAGACACTATTACCTTCCACCTGCCTCTGTCGGTTAATGAAAGCTATGATCCGGTACCGGGTGCAACAGCTGCCCTGGTGATCAGCAGAACCGGCGTCCCCTCACGTTGTGTGATTGACACAGTCCACAACGTCTTGGATGAAGGCTTTCAGGTTCCTACCACATATCTGAAGGCGGGCCAGGATGATGATCACGCCGTAGAAAACACCTTCACCTATATGCTCTTTAACGCAATTAACGGCGAAACGGCACTTCCGCTCACCTTGGGTGTAGTCAACTCCAGTACCGACAAGCCGGGGCAGTCACCGCATCGCACCATTATCGGCTCTGATCCTTCTCTGTTTAATAATGTGCATTATATCAATGCGCCAGCCAGAGATACGGATGTGTATATCGATCTGCCGATCATACCGAGTGGCCCATTTGAGGCAAACTGCGCGATCCAATTGCTCGTTACCCTGGACGGTTACTACCAGGGCACCGACGCGAAACATCAAAACCGTTTAAGCATAGTTAGTCCAAAAATTCCAGCGAACACCGTTGCACAGAAGTATAAGATGACCATACAAGCGAAAGATCTCGCAGATTATGGTATCAGCGGTGAAGACCAGGGCTACGAGGCCGGTGTTTTCTACATCGACTATAATTTGTTGGACGCCGCTGGTAATTTCGTTGCCAAGCCTCAAAACTGGGATCACGGATCTCTCAACACTGTCGGCCCAGCCCCAGACGATAGCGAATAACCTTCAGAGCGATCATTTATCCTGCCCGAAGCTGCCTGCACGGATAGGAACATGCATACGTAAAGAGGTTCTCCGATCAGGCGGATTTTCTGCCCCCACAACGAGCGAGCTATCATAATCCTACAGACACATCTGATGAGCATTGCGTCCAAAAAGGGGCGCATCTCAAACTCACTTCGTGTGCTGGAAAGCAAAATCCAATCGGGTTGAATTGGATCGCCTACCTGCTCTTGATCTTAGCTCCGGTCGACAAAGATCAGTGTGCCATTCGTTGCCATGAATGAAAACAAAGGCACCTTCGGCAAAAGCCATAGAACGCTCGACAACCAATTGAATTGCCAGTTCGGGTGGAGCTGGCAAGTTTTCCCGTTTGTTTAAAAATCAGGAGAGCAGGATGAGACAGTTCATTCTCACTCAAAACAATAATAATCTGCACTACATGGCCAGCACACCGACTTCCGGTTTTGCATTTCCGGTGAATGAATTCGTCGATCTTGCCATTGCATACAAGGATAGCTTTCACCAGCCAATGGTCGGGAAAAAGCTCATTTGGCAGCTTGTCGAAGGCGAAGCCACGCTGCGCCATGAGACGACGTCCGTTGATAGCAAAGGTGACGGCGTTAATTGCATCCAGGTAAATCTTGAAGATCCCAACGCAAATGCGTCGGTTCGTCTGGCTGTCTGGCCAGAAGATGAAGCTGATTCAAGACTCGAGTTCACCTGCCTGTTCGGTGCACCAAAGGCTGCGCCGCCGATCAGTAAAGACAACATTTTACAGACAATTTACCCCCAGAACGACCCAAATGGGCTTTGGCCGATTTACACCGAGCTTTATGGAGGGGATTTAAATTTGCGCGTTCTATGTGTCGACGGAACAGGAAACCCTCTTTCTGGAAAGACTGTGGTGAATACTTTCACTTCTAAACCGCCGACTAATGACAATCAAATAAATGTGCAAACCACAGATAGTCTTTTAACGTTGGTAACATTACCAACCCACCGCGATGACTGTGAACTTGACATTCATAATTACTCCAACGGGTTCGCAGAATTTCAATCAACATGCTTCCTGAAACCCGGAAGTTACGGTGCAACCTATGTTGCAAATTTCTGGCCGCCTAATGGTTCGGTGCTGCAGCCCGGGTTTGCCTACCCATTAAAGGCATTTTTCACCGTTAGGGGACACGGTGACGTGTACCGCGATTGGAAAATCTCTTGGGCCGCTTCGAATGCTGCATTCGCGGATAACATTGCACAGCTTTCCCCGGCCAGCAGTTTGACCAATGACGATGGCATAGCAACGACGACAATCATTTGTAAATACGTTGCATATGGGCAGGGTGACGAAGTTAGGCTGGATGTGACTGGGGGCAGCGTCGGAGAGGAAGACGACCCAATGTACAAACAAGACTACCCGGTCTTTAAACTGGGGGGGCCTCGTTTTGCTTCTATCAGTCCGCAGCCAGATGACACGATCTATGAAGCCGCGAAAAGCTGCCAGTTCAACGTGATCATACATGATGAGAACGGTAATGCACCAAAAGGCTTCTCTGTTGCCTGGGAAGGCTCGATTAAAGGAGACGGTACGGCATATTTTCTGCCAACACTAACTAATCTGAATGAAAATGGCTTAGCGATAAGTGCAGTTAACTTTGTCGACATTCCGCAAGGGACCGTGCAAAACTTTAGTGTTACCATCACTCCATCAATCGGAGCACCCTATAACGCCGTCTATAAGGTAACCGCGAACGTCGTAACCCAGGTTTCGCCTACCGTAAACGACCCATTACCGACCAGAGCAACGACTGCCCTAAAAATGTCCCTCAAGGACTACAATGGGAATCCTCTAGTCGGTCGCAAGCTCATTGTCGCCCCGAATAACCTGATTACCGTGAGTGATTTTTATCCTGTAACCGATAGATACGGTATCGCAACGATTTGGGTTAGTTCATTCTCGCCACTCGTCACGTCTCTATCCATCTCGGAAGCGAGCAATTGCGTTCCCACGATCGTCCCGCTGACATTCATCGCCGAACAGAATACGCCAAACGTCTCTTTGTTGTTCGATAAGAACTATGCCCATAACCCCCCGTCAGACAATGAGATCGATCCGCGGGATGATAGTCAGATTGTGACCCTAACCTATCTCTACATTCGTAATGGAAAACCCCAAGCTGACAAAACAATAATCTGGAACGTCACGCCAAATGTGTACGGTCTAGGCCACTTCAACGATCAGTACCAATCTCTCTCAGTCAATAAGCAGGGACAAGTTTTTACGACAACCGGTCCCGATGGGCGCAGTGTTCTCAAGATTGGAAGCAAATTCCGATTTATGGGCATAGCCTCGGTCGGACCCGAGGATGACCCCTTTATCGGGGCTCATGAAGCACAGTTTGTCATAGCAACATTCGACACCGGAGATATTAGCGAGAACATTAAGCCTATCCGTTCTGACCCAAACCCCATCACTATCCCAGACCACTACTCGATCGACAATCCGGGTTTCAGCCTATCAGTTCCGGAAGCGAACTTCTTGCCGCCAGAGGATAGGATCGTGTTCTGGGTTGCAAGCTATCCACCAAACAAAGCACCACAGGAACATATAAGAATCGCACTACTGTCAGAAGCTAGTGATGGTGTAATTATCCCTTATACCTACCTGACTCCAGATCCGTCAGACGGTTCCGCGAATCGCAACAAGCTGGCCTATATGACTGTATATGCGCAATCCAGCGTTACTAACATGTGTAGAACACTTTCCCCTGACGTGTCTGGTCCGACATTACAAAACCATCCTGACTACAACAAACCCGGTCGAGTACTACCCGCGCCCAAGTTTGACGGCAACGCCACTATTATTACCGTCAATGGCATTGGCCACGGAATCAACGTCCTTATCCCCTATGCGGATTGGTGGAGTGGAGCCATTGGTAAAACCATCAATCTGATACTGTATATGAACAATCACGATGGCAGTTTCGGTGGCACGTATGTTGGTCAAGGGGTAATCGCGAAGGTCGATTACGACTCAAAGAACGATATCCCCATTCACTTCACCCATGAGCAATTCATGGGTTACGATCATGGGACTTTGGAGGCCGAATATTATATCGGTGACACTTGGTCGAATATACTCGATCACATCGAACTTGATACTACTGCTTAAATCCAACGATCATTCGACAGCCTTTGTGCCGCCATTGCTTGTGGCGGCACGGATTAATATTTCTATTTTCACCAGAAGAAGCAATCTTATGGTGAAATTTTCTATATTTCAGAGAAAAGAGAATGAGACTCAGAATTATCCTTCTAATATATATTATAGTATAAAATATACCTCCAGCATGCAACAACGCGTAATTAATTAATTTTTATCGCAATATATAAAACTTATACGCTATCCAAAGATAATTTTATATAAACACCTATAATATAACAGAATATTTCAAATAACATTCGTCAATGAAATATTATTTAAATAATATTATAATATATTTATTAGACAATACAAATAAATATTATTCTAATTTAGCTTTATTTTCAATTCATATATATAAAAATAAATTAAAATTGTTATAAGACCTATTAAATTCTTGTAAAAATAAGAGTAATATGATGGAATTGGTTCAGTAAAACTGAACACAATATCCTACTAAATGTCACATGCGAGCATAAACAAAACATTCTTATTGGGTACCTGCAATGAAATGGGAACAAATTTATGAATCCATGCAATCCGCCGATGATGCTGGGCAGCTCCTGGAGCACATAGATAGCTATGCCAAACAGCGCGGGTTCGCACATGTGTCCTATATCATGCGCGTTCCACTGCTCAATGGCGTGGTAAAGTGGCTCAGCTTCGGTTCATTACCGCAAGAATGGACAGATCACTATGCGTCCAAGAAATACGCGGAAGAAGATCCGCTTGTTCGTAAAGCATTGAATAGCATAGAGCCGCTGGTTTGGTCGGCAAAGTTGTTCGCGGATGCTCCGCAAATCTGGGAGGACGCGCAGAAATTCGGCTTCAAGGTTGGCATCTCGCAACCTTGCTGGGCCGCACAAGGCGTATTCGGCATGCTGTCTTTTATTAGAAGTGAGCCGCCCCTATCTTCGGGCGAAATAGCCACCTTACGCCGCCAGATGCAGATTTCGGCCAATCTGCTCCATCTGTCGATGTATGAACATCTTGATGTCCCGACCATGAACTGCGTTTCGGAAGTCAATCTCACCGCGCGTGAAAGGGAAATCCTGCACTGGGCGAGTGAGGGCAAGACCTCAGAAATCATCGGCGCGATACTCAATATTTCAACCCGCACAGTCAACTTCCATATCAGCAACGTGCTAACCAAGCTTGTTGCCGTAAATAAAGTTCAGGCCGTCGCTAAGGCCCGCACTTTCGGTCTTCTCTAATCTTATTCTATCCCCTTGGTCTTTCGGCGGTTTGGCCCGAAGGACAACTTCAAAATTCCCCCCAAATTTTGCAAGAATATCTGCTGTCGAATTGAACAGGGCCACCAGCCTGCAAATCATGCACGCCGATTTGAAAGTTCACTGGACAGATAGATCAATCACCCGTTCCATTCCGACGGCGTCGAGAAACGCCTGATCGTGGCTGACAACAAGTAAGCCGCCTTCATAGTCGTTCAACGCAGCTTCCAGCGCCTCAATGGAATCGAGATCGAGGTGATTGGTTGGCTCATCCAGAATCAGCAATTCCGGCTTCTGTGTACCCCCCAAAACGCAAGCAAGCGCCGCGCGCAGCAATTCGCCACCGCTCAGCTCTCCTGCTAACCGGCTCGCGCCTTCACCACGAAATGAGAAACGCGCCAGCGCCGCGCGCGCATCATTGTCATTCGCATCCGGGTTGAGACGGCGGAAGTTCTCATAAAGTGTGGCTTCGCGATCCATCAGATTCATCTGCTGGTCGAACATGGCGATGGGCACGAAACATTGCACACGCCCGGCAATCGGCAGCAATTCTCCCGTAACAAGCCGCAGCAGCGATGTCTTACCCGCACCATTGGCACCACATATCGCGATGCGCTCTGGTCCGACAATCTTCATCGAAAAATCCCGGATGACCGGCTGGTCTGATAGCGGCCCACCCGATACGCCTTCCATTTCAAGAAGAACACGACCAGATGGCAGAGCCGCGCCCTCGACGCTGAAATGCATAGGCTTGATCGTTTCGACCAGTGCCTCGGCCTCTTTCAGTTGGGCCTGCGCCTTCTCCGCATTGCGATCCGCAAGCACTTGTCCCTTGCCGCCGGTCTTCTGCGCTCGATCCTCGCGCGCATCGAGCAGCAGTTTGCTCATACCGGCATCGGCTCGTGATTTGGCCCCACGCGCATCTCTGCGCGTCTGACGTTCCACTGCTTCCTGCGCCTTACGTTGAACCTGTTTCATTTCGCGCTGGGCAAGCTGCAGATTACGGGCCGCATTGTCCCGCTCTTCCTGCTTTCTGTCGTGATAGAAGTCCCAGTTGCCGCCATAAAGATGAAGGCCGCCTCGCGAAAGCTCGGCAATGCTGTCCATCTGGCGCAACAAAGCGCGATCATGACTGACGACAATTGCCGCCCCGCGCCAATCCGCCAGCATGTCCATCACCGCCTCTCGGCCATCACGATCGAGATTGTTGGTCGGTTCATCCAGCAGAATGAGATCGGGCTGATGGAATATCAGGGCGGCCAATGCCGCACGAGTCCTCTGCCCACCGCTGAGCGACGCAAGGCGTCTCTGCGGTTCAAACGCCAGTCCAAAACGCTGCAAGGCGTCGATAAAGCGCTGCGGCAGAAGCCAGTCGGCTTGTTCGAAGTCGCTATCCGAACCCTGCCCGGCTTCAATACGCGAAAGCATGGCGAATGCAACTGACAGATCAAACAGATCAGCCAGGGTCTGCCCACCGTTATTGGGAACGTTCTGTTGCAAAACACCGAGCCTGCCACTGCGCGCAACAGTGCCTGATGTTGGCGCCAAGGCACCGCTCATGATGTTGAGAATCGTGGATTTACCCACGCCGTTGCGTCCGACAAACCCGATACGGCCTTCGGCTACGCTGAAATTAACGGATTCGAAAAGTGTACGGCCATCAGCCGTGATGCAGGAAACATCCTGCAGTGTCAGAAGAGCAGTCATTGCGAACCATGGAAACATTGAAAACACTGGTCGGTCGATACAGTGCTGTCTGATCCATCGTTCTTTTCTCCTTACTTAGACTGCCGTCTATATAGCGACTGTTACCGGATCAATCCAGATCGAACGTCGCAATAACCGGAACATGGTCCGACGGACGTTCCCAGCCACGCGCATCGCGCAGAATTTGCAGACCCTTCATATGGGCCTCCAGATCGGCAGAACCCCAGACATGGTCGAGCCTGCGGCCACGATCTGATTCATCCCAATCCTTGGCGCGATAGCTCCACCAGGTGTAGATTTTCTGGTCAGACGGAATGATCTGGCGCATGAGGTCGCTCCAGCCACCCTTGACGCGCAAATCTTCCAGCGTCTCGGTCTCGATCGGCGTGTGGCTGACGATCTTCAAAAGCTGTTTGTGCGACCAGACGTCGTTTTCCAACGGTGCGATGTTAAGATCGCCCACCAGGATCGACGACAGTCCATCCTGACGATCTGCCACAATGGCCCGCATTTCCTCAAGGAATCCGAGCTTGTGGGCAAATTTCGGATTGATTGCCGGGTCCGGCTCATCACCGCCCGCAGGCACGTAAAAGTTATGAATGCGGAGCTTCTTGTTCCCCGCCTCGACCACCGCGCTCAAATGGCGGCAATCACCCATATCGCAAAAGCCGATTTTCTCAACGCCGGACAGTGGACGGCGCGAGATGGTTGCAACGCCGTGATAGCCCTTCTGGCCGCTGATCGCGATATGCTCGTAACCGAGCGCGCGAAAACCCTTGGACGGAAACTGATCGTCCGGGCACTTGGTTTCCTGAAGACACAGAACATCGGGCTGATAGTCGCGCAGAAACTGCTCGACCAGCGGCATGCGCAGGCGCACAGAGTTGATGTTCCAGGTAGCAACGGAAAAAGCCATGGGGGTGGGACTCGCAGCAACGAAAAAGATGCCGCGAACCTAACCATTTATCCTGCAAATGCAAACAGCTTGCCGCAGTAAGGTGACAATTGCTGACCTTTTTGTGAAGGCCGTTACTGGCCTTTGCGCTTCATGGCGATGCGCTGATAGTCGATCTTGAACATGTCATCGGTGAAACGGACACCGCTGCGCACGTTGAAGATCATGACCGTCGTATCAAGCTTCTGGGCATCGGTGATGGTCCACTGCTTCAGCTCATAGGACTTCGGATCGAACATCATGGTGATTTTCGAATCGCCGAAGATCGACTTGTCGCCCAGCACCAGCGTGGTCATGTCCGGTTCCTGCTTCACATTCTGAAGACGGCCGCCGCCAAGGTCGATACGGTCTGCCAGCAACAGCTTGAGCGGCGTCTTGGACAGCGGATAGAGATCCCACGTATCCAGCTTACGATTGTTGATGACCACAGACTCGCCATCGGAAATCACGCGGATCGGCGAGTTATTATAGTTGAAGCGAATTTTGCCCGGACGCTCGATATAGAAAGTACCACCGGTCTGGTCGCCCTTCGGGCCGAACTGTACGAACTCGCCCGTCATGGTGCGAACCGATGAAAAATGATCGGCGATCTGCTGCGCCGCACCAGCAGCACCAGCCCCCTGCGCCATCGCCGCAACTGGCGTCAGAACCAGCGACGTGACGCCAAGACCAACCGCACCCATTCCCAGCACGGCTGCAAGACGACCAGCTTTCGCAAAGGCTGAAAAACGGGAGAATATCATCGGTATACTTTCTCTTTTCATCATATCGTCAGGTTATCGCGCCAGTTTGGCGCGAGTGTGGCGTGCCGTTTTCATAGGGTCGATGAGATTTTGGCTATGGCGTGCCGAAAATGGTGGGGTTCGAGAACCGGAGCGGAGTGTACTTCCGAGCATAATCCCGAAAAGTTGCAGACTTTTCGGACAAGATTATGCGTCGAAAAATGACACATGAGCACCGGAAGCGCAGAACAACGCCATTTGCAGGTTCCAGAGCCGAAATATCCCTGGCTTAAAAGTCATCGTCACCGGTCGGTACGAGAATCTCGCGCTTTCCGGCATGGTTGGCGGGACCAACAATCCCTTCGTCTTCCATCCGCTCGATAATCGACGCAGCCCGGTTATAGCCAATGCCGAGACGACGCTGGATATAGGACGTGGAAGCCTTCTTGTCACGAAGCACCACAGCGACGGCCTGATCATACGGATCATCGGAATCTTCCAGATTGGAGGTTCCAGACGGGCCGCTACCGCCCTCATCGTCCTCTTCGTCCTCAGTGATGGCATCCAGATATTCCGGCACGCCCTGAAGCTTCAGATGCTGTACGATGCGCTCCACCTCGTCGTCGCCGACGAAAGGCCCGTGCACGCGCTGGATGCGACCGCCGCCAGCCATGAAGAGCATATCGCCCTGACCAAGCAGTTGCTCGGCGCCCTGCTCGCCCAGAATGGTGCGGCTATCGATCTTCGATGTCACCTGGAAGGAAATACGGGTCGGGAAGTTGGCCTTGATCGTGCCAGTGATGACATCCACCGATGGACGCTGCGTGGCCATGATCACGTGGATACCGGCGGCACGCGCCATCTGCGCCAGACGCTGCACCGCGCCTTCGATATCCTTGCCCGCGACCATCATCAGGTCGGCCATTTCGTCGATGATCACGACGATATAGGGCATTGGCGCCAGATCCAGCTCTTCGGTCTCGTAGATCGCCTCGCCGGTATTGCGGTCAAAGCCGGTCTGCACAGTGCGTGCAATCGGTTCGCCCTTCTTCTGCGCCAGACCGACACGCTGATTGAAACCGTCAATATTGCGAACGCCGACCTTCGACATCTTGCGATAGCGGTCTTCCATTTCGCGCACGGTCCATTTGAGCGCGACCACGGCCTTTTTCGGGTCGGTCACAACCGGCGTGAGCAGGTGCGGAATGCCGTCATAGACGGAGAGTTCCAGCATCTTCGGGTCGATCATGATCAGGCGGCATTCCTGCGGTGTCATGCGATAAAGCAGCGACAGGATCATCGTGTTGATCGCAACCGACTTGCCCGAGCCGGTCGTACCGGCAACGAGCACATGCGGCATCTTCGCGATATCGGCAATCACCGGCTCGCCATTGATGGTCTTGCCGAGCGCCAGCGCCAGTTTCGCCTTGGACTGTTCGAAGTCGCGGCTGGCCAGCATTTCGCGCAGGTAAACCATTTCGCGCTTCGGATTGGGCAGTTCGATGCCGATGGCGTTGCGGCCCGGAATGACAGCAACACGGGCAGCAATCGCGCTCATCGAACGGGCGATATCGTCGGCAAGGCCGATAACGCGGGATGATTTGATGCCAGGCGCTGGCTCAAGCTCATAAAGCGTGACCACCGGGCCGGGCTTCACATTGATGATTTCACCGCGCACGCCGAAATCTTCCAGCACGCCTTCCAACAGGCGCGCATTCTGCTCAAGCGCATCCTTCGACAGAGCGGGATCGCGCTGTACCAGCTTGGGTTCCGCGAGGAAATGCAGCGACGGCATTTCAAACACGCCATTATCCTTGAGGAATGATGGCTGCGCTTCACGCTGGGCGCGAGCGCCCGGCTTGGGCGAAGGTGCGGCCTGTTCGACACGCGCCTTCCGGCTGCGTGCAGGCGGCGCATCGTGCCATTCCTGACCGGCCAGCGGTGCGTCGTCCGCGCCATCATCCATCGGATCATGCATCGGGTCGTCCATATCGAACGGAGCTTCGTCCGCCGATGGTCCACCGAAGCCCGGTTCGCGACGCCTGCCCGCTTCGGCGCCGTTGCGCGTTTCAGCGCTGCGCCGCACGGCGCGCATATCGCCGAAATCCTCGTCGCGGGACTGGCGGCGGCCAAGTCCGGTAAGACGCTTGAAATTGGCTGTCGTCGTCAGCACGAGATGGGTGAGCGCACCGATGAACTGGAAGCCACCGCCAGCGGTTTCCTCGTCATCCTCATCGATGAAATCATCCTCAGTCCGTCCACGTTGTGCAGGCTGAACCGGATTGATGATGCCACGGCCAATGATGCCGCTCGCAAAAAGGCAGAGCCACAGAGCGGGAAAAGCGAGAACCAGCGCGATAGCCGAAGCGATTGCGCCCTGCGGGAACTGGCCAAGGAACAGGCCGGGCAGTCGCAGCAGCATGTCGCCAAACACACCGCCAAGCCCGATTGGCATCGGCCAGCTTTCCGGCACGGCAAAGCAGCTCGCAATGCCCGCAAAAAGAATGGCTGCACCGATCCAGGCAAAGCTGCGCTTGGCGACACGGCCGATACCGCCGCGCGTCATCATGAGAAGCGACCACACGACCAGCGGCAGCAATGCGGGAACGCTCGCCAGACCGAAAAACTGCATGGCCAGATCGGAGAAGACAGCGCCCGGATAGCCAAGCGCATTGGTCACCGGATTGTCGGTTGCATGGCTGAAGCTTGGATCAGCCACATTCCATGTAGCCAGCGCGCCAACGGCCATCGCCGTCAGCGACAAAAGCGCCAGACCGAACAGTATATAGAACTGCCTGCGGAAGATATTGGTCAGGCGAAGCCTGTCTTCCGTTATCCGCTCGTCACGCAGCGGGTATGAGGGCGAATATCCTTGCCGCATATAGCCAGTCCCGAACCGAAATTTCTGCTGTCGCCCATAACAGAATAGCTACGGGCAGAATGAATCGGTCCGATCCTAATCCGGCGATGGTTAATTCCGCATTAACCATGGGTCAAAGCATTTCCAGCAAAAGTGCGAAGCGGTTTTGCGTAGGGAAATGCGTAAAGGGATTAGAGTCCACATATGAAAAAAGGCGCAGTTTCCCGCGCCTTTCTTCGTCTTGGGAGAATTGTTCTTATTGAACAGATTCGCCGTGCAAAGAGATATCGAGGCCTTCGATTTCGGCCTGCTTGCTTGGACGCAATCCCATGACAGCCTTGACCACGTAGAGAATGATGGCCGTAGCGATTGCAGTGTAAACGACAGTTACGGCAGCACCGAAGAACTGCTTGCCCATCGTGGCACCTTCGCCAGCTGCATTGATGGTGGCGTCTGCGAAGAAACCGGTCAGAACCGCACCAACGAAACCGCCAACACCGTGGACGCCGAACGCATCGAGCGAGTCGTCATAGCCGAGCGCGTGCTTGATCTTGACGGCTGCGATGTAGCAGATCGCGCCAGCGACGATGCCGATGATGAGCGCGCCCGTCGGGTTGACAAAACCGGCAGCAGGCGTGATCGCAACGAGACCGGCAACGGCGCCCGAAATGATGCCGAGTACGCTTGGCTTACCGGCAACAGCCCATTCCACGAACATCCAGGCGAGAGCCGCACCAGCGGTCGCAACCTGCGTGTTGAGCATGGCAACACCAGCCAGTGCATTCGCGCCAGCGGCAGAACCGGCGTTGAAGCCGAACCAGCCCACCCACAGAAGGGCAGCGCCGATGACCGAGAGAACGAGGTTGTGCGGGGCCATGTTGGTGTGGCCGTAGCCGTCACGCTTGCCGAGGATGAGTGCGGCCACCAGACCGGCAACACCGGCATTGATGTGAACGACCGTGCCGCCGGCAAAGTCGAGAACGCCATCGGAAGCCATGAAACCGCCGCCCCATACCCAATGCGCGACCGGGATATAGACGATGAAGAGCCACAGGGTCAGGAAGACCAGCATGGACGAGAACTTCATGCGTTCAGCAAACGAACCGGCAATCAGCGCAGGCGTGATGATCGCGAAGGTCATCTGGAAGGTGATGAAGACATATTCCGGGATGGTGCCGGTCAGCGATTCCATCGTTACGCCGGAGAAGAAGGCCTTCGACAGACCACCGATGTACGAATTCATCGAACCGCCATCGGTGAAGGCGAGCGAATAGCCAGCGACCATCCACAGCACGGACATGAGGCAGGTGATGGCAAAGCTCTGCATCACTGTGGACAGCACGTTCTTCTTGCGCACCATGCCGCCATAGAACAGCGCAAGGCCCGGAATGGTCATCATCAACACAAGCGCGGTTGACGTCAGCATCCAGGCCGTATCGCCCGTATCGAGAGTGGGCGTGGGAGCCGCAGGGGCTGCGGCGTCCTGAGCCAACGCCATTCCGGCCATGGCGACAAGCGCAGGCAAAGTGGCCAAAAGAGCTGCTGGCTTGATTCTTCCTGTTATG
The DNA here is from genome assembly GCF_005938105.1 of Brucella haematophila. GTDB lineage: Bacteria > Pseudomonadota > Alphaproteobacteria > Rhizobiales > Rhizobiaceae > Brucella > Brucella haematophila. The sequence continues at coordinate 473,472 of NZ_VCPE01000002.1, read as the reverse complement.
AGCATCGAATATCTCCGTCGAATGGCGGTTTCAAACGCGTATGCGCTGGAAAGACCGGTTCAATCAGAGAGAAACAAAAATCGTGCCAGTTGCAGAAACGAGCGGCACAAAATGTGATTTTTTTGTGAAGCCGAGTATTACGGGTTCCGGCAGACCCCGAAAAGCCGGGCTTTTTCTGCCGGAGGTTTAGGCAAATTCAGGCTAAGTGATTCTGCTGATTCAGTTTTTCAGCGCCCTGTCGGAGCGCTGAACTTTACGGCTCACCATCGAATTGCACAATATTTATACAGCGATATTCGACGCGATTAATATTTAGTCATTTCACTTTTTCATGCACACGAATTAGCCCTTCCTGTGCAACGGAAGCCACAAGAATACCATCCCGCGTATAAAGCGCGCCGCGATTGAAACCGCGTGCACCCGAAGCGCTCGGCGTGTCCTGCGTATAAAGCAGCCAGTCGTCCAGCTTGAACGGACGATGAAACCACATGGCATGATCAAGGCTTGCCGCCTGAAGATCGCGATCGAAGATCGAGCGCCCATGCGGATGCAGCGAGGTGTCGAGAAGCGTCATATCCGACAGATAGGCGAGAATTGCCGCCTGAAGCGCCCGATCATCAGGGACAATACCGTTTGCGCGCACCCAGACATGCTGCACGGGTTCCAGCTTCTCCCGCGAGAAATAATGCGTGAGCTGCACTGGCTTGATCTCGATAGGCCGCTCCCGCTCCCAATATTTGCGGACATTGGCCGGAGCAAGATGCAGATATTGCTCCTTGATGTCGCGATCGCCGAGCAATTGTTCCGGCAAAGGCAGCCCTTCCGGCATGGCGATCTGATGATCGAGCCCACCCTCATCCACCTGAAACGAAGCCGAAAGCGTGAAGATGGCCTTGCCGTGCTGTTTGGCCAGCACGCGCCGCGTATTGAAGCTCGACCCGTCGCGAATGCGATCCACTTCATAGATGATCGGGATTGCAGGATCACCGGGGCGCACGAAATAACCATGCAGCGAATGCACGTGCCGCTCTGGTTCCACCGTCCTTTGGGCCGCAATCAGCGCCTGACCGATCACCTGTCCGCCAAACACGCGCTGCCAGCCCACTTGCGGGCTGTTGCCGCGAAACAGATCCATCTCCAGCGTTTCCAGATCGAGTATCGAAAGCAGCTCGCGCATGGAAGCGGTCTGACCCGCGCTCTCGCCTGAGCCAGGCCCTGAGACAGGCCCTGAGACAGGCTTGACATCGGACTGCTGATATTCGGACTTTTCGCGATCGGACATGGACAGCCTATCTCCTGCGACCCTATATGAGCCTAATAAACGTGTGGCTCATGTTTGTTCCCGACGGCAGAAATCTGTCAAGTGGCGTGGCTGCTTTTAGCGATGCTCCTCCTTGCGAACATGCCACACAGTGCCGCGGCAAAATATCGGCTTCACTCTTGCCGTATTTGTGCCAGAAGCGCACAAGCATGGTATAGGCTTTCCGGAAAGGACGAACTGATGGCTGCGAAATCCAAACAGACAAGCACCAGCAACACCGACCTGCTGATCGCCGGCGGCGGTTATGTCGGCCTCGTCACAGCGGTCGCGGTCAAGTCTGCGGCGCCGCATCTTTCCGTTACGGTTGTCGACGGTGCGCCTGCTGGCGCATGGAAGACCGACCCGCGCGCCTCTTCCATTGCGGCTGCCGCATCGCGCATGCTCGACAAGCTCGGCTGCTGGCAGGAAATCGTGCCTGATGCGCAACCGATCACCGAAATGGTCATCACCGATTCGCGTGTGTCCGACCCGGTGCGCCCAGTTTTCCTGACTTTTTCAGGCGATGTGGACCCTGGCGAGCCCTTTGCGCATATGGTCGAGAACCGCGTTCTCAACACCGCCCTGCACAACAAAGCCGATGCGCTGGGCATCACCTTCCTCGAAGCAACCAGCGTGAACGGCTTTGAAACCAGGCCGGAAACCGTGGCAGTTGCGCTTTCCGATGGCAACACAATCGAAACCCGGCTTCTGATTGCTGCCGACGGCGCGCGCTCGCGCCTGCGCGATCAGGCGGGCATCAAGACCGTCAACTGGGACTACGGCCAGTCCGGCATCGTCTGCAACGTGTCGCATGAAAAGCCGCATGGCGGACGCGCCGACGAGCATTTTCTGCCAGCCGGCCCCTTTGCAATTCTGCCGCTCAAGGGCAATCGCAGCTCGCTGGTGTGGACCGAACGCACAGCCGATGCCGACCGGCTGATCCGCGAAGACGATTTCGTCTTCGAAGCCGAACTGGAACAGCGTTTCGGCCACCGTCTCGGCGCGCTGCATGTCGAAGGTCCGCGCCGCGCCTTCCCGCTTGGCCTGACACTGGCGCGCGAATTCGTAAAGCCGCGCTTTGCCCTCGTCGGCGATGCAGCGCATCGCATCCACCCGATTGCTGGGCAAGGCCTCAATCTCGGTTTCCGCGATGCTGCGGCCATTGCCGAAGTCATCGTCGAAACGGATCGTCTCGGCCTCGATATCGGATCATTCGCAGCGCTCGAACGCTACCAGTCCTGGCGTCGGTTCGACACGGTGCAGATGGGCGTGACGACCGATGTACTTACCAAGCTGTTTTCCAACGACAACCCGGCTATCCGCTCCATCCGCGATATTGGTCTCGGCCTCGTGGATCGCGTCCCCAGCCTGAAATCCTTCTTCATCAGGCAGGCCGCCGGGCTGTCCGGCGAAACACCGCGCCTGTTGAAAGGGCAGTCGATCTGATCGTCTGCTCTCAGATTGCTGCCTGTTAATCGCTGGAAGCCTCGGCCAAGCGCCCTATATCCGTGACGGACAATCACCGAGAGGAGCTTCCCCATGGATAGAAAAGCAACGGCAGTCTGGCAAGGCACGCTCAAGGAAGGCAAAGGCACACTCAACACCCAGAGCGGTGCGCTGAAAGACCTTCCCTATGACTTCAAGGCCCGTTTCGAAGATGAAAGCGGGCGTGCGGGAACCAACCCGGAAGAACTTCTTGGCGCAGCACATGCGGGCTGCTTTGCGATGCAGCTTTCCGCCTTGCTGACGCAGAACGGCACCCCGGCGGAAAAGCTGGAAGCAACGGCAGTGGTCAGCATCGGCCCTGCCTCGGGTGGCGGTTTTGAGATTACCCGCAGCGCACTGACGCTCAACGCAAAGATTCCGGGCATTTCCTCTGATGATTTCGACAGCCTTGCGAAGAAGGCAAAGGAATCCTGCCCGCTTTCGAAGGCGCTCGGCGCAATCGAAGTGACGCTGGACGCGAAGCTGGTCTGAGACCACCAAAGGCGGGTTCTAAAAAACCCGCCTTTTATTCCGGCAGATGGCAGACGGCCTCGATATTGTGCCCGTCCGGATCCGTCACGAAGGCCGCGTAATAATCAGGGTGGTAATCGGCGCGAAGGCCCGGCTTGCCATTGTCGCTGCCGCCAGCGGCAATGGCCGCCTCATAGAAGCGATCTACTTCCGAGCGCGTGCCAGCCGAAAAGGCGACATGCAGAACGCCCACCAGTTTGGCACCCTTCTGCTTGCCAATCCAGAATTCCGGCTTGCCATTGCGCCCATATCCAACCCAGTCACCGAATTCCATGGCGCGGGTAATGCCCAGTGGGGCAAGCGCCTCATCATAGAATTTGCGCGACTTGGGCATGCTGGAAATGTTGAAGCCAATATGGTCGAGCATGATTGCCCATTCTCCGTGCTGCCTTGTTATCTCAAGACATATCGGCAGCAACGTAAAGGTCAAGACCATGCAATCAATGAGTGCATAGTCCTCACGGGAATCCTGACAAAGAAAAAGGGGAAGGCAACAGCCTTCCCCTTTTTCTAATTTTCAGATCGATCGCGCGATTACACGCGGCGCTCGACCATCATCTTCTTGATTTCGGCAATCGCCTTGGCCGGGTTCAATCCCTTCGGGCAGGTCTGCGCGCAGTTCATGATCGTGTGGCAGCGATAGAGACGGAACGGATCCTCAAGATTGTCGAGGCGTTCGCCCTTGGCTTCGTCGCGGCTGTCGATCAGCCAGCGATAGGCCTGAAGCAGCACAGCCGGGCCGAGGTAACGGTCGCCGTTCCACCAGTAGCTCGGGCACGAGGTCGAGCAGCAGGCGCACAGAATGCACTCATAAAGACCGTCCAGCTTCTGGCGGTCATCATGGCTCTGCAGCCATTCCTTCTGCGGCTCCGGCGAAACCGTCTTGAGCCAAGGCTCAATGGAACGGTGCTGGGCGTAGAAGTTGTTGAGGTCCGGAACGAGATCCTTGACCACTGGCATGTGCGGCAGCGGGTAAACCTTGATGGTCCCCTTGATATCGTCCATGCCCTTGGTGCAGGCCAGCGTATTGGCACCGTCGATGTTCATCGCGCAGGAGCCGCAAATGCCTTCACGGCACGAACGGCGCAGCGTCAACGTCGGATCGATCTTGTTCTTGATATAGAGCAGACCGTCCAGAACCATCGGGCCGCAATCGTCGCGATCGACATAATAGGTGTCGATGCTCGGATTGGCGTCGTCGTCCGGCGACCAGCGATAAATACGGAATTCCGTGACGCGCTTGGCGCCATCAGGACGGGGCCAGGTCTTGCCCTCCTGCATGCGGGAATTCTTGGGAAGTGCGAGTTCAACCATTGCTCTTTCCCTTAATCAGTAAACGCGCTTCTTCGGCGCAATCTTGGCGAGGCTGATGCCACCTTCTTCTTCCGTCGTAAGCGGATCGAGGTGAACGGCGCGATAACCGAGCGTCACCTTGCCGTCCGGCGAGAGCCAGGACAGGGTGTGCTTGCGCCACTCGGCATCGTTACGGTCCGGGAAATCCTCATGCGCGTGAGCGCCGCGGCTTTCATGACGCGCTTCCGCCGAAACAACGGTCGTCAACGCGTTGGCCATGAGGTTTTCAAGTTCGAGCGTTTCGACAAGATCGGAGTTCCAGATCATCGAGCGGTCGGAAACCTTGATATCCGGCAGTTCATGCCAGAGCTTTTCCATGCGCTCACAGCCCTGCTTGAGCGATTCCGACGTGCGGAACACGGCGGCATCTTCCTGCATGGTGCGCTGCATCTTTTCGCGCAGCTCTGCCGTCGGCGTCGAGCCGTTGGCGTAACGCAGGCGATGGAAACGATCCATGATCTTTTCAACGGCAGCTTCGTTGATGTCCGGGATCTTCGCGGCGCGGTCGATGACTTCGCCAGCGCGGATCGCAGCCGCACGACCGAACACCACAAGGTCGATCAGCGAGTTGGAGCCGAGACGGTTTGCACCGTGCACCGAAGCGCAGCCCGCTTCGCCGACAGCCATCAGGCCCGGCTGGACGCGATCCGGATCTTCCGGCGTCGGGTTCAGCACTTCGCCCCAGTAATTGGTCGGAATGCCGCCCATATTGTAGTGAACGGTTGGCAGAACCGGGATCGGCTCCTTGGTCACGTCCACGCCTGCGAAAATCTTGGCCGACTCGGAGATGCCCGGCAGGCGTTCATGCAGAACGGCGGGATCGAGATGGTCGAGATGCAGGAAGATGTGGTCCTTGGCCTTGCCGACGCCACGACCGGCGCGGATTTCCATGGTCATGCAGCGCGAAACCACGTCACGCGAGGCAAGATCCTTGGCCGATGGTGCATAGCGCTCCATGAAGCGCTCGCCTTCGGAATTGACCAGATAGCCACCTTCGCCGCGTGCGCCTTCGGTGATGAGGCAGCCTGCGCCGTAAATGCCGGTCGGATGGAACTGAACGAATTCCATGTCCTGAAGCGGCAGGCCAGCGCGCGCAGCCATGCCGCCGCCGTCGCCGGTGCAGGTATGGGCCGAGGTGGCCGAGAAATAGGAGCGACCATAACCGCCCGTCGCCAGAACCACCATCTTGGCGGAGAAGCGATGAATCGTGCCGTCATCGAGGTTCCACGCCACGACGCCGGTGCAGACACCGTCGGTCATGATCAGGTCGAGCGCGAAATATTCGATGAAGAACTGTGCGTTGTTCTTCAGGCTCTGGCCGTAAAGCGTGTGCAGGATGGCGTGGCCGGTACGGTCAGCAGCAGCGCAGGTGCGCTGAACCGGAGGACCGTCGCCGAAGTTCTGCATGTGGCCGCCGAACGGGCGCTGGTAAATCTTGCCTTCTTCCGTACGCGAGAACGGCACACCATAGTGCTCCAGCTCGTAAACGGCGGCAGGCGCTTCACGCGCCAGATATTCCATCGCATCGGTATCGCCAAGCCAGTCCGATCCCTTGACGGTATCGTACATGTGCCACTGCCAGCTATCCGGGCCCATATTCTTCAGCGAGGCGGCAATGCCGCCCTGCGCCGCAACCGTGTGCGAACGGGTTGGGAAAACCTTCGTGATACAGGCTGTCTTCAGGCCCTGTTCGGCCATGCCGAGCGTGGCGCGCAGACCAGCGCCGCCAGCGCCAACCACGACAACGTCGAACTTGTGATCGACAAACTTGTAGGACTTTTCGCCCGCAGCAGGAGCTGCATTCTTTTCTGCACTAGCCATCGGGCTATCAACCTCCGAAGCTGAGCTTGAGGATCGCGAAAACGCAGGCAAAACCAACCACCGCCGCAAAGAAGGTGTTCAGCATCACCAGCACGATCTTCATGCCTTCGCCATGCACATAATCTTCGATAATGACCTGCATGCCCAAACGCATGTGATAGACGCCGGTCAGAACGAACAGCGCCATGACAATTGCAGTAAGGGGATGCGAGAGAGCAGCCCGGACTTCCGCAAAGCTTGCGCCATTAAGCGAAATCACCAGGCCGATGAAAAAGAGAACCAGCGGCACCAGAGCCACCGCCGTCATGCGCTGATACCAGAAATGGCTGGTGCCTTCCTTGGCGGAGCCAAGACCGCGAACCTTGCCAAGAGGCGTACGCATATCGTTATTCGAACCGCTCATGGGATCAGCCTCCTAGCGCACCGAGTAAGCGACGACCCAGACGAGGATCGTGGCGATGACCGAGAAGACAACCGTTGCCCAGGCAATCTTGGAAGCGGTGTGCTTTTCAAGACCGGCGCCGGTATCCCAGATGAAGTGACGAACGCCGCCAGCCAGATGGTGCAGCAGCGCCCAGGTGTAGCCGAACAGAACGAGCTGGCCGATCCAGGAGCCGAAAACGGCGTTGACGGCATTGAAGCACTCTTCGCCAACGGCTGCGGAAATGAGCCAGGCTGCCAGCAGCAATGTGCCGAAATAGAGAGCGCCGCCCGTGATACGATGCACGATGGACATCGTCATCGTGATGACCGGCTTATAGACGGACAGGTGCGGCGACAAAGGACGCTGACGCGTTACGGTCGGTTGTGTCATGGTTCTCGTTGGCCTCTCGTGGGGCTTCCCTGACGTTTCTCCCCGGCAATACCCACCGACGATGATCGGCCAGGCGTACCGGATGGCGGGTTTCTGAAAACCCAGTTTTGAAGTCGCCCTTCACGCAAGGTACCGGAACTTCCGATCCTGCGTCGGCACGACCCAAGAAATATGGCGAGACCGTGGAATACGGCCTTATGTGCCGCTTTCTACTGCTCTTTTACCATCACGTCAAAGAAGCTTTTTCACGAAAAGACTAACAATTGGTCGCACCTTTGCGACACATTCACGTGATTGCGGCCTTCAATCGTTTGAAGGCCGCAATTTGAAAAAACATGTGTAATTTCATCAACTTTATCAAAGACGCATCAGGCGCCGAATCGAATCACATAGCTTGACCAATCTGCCGCCGTCGCGATCTGCTCATAGAGCTTGCGACCGTCTTCCGGCACACGCGGCGCATTGAGCACAAGCTTGGACCAGCTGCGCTCTTCCGCCTTGTCGGCCAGCAGGTCGATCAGCGCCTTGGCGATGCCTTTGCCGCGATGATCGTGATGGACATAGATATGATCCACCTGCCCTGCGCGCAGGCCCGATACCGGCTCGGGCAGATCGTAGAAAATCACGAAGCCGACGAGATTGCCGTCCACACGTGCGCCGAGAATTTCGGTGGCGCGGTCCTGCAAAAGATGCTCGGCGTAATAATCGTCGGGACGGCGCGGCGCTCCACGCTTCAGCGCCTGCGCATAGCTGGCAAGCAGCGGCGCAAATTCGTGGGCATCACGAAGATGAAGATGCGCAATATCGACGGCATGATCTTTGGTCATTGAACATTCCTTGGCCTTTGGGGCGGTTCAAGTCGCCTTTGGTCACAACGCGGCGAAGCAGTTGCGTCCAAAGACTTATCCGATTGTAGCCAGCACGGATGACAAAGGTAAAGAAAGAGTTAAGATGATCAGGAAACTCTTTTTGCGTCAGACGGCGAAGGTGAAACCGCACCATGGCAAACCGAAACAGAACAGCCTTGATAGCTTCCTGTGCACTTGCGCTTGTCGGCTGGGTCGCGGCAGCATCCGCCGACACCACATTGCGCTATGCCGACGCATCGGGAAACCTGATCATGCAAAAGGCGGCCGGCGGCGCCAAGATCATCCGTGTCGGTGCGGCGCATAGGGACCCGACATTGCAGATGACGCGCCGGGCGCAGGGCACGACAACCATCACCGCGCCGCAAGACAAAGCTGTGGCGTATATTGTCGGGCCGCCGAACAGCAGCTGCGAAAGCGCTGTTCTTCTGCGCGGGCGCTCATTCATGTATGGGCTGGATAGCGGCGAAACGCCGGTTCTGGATCATCCGGGCTGTTGAGCCGGATTATCCGCGTGTGCGTGCTGAGCCCGACGGGCGAAACTCCACGACATTCTCATCGGAGATGATCGGCGATGCCGCGCGCACGCAATTGCGACCGCCCTTCTTCGCCTCGTACAGCGCACCGTCAGCCCGTTTGTAGAGATCGGAAAACATGTCGTCGAATTCCATCTCGGCAACGCCGAAGCTGGCGGTGAAATCGATATCGCCGCTGTTGCTCGGAATTTTAATCGTGCCACATGCCAGACGCATGCCATCGGCACAGCGTGACGCCGACTGAATGGTGTTGCCCGGCAGCAGGACTGCAAATTCCTCGCCGCCCATGCGCGCGGCAAAGCCGCCTCGGGCAACTGCCGTCTTGCGCAGTTCAGCGGCAAAGGCTGCAATCACCCGGTCGCCCAGCGCATGGCCGTAATTGTCGTTTATCAGTTTGAAATAGTCGATGTCGCAAACCACGAGCGACAAGGCCTGCCGTGACCGCTTCGATTTATCGATGGCCGCTTCCGCCCGCAACGCAAAGCCACGGCGATTGAGCAGGGCCGACAGCTCATCCGTTTCGGACCGAATGGTCATGTCCGAAAGCAGTTCACGCATCAGGCTTAACAGCAACAGCAGCCCCGCCGCGACCGACAGACCTGCGCCAATCGACTGGGCAAAAAGCGCATAGGCCGTGTTCACGTAATCGTTCGGATCGGTACCGGCGCCGCCAGACACATTGGCAAGCACGGGTTTCAAGAGAAAATGTAACGCACTCAAGGCAAAGAGCGCTGCCATCATCATATCGACGGCACCACGCCTGCTGAAACGCAGGATAACCCAGACGGCAAGCGCCAATGCCAGAAAATAAGGCGTCTGGTACAGAAACAAGCCCGCCCAGCTGCTGCGTGCAATGCCGTAAATGGCGTAGATCATCACCAGCGAAAGAAACACGAGCAGGCCGAGCATCTTCCACGGCACCGGAGCGGCATACATCCGCGCCAGACCGATGACGAGGCAAACCAGCGTCATCAGATAGGTCGCGAAGGCGAGCATATAACCGAGATATGGGCCTGGCATGGACGGCATGGCCAGCTCGGTCAGGAAATAAAGCATCGCAAAAACGAAGCCCATCGCGAAGACGCGCGCAGCCGCATTGCCTTGCGCGTAAACGGCAATGCCGAAAAACGCGAAGGCAAACAGACCGGATACGGTCATGTTGATGATGAGAATGAAATCGGCCCCGCCCATGAATGCCTTTTCCGTTCGAAGCGCGTCAAATAAGAAAACACTAATCTAACAGCACTTGCATATACATGGAATATGCGAGGAAACCATGAAGAAGCTCATAAGAGCATTGCTGTTTAAGGCATTTGTTTTCGATATTTCTATTTAGAACAAAGCATAAAGAAAAAGCCGCCGGATCGCTCCGGCGGCTTTTTCAAATCGGTGTCTTACGGAACTCAGTTCCAGTCGCGAATGTCGACGAAGTGACCGGCAATCGCAGCAGCGGCAGCCATAGCCGGCGATACGAGATGGGTGCGGCCCTTGAAGCCTTGACGGCCTTCGAAGTTACGGTTCGAGGTCGAAGCGCAACGTTCACCCGGCTTCAGACGGTCGTCATTCATCGCAAGGCACATGGAGCAGCCCGGCTCGCGCCAGTCGAAACCGGCTTCGATGAAGATCTTGTCGAGGCCTTCAGCTTCCGCCTGTTCCTTCACGAGACCCGAGCCCGGCACGATCATCGCGTTGACGCCATCGGCAACCTTCTTGCCAGCGGCCATACGCGCTGCGTCGCGCAGATCTTCGATACGGCCATTGGTGCAGGAACCGATGAAGACGCGGTCGATCTTGATGTCGGTCATCTTGGTGCCCGGCTTCAGACCCATATAGTCGAGTGCACGCCACTTCGATGCACGCTTGGTCTCGTCCTTGATTTCGTCCGGATTCGGAACGATGTCGGTGACGAAAACAACGTCTTCCGGCGAAGAACCCCAAGAGACGACGGGCGAAATCTTGGCGGCATCCAGTTCGACGATCTTGTCGAAATGCGCGCCTTCATCCGAATGCAGCGTCTTCCAGTAGCCGATAGCCTGCTCCAGCGCTTCGCCCTTCGGCGCGCGCGGCTTGTCCTGCACATAGGCAAAGGTCGTTTCGTCCGGAGCGATCAGACCAGCGCGTGCGCCGCCTTCAATCGACATGTTGCAGACAGTCATGCGACCTTCCATCGACAGCGAGCGAATGGCGCTGCCTGCATATTCGATCACATAGCCGGTGCCGCCTGCGGTACCGATTTCACCGATGATGGCGAGTGTGATGTCCTTGGCGGTGACGCCGGGAGCCAGTTCACCCTCAACACACACCAGCATGTTCTTGGCTTTCTTCTGGATCAGCGTCTGGGTTGCGAGCACATGCTCGACTTCCGACGTACCGATACCATGCGCCAGCGAACCGAATGCGCCATGGGTCGAGGTGTGGCTGTCGCCGCAGACAATCGTCATGCCCGGCAGGGTGAAGCCCTGTTCCGGTCCAACGATGTGCACGACGCCCTGACGACGATCGCGTTCGGAATAATATTCGACGTTGAAATCGGCAGCATTCTTGGCGAGAGCCTCAACCTGAATGCGGCTTTCTTCGTTCTTGATGCCGTTGACGCGATCTTTCGAAGTCGGCACGTTGTGATCGACCACGGCCAGCGTCTTCTCGGGATGGCGCACCTGACGGCCAGCCATGCGCAGGCCTTCGAAAGCCTGCGGGCTCGTCACTTCGTGCACAAGATGGCGATCAATATAAAGGAGGCAGGTACCATCTTCCTGCTGATCCACTACATGGTCGTCCCAGATCTTGTCATAAAGTGTACGCGGCGCGCTCATTGCGAGAGTTCCTTTGAACGGTTCTTAATTTGGCCTGTCATATGCACCTGCCGTCGCGTTTCGTCAAGAAACTGTAACCGCAACAGGGTGTCGCAGTAACAATCTTGCGCAAAGCGGGCAGAATTATGCCTGATATTATGTGTCGCGGTGCATTTGGCAAATAAAAAAGGCGGCCAATGGCCGCCTTTTTCAAAGATCTCTGACTGAAACTTATTCAGCAGCGGTCTTGGCAGCTTCGGCCTTGGCAGCGGCAGCCTTGTCAGCTTCGCGCTCAGCCTTGGTGCGGTTGTCTTTCTTTTCAGAAATACGGGCAGCCTTACCGGTGAGGCCACGCAGGTAGTAAAGCTTGGCGCGACGGACCTTACCGCGGCGAACCAGCTCAACGCCTTCAACGATTGGCGAGTAAACCGGGAATACGCGCTCTACGCCTTCGCCGTACGAAATCTTGCGAACGGTGAAGTTTTCGTTGAGGCCAGCGCCCGAACGAGCAATGCAGACGCCTTCATAGGCCTGCACGCGGGTGCGCGTACCTTCGGTAACGCGAACCTGAACGCGAACCGTGTCGCCCGGCTGGAAATCTGGAAGCTTGCGCTTTTCTTCGATCTTTGCTGCCTGTTCGGCTTCAAGCTGACGAATGATGTCGGTCATCGTCTGACTCCTTCTATGTTCTTTTCAAACAGTCAGAGCGCTCTGCACTTGCCGCCAAGCAATCCTTGGCCTTGCGGCTATGCCTTCAATATCAGGCAGGAGCGGTACACCATTTATTGGTTTACGGACGTCTCGGGCTTGGCCCGAACGAGGTATTGCAATGTCGGGTTTCCCCGAACAGACGCGCCAATACAGCATTGCGAGGGATTTGTCACGCCCTGTCAGAATTTTTAATAGCCAGCCGCAAGTGACTATGTCAGAAATATTGCAAAAATAAATGCTTCGCACGCAAGCAATCTAAAAAAGCATAAAGCTAAAATGGGGACAATATGACTATCAAACAACCGTCACCCTCATTGTATAATGAGGATCTGGCGCCTGCTGTCGAACGCAAATGGGGCGCTTTCAGTATTTTCAACGTCTGGACATCGGACGTTCATAGTCTTTGGGGCTATTATCTTGCTGCAAGTCTTTTTCTGCTTTGCGGCAGCTTTCTGAACTTCGTCATTGCCATCGGCCTTGGCTCTCTGGTGATCTTCTTCCTGATGAGCCTCGTCGGCAATGCAGGCGTGCGGACAGGCGTGCCGTTTCCGGTGCTGGCGCGCGCGTCTTTCGGCACATTTGGCGCGAATTTTCCGGCGCTCGTGCGCGGCGTCGTCGCCTGTTTCTGGTATGGCGCGCAGACGGCTGCGGCCTCTGGCGCGCTCGTTGCGCTGCTGATCCGTAATGACAGCATGCTGGCCTTCCACCAGAACAGCCACTTGCTCGGCCACTCCACCCTCGAAGTCATCTGCTACGTGCTGGTCTGGGCGGCTCAGTTGCTGATCATCCAGCGTGGCATGGAAACGGTGCGCCGCTTTCAGGATTGGGCCGGTCCGGCTGTCTGGATCATGATGCTCATTCTGGCCGTCTATCTGGTCATCAAGGCGGGTACATTCTCTTTCGGCAGCGAAATCCCGCGCGATATTCTGCTGGAGAAGACAAGGGACGCTGGCGTGTCCGGCGAGCCGGGTTCCATCGCCGCGCTGGCAGCGGTCGCCGCCACCTGGATCACCTATTTCGCAGCGCTTTATCTCAATTTCTGCGACTTCTCGCGCTATGCCAAGGATGAAGCGGCGCTGCGGCGCGGCAATCTATGGGGCCTGCCGGTCAATCTTCTGGCCTTCTGCCTCGTTGCCGGTGTCACAACCACCGCCGCTTTCACCGTCTATGGCGAAGTGCTGCTGCATCCTGACCAGATTTCAGCAAAGTTCGACAGCTGGTTCCTGGCGCTTCTGGCCGCGCTGACATTCACTGTCGCAACGCTCGGCATCAATGTGGTTGCAAACTTCGTTTCCGCCGCCTTCGATTTCTCAAACACATTTCCGCAAAAGGTTTCCTTCAAGCGGGGCGGTGTCATTGCGGCGCTGATCGCGCTGATCCTCTATCCGTTCGCGCCATGGGAAACCGGCGCTGCACATTTCGTCAATTTCCTGGGTTCCACCATGGGGCCGATCTTCGGGATCATGATGGTCGACTATTATCTGCTGCGTCGCGGACAGTTGAATGTCGCCGATCTTTATCAGGAGAATGGCGAGTTCCGCTTCCAGAACGGCTGGCACGTCAAGGCATTCATAGCCTTTGCAATTGGCGCTCTGTTCTCGTCTGTCCTGCCGATGGCCACTAATCTTCTGCCGGACTGGTGGGGAACCTATGGCTGGTTCTTCGGCGTTGGCATTGGCGGCGGCGTCTATTTCATACTCCGCAGGCCGGAAGTGCAGGCGCACGCATCCGCAAAGCAGCATGCATGAAACAAAATGCCCGGTGAAAACCGGGCATTTTCATCTATTTGCCGATCCGGCCCAGATGCGTATCCTGAAAGCCTGATCCATATTTGAGGCCGAAGCCAAGCGCCCGGTCGATGCCGATATGCACTGCCCAGATCAGCGCCATGGCGATACAAATCTGCCAGTTCATTGCCCAGCCAAACACGGCCAGCAGAACCACGCCGATCCAGCTATGGGCAATATTATAGACAACCGCACCGGTGCGCGGTCCCTTCATATAGGCAAAGAACGACAGATCAGGCGCCAGAACCAGAATGGCAAAAAGCCACCAGCTTGCTCCACTCACCCAGTAGGCTCCGAGCGCCAAAAGCGCGAGGGACAGGCTTTCAAGGCGCTGGATCAGATTCATTTGCGTTTTGTCTCCTGATAGGCATCCCAGAGATCAGGTCGGCGTTCACGGGTGATCCGCTCCGCCTGCGCATGTCGCCATTTGTCGATGGCGCCATGATTGCCGGATGTCAGAACATCGGGGATAGACCTGTCTTCCCAGACCTGCGGACGCGTATAATGCGGATGCTCAAGCAGCCCGGTCTCAAAACTTTCCGTTTCGCCCGATTGCTGATTGCCCATCACGCCCGGCAACAGCCGCACCACAGCATCCAGCAACACGATGGCCGCCGTCTCGCCGCCCGAAAGAATATAATCGCCGATCGAGACTTCCTCGAGTTGGCGCGCTTCAATCACGCGTTCATCCACGCCTTCGAAGCGTCCGCACAGAATGATCGCGCCCGGCCCGGCTGCAAGCTCGCGCACGCGTTTTTGCGTCAGCGGCGCACCGCGCGGGGTCATCAGCAGCATCGGACGATCATCGGCAACGGAATCGAGCGCCCGCGCAATCACATCGGGCTTCATCACCATGCCCGCGCCACCGCCCGACGGCGTGTCATCGACCATGCGATGCCTGCCTTCGGCAAAATCGCGAATCTGCACCGTATCGAGCTGCCATTTCGCCTCGGCAAGCGCCTTGCCGGCCAGTGAAACGCCAAGCGGCCCCGGAAACATTTCCGGATAGAGCGTCAGCACAGAAGCATGGAAAAAGCCTGCTTCTTTGACTTCCGGCAGAAGGTGCGAAGATTCACCCGTCATGACTTCTTCGGTCGCTTCTTCTGCTGATTGCCACCCTTCAGCGGATTGTCATTTTCATCGGGGATCAGGCCCGCCGCGAATGGCTCCACCAGCAGGGTGCCTTTTTCAAAGTCGATCTCCGGCACAGCCGCTTCGGTGAAGGGAATGAGCATCGGGCGCTTGCCCTTCTCGCTCAGCTCGATGAGGTCGCCACCACCGAAATCGAACACCGCGCTCACAACGCCATAGCTCTTGCCCTCGGCATCGATTGCCGCAAGACCGATCAGGTCGGTCTGGAAGAACTCGTCGTCTTCGAGATCGTCATCCGATAATTGCGAACGGTCGATGTAAAGCGCAGTGCCATTCAGCGCCTCGGCGGCATTGCGGTCGTTGACGCCCTTGAAGCGCACGATCACGACCGTCTTGGCGGCCCGTGCTTCAAGAACCTCGTAGCCCTTGCCCTGCTCATCGTAAAGCAGGCCATAATCGCCAATTGAAAGCGGATCTTCGGTAAATGTCTTGATTCTGACTTCGCCACGGATGCCATGGGCGGCACCGACGACGGCAAGCTGAATCGGATTTTCTGGACGTGGCATGGTTGCCCCTGATCTGGATTCGGGCACATCGCCCCGACAGTGAGACCGATATGCGCTGCTGATTAGCTTTATCGCTTAGCGAATTCAGACAGAAACGCCAAGAAAAATGCTTGGTTCCGTCAATCTGGCTGCCAAACACACTATGGCAACCAGCCGGTAACCTCTCCCTGACAAACTGTCAGCCTAAACTTCAACCGGTAGATTTCAAGATGGCGATGAATGGCGAATTCCTGATTCCTGCCCGTGCAGACCTTGCGGCTGCGCGTGAGGAATGGCTGAAAACATTGAAGGATACGCGCCGTCTTTCCGAAAATACCGTCGAAGCCTATGAGCGCGACTCGCGGCAATTTCTCAATTTCCTCACCGGACATCTGGGCGAACCGCCCTCGCTGAAAGATGTCAGCAGCCTGCGCGTTGCCGATCTGCGCTCGTTCCTCGCAAGCCGCCGCAATGATGGCGCGGGCGCGCGCACCCTTGGGCGTGGTCTGGCCGGTATACGCTCCCTGCTGCGCCATCTGGAAAAACGCGGTCTGGCCAATGCCGCAGGCGCGAGCGCCATGCGCGCACCGCGCCAGCCAAAATCCCTGCCGAAACCGCTAACCGCTGACGACGCCCGCCGTGTGGTTGCAGCCGACGGCCAGATGGCCGAGGAACCGTGGATCGCGGCGCGCAACGCCGCAGTGCTCACCTTGCTCTATGGCTGCGGCCTGCGCATTTCCGAGGCTCTTGGCCTCAAAGGCGATGCACTGTCCGACAGTTCCGCGCTTTCGATCACCATAACCGGCAAGGGCAACAAGTCCCGGCTTGTGCCCCTGCTGCCGATTATCCATCGCGCCATCGCGCAATATCGCGCGCTGTGCCCCTATGATCTGTCTGCCGACAAGCCGCTGTTTCGCGGTGCGAAAGGCGGCGAGCTTCATGCCGCCATCATCCAGCGCGAAATGCAAAAGCTGCGCGCCGGGCTTGGTCTGCCCGACAGCGCCACGCCGCACGCGCTGCGCCATTCCTTCGCCACGCATCTGTTGGGTCGCGGCGGTGACCTGCGCACGATTCAGGAACTGCTTGGCCATGCCAGCCTGTCCACCACGCAGATCTATACCGGCGTGGATACGGAGCGGTTGCTGGAAGTTTATGACAAGGCGCATCCGAGAGCCTGAATTGGCCACCTTTTACATCGCGGAAGATTGCTTATATTCCCCTGTATGAAAAAGCTGCTTCTCGTTCTTCTATGCGCCGTCTTCGCCGGTTCCGTCACCGCGCGAGCTGACGAAAAAGCTCCCGCCTGCTCCATTCGGGGCGAAAATCTCGTCGATGGCGTGGAGAAAAACGATCCCGCGCTCTGGGAAAAACTGCGTGCGGAAGCAGAATCGATCCCCAACCATCAGGGCCGCATCTGGAAGATCGAAAAGGACGGAGTAGCCCCGTCCTATCTGTTTGGCACCATCCATCTCAGCGATCCACGTGTGCTGGAACTGCCGAAGGTCGTGCAAGACGCCTATCAATCCACCGGCACCGTTGTGATCGAAACCACCGATGTTCTCGATCAGAAGAACTTTCTGCGTTTGAAGCTGGAGCGTCCCGAACTGCTGCTTTTCACCGATGGCAGCACGCTCAAGTCGCACCTGCCTGCCGACAGGCGGGAGGATATCGAAAAGAAGCTTGCGGAGCGCGGCATTATTCTCGATGCGGTCGCCAAGATGAAGCCGTGGATTCTGACCACGCTGCTGGCCCTCCCCAAATGCGAGCGCGAGCGCAAAAGCGAAGGCGTGAAGTCGCTCGACGAGTATCTGGCAATCAATGCCCAGTCTGAAGGGCGCAATGTTGAAGGGCTGGAAACGGCTGCGGAACAGTTCGAAGCCACCGACAAGCTTCCGCTCGATTTTCACATTCGCAATCTCATCGCCACGGTCGACTATGGTGACAGAACCGAAGACGCCATGGAAACGACGACCGCGCTTTATCTGAAGGGCGAGCTTGGCATGATCATGCCGGCGCTGAGAAGAATTGTGCCGGACGCACTGTCCGATCAGGATTATGATCTGTTCCTGAAATATCTGATCACCGACCGCAACCACACCATGGCGGATCGTGCCGTTCCACTGCTGGAAAAAGGCAACGTCTTCATCGCTGTCGGCGCCCTGCACCTGCCGGGCGAAGAAGGCGTGGTGGAATTGCTACGCGCCAAGGGTTATCGCCTGACGGCGCTTTAGCCCCCTGCCCGCACGCGGAACAATCGGCTTTTGACTGCGTTCACTCTGCTGAAGCAGGTTTGTGACGGCTGGGAGGCCGCGCAAACCCGATGCGACAACTGGAGGAGCGCGCAATGGTTGATCCCCTCGATCCGCGAAACGACCCCAGAACGAACCCGGTCAATACTGATCCGGGACTTTCCGATCCTTCCGGCATGCCACCGCCGCAACGCGGCGGAAGCGGCTATCTTCTGGGTGCCGTTCTGCTCGTGGCAATCATCATTCTCGGCTATTTCTTCTACAAGAATGGCACGAGAACCGACACGGCAGCACCGCCACCCGCACCAGCAACGCAGAGCGAGCCCGCAACACCGGCTCCGGCAACGCCTGCCAATCCGCCAGCCCAGAATTAATTCTCATAAAAACAGGAAAGGCCCGCTTACGCGAGCCTTTCTGCATTCTCTCTAGAGTGGTTCCGGTTAAAACGGAATCGTGGAACCGCTCTATCTATTTTTACGCATTATCCTACGCATCGAAGCAGGATCAGAAATCAGTCCAGTGGACTGATTTCCCTGCGTAGGCGCTTCGCACTTTTGCTGGAAATGCTCGAAGAGATTACATATGGATCGGCTTGGCGAAGGTCGCCAGAGCAGATTCGCGCACGGCTTCCGACATGGTCGGATGCGCATGGCACGTGCGGGCCAGATCTTCCGACGAGCCGCCGAATTCCATCAGAACGGCCAGTTCGTGGATCATTTCGCCAGCATTATAGCCGAGGATATGCGCGCCCAGAACGCGATCCGTCGCCTTGTCGGCGAGGATTTTCACAAAACCGTCCGTGTGCAGCATGGCGCGTGCGCGACCATTGGCCGTGAACGGGAACTTGCCGACCTTGTATTCGATACCGGCAGCCTTCAGTTCTTCTTCGGTCTTGCCAACAGAAGCCACTTCCGGCTGGGTGTAGACAACGCTTGGAATAACGTCGAAATTCACATGACCGGCCTGACCAGCGATGATTTCGGCAACAGCAATGCCTTCGTCTTCAGCCTTGTGCGCCAGCATCGGGCCCTGCACCACGTCACCGATGGCGTAAATACCTTCGACATTGGTGCGCCAGTGATCGTCAATCGCAACGCGGCCGCGATCATCGACATTGACGCCTGCTTCCTGAAGGCCAAGACCATCCGTGTAAGGACGACGGCCCGTGGAGATCAGAACGGCATCGGCTTCGAGTGTTTCGGCATCGCCGCCCTTTACAGGCTCGAAAGTGACCTTCGCGCCCTTACCAGACTTTTCGACGCCCGTCACTTTCGCGCTGAGCTTGAAGGCAATGCCCTGCTTTTCGAGCAGACGCTGGAACTGCTTGGAGACTTCGCCGTCCATTGCACCCAGCACCTTGTCGAGATATTCGACAACTGTGACCTTTGCACCGAGACGCGCCCAGACCGAACCGAGTTCCAGACCGATCACACCGCCGCCAACGACGACGAGATGACCCGGAACCTTGTCGAAGGACAGTGCGCCGGTCGAGGAAACGATGGTCTTCTCATCGATGTCGACCTTGACGCCCGGAATACCGGCGACGTCAGAGCCCGTGGCGATGATGATGTTCTTGGCTTCGATTTCCTCGACCTTGCCGTCCTCGGCGGTCACGGAAACCTTGCCCTTGGCGACGACCTTGCCGGTGCCGATGTAAGGCGTGATCTTGTTCTTCTTGAACAGGAATTCCACGCCGGTCACATTGGCCTTCACGGTCGCGTCCTTGTGAGCCAGCATCTTTCCCAGATTAAGCTTGGGCGACACTTCCACACCAAGCGTATCGAAGGAATGACCAGCTTCGGCAAAGACTTCCGATGCATGCAGAAGCGCCTTGGACGGAATGCAGCCGACATTGAGGCAGGTGCCGCCGAAGGTCTTGCGCTTTTCCACCACAGCAACCGAGAGACCCAGCTGCGCAGCCTTGATTGCGGCGACATAACCGCCGGGGCCCGTACCGATGACAACCACATCATAAGACATTGAATTACCCTTTTCAGTCTTTCCTGAACGTTTTTCGTTAGAGTACCACATTTATGCGACGCCAAATGTTTCGGCTGCAAAATGCTTGAAATAACCGGCCTGCGTCAGAGCTGCCGATCAGTTTTCATCCGGGGTGCATCCCTGAAAGCGGAACACTTCCCACTGAAGCGGCTTTTCGGGTTTGGCCGCTCCAAAATCATAACCGTCGAGCGCCGTCACCAGATCGGGGAACAGCACCGCCTGTGCGGCAGGCTCGTCCGCCTTGGGCAGAACTTCGGCTTCCGCACCTTCCTTCAACGCATAAATGACGCTCTGCCAGATGCTGCAATCATCGAGGTCTTCCGGATTGGAGCCATCGCCCTTGCAGTTATAGGTGATGAGCGCATAAGGCCGCGCCACACCCTCTTCCGGCCAGATCACCATGCCGTTCAGCTTGAATTCCGGCTTGTCATTCGCGGTGATCGTGAATTCATTGGTCGGCGCTGGCGTCATCTTGAGATCGTTCGTCTGCAACGGCCGGAACGTCAGCGTGTAGGCGCCGTCACGATCCTGATAGATGCCGCGATTCTGGGTGCAGGCTGCCTGCACCGCGGTCGAGAACACCGATGCGGCGACGACCGAAGCGGCCGTTATTTTGAGAAGCTTCCTTGCAACATGCATCTGTCGGTTCTCCCTGAGTTTTTCCGGCAGCAAATCAATTGCTTCTTACATAGCCTTTTCGGTGGCAAGTTTAAGCCCCAGAGCGATGAAGACAACACCGCTTGTGCGATCGATCCATTTCGAAGCCCGCGAGAAAGCCGCGCGCATCTTCGGCGTGGTCATGAAAATGCTGACGCCGATAAACCAGCTGATCAGCGCAGTGGCCATCACAACACCGTAGCCAAGCTTCACTTCGGTCGGCGTATGCGCGTGAACGACCGTCGAGAAAATCGACAGGAAGAAGAACACAGCTTTCGGATTGAGCGCATTCGCCGCAAAGCCGAGGCCGAAGGCTTTGGCAAAGCTCTGCTGCTTGCGCGGTTCTTTGGAATCCGTATCGACTTCGATCTTCGTTGTGCCAGCGCGCAACGCCTTGATGCCGATATAGACCAGATAGGCCACACCGCACCATTTGACGATGTTGAACAGATAGATCGACTTGGAAATGATGAGACCGAGGCCCAGCACCGTATAGGTGACATGCATCATCAGCGCCGCCCCGATCCCGAAGCTGGTGATGATCGCCTCACGACGGCCATGCATCAACGACTGCCGCATGACCATGGCCAGATCCGCTCCCGGCGAAACAATCGCAAAGAAGAAGATGGCCATCAGGGAAGCCAGTTCGAAGAGATAGGGATGCATCGCTTTTCCTTTACTGCGTTATGCGCGAATTCCCGCGCAGGCAGCCATCAAAAAATCAAAGCCAGAAACATGACACCCAGTCCGACCATCGAGCCGACCCAGATCAGCGACCGGATATAGGGAATACCCGCCAGATAGAGCGGAATGTAAACAATACGGCATGCAAACCAGAGCCAGGCTCCGTAAATGCCCCAGACGCTTGCATCGCTTTTCAGGATCAGAGCCAGCGCCAGTGCAATAAAAGCCGGATAGGTTTCGCGGAAATTCGTCGATGCCCGCTCGGCACGCCCGGCAATGGCGCCGGAAGGTTTCAACCCTTCATCGCGGGGACCGGCATTCCAGTCGGTGCCGAGTTCTCGCGTCGCCGTCATGGCTTGCAGGAGAATATGGGCCACCAGCAGGACCACGCTCCAGCCGACAAGATGCAGATAGGGCGACAGATAAGGCGAAGAGGAGAAAAGACCCGGCTCCATCGTGCAAATCCCGTTGCTCGCAAACCCGACCGAAAAGCCGCCCGATCATGTTCGGGCGGCTTTCCTGAATTCCAGCTTAGAGATCGAGAACCAGACGTTCCGGATCTTCCAGGCTTTCCTTGACACGGACCAGGAAGGTCACGGCTTCCTTGCCGTCCACGATGCGGTGATCGTAGGACAGGGCCAGGTACATCATCGGACGGATCACGATCTGGCCGCCGACAACAACCGGACGGTCCTGGATCTTGTGCATGCCGAGGATACCCGACTGTGGCGAATTGAGGATCGGCGAAGACATCAGCGAGCCGTAAACGCCACCATTGGTGATGGTGAATGTGCCCCCCTGCATGTCAGCCATCGAAAGCGTGCCATCGCGCGCTGCCTTGGCCAGACGACCCAGTTCCTTTTCCACGCCAGCGATCGAAAGCTGATCGGCGTCGCGGATAACCGGAACGACAAGGCCCTTGTCGGTGCCGACAGCCATGCCGACATGCGCAAAGTTCTTGTAGATGATGTCGGTGCCGTCGATCTCGGCGTTAACAGCCGGGATTTCCTTCAGCGCATGGGTAACAGCCTTCGTGAAGAAGCCCATGAAGCCGAGCTTCACGCCATGCTTCTTTTCGAAGACGTCTTTGTACTTGGTGCGCAGTTCCATGACTGCGGACATGTCGACTTCGTTATAGGTCGTCAGCATGGCGGCAGTGTTCTGCGCATCCTTCAGACGCTTGGCGATGGTCTGGCGCAGACGGGTCATCTTCACGCGTTCTTCGCGCGATGCGTCGTCAGCCGAGGAAGCCGGACGGGCAGCAGCGGCAGCAACCGGAGCCGGAGCAGCCGAAACGCCCTTGGCGATGGCGTCGAGAACGTCGCCCTTGAGAACCTGACCGCGCTTGCCCGAGCCTTCAACCTGATCGGCGGACAGACCGCTTTCAGCAAGAAGTTTCGAAGCAGCAGGTGCAGGCTGCATAGCCGGGCCCGACGATGCGGAAGCAACCGGTGCAGCAGCAGCCGGAGCGGCAGCGGCTGGCTTGGCTTCTTCCTTCTTCGGAGCAGGCGCGGCAGCACCTTCACCGGAAATCTGGCCGAGCAGAGCATTGACCTCAACCGTGTCGCCTTCCTTGGCCACGATTTCAGCCAGCACGCCAGCAGCAGCAGCCGGAACTTCCACTGTCACCTTGTCGGTTTCCAGTTCCACCAGCGGTTCGTCGATGGCGATAGCATCGCCAACCTTCTTGAACCATTTTCCGATGGTTGCCTCAGTAACGGACTCCCCAAGCGTGGGAACGCGAATTTCGGTGGCCATGGTTTCTTCTTCCGTTGATCTTCAAACTTTAGATTTAATGTTCAATTCAGGCTGGAGCAGTTTCGAAAAACTGCTCCAAAGCTTAACCCGGATCAGTTACCGAGCGCATCCTCAAGGAAAGCCTCAAGCTGCGCAAGATGCTTCGACATCAGGCCGGTTGCCGGAGAAGCGGCAGCCGGGCGGCCCGTGTAGCGGACGCGCTGATGCTTGGCATCGATATGCGCCAGCACCCATTCCAGATACGGATCGATGAACGACCACGCACCCATGTTCTTCGGCTCTTCCTGACACCAGACGATTTCCGCATGGCGGAAACGCGACAGCTCGTTGATGAGCGCCTTGGCCGGGAACGGGTAGAGCTGTTCAACACGCAGCAGGTAGACATCGTCGATGCCGCGCTTTTCACGCTCTTCGTACAGATCGTAATAGACCTTGCCCGAGCAGAGCACGACGCGACGGATCTTGGCGTCCTTTTGAAGCTTGATGCCTTCTTCGCCCTTGTTGTACTGCGCATCGTCCCAAAGCAGACGGTGGAACGAGGAATCGCCCGACAGTTCGCTGAGGCTCGATACAGCACGCTTGTGACGCAGCAGGGACTTCGGCGTCATCATGATGAGCGGCTTGCGGAAGTCACGCTTCATCTGGCGGCGCAGAATATGGTAGTAGTTAGCCGGCGTCGTAACGTTGGCAACCTGCATGTTGTCTTCAGCGCAGAGCTGGAGATAACGTTCCAGACGAGCCGACGAATGTTCAGGACCCTGACCTTCATAGCCATGCGGCAGAAGGCAGACGAGACCGGACATACGCAGCCACTTGCGTTCACCCGACGAGATGAACTGGTCGAACACGACCTGCGCACCGTTGGCGAAATCGCCGAACTGGGCTTCCCACAGAACCAGCGCGCGTGGATCGGACAGCGAATAACCATATTCGTAGCCGAGTACCGCTTCTTCCGAAAGCATCGAGTTGATGGCTTCGTAGATCGCCTGACCCTTCTGAATATTGTTCAGGGGTGTGTAGCGGTTCTGGTTTTCCTGATCGTAGAGAACCGTGTGACGCTGCGAGAAGGTGCCGCGTTCCACATCCTGACCGGACAGACGGATCGGATGGCCTTCCGCAACGAGCGTGGCGAATGCCAGCGATTCAGCAGTTGCCCAATCGATGCCTTCACCGGTTTCCATCATCTTGGCGCGGTTATCGAGGAAGCGCTGGATGGTGCGATGGACGTGGAAGTCCTGCGGCACTTCAACCAGCTTCTTGCCGATTTCCTTGAGCGTCTTGATCGGAACACCGGTCTTGCCGCGGCGCTGCTCGTCGGCATTGTCAGCCGTGCGCAGACCAGCCCAGGCACCATCAAGCCAGTCGGCCTTGTTCGGCTTGTAGCTCTGTCCGGCTTCGAACTCGATTTCGAGCTTTTCGCGCCAGTCGGCCTTCATCTTGTCGACGTCGGCCTGGGTGAGCAGACCTTCGGCAATCAGCTTTTCGCTGTAGAGCTGAACGGTCGTCTTGTGCGCGCGGATTTCCTTATACATCAACGGCTGGGTGAAGGACGGTTCGTCGCCTTCATTGTGGCCGAAGCGACGGTAGCAGAACATGTCCACGACCACCGGCTTGTGGAAGGTCATGCGGAATTCCATCGCAACCTTGGCTGCGAACACCACAGCTTCCGGATCGTCGCCATTGACGTGGAAGACCGGCGCTTCGACCATCTTCGCCACATCGGACGGATAAGGCGAAGAACGCGAGAAAGCCGGATTGGTGGTGAAACCGATCTGGTTGTTGATGATGAAATGCAGCGTTCCACCGACGCGGTGACCCTTGAGGCCCGAAAGACCCAGGCACTCGGCAACCACACCCTGACCTGCGAAAGCGGCATCGCCGTGCAGCAGCAGCGGCAGAACCTTGGCGCGTTCGGTCAGCGGAACCATGTCGTCACGGGTGCGACCGACAAGCAGATCCTGCTTGGCGCGGGCCTTGCCCATGACAACCGGGTTGACGATTTCAAGGTGCGACGGGTTGGCGGTCAGCGACAGGTGAACCTTGTTGCCATCGAACTCGCGGTCCGACGAAGCGCCAAGATGGTACTTCACGTCGCCCGAGCCTTCCACATCGTCCGGCGCATAGGAGCCGCCCTTGAACTCGTGGAAAATAGCGCGGTGTGGCTTGGCCATAACCTGGCTGAGCACGTTCAGACGGCCACGGTGCGCCATACCAAACACGACTTCCTTGAGACCCATCTGACCGCCGCGCTTGACGATCTGTTCCAGTGCCGGGATCAGCGATTCACCGCCATCGAGGCCGAAACGCTTGGTGCCCTTGTACTTGACGTCGATGAACTGCTCGAAGCCTTCCGCTTCGATGAGCTTCGACAGAATGGCCTTCTTGCCTTCCGGCGTGAAAGCAACCTTTTTATCCGGACCTTCGATGCGTTCCTGAATCCAGGCCTTTTCAGCCGGATCGGAAATATGCATGAACTCGACGCCGATCGTGCCGCAATAGGTGCGCTTCAGAATGTCGAGCATTTCCGGCACGGTCGCGTATTCGAGACCGAGCACATTGTCGATGAAAATCTTGCGATTGTAATCGGCAGGCGTGAAGCCGTAAGCTTCCGGCTCCAGCTCATTATAGTCGTTCGGCTTTTCGGCCAGACCGAGCGGATCAAGATTGGCATGCAGATGGCCGCGCATGCGATAAGCGCGGATCATCATGATGGCGCGAACGCTATCGCGTGCAGCCTGTGCAATCTCTTCAGCGGACAGTGCGGCAGCGGCTTTACCGTCGCCCTTGCCGTTCTGGGCAGCCTTGCCCTTCAGCTTGTCGGTCACATGCTTTTCGACTTCAGCCCAATTGCCGTCGAGAGCGGAGACGAGTTCGCCATTGGCGGCAATCGGCCAGTTCTTTCTGGTCCAGCTTGGCCCTTGAGCATTCTTCTTCACATCTTCGGCACTATCGCCCAGCTTCGCGAAAAAATCGCGCCACTGCGGATCAACCGAATTCGGATCATCCTCATACTTGGCGTACAGCTCCTCGATATAGTCGGCGTTGCCGCCATAGAGGAACGAGGTAAGGGCGAAAACGTCGTTGGCCTGTTCTTGCCTTGCCATAACCTAATCCGGAGCTTTGCTCCGTCTCCTTGTCAGTAGCTCATCTGCGCGGGCCGGAAGTTTCCGGAAGTTCGTTGCCGAAACCTTCATCCCTCACGCCGCCGGGGAGGAACCACAACAGACCCCGGCAAAACTCGTTTCTACGCGACCCGAGCGATCTGTTCCGACGCAATTGTCAGAACCGCCCGGTCTATTTGTTCGACACCGGAGAATGACCGCGAATGCCTGCCATTCCCTTAAAGCCCGGCCCTTAAAGCCCGGTATCCGGCTTCAGTATGTCTTTGTTATGCCAAACCCGGCAGCGGCTTTCGCCGCCGCCGGGATATTCAAACTCGAACCGATCTTAGCCCTTGAGGACTTCGACCAGCGTCTTGCCGAGCTGCGCAGGCGACGGGGAGACGCGGATGCCAGCCGATTCCATGGCTGCAATCTTGTCTTCCGCTCCGCCCTTGCCACCGGAGATCACGGCGCCGGCATGGCCCATGGTGCGTCCGGCAGGAGCCGTACGGCCAGCGATGAAGCCGACCATTGGCTTCTTGCGACCGCGCTTGGCTTCGTCCTTGAGGAACTGAGCCGCATCTTCTTCAGCCGAACCGCCGATTTCACCGATCATGACGATCGACTTGGTTTCGTCGTCGGCCAGGAACATTTCCAGCACGTCGATGAACTCGGTGCCCTTGACCGGGTCGCCGCCGATACCGACAGCAGTGGTCTGGCCGAGGCCCTCGTTCGAGGTCTGGAACACAGCTTCATAGGTAAGCGTGCCGGAGCGCGATACAACACCCACCGAACCCTTCTTGAAGATATTGCCCGGCATGATGCCGATCTTGCATTCTTCAGGGGTCAGGATGCCCGGGCAGTTCGGTCCGAGCAGGCGCGACTTCGAGCGTTCCAGACGCTCCTTGACGCGAACCATGTCCAGGACCGGAATGCCTTCGGTGATGCAGACGATGAACGGAACTTCAGCTTCGATGGCTTCGATGATCGCGTCGGCTGCGCCTGCTGGCGGAACGTAGATCACGGATGCATCGGCGCCCGTGCGTTCCTTGGCTTCGGCAACGGTTGCGAAGATCGGGAGCTTTTCGCCCTTCGAGCCTTCCCAGGTTTCGCCACCCTTCTTCGGATGGATACCGCCGACCATCTGCGTGCCGTAGTAAGCAAGCGCCTGTTCGGTATGGAAAGTACCGGTCTTGCCGGTCAGGCCCTGTACGAGAACCTTGGTGTCCTTGTTAACGAGAATGGACATGCCTTAATTCCCCTTCACAGCAGCGACGATCTTCTGCGCCGCATCGTCGAGATCGTCAGCCGAAATAACGTTCAGGCCGCTCTCGTTGATGATCTTCTTGCCGAGTTCCACATTGGTGCCTTCAAGACGGACAACCAGCGGAACCTTCAGGCCGACTTCCTTGACCGCAGCGATCACGCCTTCGGCGATCACGTCGCACTTCATGATGCCACCGAAGATGTTGACCAGAATGCCCTGTACAGCCGGATCAGCGGTGATGATCTTGAATGCAGCCGTCACCTTCTCCTTGGAAGCGCCGCCACCAACGTCGAGGAAGTTGGCAGGTTCTGCACCGTAGAGCTTGATGATGTCCATCGTTGCCATGGCAAGGCCAGCGCCGTTGACCATGCAGCCGATATTGCCGTCGAGAGCGACATAAGCGAGGTCGTACTTGGAAGCTTCGATCTCTTTTTCGTCTTCTTCCGACAGATCGCGCAGTTCCTGAATGTCAGGATGACGGAACAGCGCATTGCCGTCGAACGATACCTTGGCATCGAGAACGCGCACGCGGCCATCGGTCATGACGATCAGCGGGTTGATCTCGAGAAGGCTCATGTCCTTTTCGGTGAAGGCCTTGTAGAGGATCGGGAACAGCTTCACGCCGTCTTCGCGAGCCTGACCTTCAAGCTTCAGCGCGTCGGCGAGCTTGTTGGCGTCTTCGTCCGTTACGCCCTTGGCCGGATCGATGGCGACAGTCACGATCTTTTCAGGGGTTTCTTCGGCAACGGCTTCGATGTCCATGCCGCCTTCGGTCGAAACGACGAAAGCCGGACGGCCGACGGTGCGGTCGATCAGGATCGAGAGATAGAGTTCGCGATCAATGTCGGCGCCATCTTCAATGTAAAGACGGTTGACCTGCTTGCCGGCAGGGCCGGTCTGCTTGGTGACGAGCGTGTTGCCGAGCATTTCCTTCGCATTGGCAACCACTTCCTCAACCGACTTGGCGAGGCGCACGCCGCCCTTGGCGTCCGGGCCGAGTTCCTTGAACTTGCCCTTGCCGCGTCCGCCAGCATGGATCTGGCTCTTGACGACATAAAGCGGTCCGGGAAGCGTCTTTGCCCACTCTTCCGCCTGCTCGACGGAATAGACAGCCACACCGTTGGCGATCGGCGCGCCGTAGGTGTGAAGCAGGCGCTTGGCCTGATATTCGTGAATATTCATCTGGTTGTCCTCTACGGATTCCCGGTTCGTTTGGCGAGCCGGTACGGATTGACAGCCGGAAAAGGCCGGAGCCCCGTCAAAAACAGAGCATCCGGCCTTGTCTGGATATTACTTGAGCGACGGAGCGATACCGATGCAGGCTTCGCAAAGACCGGCAACCGAAGCCACCGACTTTTCGAACTCGGCCTTTTCGTCCTTGTCGAGGTCGATTTCGATGATGCGTTCAACGCCATTGGCGCCGATCACGGTCGGCACGCCGACATACATGTCCTTCACGCCATACTGACCGGTCAGCTGGGCAGCGACAGGCAGAACGCGCTTCTTGTCCTTGAGGTAGGATTCAGCCATCTGAATGGCCGAGGACGCCGGAGCGTAGAAAGCCGAACCGGTCTTGAGCAGACCGACGATTTCCGCGCCGCCGTCACGGGTGCGCTGAATGATCTTGTCGAGCTTTTCCTGGCTGGTCCAGCCCATCTTGACGAGGTCCGGCAGCGGAATGCCAGCAACGGTCGAGTAGCGGGCCAGCGGAACCATGCTGTCGCCGTGGCCGCCGAGCACGAATGCCGTGACGTCTTCAACCGAAACGTTGAACTCTTCCGAGAGGAAATAACGGAAACGGGCGCTGTCGAGAACGCCAGCCATGCCGACAACCTTGTGAGCCGGAAGGCCCGAGAACTTCTGCAGGGCCCAGACCATCGCGTCGAGCGGGTTGGTGATGCAGATGACGAAGGCTTCAGGCGCATATTTCTTGATGCCTGCGCCAACCTGTTCCATCACCTTCAGGTTGATGCCCAGAAGATCGTCGCGGCTCATGCCAGGCTTGCGCGGCACACCTGCGGTAACGATGACAACGTCCGCGCCTTCGATGGCTGCGTAATCGTTGGCGCCGGTAAACTTCGCATCAAAACCGTCAACCGGAGAAGATTCGGCGATATCCAGTCCCTTGCCCTGCGGAGTACCTTCCGCAATATCAAAAAGGACGACGTCGCCCAGTTCCTTCAGACCGGCGAGATGAGCGAGCGTGCCGCCAATCATACCGGAGCCGATGAGGGCAATCTTGTTGCGTGCCATGATTGTTTCTTTCCTCAAGTTTGATCCAGAAACGCATGAAGCCATCCGGTGTCCTCCCGGAAACGCTTAAGCGCTGCGAGGGTTCGATATGACTCTTTGCAAAAAAACACAACTCATTATTTTGCGACCAATGTTTTCAATCGGTTAGAATTATATGTTCTTACGTAAACGTAAGATAATTGGGCGAAATAATGGCAATTCCCCTCTGTCTCGCCCGTCATCACCCTGCCGGTGATGCGATAGGCAAGCCGCCAATCCGATCGGTCAATGCCACATCCCGCATGAACATGCCGGATGCAACACTCCTAGAGCAGATACATCCTTCCGGGTGCATCAAGGTCGCTCTAACTATCTGAACCTACACACTCCGCTTCCCAAAAACCGCTTCCGCGTTTCGGGGCCGGAGCGCTGAATTTGCGCGGGCACGATAGCCGATTGAGGATATAAGTCCAGTCTGTGGCAATCAGATGATATGGCCGGAAGTTTGGTAGCCAGAGACGGCTCGCAGAATCGGTGAGCCATCTTCAAGATCAAACCGATCAGAGAAAAGCACCGATCTCAGACGGCCTTCTCCGGTATCTGCGACAGATATTCGGCGCTCTGCATCTCGAAGAGACGCGATGCGGTGCGGTCGAATTCGAATGCCTCGGTGCCGCTTTTCGCAACATAAAGCTTTTCCGGCTGCGCTTCCGCCGTGATGAACACACGGGCATGATGGTCGTAAAGAACGTCCACCAGCAAGATAAAACGCTTGGCTTCATTGCGCCGCGAAAGATCGAGCATCGGTACATTGTCGATGAACAAGGTCGAATAGCGACCGACAATGGCCAGATAGTCCGCAGCGCCAAGCGGGCGGCTGCACAGTTCCTCGAAACTGAAACGCGCAGCGCCCGGAACAGAATGCGGTACCTCGACATCACGCCCCTTGATGCGAATGACGTCCGGCTTTTCTTCCACGCCGTCCTTCTGCGCAGCCCAGGCGGCATCCATCCGCTTCGCCGTCTCGCCACCCAGCGGGGAGAGATAGACCGGCTGGCGGTCCAGCTTTTCCAGACGATAGTCGGTGCGCGAATCGAGATTGATCACGTCGACATGCTTCTTGAGAATATCGACAAAGGGCAGGAACAGCTGGCGGTTCAGGCCGTCACGATAGAGATTGTCCGGTGCGACATTCGACGTGGCAATCAGCACGACGCCGCGCGCGAACAGCGCGCTGAAGAGGCGCGACAGGATCATTGCATCGGCAATATCCGTCACCGTGAACTCGTCGAAGCATAGAACCCATGCCTGCGCGCTCAGCGCGTCGGCAACCGGCGGGATCGGATCGTCCTGCTTGGTCTCGCCGCGCTTCAAGGCCTGCCGATGCGCATTGATGCGATCATGCACGTCAGCCATGAAATCGTTGAAATGCGCACGGCGTTTGCGCTCGATGGGCAGAAGCGAAAAGAACATGTCCATCAGCATGGTCTTGCCGCGGCCGACCTCGCCATGAACATAAAGCCCCTTGACGATTTCCTGTGCTTGCTTGCGCTTGCCGAAAAGCCAGCCAAGCGCGCTGGACTTGCGCGAAAGCCGCTTGGTGCAAATCTCCTCGATCAGCCGGTCATAACGGCTGGTGAGTTCGAGCTGCGCGGGATCAGCCTCCACTTCGCCAGATGCGACCAATGCATCGTAATGCTCGCGGACGGAGGGAAACGCTTTCAGATTACCATCAAAGGACATGACAGGTTCCGTGAAACCTCTACTTAAAATTCGGCGGAGCAGTCCGGAGACGCCCCGCCGCGATCGATTGTTTCGGCTTTATATCAGCGCGCCACGTTTAAATCAGCGCGCCGATCTCAGATTAACGCGAAAGTGACAGGGCCTGACCGCCGGTGGTCTGACCGTCGAAACGGCCCTGACCGGACGAATAAAGCGAAGCGACCGTGCCGCCCGATCCATCGTAAAGCACAAGCTGCTTGCCGTTGACGGCCCAGGAAGCGAGGTTTGCCAGTTCGCCCGGGCAACGCAGCGGACCTGCGCGGAAACCCTGACCATATTTGGTCTGCGGCGTGGCAACCTTACAGCTCTGGCCGCCAAGCGAGGCGTTCCAGACGCCTGCGACGCTACCCGGCGTCAGATCAGGCGCCGATGCGGGCGGCAGGCTTGCAACCTGCGTATTGCCCGGCTGCATGCCGGGATTGGTGGTTGGAGCGGTCGGGAACTGCGATCCATCCGGCGAATTGAGATTGCCCTTCTGCACAGAACCTTGCGGTGCGGCCTGCAAGGGTGCTGGCGGAGGCGGCGGGGAAACAGGCCCGAGGTCGTTGCCCATCCGGGAGCTCTGACAGCCGGCCAATACGATGCCAGCCGCTGCCAGGCTCAGCAAACTTGCTTTCGAAATTCCCATCAGGTTCTCCATTTCGGTCGAGGTCTTGGGATAGCGGCGCAAACCACGCTCACGCGAAACCCAGCTATCACACC
Source organism: Brucella haematophila (assembly GCF_005938105.1). GTDB lineage: Bacteria > Pseudomonadota > Alphaproteobacteria > Rhizobiales > Rhizobiaceae > Brucella > Brucella haematophila. The sequence goes on along the minus strand of NZ_VCPE01000002.1, from coordinate 441,406 downwards.
AATATTGGCGCGATAAAATGGCTATATGGTTAAAAAATCAACACCATCTCCCGGCAATTTGCGCAGGAGTGATCAATCCGGGTTTGAAATTGCTCATAAATTTTGGGACTGGGACAGGAAGGCCACAGTTTTATGGGTACATGGCTCGAAACGGAACCGCGGAACCGACCATATGAGCTGATAGCAACGTTAGATATATTGCTGGCACTGGCAATTTGCGGGGTTTTCCGCCATATAGAGCACATCCCGAAGAGTGTGAAACGGTTTTCGGACAAGATGTACTCAAAAACAATGAGATAGAGCGATTTCAAATGAAACCGCTCTATACGCCAGATAACCCATTGAACAAACCTTTCGGCTGCATCAATGCAACCGCAGGCAGAACGGAACCACGACAGCTATGGCCACCAGGGCAGCCTTCGCCAAGATGAACGGGCTCGGCAATCAGATCATCGTTGCCGATATGCGCGGTCGCGCAGACCGCATCACGCCTGAAGCCGCCATTCATCTTGCCGGTGCGAGCGAAACGGCCTTCGACCAGATCATGGCCATTCATGATCCGCGCACGCCGGGCACGGACAATTATATATCGATCATCAATTGCGATGGCACGGAAGCGCAGGCCTGCGGCAACGGCACGCGCTGCGTGGTGCAGGCGCTGGCCGCCGAGACCGGCAAGCGCGCCTTCACCTTCGAGACCCGTGCGGGAATTCTGACCGCCAAAGAACATGATGACGGGCTGATTTCCGTCGATATGGGCAAGCCGCGTTTCGGCTGGCAGGAAATTCCGCTTGCCGAAGAATTTCAAGACACGCGTATGATCGAGCTTCAGGTTGGCCCTATCGATGCGCCGGTGCTGCATTCGCCTTCGGTCGCCTCGATGGGCAATCCGCATGCGATCTTCTGGGTGGACCGCGATGTGTGGTCCTATGAATTGGAGAAGTTCGGCCCGCTTCTGGAAAACCATCCGATTTTCCCGGAACGCGCCAATATCTCGATTGCCCGCGTCACATCACCGGAAACGATGGATCTGCGCACCTGGGAACGCGGCGCCGGGCTGACCCGCGCCTGTGGTTCTGCCGCCTGTGCTGCCGCCGTCTCCGGCGCACGCACGCGCCGCACCGGCCGGAATGTCACGGTCAATGTTCCAGGCGGCCCTCTGCTGATTGAATGGCGTGACGACGATCATGTCATGATGACTGGCCCGGCTGAGTGGGAATTTTCCGGCACATTCGACCCGGCAAGCGGCGACTGGAGCCGCGACCTTGAGAGCCGCCTAACGGCGGACACGTCTGCGGACAAGGGTGCTGCCTGATGAGCGTGGAAGTCGTAACATTCGGATGCCGCCTCAACACCTATGAATCCGAGGTGATGAAGCGCGAAGCCGACGCTGCCGGTCTTGGACAGTTGAAGGATGGCGCGATCATCTTCAACACCTGCGCCGTGACGTCGGAAGCCGTGCGGCAGGCCCGTCAGGCCATCCGCAAGGCGCGCCGCGAAAATCCGGAAGCCCGCATCATCGTAACCGGCTGCGCGGCACAGACCGAAGCAGACAATTTCGCATCCATGGATGAAGTGGACCTCGTGCTTGGCAATGAGGAAAAGCTGAAATCCAACTCCTATCGCATGTTGCCCGATTTCGGCGTGAACCAGTTTGAGAAGGTGCGCGTCAACGACATTATGGAAGTGCGCGAAACCGCGAGCCACATGGTCGACGCCATCGAAGGCCGCGCACGCGCCTTCGTGCAGGTCCAGAATGGTTGCGACCATCGCTGCACGTTCTGCATCATCCCGTATGGTCGCGGCAATTCCCGCTCAGTGCCGATGGGCGCGGTGGTGGAACAGGTGAAGCGCCTTGTCGGCAATGGTTATGCCGAAGTGGTGCTGACCGGCGTGGACATGACCTCCTACGGCCCCGACCTTCCGGGAAGCCTGCGCCTCGGCAAACTGGTCAAGACGGTTCTCAATCAGGTGCCGGACCTTCAGCGCCTGCGTCTTTCGTCCATCGATTCCATCGAGGCGGATGACGACCTGATGGACGCCATTGCCAATGAAAAGCGGCTGATGCCGCATCTGCACCTGTCCTTGCAGGCGGGCGACGACATGATCCTGAAACGCATGAAACGCCGCCATCTGCGCGACGATTCCATTCGCTTTTGCGAAACCGTGCGTTCGCTGCGCCCCGATATCGTGTTCGGCGCGGATATCATCACCGGCTTTCCGACCGAAACCGAGGACATGTTCCAGAACTCGATGAAGATCGTCGAGGAATGCGGCCTGACCCATTTGCACGTCTTCCCATATAGCGCGCGCGAAGGCACGCCTGCCGCGCGCATGCCGCAGGTGCGGCGCGAAATCGTCAAGGAGCGCGCCGCCCGGCTGCGCGCTGAAGGCGACAGAGCCTATGAGAAACATCTTGCCTCGCTCACCGGCACGACCCAGCGTCTGCTGATCGAGAAGGAAGGCATTGCCCGCACCGAAGGCTTTACGCTCGCAGCCGTCGAAGGCGGCGCGGAAGCTGCCGCTCCGGGTCAGATTATCGAACGTGTGGTAACGGGCCACGACGGTGAGAAACTTCTCACCCGCGCCGCCTGACCATCAGCTGCATAAACAAGGCATCGGAATCCATGGCAATCGGTTTCATCAAGAGAATGTTCTCCTTCGGCAAGAAGGAGGTCGAGGAAAGACCGGTGGATCAACCGGCGCCCGACGCGGTCACCGAAGCCACGCCAACGCCAGAACCGGAAGCGCCCGCAGCACTGGAAGCGCCGAAACCGGCTGAAGTGCCGGAAGAAGCAGCCGTAGAGGCACCATCAGAGCCGGAAGCTCCGGTTATCGAAGAACCGGTGGCCCGCGCCGCGCCGGAACCGGTTGTTGAACCCGTCGAAACGCCTGCCGAAAAGGTGCCGGAGCCTGCGGTCGAGGACGTTGTCGAAGAGCAGCCCGAACCGGAACATCCTGTCGCGGAAATCGAAATTCCAATCGAGCAGCCGCCGGTCATGGAACCGACGGTGATCGAGCCGCCATTTATTGAGCCCGAACCCGAGCCCGAGGCCACGCCGGAACCCGAAGCGGAGCCAGAGCCAGAACCGACTCCTGCGCCTGAACCAGAACCGGAAAAGCCTGAAGAACCGAAGCCTGTCGAAACACCTGCGCCCGCGAAGCCGAAGAAGGTCAAGGTTTCCAAGGCCGTCGAGGAACAGGCCGAAGAAGCACCTGCCGCCCCTGTGGCCGAGCCGAAACTGTCGTGGTTCGAGCGTTTGCGGCGCGGTCTGTCGCGGTCGTCCTCTTCGCTCAGCGAATCCATCGGCGGCATTTTCACCAAGCGCAAGCTGGACGAAGACACGCTTCAGGATCTGGAAGATGTGCTGATTCAGGCCGATCTCGGCCTTGAAACCGCGATGCGCGTTACCGATGCGCTGGCCTCCGGGCGCTATGGCAAGGATGTTTCGAGCGATGAAGTGCGCTCGATCATGAGCACGGAAATCGAAAAAGTGCTCGGCCCTGTCGCCAAGCCGCTGGAACTCGACCTTTCCCACAAGCCGCATGTCATTCTGGTTGTCGGCGTCAACGGCACTGGCAAGACCACGACCATCGGCAAGCTCGCAGCAAAGCTGACAGCGGGCGGCCTAAAGGTCATGCTGGCGGCAGGCGATACCTTCCGTGCGGCGGCGATCGAACAGCTTCATATCTGGGGTGAGCGCACAGGCGCACCGGTTGTCTCGTCCAAGCTTGGCGCGGATGCGGCAGGTCTTGCCTATGACGCATGGGAAAAAGCCCGGGACGCGGGCAGTGACGTGCTGATCATCGATACAGCCGGGCGCTTGCAGAACAAGGCCGAGCTGATGGATGAGCTTGCCAAGATCGTGCGCGTGCTCGGCAAGCACGACCCCGAAGCGCCGCACACCGTGCTGCAAACACTGGACGCCACAACGGGCCAGAACGCGCTCAATCAGGTCGAAATCTTCAAGAACATCGCTGGCGTAAACGGGCTGGTCATGACCAAGCTTGACGGAACGGCGCGCGGCGGCATTCTTGTTGCCATCTCGGCCAAGCACAAGCTGCCGGTCTATTTCATCGGTGTCGGCGAAGGCGTCGATGACCTCGAACCATTTGCGGCCAATGAATTTGCCCGCGCCATTGCAGGAGTTGCCTGATGGAGCACCCCGTCTTCGAACGCGATCCGTCGCAGAAGAGCGAAGCCGAGCGCAAGGAAGTGCAGCCGCTGCTCAAGCTGGTGCTGGAACTGGGGCCGCTTCTGGTGTTCTTCTTCGCCAATGCGCGCGGCGAAACGCTGATCGAACATTTTCCGGTACTGGCCTCTATCGGCGAGCCGATCTTTCTGGCCACCGCCCTTTTCATGGTCGCGACGGTGATCGCGCTTGGCATTTCATGGGCATTGACGCGCACGCTGCCCATGATGCCGCTCATTTCCGGCATCGTGGTTCTTGTGTTCGGCGCGCTGACACTCTGGCTGCACAACGACACCTTCATCAAGATGAAGCCCACCATCGTCAACACGCTGTTCGGGGCGATTCTCCTTGGCGGCCTGTTCTTCGGAAAGTCGCTTCTTGGCTATGTGTTTGATTCGGCCTTCCGGCTTGATGCCGAGGGCTGGAAGAAGCTCACCTTCCGCTGGGGCCTGTTCTTCATTTTCCTGGCGGTCGCCAACGAAGTTGTCTGGCGCAATTTCTCCACCGATGCGTGGGTTTCGTTCAAGGTCTGGGGCATCATGCCCATCACAGTCGTCTTCACGCTTTTACAAATGCCGCTTATCCAGAAGCATTCATTGACAGAGGACAATAAGCCCGCATCATAGGTGCATGATCCCGAAAAGATCATGCACGGAAAATGAACGAGCGGCAGGCATTGAGGGAATCGCGGCATGGTCGACATCGCACAACAGCTGGATATCGAACAATTCATCTGCCGCAGTGACAATTATGGCGTCCTGATCCACGATCCGGTCAGTGCGCTGACGGCGGCAATCGATGCGCCGGATGCCCATGCCATTGAAGCGGCTCTTGAGCGGCGCGGCTGGACGCTGGATTTCGTTTTCACCACCCATCATCACCTCGACCATGTCGAGGGCAATGCCGCGCTGAAAAAGAAATTTGGCCTCAGCATCATCGGCCCGGCGGCCGAAGAAAGCAAAATCCCCGGCATCGACCGCACGGTTCGTGACGGCGACGAATTCACCTTTGGGCTTTTCAAGGTCAGGGTCATCGCAACACCGGGCCACACAGCGGGCGAGATTTCCTATTACATCCCGGACGCCAAGGCGGTTTTCACCGGCGATACGCTGTTTGCGCTCGGCTGCGGACGGCTTTTCGAGGGAACGCCCGCGACGATGTTTCAGTCGCTGCAAAAGCTGGTCGCCCTGCCCGGCGATACCGCCATCTATTGCGGTCATGAATATACCGAAAGCAATGCGCGCTTTGCGCTGACCATCGATCCGGATAATTCCGCGCTGAAAGAACGGGCGCTGGAGATCGGACGGCTGCGCGCCGCTGACAAGATGACCTTGCCGTCGAGCATCAGCCTCGAAATGGCCACCAATCCTTTCCTGCGCTGGCATGACAGCCGTATTCGTGCCCGCCTTGGCATGCAGGATGTGCCCGACGAAGCCGTGTTTGCAGAGATTCGCAAGCGCAAAGACATGTTTTAGCGCCGTCGCCTGTGGTGACCGCTCAAGACAATTGTTTCACGCATAATCTTGTCCGAAAGCTCTGCAACTTTTCGGGATTATGCCTTTAGGATAGACGACGATGACCCTTTCCCGCTTCAAGAGCCTGAACCGCGCCGCCCTGCTCGGCCTGTCGCTTGTTGTCCTGCCTGCCTCCGCCGGAATGGCTCATGCGGAAGACATTCTGTCGATCGCCACGCCGCCGGAAACGCCAGCCGAAATCAATAATTTCAAGCTGACCGAAGACCTGTTGACGCGCATGGAAAAGATCCACAGCGAACTTGAACGGATGCAGCTTTCGCCCACCTCGGAAGAGGGACAGGATGCGCAGCCCTCGATGGATTCCATGGTGAAAAGCATCGAATCGCGCCCGCAGGTGGTGGAACTGATGAAGGCGCAGAACATTGCGCCGCGCGATTATCTTCTGGCCTATTTCGCCATGATGAGTGCTCTGGCCGCCGTCGATGCGGAAGAAGAAGATCAGCTTGTCGATGAAGTGAAGGGGATCAATCCCGAACACGTCGCCTTCGGCAAGCAATATGGTGACCGCATCCGCGATCTGATCGGCGAATAGTTCTCCCCGGCCCCCTCATCCTGACCGGCGCTTTCGCACCTCCTCAGGATGAGGGGCTGGAGCCAGTCAGGCTTTCTGTTTCAACAACCGCAGCGCATTGACCGTCACCAGCACGGTTGCGCCGGTATCAGCCAGAATGGCGGGCCACAGCCCGGTTATGCCCAGCACGGTGGTAACCAGGAAGACAGCCTTCAAGCCGAGCGCAATGGTGATATTCTGATGAATATTACGCATGGTGCGCTTCGACAGATCGACCATCGCCACCACATCGCCGACCCGGCCATGAAGCACAGCTGCATCCGCTGTTTCCAGCGCCACATCGGTGCCGCCACCCATTGCGATACCAACATCGGCGGCGGCAAGAGCGGGCGCATCGTTGATACCGTCGCCAACCTTGGCCACGATCTGCCCCTCACCCCGCAATTCGCCAACAATGCGCTGCTTGTCTTCGGGCAACAATTCAGCACGAACGTCGATGCCCAGATCGCGCCCGATGGCTTCCGCTGTGCGGCGATTATCGCCCGTCAGCATAACCGTGCGAATACCGGCATCTTTCAGCGCCTTGAGACCCGCAATAGCGTCGGCGCGCGGTTCGTCGCGCATGGCGATGGCACCGGCAATCTTGCCGCCAGCGACGAGCACGGAAACCGTCTTGCCTTCATCGTTGCAGGCAGCGATGCGTGCGGCCAGTTCATCAGAAACGGCCGACACATCGTTTGCAGCCTTTCGCGACCCGAGAAACAGTTCGGTCCCATCCGCAACGCCGGAAACACCCTTACCGCCATGCGCTTTACCCTGCACGACGGCAGACAGTTTCAACCCACGCTCTTCCGCGGCCGACACGATGGCCAGAGCAAGCGGATGGCTTGACCCCGCATCAAGTGATGCCGCAAGGCGCAACACCTCGTCTTCCGGCAAAGCGCCAGCAAGAACATCCGTAACCTTCGGCTTGCCTTCGGTCAGCGTACCGGTCTTGTCGAAACAAGCGGCGGTGATCTTGCCGATGGTTTCAAGCACCGCGCCGCCCTTCATGAGAAGGCCGCGCCGGGCGCCCGACGACAAGGCCGCAGCGATTGCCGCCGGTGTGGAAATGACCAGTGCACAAGGGCAGCCAATCAACAAGATCGCAAGGCCCTTATAGATCCACCCACCCCATTCGGCACCGCCCACCAACGGCGGCAGAACGGCTACGAGTGCGGCAACCACCACCACGGCAGGCGTGTAATAGGTCGAAAAGCGGTTGATGAAGCGTTCGGTCGGGGCCTTGGCTTCCTGGGCTTCCTCCACCAGTCGCACGACACGCGCAATGGTATTGTCCTGCGCCGCCGCCGTGACTTTCACACGCAGCAGACCATCGCCATTGATCGTGCCCGCGAAAACGGTGTCGCCAGCGCCCTTACCAACCGGTGTACTTTCACCGGTAACCGGCGCTTCATCGATAGCGCTTTCGCCGGACAGAATTTCACCATCCGCTGGCATGCGGTCACCGGGACGCACAGAAATGATATCGCCTACAGCAAGGCTGTCGGCGGCAACTTCCGTGGTCGCGCCATTGCGCTCCAGAAAAGCGGTCTTCGGGACAAGGGCCGTCAGCGACTGGATGCTGGCCCGAGCCTTGCCCGCCGCGACACCTTCCAGCAATTCGCCAACGAGGAACAGGAACACGACCGCCGCCGCTTCCTCGGTCGCACCGATGAAGACCGCGCCAATCGCGGCAATCGTCATCAGCATCTCGATGGAGAACGGCGTGCCATTGATCGCAGCCATATAGGCGCGCTTGGCAATCGGCACGAGACCGATCAGCATCGCCGCTGTAAAGGCCCAAAGCGAGACGGGCGGATAGAGATGACCGATCACATAGGCCGCAACCAGACCGCCACCACAGATGAGCATCGTGCGGCCCTTGTCCGTCCGCCACCATGACAGAGGCCTGGACGGTGCACTGGGCTTCGGCGCATCTACGGATGGCGGTGCGGCGAGCGCGGTTTTATAACCAAGGCCAGTCACCTTTCCGGCAATCTCATCGCTGTTTGCGGAGCCGTCATGATTGACGGTCATGGTCCCGTTGGTCACGGAAACCGACACGTCGCTGACGCCTGCAACACGCCGTACCGCCGTGTCGATCTTCGCAGCGCAGGAAGCGCAATCCATGCCCGCCACCTGAAAGCGGAAGCTGTTGGACGATGCCGCGATCACTTTTTCCTGAGCTTGTTCATGCGCATGATCGTGATCAGAATGATCGTGATCATGTGTGGAATGGTCGTGGCCAGAATGGTCGTGGCTGGAGTGGTCGTGCCCGGAATGGTCGTGATCGTGATCATGGCCGCCGCAGCTTCCATGGTCATGGTCATGGTCGTGCGCATGCACATCAGCCTTGGGCGCTGCGGCGCGCTTTTCAGCGGCCAACCGTTCGACGCCATAGCCGAGGCTGCGTACCTTCTTTTCTATGCTTTCGGATTTGCTGCTGCCATCATGCAGTACAGTCATCGTGCCTGCCGTCACAGAAACGGAAACCTCTTCCACACCCGGCACACGGCGTATGGCGGTATCAATCTTCGTCGCGCAGGATGCACAATCCATGCCGTCCACGCGAAAACGAATCTGGTTTATTGCCTTATTCATGACCTGCCCTTTCAGAGCACTCTTGAATTGTCCTGAATGAGGTCTACATCCTCTAGTGACTAGAGGAGCAAGAGAAAAATGACAACCAACCTTCCCATCGGCGAAGCCTCCAAAGCCAGCGGCGTCAAAGTGCCGACAATTCGCTATTATGAGCAGATCGGTCTGCTGCCGGTGCCCCCCCGCACGGAGGGCAACCGCCGCCTTTATGACAAGAGCGATGTTGAGCGGCTTTTGTTCATCCGCCACGCGCGCGATCTGGGTTTTGAAGTGGATTCGATCCGCACATTACTCGACTTGCAGGACAATCCGGATCAGTCATGCGCCACGGCAGACGCTATCGCCCGCGCCCGGCTTATTGAAGTCGAGCACCGTATCGCCAAGCTTCTATCGCTGAAGACGGAACTGCAACGGATGCTGGAATGCACCGCGCATGGTCGCATAGACCAATGCCGTGTAATCGAAATTCTGGGCAATCACGACGAGTGCCTGCATCCGGCGCACTAAGTCAACGCCCAACGGCGACATCGGTAAGAACTCGATAAAGCCCAGCGCCCTTAATACAATATGGCTGCCAGAAATTACAACACCTTAGGCAACGGTGTATACAATTTACAGTTGCAATGACCAATACCCAATGCGTATCATAAATATCGTTAGATTAGAATATATTAGGAAATACAATGATAAAGCCAGCAATAAACTATATAAAAGTTGTCGATGCCCCCAGCTCCATCACCGTGAACGATGCAACTGGAGCTGTATACGTTTCGAACGGGAAGGAGATAGAACGCATCAATTATGTTGCCCCCGGTAATTTTTCTTATGGAGGTAAAGCCAGCAAAATAGATAATCCAGTAGATATTAAGGTGAGTTCCTATAACAACTATCTCTACGTTCCATGGTCCACATCGAATAAAATTAGCGTCATTGACGAAAATTTAATTTTCTTTTCTCAAGTTGATAGAATACCTAGTTCAATAAATAAATATACAGGTAGAACAAATTATTACTATTCTAAATATGATCGAAAGATTTTATTTCAAGCATATTTCGTAAACGGGACAGGATTAGTTATAATAGATTCAATTACTGGAGATTATGAAAAATTCATTGATCTATCTAGTTTCGGAATGAATGGAGAATTAACTGCACTTTGCTGCACTCCTTCTGGACTTGTATTTTGTTGTGATTCTGTAACGAAAGTAATCTACTGCATAAACATAGATACGGAAGAGCACTATAAAGCTGTAGACTTCCGTGAAAGTGATTTCTCCGCAAGAGACATCGCCGTTGATAGTAAGAGGAAAAATCTAATTGTCATTTATAGAAATGATATCGACGTAAGTCAGTATATAAATTTTTACGATATGGATAACTCATATTACCTCGAAAAACAGATAAACTTGAAAGGTTATTTTGATCAATCAGTTATATCTGTTAATGAAATTGATGATACTTTGTATGTTATTGGATGCAAATGTGTAAATATTTACGAACTAGATAGCTGCAATTTGATTAGAAGAATTGATATACCTGAAGGCATTTACTTGTACGGCATAGATAACACTCTTCCTGTTCCAGCGCTTGATGCAAAAAGAAACATTCTTTACTTATTGGACGGCAAAAGAATTCAAGGAAACAGTCATCTTGTCGTCCTTGACTTCGGCGCTAAACTTGAAATCAATTATCCTGACGCAGGATGTATCATACCACGTAATGCACGATTAGCCATAAGGGGCACCGCGAGTGCTCCAGAGACCGTTATCCACGTCGGAATTACGAAAAACGGCAAATTTTGGCAGAAGTTTGAACCTGTTGTGAAATCAACCGGCTGTTGGGACATTCGAACACAAAGCGTGCAGAAAGGGGACTATGTAATCATGGCCACTCAGATGGTTGATGGGCTTGAAACCCATACCGAGACCACCTTTACTTGCCACTAGAACACTATCACAAATCGAACAGTTGGCGCTTTCTTATTCCAAAGATCGGTTTGGAGCTTTCTGCTCCCTGTAAAGTATTGGCTTCATGCATTCTGCCGCTTCATCTCTTTAATTCACCTTCTCGAAGCGCGAGGCGGAAATCTTCAGCGTGCCGATCTGTGTGCTGATTCGCGCAACGACCGGTGCATAGATGCCTGAATTGCCCAAGGAAGCGAAGGAAACGCTGATGCGGCTCTTATTGGCCAGATAGTCGATCGACTTCTTGCCCTTCTGATAACCGGAAATCGGAATGAACTTGGCCGAGCAGATGACCGACTCGCCGGTAAAGCCATCGGCGGTGAACGATTCGGTGCCGTTGAAGGAAAGTTTGATGTCTGCCCGCGTCTGCCCGTCAAACACGCTCAGCGTGCGATTACAGACCGAACGCGGATCGGTAGCGGGAATCATCAGCGCGCTCAACGGATCGCTGACATTAAGCAGATGCTGCGGTGACGTTTCCACCCATGGATCGCGCTTTTTCACCGGCGGCTGGTTTTCCGACGCGACGACATTGCCATTGGCAAAACGAATGGTCGTCCGCTTGTCTTTTCGACCGTGCTTGTAGTTGAGATCGAAAGTGCTTGGGATAACCTGCCCTTTGACCGCATTGCCGGTGACGTGCACGGTTCCTTTGGTGTCATCGAAGACGCGGGCGAGGCCGGAGGTCTTGAAATTGCCGTTCAGATTATATCGGGAGCCGCTAACGGTCGTCTCGGTGGCGGCGCGCGCAATGGAAAGACCGAAAATCGATATCTCGTAATCGGTTCTGTAGAGATCGTCCGCCTGTGCTACTCCTGCATTCAGCGCGAAACCAGCGCATGACAACAGAACAAGCCCCTTCAGCCGATTCCGTACAGGTTTCAATAAAAGTGGCGGCTCGATCATATTCGGCGTTCCTTTCTGCGTCCCGGCCCGGAAGTGGCGGCCTATGGTTTTCAACCACATTGAGCTGTCAAAAAGTTGCGAGAGATTCTTCGATACAGTATCTGTGTAAGCCAAGCAAAACCGGCGAAGTTATGATCGCCACGTTTCGTGAAGGCAATGCGAATGCCTTAAAACCGCGCTGTTACGGCATTGCGGCGGAATCTCACTTGACTGCAAGCGCTCCTGTCACTATAGAAACGCGACTTTCCCAATAGGCCGCCTGTCCGAAATCGCGCGCCAGCAGCATTAAGTTGCTTTGAATGCTTGAATTCGGACATTCGGGTCGGGGCCTGAGCAATTCCAGCAAAAGTGCGAAGCATTTTGCTAAGGGATTGCGAGGAACAGAAAACGAGGGACCTTTTCGCTTTTCGAAGAAAACGAAAAGGGCCGGAAACAAAATTGAAGGTGAGACCAAAATGTCCCGCGCTTGTGAATTGACCGGCAAGTCGGTCCAGTACGGCAACAATGTCAGCCACGCGAACAACAAGACGCGTCGCCGCTTTCTGCCGAACCTCTGCAACGTTACGCTGATCTCCGAAGCACTCGGCCAGAGCTATCGTCTGCGCGTTTCTGCCAACGCTCTGCGTTCGGTTGAACATCGCGGCGGCCTCGACGCTTTCCTCGTCAAGTCTGACGACAAGGAACTGTCGCAGCGCGCTCGTCTTCTGAAGCGCCAGATCGCGAAGAAGCAGGCTGAAGCTGTTGCTGCCTAAGCAATAATCCAGAAAGGCTGCTGGCCTTTCGAATTGGATTTTGCTTCAGACAGAACACAGTGCACATCCCGAATGGTTTTCGGATATATGCGCTGGAAGATTACAGTCTTGAAGATTTGACAAAAAAGGCTGACATTTTGTCGGCCTTTTTTGCTGGTTCCATCACCCAGGATAAAAAAATGCCTATTGAGAATCCTGCATTTTCCCGGCTTTTGCCGGCTGTACTGGCCATGTGTGTTGCGGTCGCCGCATCGAATATTCTGGTTCAGTATCCTTTCCAGCATTTCGGCCTTGGCGAAGTGCTGACCTATGGCGCCTTCACCTATCCGGTCGCATTTCTGGTCAATGACCTGACGAATCGTCGCTTTGGCCCCGCCGCCGCGCGCAAGGTCGTCTATGCCGGTTTCGTGCTCGGTGTCGTGATGTCGATCTGGCTCGCAACGCCACGTATCGCCATCGCTTCGGGCTCGGCCTTTCTGCTGGCACAGCTAATGGACATCACCGTCTTCGACCGCCTGCGTCGCAAGACCTGGTGGAAGGCGCCCTTTGCCGCCGCCATGTTCGGGTCGGTGCTGGACACGATCCTCTTCTTCTCGATCGCTTTTGCCGCACAATTCGCATGGATCGATATGCTGACGGGAATGCCAGATTCGTCACTGACTGAACCGGCATCGTTCCTCGGCCTTGGCGTACCGCTCTGGGCATCGCTCGCCTTCGGCGATTTCTTCGTGAAGGTCATCATGGGAACGCTGATGCTAATTCCCTATGGCGCAATCCTCGCCATATTCGCCCCGTCGCTTTATTCATCGGGTCGGGCGACTGTAGAAAAGGCATAAAAAAGGGGCTCATGAGCCCCTTTTATTTTAGAGCATTTCCAGCAAAAGTGCGAAGCGGTTTTGCGTCGGATAATGCGTCGAAACAAATAGATAGAGCGGTTCCACGATTCCGTTTTAACCGGAACCGCTCTAGCGTCTTCCGCCAGCCCGGCGTTTGCCGTTACCCGTTGCTGCCGCGCCCTGTTCCTCGAACAGGGATGCAAGCTGCTCGGTCATTGCGCCTGCCAGCTCTTCCGCGTCGACAATCGTCACAGCGCGACGGTAATAGCGCGTCACGTCATGGCCGATACCGATAGCGATCAGCTCGACTGGCGAACGCGTTTCGATCTCTTCGATCACTGCGCGCAGATGGCGCTCCAGATAGTTGCCCGGATTGACCGACAGCGTCGAATCGTCGACCGGCGCGCCATCGGAGATCATCATCAGGATCTTGCGCTGCTCTGGCCGGCCCAACAGGCGCTGATGCGCCCAGATCAGCGCTTCACCGTCGATATTCTCTTTGAGGAGGCCTTCACGCATCATCAGGCCAAGATTGCGCCGTGCACGACGCCATGGCGCGTCAGCGCTCTTATAGACGATATGGCGCAGATCATTGAGACGACCCGGATTGGCTGGCTTGCCCCGCGACAACCACGCCTCGCGCGACTGACCACCCTTCCAGGCCTTGGTGGTGAAGCCGAGGATTTCTACCTTCACGCCACAACGTTCCAGCGTGCGGGCCAGAATATCGGCGCAGGTGGCCGCAACCGTGATCGGACGACCACGCATGGAGCCGGAATTGTCCAGAACCAGCGTCACGACCGTATCGCGGAAATCCGTGTCGCGCTCCATCTTGTAGGACAGAGGCTGGGTCGGATCGATCACGATGCGCACGAGCCGAGCCGAGTCGAGATAACCCTCTTCCAGATCGAAATCCCAGGAGCGGCTCTGTTGCGCCATCAGGCGGCGCTGGAGACGATTGGCCAGACGACCCACCACGCCCTGAAGGTTGGCAAGCTGCTTGTCGAGGAAGCCACGCAGACGATCCAGTTCGGCCTCGTCGCACAGATCTGTCGCCTCAACCTCTTCGTCGAATTCGCGTGTGAAAACCTTATAGTCGATCTGTTCGGCAAAATTGCCGAAAGGCTGATTGGGACGGCGCGTATCGCCCGGCGTTTCCGCGTCGATATCCTCGCTGTCATCCATATCGTCGGCGGATGCATCGGCAGCATCCATCTCGCCCTGCTCGCCTTCTTCGCTCGAGCTGTCGGATTCTTCGCTTTCAGCGGAATCGGAGCCTTCCTGGCTCTCGTCGCCGCCTTCCTCGTTCTCGTCGGAATCGGGCGTCTGTTCTTCGTTCTGTTCCTGATCGTCGCTCGGCTCTTCCTGCGACAGCTCTTCAGCCATGTCCATGGATGCGAGCATATCGCGAACAGTGCGCGCAAAAGCCTGCTGATCGTCGAGGTTTTCACCCAGACGCGCCAGATCGCCGCCAGCCTTCTGCTCGATCCAGTCGCGCCACAGCTCCAGCACCTGACCAGCTTCGGACGGTGCTGCCCGTCCGGTCAGCTTTTCGCGCAAGAGCAGCGACACCGCTTCTTCAAGCGGCGCATCTTCCTTATCGGTAACGGCGGAGAAATTCGCCTTGGCATATTTGTCTGCCAGCATGGTCGCCAGATTGTCGGCAACGCCAGCCATGGCGCGCGCGCCGATTGCCTCGACACGGGCCTGCTCAACGGCGTCATAAATGGCGCGCGCCTGTTTGCCTTCCGGCGCGAGCTGCGCATGAATACGGGGATTGTGACGCGCCTGACGCAGCGCCATCGAGTCGCCAAGGCCACGGGTAACCGCAATATCATGCGCGGTCGGGCGTTTTGGCAGATCGGGCAGTCGGGCGCGATTGGCCGTCAGAGCGGGGCGATCATTGCTGAACGCCACTTCCAGCTCGTTTTCGCCGGAAATGGCGCGCATGCAAGCTGTTACCGCGCGCTTGAACGGCTCGGAGTCCACTGGCCCCGGCTTGCGCTCACGCGAATTGTCGCCCATTCCTGACATCTGGCCTGACATATGCCTATCCTGCTTCCCATCAAATCAAGGCCCTGTCGCCATAGCGGCGACAGGTATCGTCAATTTTCCTCATGCTTGTCTTTGCCCTGAAAGCGGTCTCCGCTTTCAGGAGAACAGCATCAGGCCAGAACGATATTGGCTGCCGATTCCGGCAGTTCGGTACCGAAGGCGCGCTGATAGAACTCAGCCACCGTCGCACGTTCCAGTTCATCGCACTTGTTGAGGAAGGTCAGGCGGAAGGCAAAACCGACATCATTGCCGAAGATCGCCGCATTTTCAGCCCAGGTGATGACCGTACGCGGGCTCATCACGGTCGAAAGATCGCCGTTGATGAAAGCCTGACGGGTCATGTCGGCAACGCGAACCATCTTGTTGACGATCTCGCGGCCTTCCGCATTCTGGAACTGCTTGGCCTTGGCGAGAACGATGTTCACTTCGTTGTCGTGCGGCAGATAGTTCAGCGTCGTCACGATGGACCAGCGGTCCATCTGTGCCTGGTTGATCTGCTGCGTGCCATGATAAAGGCCTGTCGTATCGCCGAGGCCCACCGTGTTGGCGGTCGCGAACAGACGGAAAGCCGGGTGCGGATGAATAACGCGGCTCTGGTCGAGCAGCGTGAGGCGACCGGAGGTTTCCAGCACGCGCTGGATCACGAACATCACATCCGGACGACCGGCATCATATTCGTCGAACACAAGCGCGACATTGTGCTGGTAAGCCCAGGGCAGAATGCCTTCCTTGAATTCCGTGACCTGCACGCCGTCCTTGACGACGATGGCATCCTTGCCGACGAGGTCAATACGGCTGACATGGCTGTCGAGATTGACGCGGACGCAAGGCCAGTTCAGGCGCGATGCGACCTGTTCAATATGGGTCGATTTACCCGTGCCGTGATAGCCGGAAACCATCACGCGGCGGTTATAGGCAAAACCGGCCAGGATCGCGAGCGTCGTCTGACGGTCGAAAAGATAATCCGGATCACGCTCCGGCACATAGGAGTCGCCCGCCGCATAGGCCGGTACTTTCATGTCGGAATCAATTCCGAACACTTCACGCACCGAAACCATCGTATCCGGCAAATTGGCTATATCCCGCTCAACCTTGTTCATCATGCCTCCAGGGCGGCAGGACTGTCCGGCCGCGACATCCAAGTATCATCCGGGGCATGATGTCCGGCAAGCCGGTGGTATGCCCCTTCCGTCGTTCGTTGCGGGCATCCATGCTTGAATCCGCGCTTGGCAGCACGGCAGGAGAATGTCCGTCAGAGCATTTTGCAGCCAAATGACAACATCTGGCGTCGCATAAATGCGGCTTGAGCCACAGCTCGACTTAATCAATCGAAAACCGGCCAGTTCAAGACTGGCCGAGCCCTCATGCTCTAGCAAAAACCTGCCTGCTTGAGCAATTGGTAAGCCTGAATGACATCGCGGAATCTCTCTTCAGAACCGCGGTCACCACCATTCGCATCGGGATGGTGCTGTTTTACCAGCTCTTTATAGCGCGCCTTAATCTTATCGCTAGTCGAATTTGGTTCAAGTCCGAGTGTAGCGAGCGCTTTGATTTCCAGCGTGCGCGGCTTGCGCTTGGCTGTCGCCCCCGGTTCCTGCCCCTTGGCTTCCTTCACGAAATTGAACGGATCGCGGATACGGTTGTGATAGGAAGCCGATCCGGAGCGCATCTTTGCCACGTCCGGCGAGGTGCGCGCCTTCGCCGTCGAATTCGCCGTCGTGGACCAGGTCGGACGATGGCCAGTGACGGCGTCCTTCTGGAACTTGGCGATATCTCCATCGGCGAGGCCGGAGAAATAGTTGAAATTCTTATTATATTCCCGCACGTGATCGATGCAGAAGTGGAAATATTCCCCTTCGCGCATGCGTCCGACCGGCGCGCGATGCGTGCCAGGCTTGTCACAACCGTCCCACTGACAGCAGGGGCCACTGGACTTGGCCTGCTGCGTCTTCTTCGGGCGAATGCGGATACTGTCGAAAAGTTTGGAGTTCGTGGTCATCGAATCAATTATGCGGATTAAGGGGTTGCTAAACAAGAATTGACATTTCGTCCGGTTGGGCTTTTAGCCATTTCAACAGGGCGAAATTTTGAAGCGGATTAGTTTCCTGTGCGGATTTGCCCCACCTTGGGCCGTCGGGGCTTGAGTCTATATGAAGCACAGCGTGTATATGGGGAGAACCAGCCCAAATGTCCATTCACAATAGCAAACAAGACGTGATGCAAGCAAAGCTTACAACAGCTTTCGCGCCAGAACGGCTTGAAATCATTAATGAAAGCCATCTTCACGCTGGCCATCATCATCACGACAGCGATCATCATGCAGCTTTCGACGGCTCGGGCGAGACGCATTTTCGCGTCCGTATCGTCTCCGATGCCTTCACGGGCCTGAGTCGCGTTCAGCGTCATCGCGCCATCAACGAAGTCCTCAAGGACGAATTGAACAACGGCGTTCATGCATTGGCGCTGGAACCGTCTGCCCCCGGCGAACCGACGCGCCGCTGATCCTGCCAATCACTACAGCGGCAAATTCGTCAGGCCGCGGCGAAACGAGTGATTTTCGAGCACCGGAGCGGAGCGTACTTCAACGTACGTGAGCACCGGAACACAGGAAATTGCTCGTTGCAGACCGGCTTCACGAAGAATGCAACTGTAGTGCTATTTAGGTACGCGGCGGCAGAACGCCAACGGCTACAATCGGTTTTCCATCAGCATCGAGCGTTACGATACGCAGACGCGTCAGGCGGTTTTTCTCCTTTTTCAACACGGAGAACCGCTTGCCGTGAAAGGTGAAGGCCTGCTTCACTTCGGGGATCGACTGGGTTTCATGAATGACCAGCCCGGCAATCGTCGTCGCTTCCTCATCGGGCAACGACCAGTCGAGCGCCCGGTTGAGATCGCGAATCGGCAGTGATCCGTCGACAATGAACGAACCGTCCGGTTGCAGGCGGACACCCTGCATGTCGATATCGTGTTCATCGGCAATATCACCGACGATTTCTTCCAGAATGTCTTCCAGCGTCACCAGACCCTGCACATCACCATATTCGTCCACCACGATGGCGATATGCGCCTTGCGGCGCAAAAAGGCGTTCAGCTGGTCCTGCAAGGTTGTCGTATCCGGCACGAACCACGGCTTGCTGGCCACTTTCATAATGTCGATGCGGCTGAAGTCATTATCGACATCATAAAGCGCCCGCACCAGATCCTTGGTGTGAATAATACCGACGATATTGTCGATATCGTTGCGCCAGACCGGCATGCGCGTGTGCGGGCTTGCCAGAATATCACCGACGATCTGCTCGGCTGGCGCATCGGCATTGATGGTTCCCATCGCCGTGCGGTGCACCATGACGTCGCTGACTTCCAGCTCCTTGAGATCGAGAAGACCGCCCAGCTGGTCGCGGTCTTCCTTGATCACCGAACCGTCGCGATGCAGAACTTCCACCGCGCCGCGCAATTCGTCATGCGCCGAAAGCATCGAGCGGCCAGCCGCGAGATTGATGCCGAATAGCCGCAGGATTGTACGCACGATCCAGTTGATCGCCGTCGAGATCGGGCCGATCACCGAGACCACCACGGAAACGGCGCGCGCCACCGCCAGCGAAAAGCGATCTGGCGCGGAAATCGCCCAGGATTTTGGCAGCACTTCCGCGAAGATCACCAGAATGACCGTCATGGCGATGGTGGCATAGGCCACACCGGCATCGCCAAAGAAGGTCAGGAAAATGCTGGTGGCGATCGAGGATGCGAGAATATTGGCGAGATTATTGCCGATCAGCAGCGCGCCGATAAGCCGGTCGCGCCTGCCGATCAATTGTTGCACGACTTCGGCGCGCTCGTCGCCCTGATTTTCCAGCGAGTGCATGCGCGCACGGGATGCGGCGGTCAGCGCCGTTTCGGAACCGGAGAAAAAGGCCGACAGAATGACACAAAGCAGGATGATCCCGCACATGATCCAGAGTTCGAAAACCATCCCATCGATCTCCTTTTCCGTCCGCGCCGACCGGTTGCGCTATGAGAATTATGCGGTAGCCAGACGTTCCTTCAGAAACTCCAGAACGGCAGCAGGCGGCACATCCTTGGCGATGAAGGACTGGCCGATACCATGCGTTAGGATGAAGGTAAGTGCGCCCCGCGCCACCTTCTTGTCCTGCGCGATATAGTCCATCAGCTTTTCCGCAGGCGGCAAGCCGCCCGGAACGTCGGACAGTGCGGTCGGGAGGCCTACGGCCTTCAGATGCGCCTCGACCCGCTCCACCGCTTCCACACCGGCCAGATTCATCTTCACCGAAAAACGATGCGCCAGCGCCATGCCGATGGCCACACCCTCACCATGCACCAGACGGCTGGAATCATAGCCAGTCGCCGTTTCCAGCGCATGGCCGAATGTATGGCCGAGATTAAGAAGCGCGCGGTCGCCGGTTTCGCGCTCGTCGCGCGCCACCACGGCGGCCTTCGAACGGCAGGATTCGGCAATGGCTTCGGTTCGCGCCGGGCCGCCGGCAAAAACTTCCTGCCAGTTCTTCTCCAGCCAAGCGAAGAAATCCGGGCGGTCGATGAGACCATATTTGGCGACTTCGGCATAACCAGCCCGGAATTCACGCGGGCTCAGCGTATCCAGCACATCCGTATCGGCAAGTACCAGCTGCGGCTGGTAGAAGACGCCAACGAGGTTCTTGCCATAAGCGGTGTTGATGCCCGTCTTGCCGCCCACTGACGAATCCACCTGCGCCAGAAGCGAGGTCGGCATTTGCACGAAATTCATGCCGCGACGCACAATACCCGCCACAAAACCGGACAGGTCGCCCACCACACCGCCGCCAAAAGCAACCAGCGCATCGCCGCGCTCCAGCCTTGCGGCCAGAATGGCATTGGTGACGGTTTCAAGCGTCGCGAAGGATTTGGACTTTTCGCCGGGTGCGACAACAACCGGTGTCGCTTCTATGCCCGCCTGATTGAAACTTGCCGTCAGCCGTTCGAGATGCGCCTTGGCGACATTTTCATCGGTGACGATGGCAACGCGCGCGCCCTTCAGTCGCTTGGCAACTTCCGCCCCCGCACGGTCGACAAGGCCCTTGCCGATCAGGATATCGTAAGAGCGCTCTCCCAGCGAAACCGGAACGGTGACACTGTCATGTGCGGGCGAAGGCGCATTCATGCTTATTCTCCAGTCGATTTTCCGGTGGTCCGCTGTCTGCGAGGCAGTCCTCGCTTAAGACAATCAGTCCGCGAACTGCCGCTTTTCCAGATGCTGCGCGAGAACCTCGATCAGCTCGTCGGCGATGATTTCTTTCTTCTCTTCGCGTGTCATCATTTGCAGATCGGCAAGCGCATAAACGGGATAGCGCTCGTTCATCAGTTTCTGCATCACGGCGCGTGGATCGCTGTTGCGAAGAAGCGGCCGGTTCTGGCGGCGTGAAACCCTGTCCATCAGCACATCAATATCGGCATTGAGCCAGATGGAGATGCCGGCAGCGGAGACAGCGGCGCGCGTTTCGGCATTCATGTATGCGCCGCCGCCGGTAGCAAGCACCATCGGGCCGTCATCGAGAAGACGCAGGATAACCCGGCGTTCGAGATCGCGGAATTCAACCTCGCCATAGGCTTCGAACAGTTCAGGAATCGTCATGCGCGAGACAGCTTCGATCTCCGTATCGGCATCGCGAAAAGGAAGGCCGAGCATCGAAGCCATTTTGCGGCCGATGGTAGACTTGCCAGCGCCCATCAGGCCGACCAGCACCAGAACCTTCGTACCGAGCAGACCACGGATAGCGTCGGCCCGCCCATGGAGCCCCGCCTTCTCATGTAGATTGGCTTGTTTTTCTATACTGCTCATCAACCTCATCCATTTGGGATGGTTCCACATGAAAAACCGGGCGACGTCAATTGCTTTCATGGAATCTGAAAGCAGGAATGGCGGCTTTTTGCAGCGATGCCACCGACATTCTTGCTTTCATCGCAATGCCGCATCATAAACGACATATGCCTACGCTGACGCGCCTCATCGCTTTCGTCGTCGTGATCGCAGCCATCGCCTATGCTGCGATGTATGCGCTTGCGAATTTTGTCACGCCGCAGACCCAGGAAATGAAGGTGGAAATTCCAGCTTCCAAATTGAAGCCTGTGCCAATTGCGCCAGCGCCCTCGGCTGACGGAACGGCCTCGACCGATGTGCCAGCAGTTGAAACCACCACGCCCTCACAGGAATGACGATGCGCGCATCTCTGGCGATTGAAAATTTCCTTGAAATGATGAGCGCCGAACGGGGCGCGGCGGGCAACACGCTCGAATCCTATGCCCGCGACCTGCAAATGACCGCGGAAGCCCTTGGCGAGCGCGGTATCAATCTCGCAGAAGCGCAAGCTGATCATATCCGCTCGGTTCTGGACGGCATGGCGACGGAAGGTTTTGCCGCGACATCGCAGGCGCGCCGCCTGTCCGCGCTGCGCCAATTCTTCCGGTTTCTCTATTCGGAAGGCTATCGTCAGGACGACCCCACCGGCGTTATCGATGCGCCGAAGAAGCAGAAGCCGCTGCCCAAGATCATGAGCGTCGATCAGGTCACGCGCCTTCTCGACCGTGCCGCGCTGGAAGCAAGCGAAGCCACCGAGCAAGGCGAGCGCATCAAGGCGTTGCGGCTTCATGCGCTGATTGAAACGCTTTATGCAACCGGCTTGCGTGTTTCGGAGCTGGTGGGCCTGCCGGTGCGCGTCGCACGCACCGATCACCGTTTCCTGCTGGTGCGCGGCAAGGGCTCGAAGGACCGTATGGTGCCGCTGTCGCCCAAGGCACGGGATGCGCTGCAAGCCTTCCTGACATTGCGCGATTCCCTGCCCGCAAGTGACGAGAACCCATGGCTGTTTCCGGCATTTTCGGAAAGCGGACATCTGGCGCGACAGGTTTTTGCTCGCGAGCTGAAAGGGCTTGCCGCCCGCGCCAATCTTTCCGCCGCCGCCATTTCACCCCATGTTTTGCGCCATGCCTTTGCCAGCCATCTTTTGCAGAATGGCGCTGATTTGCGCACAGTGCAGCAATTGCTCGGCCACGCCGATATCTCGACCACGCAGATTTATACGCATGTGCTTGAGGAAAGGCTGCATAAACTGGTCAGTGAGCATCATCCGCTTGCCGATTGAGCCTGCTCCGGTTATGAGAAAGTCAAAATTTGCAAGTTGAGCCCGCAGTGAATATGTAAAGCGCCGTAAAACAGCCTTCTTCAGGCACGCAATTGCGGCGAGCTCATTAGAAACGCACGAACAGTCAGGCCCGATGTACAACTATCTCGATTTTGAAAAACCCGTCGCCGATCTCGAAGGCCAGATTCTTGAGCTGAAGAAGCTCGCGCAGGAACAAGGCAGCGTTGAGATGAGCGACGAGATTCGCCGCCTCGAGAAGCGTTCGGCTGATGCGCTGAAAGATATCTATCGCAAGCTGACCCCTTGGCAGAAGGCGCAGATCGCGCGTCACCCGGATCGTCCGCACTGCCTCGAATATATCGACCGGCTGTTTACGGAATTCACGCCCTTGGCCGGTGATCGCCAGTTCGCCAATGACGAGGCGTTGCAGGCGGGCTTTGCCCGTTTCAACGGACAGCCGGTTGCCATTCTCGGTCAGGAAAAGGGTTCGGACACAAAGACGCGCCTGAAGCACAATTTCGGCTCGGCCCGTCCGGAAGGCTACCGCAAGGCCGTCCGCATCATGGAAATGGCCGACCGTTTCCAGCTGCCGCTGATCACGCTGGTTGACACGGCAGGCGCCTATCCGGGCGTTAGCGCCGAAGAACGCGGCCAGGCGGAAGCCATTGCGCGCTCCACCGCCGAATGCCTGCGTCTGCGCGTACCGGTGGTCTCGATCATCATCGGCGAAGGCGGTTCGGGCGGTGCTATCGCGATCGCCGTCGCCAATCGCGTCTATATGCTCGAGCATTCGATCTATTCGGTCATCTCGCCGGAAGGCGCTGCCTCGATCCTGTGGCACGATTCCACCCGTGCGAAGGACGCCGCTTCCAACATGCGCATCACTGCGCAGGATCTGTTCGACCTCAAGGTCATCGACGGTATCATTCCTGAGCCGCTCGGTGGCGCGCATCGCGGCAAGGAAGCCGTCATCGACGCTGCGGGCGACATGATCACGGCATCGTTACGCTCGATGAAAGATATCGACGGCGAGACCTTGAAGCAGGAACGCCGTCAGAAATTCCTCCAGATCGGTCGTAATCTCTAAAAAACTGTCTTTTTTTCCATTTTCCATCCGGGATGTTCTTCACGTCCCGGATTTGCATCTTCATGCCATTTCCGCCATATTGCCGTCGCGTTAATTTTTAGATATCCAGGCAAGGATTTGTAAACGATACCGTAAGGTTTGGTTGTCAAAATCCTCCGAGCAGGAAATCGTCTCTTGCACCGTTCTAACAAAATCGATGCGATATGAAGATCAGAACCGCAATACTTGGAACCGTCATGGCAACCGCGCTTCTCGCGGGGTGTCAGGGCTCGTCCGTATCCGACCTGAGCTTGCGCGCTGAAAAGCCGCTTCCCGAAAAGATCGTGACCAAGATGAAGGCGAAGGGCATGACCCGCACCTCGCCAATCACCGTGCGCATCTTCAAGGAAGAAGGCGTTCTCGAAGTCTGGAAACAGAAGAATAACGGCAAGTACGACCAGATCGCTTCTTATGAGATCTGCAAATGGTCGGGCAAGCTCGGACCGAAATATATCGAGGGTGATCGTCAGGCTCCGGAGGGTTTCTACACCGTCCATCCCGGGCAGATGAACCCGAAATCCAATTATTATCTCGCCTTCAACATCGGTTTCCCCAACGCCTATGACCGCGCCAACGGGCGCACGGGCCAGAACCTGATGGTGCATGGCGCGTGCTCGTCGTCGGGCTGCTATTCGATGACCGATGAGAGCGTCTCTGAAATCTACGCTTTCGGACGCGACGCCTTCAAGGGCGGCCAGCGGGACTTCCAGATTCAGGCTTTCCCGTTTCGCATGACTGCGGCCAACATGGCCCGCTACAAGAGCGACCCGAATTACGGCTTCTGGAAAATGCTGAAGCAGGGTTACGACGCTTTCGAAGTGACCAAGGTTCCGCCGAAGGTCGACGTTTGCGAAAAGCGCTACGTGTTCAACGTCGCTTCGCCAGACGGACAGCCTCTCTCGGCAGCGGATGCCTGCCCGCCATCGGCCAACACCGATGCGATGTCGACGGCCTATACCTCGTATGAAAAGACCTTCCAGAGCGCCTTCAGCGCGTCGCAGAAGGCGCCTGCTCCGTCGATCCAGGGCCTGACCGAAGCCAAGCTCGTTTCGGCCTGGAGCGCTGCACGTGCCCGTGGCGAAAAGGTAACGCGTGAACCGCCTTCGCTGACACCGTCTTCGGCTGAAAAGGCTGGCGCACCGGATATTCGTCCTGTCACGCCGGCTCTATCCCAGCCGACGGCTACAGCGCTTGCAGCAACACCAGCACCGACCGCAACTGCTCCAGTCGCGGCTCCTGCTGCTGCTCCAGCCATTCCGGCGCAGTCAACCCGGACCGCTTCGGTGCCTACGCCGCAGCAGAATCCGGCCCAGAACGCGGCAATACCTGCCGACGTTTCGCCGGTCACCACCGGAAGCACGGTTGCCCAGAATATCGACCAGCCAGCACCTGTGGCTGCACCGGAAGCGAAAAAGCCATGGTGGAAGATCATCGGCAACTGACCTCAGCCGAGGCGCAAATTCCCGTTTATGACCTGAGGGGGCTGAAATGCCCCCTTCCGGTTTTGAAAACCCGTCATCACCTTGAAAAAATGCCGAGCGGCGCGCAGCTTTGGGTGGAAGCAACCGACCCGCTTTCCGGTATCGACCTGCCACATTTTTGCACGCAAGAAGGCCATGCGCTCATTGAACATGAGCGCAGTGAAACCGTTCAGCGTTTCCTGATCCAGAAGAAATAAAACTCAATGCTTTGGTGAGAATCCGGGGATTGCCAACGGATTCTCCATCAGCGCCGCCCGGTCTGGCCGGTCAAGGCTCGGGCGCCCCAGAAACGCGTCGAACAGTTCCCGCACATAACTTTCCGGCAAGTCCTTCACGATCATGACCAGAAGCGTCTGCTTTTCGTTCTGTGGCCATTGCGGCAGGCGCGCTGGCGGGTGGAAAATCTTCTGCACGCCGTGGATCACGACAGGACGTTCCGGGTCTTCGGCGATCTGTACGATGCCCTTGACGCGCAGCAGCTTCTCGCCATGCGTTGAACGCAACAGATCGAGGAACATATCGAAGGTCGAAAGCGGAATAGGCGCGTCGTGCCGCAGCGAAAACGAGCGGATGGCATCATCATGGTGGTGATGATGCGCATGATGGTGGTGGTGGTGTCCATGGCCGTGGCCATGATCATGGTCGTGATCGCAATCCGGCCCGCACACATGGTCATGCCCGTGATGATGGCCATGATCGTGATCATGATGATGGTGGTCATCATCCTCATAGGCTTCCGCCTTGAGCCAGCGCTGCACATCCGCGGTTTTGGTCTCAGGATTATATAATCCGCATTCAAACAAAGCCGCATAGCCGGTGCGCTCATCACCTGCCGTCAGAATTTCGGCACCCGGATTGAGCGCTCTGAGACGCGCTTTCAGCGCCGCCAGGCCCGCTTGCGCTTCGGGCATATCCGACTTGGTGAGGATGATCCGGTCGGCCATCGCCGCCTGCTTGACCGCTTCCTCATGATTGTCGAGCGTCGCCATGCCGTTGACGGCATCAACGGTCGTCAGCACGCCATCGAGCCGGAAGGCCTGCATCAACACGGGATGCCCCATGATCGAATGCAGAACCGGCGCTGGGTCGGCAAGGCCGGTCGTTTCGATGATAACCCGCTTCAGCGCCTTTATGCGCCCGGTCTGCAAGCGGTCGATCAGATCGGCCAGCGTGTCCACCAGTTCGCCGCGCACCGTGCAGCACAGGCAACCGTCCGACAGCTCGATAACGCCCTCGCTCGCCTGTTCGACCAGCAGATGATCGATGCCCACTTCGCCGAATTCATTGATGATCACGGCGGTATCGCTCAAGGCCGGATCCTTCAGAAGCCGGTTGAGCAGCGTCGTCTTGCCCGAGCCCAGAAAGCCGGTCAACACGGAGACGGGGATAGGATTTGGCATGGCAAACACTTCACACTTTGAGGGCGCGACACTTTAAGAACACGACAGGTTGGGCTGACGATGCCAGCCCAATATCGCGGTGGATCAGTTGATCGCGGTTGTTTTCACACCAGCAGCACGCTGCGGGCGCGGCATTGGCACAGGCACCTGCGAGATGTGGAGCTGGCTTGGCTTGGTGACCGGGCCCGGCTCGGAAACAAGTCCGACCTGCACGGCAACCGGATCGTGATCCATGGCGTGAATATAGGGCGAGTTGATCTTCAGCTTGCCCTCGACATCGCGACCGTCCCAACGGTCAGCCATGGCCTGCTGGCTGCAAATCGCCTTGCGCATATCGACAGCCTCGTTAAGATTGCCGCCTGCGTTTGGCCGCAGCGTTGCAAGCGTTGCACCGCCGGACGTGTTGTCGCGGAAAGCGTCGGTCATCATTTGCGCAGCCTGTACCGCGCGTGCTTCCTGACGATCCGCGCCAAGCACGATGGCAAGCACGGTGCGACCATTACGGGTGGCGGAACCGGCCAGATTGAAGCCCGACGCACAGACAAAACCGGTCTTCATGCCATCGGCGCCGTCATAACGACCCAGCAGAATATTGTAATTGGCCTGAACTTTTTTGCCCGCGCCCGGATCGATAGCCTCGGTCGCGAAATAATGCGCATATTGCGGGAATTCGCGGCGCAGCTGCACGGCGAGAACCGCCAGATCGCGCGCGGTCGTATAATTGTTCGGATCGTGCAGGCCGTTCGGGTTGGCGAAATGCGATCCGACCATGCCGAGGCGCTGCGCTTCGGCATTCATGAGCTGTACGAAGCCCGCCTCACTGCCACCCACAGCCTCACCCACGGCGACGGCGACATCATTGGCGGATTTGACGAGCATGATCTTCAGCGCGGTATCGAGCGTCATCACGGAACCGGGCTTGTAGCCCATCTTGCTCGGCGGCTCCTTGGCGGCACGAACCGTCATCGGCACCGGAGATTCAAGCGTCATGCGACCGGACTGAAGCGCGCGAAACGTGACATAGGCCGTCATCAGCTTGGTAAGCGAAGCAGGATACCAGCGCTGGAACGCATCCTGCTGGGCATAAACCTTGCCGGTTGCCACATCGACGGCGATTGACGGATTGGCCAGCGCCGATCCCATCGCCGTGCCAGTCATTGCTGCGGCAGCAACCAGGATTTTCAACGACTTCGACAACATTGCGCAGTTCCAATCAATAATGGCCCGCAATTTCTGCGGGTCTCCGTTCGCACGGCTCAATTCAATGGTTCCAAATCGCCATCAGGACGACACACGACACTTTCGGTCATATAAGGAGGATTTGCGTTGCTCTTATCTATGCCATGTGGCGAGGAAAAGGCAAACAGGGATTGCCGGATTTCACCGAAACGTCATATCCTGCTTCCTTCAAATCACACCCAACCATGCCACATTGGGTCAAGTTGGCCCAAGCCCATATAGACCCAATACGGGAGCCTCTCCGAAATGCCAGTGCTTAATCGTGCCGTAGAAACGCAGGCGGAAATCGCCGCCTGGCGACGCCAGCTACACCAGAATCCTGAACTGCTCTACGACGTGCACGAGACCGCAAAATTCGTCGAGGAGAAGCTGAAAGCCTTCGGCTGCGACCATGTTGAAACGGGCGTCGGACGCTCCGGCGTGGTCGGTATCATCAAGGGCCGCCACGGTGACGGCCCGGCCATCGGCCTGCGCGCCGACATGGACGCGCTGCCGATCACCGAAACAAGCGGCGTTGAATGGGCGTCGCAAAATCCCGGCAAGGCGCATTCCTGCGGCCATGACGGCCACACCTCCATGCTGCTGGGCGCTGCGCAATATCTCAGCGAGACGCGCAATTTCCGCGGCTCGGTTGCGCTGCTTTTCCAGCCTGCCGAAGAAGGCGGCGCGGGCGGGCTTGCCATGGTTGAAGACGGCGTGATGGATCGCTTCGGCATTTCGGAAGTCTATGGCGTGCATAACATGCCGGGTCTGCCGGTCGGCCAGTTTGCCATGTGCAAGGGACCGATCATGGCTGCAACAGACGAATTCGATCTCTTCGTCAGCGGACGCGGCGGTCATGCGGCGCAGCCGCACCGCACCATCGATCCAATTCTGGCCGGTTCGCAACTGATGATGGCTTTGCAGGGCATCGTCTCGCGCAATACCGATCCGCTGGATTCACTCGTCATCTCGGTCACGAAGTTCATCGCAGGCGAGGCTTATAACGTGATCCCGGAAAAGGCGACGCTATCGGGCACCGTGCGCACGCTGCAAAAGGAAACACGCGCTTTCGCTGAACGCCGCATCCGCGAAGTGGCCGCAGGCATCGCAGCCGTCACGGGCGCAGAGATTACCGTGCGCTACAAGAACAATTATCCGGTCACCTTCAATCACGATGCGCAGACGGAATTTGCAGAGCGCATCGCCACCGGTGTTGCAGGCGAAGGCAAGGTCAACGGCAATGTTGAGCCAATGATGGCGGCGGAGGACTTTTCCTACATGCTGGAGGCTCGTCCCGGCGCCTATATCTTCATCGGCAATGGCGATACGCCGGGCCTGCATCACCCGGCTTATGATTTCAACGATGACGCCATTCCCTATGGCGTCAGCTACTTCGTAGCCGTGGCCGAAACGGCGCTTGCCGCCTGAGCGCCACTCGCAATCTGAGAAAATCCGCCTACCCCGCTTTTTGCGGGGTTGGCTACCGCCATGAAACCCAGTATGTGTCGGAAACATCCGAACATGCTGGCATCGCTGGCAAAAGCGGATGGCTCTAACGGTCGGTCCCGTAGCTCAGTAGGATAGAGCGACAGATTCCTAATCTGTAGGCCACTGGTTCGAATCCAGTCGGGATCACCACTTAAAACTTACCTGTCATAAGGCCAGTTGGCCTGCGAGAAGACGCCGCCATCGACCCAAAGCGTCTGGCCCGTCACAAAGCGTGCGGCCTCGGACGCAAAAAACAGCACCGGCCCAGCCAGATCCTCGACGCTGCCCACCCGCCGCAAGGGCGTGACCTTGGCCCATGTGCCTGCATAGTCAGGCTGTTCCAGCGCCGTGCGATCATTAAGGATTGCGCCGGGGGCCACACAATTCACCCGAATGCCGTGCGGTCCAAGTTCCACCGCCGAAACCTTGGTGAACTGTTCAATGCCGCCCTTGGAAGCCGTGTAGGAAACCAGCTTCGGGAAAGCCAGCTTGTTGCAGCCCGAACCGATATTGATGATCGCGCCGCTCTTGTCCGCATCCACCATCCGCTTGGCTGCTGCCTGCGTATTGAGGAAGCAGCCCTTCAGATTGGTGCGGATGACATCGTCCCACTCGTCTTCGCCAAGTTCCAGCAGCGAACTCCATGTCTGGATACCGGCATTGTTGACCAGCACATCGGGCGCATCGCCGAACCAGCTGCATGCTTCATCGAAGAAGGCATCGACTTCCGCCCCCACACCGACATCACAGGCAAGCCCAAGCGCCTGACCACCACCCGCTTCAATCGCCTCGACCAGCGACTGGGCCGCGCCGTCCTCGTCCTTGTAGCTGAAAGCAACCGCATAGCCCGCCTCGGCAAAGGCCGTGACCAGATGTCTGCCAATACCCGTGCTGCCGCCTGTGATGACTGCGAATTCGCTCATGCCGTTCCCTCCCTGAAGCATTTCCGGCAACGAACTTAATCGGTTTTCGCCAGTGGTAAACTGGCAGAAAAGAAAATATCGTCCGCAAAGGCAGAATGGAGTGAAAAATGAATCCGGACATCAAGGAAGCCAATGGCGCATGCCACTGCGGAACGGTGCGTTTTCGCGTAAAACTGTCCGACGGCCTGCACAGCGCGCGCCGCTGCGACTGCTCCTATTGCCGGATGCGCGGCGCAGTCGTCGTGTCAGCAGAACTCGGCGGGCTGGAAATCCTGCAAGGGGAAGACGCGCTCACCCTCTACACCTTCAATACCGGCGTCGCGAAGCATTTCTTCTGCTCCAGATGCGGGATCTATACGCACCACCAGCGCCGCTCCAATCCACGCCAGTTTGGCGTGAATGCGGCTTGTCTGGAGGGCGTTTCGCCTTTCGACTTCAAGGTTATCCCGGTCAATGACGGCGTCAATCACCCCTCCGACAATCCGAACCACAAGGGTTCCGATGTCGTGGGCTATCTGCGCTTTGAACCGGTAGACGGCACAGATTAAACTCTTGCACGCGGCTTCTGTTCGTTTTTCTCCCAAGAGAAAACGGTTGGCGGCAGCGGATCGCGCCCGCGAATAATGTCCGATCCCTTTTCGCCAACCATGATTGTCGGCGCATTGGTGTTGCAGGACGGCACACGCGGCATGATCGAGCTGTCGCAGACGCGCAAGCCCTCCAGACCGTGAACCTTCAGCTCCAGATCGACCACGGCAGAAGCATCAGTGCCCATCTTGCAGGTGCCGACCGGATGGTGATCGGTCTTGGCATTGGCGCAGGCATAGTCAAACAAATCGTCGTCAGTCATCACCTTCGGTCCCGGCAGTCGCTCGGCCATGACAAAGGGTTTCAGAGCTTCCTGTTGCAGGATTTCGCGGGCGATCTTCAGCCCTTCCAGTGACATCTTCAGATCGTGTGGATCGCTCCAGTAATTGGGGTCGATCAGTGGAGCCGCCGCCGGATCGCTGGACGCCAGACGCACTGTCCCACGCGAGCGCGGATGCAGATAGGCGGAATTGAGCGTCACGCCCGCATTCTTCAGCTTCTCGACGCCGGCTTCAATGCCCGAACCAAGCCCCAGATGGAACTGGATATCCGGCGACCGGGCCTCCGGATCAGCATACCAGAAGCCGCCCGTTTCAAACAGGCTCGAGGCCACCGGGCCGGAACGCAGCAGGATATATTGCAGACCCGCGCCAAGCGTGCGGTGCAGCTTTGCCACGCCGTCATAGGTGTGATCGCCAGTGCATTCGCTGATAACGAACAGATCGAGATGATCCTGCAAGTTTGAGCCGACGCCCGGCAGATCGTGTTTCACGGCCACACCTGTCTGCTTGAGATGATCGGCTGGTCCGATCCCAGATTGCAGCAGAAGCTTCGGTGAGCCGATCGCACCCGATGACAGGATCACCTCCCTCGACGCGCGCAGCACCTCGCCGCTCATCAACGCCACGCCGGTGGCGCGCGTCTTCTCCAGCACGATGTTGCGCACTGGCGCGTTGATTCTGACCGTCAGGTTTCTGCGTCCCTTGATCGATGCGAGATAGGCAAGCGAGGCGGACGAGCGGCGGCGATTGCGCTGGGTGAGCTGGTAGAAACCGACACCGGCCTGTTCGCGACCGTTGAAATCCGGATTGTAGGGAAGCCCAAGCTCCTGCCCCGCGCGGATATAGGCATCGCAGATCGGCAGCGGCGCAGACGGCATGGAAACGCCAAGCGGCCCGCCATAGGAATGATAGTCATCGTTGAAACGCTGATTATCCTCGGCGCGTTTGAAATAGGGCAGCACGCTGCGATAATCCCAGCCGGTACAGCCGTCTTCATTGGCCCAAAGATCGTAATCAGCCGCATTGCCGCGCGTATAAATCTGCGCGTTGATGCTGGAACCGCCACCAATGACCTTGGCCTGCGTGTAGCGCAGAACGCGGTTTTTCATATGCTTCTGCGGGACCGTCTCCCAGCCCCAGCTCGCCACGCCCTTGGTCATTTTGGCAAAGCCTGCGGGCATATGAAACAGCGGGTTCCTGTCGCTTCCTCCGGCTTCCAGCAGCAACACCTTCACCGAAGCATCCTCGCTCAGACGATTGGCGAGAACACAACCGGCCGGCCCGCCGCCAACGATGATATAGTCGTAATTCATGCGTTTCTCCTCCCGAGAAACTAAAGCTTTGCTATCGACAGGCCGCCATCAGCATTGATCACCGACCCGGTAGCGAAGATGAAATTGCCGCCCGCAAGCCCGGCCACGATGGCGCCAACATCGCCCACCTCGCCCCAGCGCTTCATCGGCACCAGCCCGCCGTCAATCAGCGTGTCGTAGCGCTCGGCGACCTTTGCCGTCATGTCGGTGCGAATGATACCCGGTCGAACCTCGAACACCCCGATCCGCGCCTCGGCGAGCCGCAAAGCCAGCCCCTGCACAAAGGCGGTCAACCCGGCCTTGCTGATGCAGTAATCAAGCATTTCCGGCGAACTCATCACCGATGACACAGAACTGATCGTCACGATGCTACGCGGAAAACGCACATCGGTTACCGCCAGCATGGCTTTCACTATTGCCTGCGTGAAGAACACCGTGCCGCGCAAATTGACCCCCATGATGGTGTCGAAATTCTCCGGCTTCAGGCCAAGAAAATCACCGCGTTCCACGGAACCCATGCCAGCATTGTTGACGAGACAATCAATGCTGCCAAACTCCTTCAACACGGCGGCAACTGTCGCCGCATGGGTTTCTACGGCAGCAAGATCGCCTTTAAAGAAAGCCACCTTGCCGCCCATGCCGCGCAATTCGTGGATGACAGCCTCGTCGTTTTCAACATCGGTAATCGCCAGATCGAAGCCCTTCGCCGCGAGAGCGCGGGCTATGCCAAGCCCGATGCCGCGTCGGCCGCCGGTCACCAGCACCACAGGTCTTTGACGGTTCATGCCAGCACCTCCCGGTTCAGATGATCGGACACGCGCAACGCCTGTGCCGCGATGGTCAGCGCGGGATTAACCGCAGCCGATGTCGGCAGAAACGACGCATCCACCACATGAAGATTGGGGTGGTCGTAAGCGCGGCACCATGTATTGAGCGGCGCTGTCGCTGGGTCATTACCAATGCGCACTGTGCCGCATTGATGCGACGGCGTACGCCGGTCGAAGGCCCGCGAAAGAACCACCGGAAATCCCGCCGACCGCAGTGCGGATTTGAGCTTTTCGACCAGCATCAGATGCGCCTTCCAGTTGCTGCGCACCCAATGCAGGACAATGCGGTCGCCATCCACCGTCACGCGGCTTTCCGGCGACGGCAGGTCTTCGCTCATTGCGTAGAAATCGATTGTGTGTCCGGCAATCCGGTTCAACAGCCATTCAGGCACACGCGGCATATTGGATTTCAGGATCGCGCCCGACACGCGCCCCAACAATTGCACATTGCCCAGCGGCGGCCCGCCTGCCCCGTCCGACAGATAGTAATCGTTGAAGCCAAAGGTCTTCTGATAGACGCTGTCATTGCGATAGCGCGGATCGAAAGCGATCACGGCGCTAGAATTATGGTTCATGAAATTGCGACCGACCTGATCGGAACGGTTCGCCAATCCCGAACGCAACAAGAGCACTGCCGATTGCACCGCGCCCGCCGAAAGAATGACGAGCTTTGGGCGCAAGACCAGCGCCTCGCCGTTCTTCACATAGTGAACTGCCACGATGGTTTTGCCATCCGGACCGGCTTCCAGCCGCGTCACCCGCGCCGCGGTTTCCAGCCTGACATTGGAATAGCGCAAGGCGCTGGCAAGCGGACAGGTTTCCGCATCCATCTTGCCGTCATTGCTGTTTGGATGCGCATCCCACGGCGTTTTTGCCTTGGCGAGCCAGCGGTCGATATCGACCCCCAGCGGCAGCGATGCAGCATGAAGACCGTTCTTCTTCAATCGCGCCCGTATATCGGCAATGGCCGGTTCGTCACGGATTGCCGGACAGGGATAGGGTTTTGAATGATCCGGCTCGGTCGGATCATCGCCCAGCTCACCCCGCACCTGAAAAAGCTGTTCGGCGCAGCTATACCACGGCTCCAGCTCCTCATAGGCGAAAGGCCAGGCAGGCGAGACACCTTCCAGATGCGCCATTTCCGCAAAATCCTCACGGCGATAACGGATCAGCACCGCGCCAAAGAATTTGGAATTGCCGCCGACATTTTAATAGTTGCCGGGATTGAATGGCGTACCGCCGGTCTCGTACCAGAACTCCTTCGGGCGAAAGAAGCCCTGCTGGAAAATGGCGCGCGGGTCGCGGTTTTCCGGCCTGTCGGGCAAGTGCTCCCCCGCCTCAAGAATGAGAATGTCTGCACCAGACGCGGCAAGACCGGCGGCCATTGTCGCGCCGCCGATACCTGATCCGATGATGACGATATCCGGCTGTCCTCCCAAAGCCGTCACTCCTACTTTCCTTGCGGCATCCACATGGCCGTCCGCGCGCCGATATGCATGTTGAGCGTCTTGGTTTCGGTGTAATCCTCCACCGCATGACGACCCAATTCGCGGCCCAGACCCGACTGGCGATAACCGCCGAAAGGCAGTTCCGGCGTGCCGTCCATGAAAGTGTTCATCCAGACCGTACCGGCGCGCACCTTGCGGCCAATACTCATGCAGGTATCGAAATCTCGGCTCCATACGCCTGCCGAAAGCCCGTAATCAACCGCATTGGCAATGGAGATCGCCTCATCCACCGTATCGAAGGAGAGCACCGACAGGACCGGGCCGAACACTTCTTCACGCGCCACAGCCATATCGGCTTTCACACCCGCAATGATGGTCGGTCCCATATATTGGCCAAGGCCAAGATCCAGCACATCCCCGCCATGGGCAATTGCAGCGCCTGCCTTCTTGGCCTGATCGACATAAGCGCCAACCTTGCTCAGATGCTGGGGCGTAATGATCGCGCCCACCTGCGTGCTGACATCAAGGGGATCCCCGACGATGACTTTCTTCGACAGATCAGCGACGCGCCCGACAATCTCATCGACAATTGAGCGATGCACGATCAATCGCGAACCGGCATTGCAGCATTCGCCCGCATTGAACCATGCGCCGAAAACCGCAGCGTCGATAAAGGCATCCATGTCCGCATCCGGGAACAGGATTTGCGGGTTCTTGCCGCCAAGTTCCAGCGACACTTTCTTCAGCGTCTGCGCCGCATTGGCCATGGTCAGCTTGCCGACGCCAGTGGAACCGGTGAACGACACCATGTCCACATCTGGATGCGTGCTCATATGCTGGCCGACATCAGCGCCCGTTCCGGTGACGATGTTGACCACGCCGTCCGGCACGCCTGCCTCGGCCAGAATTTCACCCAGCACCAGCGTCGAACCGGAGGTGAGTTCCGAAGGCTTTACGACCGCCGTGCAACCCGCCGCCAAAGCAAATGGCAGCTTTTGACCGACGATCAGGAACGGAAAGTTCCACGGCGTGATGATGGAGACAACACCAATCGCCTCACGCAACACGACACCCAAAGTGCCATCCCCCAGCGTATTATAGCTCTCGCCATGCAGATCACGCGCAAGCGCTGCCGCATAGCGCCAGATATCGACCGAACCGGCAATCTCGCCGCGCACCTGACTAATCGGCTTTCCTGCTTCAATCGCATCGAGATAGGCAAGCTCTTCCGCCCGCGCTTCGATCAGATCGGCGGCTTTCAACAGCACCAGCGAACGCTGCGATGCCGTTTTGGAAGACCAGCGCCCATCGTCAAAAGCCTTGCGCGCAGCTGCTACGGCGCGCTCCACATCCGCCTTGTTACCAGCGGGATAACGGCTCACTGTCACGCCATGGCCGGGAGCCACACGCTCAATACTGCCGCCGCTCTGGCTTTGCATCCATTTGCCATCGATCAGCATGGAGAATTCGCGGACGGCCAGTCCGGCCAGCGGTTGCGGCTTTACAATCGTGCTCATCACCATTTTCCTTCAAAATTCGCTTCGCGCTTTTCGCTGAACGAGCGCACGCCTTCTTTCAGATCGCCGGTCTTGGCGACAAGGATGGAACCCAATGCTTCGACGGCGGTTCCATTGTCCTCGCCATTGGCGACGGAAAGCATCAGTTTGGAAATTTCCAGTGCAGCGGGTCCGCGCTTCGCCACCCGTGCTGCATAGTCTTGTGCTGCCTGCAAGGCTGCGCCCGTCTCGACAACGGCATCGACCAGCCCATGCGAAAGCGCTTCCTCCGCCGTGAACATTTCGCCACCCAGCACCATGCGGCGCACGATCTGCGCCCCGAAACGGCGCACAAGACGCTGCGTGCCCGACCAGCCGGGAATCATGCCAAGCGAGGTTTCCGGCAGGCCGATCTTCGCCTGTCGCTCAACAATGCGGATATCGGCGGCGCCTGCCAGTTCCAGACCACCGCCCAAAGCATGGCCGTTCATCGCTGCGATCAGTGGCACACGCAAGGTTGCGAGCCGCTCGAACACACGATGGCCATAGCGCACCCATGCATGGCCGAACTCTGCCGGTTCCATGCCGCCCCAGGCCTTGATGTCGCCTCCAGCGGAAAAGGCTTTGCCCTCGCCGGTCAGGATCGCAACCCGGACGGTGCTATCCGCCTCCACCCGATCACAGGCGGCGGATAACTCCTGCAAAAGCTCGATATCGAACGCATTGAGCTTTTCGGGCCGCTTGATGGTCATGACCGCGATGTGGTTCTCGGTCGCAATTTCTATGCGATCAGTCATCTCACGCCTCCAGCTTTCGCGCAGGCTTTTGCGGCAATTCAAGTCCAATCGGCTCTTCGCGGAACAGCGCCTCGTCCATGATCTTGAGCTGATCGGAAACGATCAGCGGAAACTCAGCCTGATCGAGAATATGCGCCTGCAGATCCACACCCGGCGCGATCTCGGTGAGCACGATGCCTTGCCGCGTGAGCTTCATCACAGCGCGTTCCGTGACATAGGTAATGTCCTGTCCCTGTGCGACACTGCGGGGACCAGAGAAGGTGACGTGCTCAACCTCATTAACGAGCTTTTTGAGCTTTCCTTCCTTCTCGATCACCAGCTTGCCGTCTGCAACGGAAAGCTTGGCCCCTGCATTGAACATGCCCGAGAAGACAATCTTTTTGGCCCTTCCCGTAATATCCACAAAGCCGCCCGCTCCCGCCGTGACATGCGGACGGAATGAGAGCTTCGACACATTGACCGAGCCGTCGCGTCCAATCTCCAGGAAGGACAAGAGCGACGCATCGAAGCCTGCACCCTGAAAATAGGTGAACTGATAGGGCGACGGCATATAGGCGTCGGCATTCGCCGCGCAACCAAAGGCAAAATCCAGTAGCGGCACGCCACCGACAGCGCCCTGCTCGATCACCCACGTCACAGCACCATGCAGGCCTTCCTCCAGCAGAATGCGCGGCACATTGGCGGAAATGCCGAAACCGAGATTGACCGCGCTTCCCGCCTGCAATTCCTGCGAGACACGGCGCGCAATCGCCTTCTGGATATTGAACTCAGCCAGACGGAATGTATCGATCGGGCGGAAAATCTCGCCTGAAATCGCCGGATCGTACAGTGTCTGCGTCGTCTGCTTCTGATCGGGATCGACCACGATATAATCGACCAGAACGCCCGGCACCCGCACATCATGCGGCTTCAGCGTGCCTTCCTTGGCGATGCGTTTCACCTGCGCAATGACGATGCCACCATTGTTGCGCGCGGCCAGCGCCTGATCGAGACCGCCGAGATAGGCGCCTTCATGCTCATAAGTGAGATTGCCACGCTCATCCGCCGTCGTCGCGCGAATGATCGCCACTTGCGGGATGATGGAAGGGAAATAGAGCCAGTCTTCGCCTTCGAAGCTGACATGTTTCACCACCGGTTCCTGCCCGGCCTTGTCATTCATCGCCGTGCCCTGACGCTTGGGGTCGACAAACGTATCAAGACCCACCTTGGTCAGCACGCCGGGGCGCTTGGCCGCCGCTTCGCGATGCATATCGAACAAAATGCCCGACGGGATATTATAGGCCGGGATCTCATTATTGGTGATCATCTGCCAGATCAGCGGCGGCTCGGCGCTGGACGGGCCTGACGGATAGGAACCACCGATGATCTTCTTCAGCAATCCCGGCTTGGCGATGTAATCCACGCCCTTGATGCCGCTCATATCGCCCGCCGCAATCGGATGCAGCGTGGTGATATTCTTGGGATGGCCGGTCTCGTCAAACCGCTCGCCAATGGCTTTCAGCGTCAGATCGGGACAGCCGAGACCACTCGAAGACGAGACGGAAACGACAGCGTTGTCGGGGATGAGTGCAGCCGCTTCCGCAGCCGAAATATGCTTGTTCATGGTGTTCAGATTCCAGATTGAACGGCGGTTGCCTTGCCGGTCTTTGCGGCCTCAAGCACGGCAAGCCCGGTGGCGAGCGACCAGATGCCGTCCTCCAATGTTGCGGAAGGCTGGCCCTTGCCTGCCATTGCATCATGGAAAGCCTGCAAGGCGGTTTCATAGAGATTCGTCTGATCAAGCGGCAATTCATGCTCGCCGTCCTTGTCACGCAACAGCACCGAACCAACCGGCTTCTGCGTCATCACATTGCGCGCCACCAGCGAGCCTTCACTGCCATGCACCTCGAAGCCGGTTTCCGCATATTTGGTCGTGAAAGCGTCGTGGAACTGGGCGATCGCGCCAGATGGAAAACGCAATACGCCCATCACTCCATCTTCCAGTCCCTCACCGCTCATCTTACCCTCTAGGCCCCCCTGCTGGCTGAAAGCCACGGCCTCGACCGGGTTTTCACCCAGCACAAAACGCAGCGTATCGGCGTCGTGCACTGTGATATCGAGAATGACACCGCCACCAGCATCGGGCCGCTCGATACGCCAGCCCTGCAAATGCGGCGGCAAGTAAACCGCATGAAAAACCCGTGCGCCAAGCACCTTCCCGATCCTGCCCTTCGCGATTGCATCGCGCATGGTGCGGTGGCTGGCAGCGTTGCGCAAATGATGGTTGGTGCCTGCCACCACGCCCGCTTCGCGTACGGCCTTCAACATGGCATGGGCATCACCAATTGTCAGCGCCAGCGACTTTTCACAGAGGATATGCTTACCAGCCTTGGCGGCGGCAATCGCCTGATCGCGGTGCAATTCATTGGTGGTGGAGATATAGACCGCATCGATTTCCGGATCGGCCAGAAGTGCGTCGAGGCTCGTGACAGAGCGGGCAATTCCGTTCTCACGGGCATAGGTTTCGCCGCGCGCGGCATTGGTGCTGTAAACGGAAACGACTTCGCCGCCAGTGGCGCGAATGGCTCCGATCACCCACTCTTTCGCAATCGTGCTTGCGCCTATAAGGCCCCACTTTGCCATCCGCGTTTCTCCTCCGTTTTAAATGGCATGCCGCAACTGGCACGCACCGCAAGACGCACCGCCAAACGCTGCGCCTCCGCCTCCACCCGTTCTGAATTGATCTGCTTCAAAAGAAGCTGTGCCGCCCGTTCGCCCATCCCCTGCGGATCGACCGACACTGTTGTTAATGCGGGTACCGCCGTCTTTGCTTCGATCACATCGTCGAAGCCGACCACCCCGAAATCGCGTCCGGGTTCCAGATGCGCAGCGCGCAAACCGTCGCATACACCAAATGCCACCGCATCGTTGAAACACACCGTAGCCGTCGGCTTAGCCCCCAGCAGCAACATGCGCTCCACTGCTTCCACACCGCCCGCCCGCGACGGGGCCGATGTAAAGACCAGCGCATCGTCAAAAGCGAGACCGGCCTGTTCCAGACCAGCGCGATAGCCGGAAACACGCTCGGCAAACACCGCTGTATCCGCATAGCCGCCCATGAAGGCGATGTTGCTATGCCCGAGACCGACCAGATGCTCGACGGCCTTTGCCACGCCGCCGCGATTGTCGGAAAGAATGGACGAAACGCCAGAACCCGGCACATCGCGCACCATCTGCACCACAGGCAAGCCGCTTTTCGCCAGCGGCTTCAGATCGCCGGACTCCGTGCCCCGCGCCGGTGAGACGATCAGCCCGGCAATGCCATGTTCGCGCATGGAGGCGATCACTTCACGCTGCCGGTCGATGCTCTCGCCCGTATTGGCCAGAAACTGCACATAGCCCGCCGACTGCATAACGCGGTCCACACCAACCGCCAGTTCGGCAAAGAAACTGTTGGTCAGATCGTTGACGACCAGCCCGATGATCTTCGACTTGGACTGACGCAGATTGGCGGCGCTGCGGTTATAGACGTAACCGAGCTTTTCAATTGCCGCCTGCACCTTCACACGCGTTTCAGCATGAACCAGCGGACTGTCGCGCAGCACGAGCGACACGGTCGATTTCGACACGCCTGCCTCGCGTGCAATATCGATGACCGTAACGCTGCTCTTGTTCATGACTTCCTCGGCTTTCGCTAGTAATTTAATTGGAACGTTCCAAAAAAGTCAACGGGAGAAATTTTGCCACTCTATCGCCACATCAATGTCCTGTTTCACGATATCACCCCCGCATAAATTTAAGAAATATGGGTTACTTGCGTGAGAAGCGCTACTTTCTGGCCAAAAACTCTACTTCTAACTCGACATGGGCGCTTCTTGCCATTTGGAACGTTCTAAATTATGAAAGGCAAGGTTCCGTGGGAGGATGATCATGAGCGTTGCATTCGACACTATGCTGACCTTGCCAAAGGCAGACGGCACTCTGCACGCATACCGGCTTGCCGGAACGCCGACCGAAAGACCCTCCGCTCCCCCGCAGTTCAATCGCATCGCCTATGCGGCGGCGCATATCGTCTCCGACCCACGAAACGATACGACACCATGGAACAATCCCGCGCTCGACTGGGATGCGACCATGGCGTTTCGCCATCATCTCTGGGGCCTCGGCTTCAAGATCGCCGAAGCGATGGACACCTCGCAGCGCGGCATGGGCCTCAACTGGGCGGGTGCGCAGGAATTGATCCGTCGCTCACTGGCTGAAAGCAAAACCGTAGCGGGTGCCGATCTGGCCTGCGGTGCCGGGACGGATCATCTCGATCCGGCGGACGCAAAGAGCCTTGATGACGTGATCAAAGCCTACGAAACACAGGCCGGTTTCGTCGAAAAGCACGGCGGGCGTTTCATCCTGATGGCGAGCCGCGCCCTTGCCCGTATTGCGCGATCCCCGGACGATTATGCAAAGGTTTATGGGCACATTCTCTCCAATGCCCGCGAGAAGGTCGTGCTGCACTGGTTGGGCGACATGTTCGATCCGCAGCTCAAGGGCTACTGGGGAAGCTCTAATTTCGATGATGCGCTGAACACCGTCATCAATATTATCGAGGCCAATCGCGACAAGGTTGAAGGCATCAAGATTTCGCTGTTGGAAGAGCGCTACGAACTTGCCCTGCGCGACCGGTTGCCGGAAGGCGTGCTTTGTTTCACAGGGGACGATTTCAACTATGCACCGCTGATCGAAGGCGACGGGCACAAGCATAGCCATGCTTTGCTCGGCATTTTCGATGCTGTCGCGCCACAAGCTTCCAATGCGCTCGTCGCCCTCGCCAAGGGCGATAACGAGCGGTTCCGCGCGATCATTGAGCCAACTGTGCCGCTATCGCGCAAGATTTTTGAAGCGCCAACGCAATATTACAAGGCCGGTGTCGTGTTTCTCGCCTGGCTCAATGGTCATCAGACGCATTTCACCATGCCCGCCGGGATGCAGTCAGCGCGCGGCATTGTCCATTATGCCGATATCTTCCAACTGGCAGACAAGGCCAATGTGCTTGATCAGCCGGAACTTGCCGTGAAACGCATGAAAGCGCTTTTGGAAACGCATGGTGTAGAGCAAGCCTGACATCCACTTTATCGGACGCTATACATTCTCCCACGCAAGTTTGTCCGGTTCCCGTGCTGATTGATTTCGGCTATCAACTTGATTAAGCAATCAACAGCACAGAAACCAATTAGGGGAGATTTTCATGCGTTCTGTACTTCTGGCATTGCTGGCCGCAACGGCCATTGCCACTTCGGCCCAGGCAAAAGACGTAACCGTCGCCGTGACCGCCATTGTCGAACATCCGGCACTCGACGCCGCCCGCGACGGCGTCAAGGATGCTCTGGCCGAAGCCGGTTTCAAGGAAGGCGAAAATCTCAAATTCGTCTATCAATCCGCACAGGGCAACCCGGCAACCGCCGCACAGATCGCACGTCAGTTCGTCGGTGATGGCCCGGACGTGATCGTTCCGATTTCCACCCCATCGGCTCAGGCTGTTGTTTCCGCCACGCGCGACATTCCTGTCGTGTTCACCGCCGTATCAGATCCGGTCGGCGCGCAGCTCGTCAAGAACATGGAAAAGCCGGGCGGCAATGTAACCGGTCTCTCCGACATGTCGCCGGTGGCTGAGCACATCAAGCTCATCAAGGAAGTGATGCCGAACATCAAGAAGCTCGGCTATCTCTACAATTCCGGCGAAACCAACTCGGTCTCGCTTCTGGCCGCACTGAAGGAAGCTGCTGCGGCTGACGGCATTGAGATCGTCGAATCCGCCGCGACCAAGTCGGCTGAAGTCAAGGGCGCCGCACAGGCGCTCGTCGACCGCGCCGATGCCATGTATGTGCCGACCGACAACACCATCGTTTCGGCTCTCGAAAGCG
The DNA here is from genome assembly GCF_005938105.1 of Brucella haematophila. Classification (GTDB taxonomy): domain Bacteria; phylum Pseudomonadota; class Alphaproteobacteria; order Rhizobiales; family Rhizobiaceae; genus Brucella; species Brucella haematophila. The sequence goes on along the minus strand of NZ_VCPE01000002.1, from coordinate 398,595 downwards.
CCGTCGGCGTTGCCGAGGAAAGCAAGCTGCCGCTCTTCACCGCTGATACGGATTCCGTCAAGCGCGGTGCGATGGCTGCGCTCGGCTTCAACTATTACGACGTCGGCAAGCAGACCGGTGCTGTTGTTGCACGCATCCTGAAGGGTGAAAAGCCCGGCGACATTTCGGTTGAAATCGCCAAGGGCACCGACCTTGTCATCAATCTCGGCGCAGCCAAGAAGATGGGCGTTGAGTTCCCGAAGGCTGTGATCGACCGCGCCACTAGCAAGATCGATTAATTCTGTACAAAATGCAGAAAATCAGGGGCGGGAGTGAAAACTCTCGCCCTTTTGAATCTAAAGAAAATAATCTCTTTCAATTATGATTTTTGACCATAGATCGGTCATACATCTGTAATCCCCCATTTTACCGGGGCGCTGCAGTAGAATTCACGCAGCCATTTTTAGTTTCTGTGCGGGTGTGATGCCTCTGATGCCCCCATATTGGGCCGTTCGTTGTTGCGCGTCCAGGGCCATTGCATGGCGAATTCCTGTGCCCCCTCAATGCTTTCGATGGTGTGTTGGTCAAGCCATTCGTGTCGCACGGTGCGATTGTAGCGCTCAACATAGGCATTCTGTTGCGGTTTTCCGGGTTGAATGTAGCATAAGCAATTCCTTGCGTTTCGGCCCATTCCATCAGTTTGCCACTGACATATTCAGGTCCACTATCCACCGAATGATGAATGATTTGCCGCGCTACTCGATGATCTGGTTCACGCTGCGGATGACGCGTTCAGCAGGCAGCGGAAAATCCACCGCGATGCCCAGCCCCTCGCGATTGAAGTCGTCCAAAACATTCAACAGCCGGAATTACCTACCGTCTTCCAAACGATCCGCCATGAAATCCATGGACCAAACAAAATTTGGCGCTTCGAGCACGGACAGCGCATCGGGTTTGTCGCGCTTCAATCACTTGCTTGGCTTAATCCTGAGGTTCAATTCCAGCTCGCGGTATACGCGCTTGCGGTTTCAGCGATGCCCCCGGACATTGCGCAGGTAAAGAAAACAAAGACCGAGGTCCCCAGCTCCGCTTCACCCTCATTAGCCAGATCAGCAGATCAGCGATCTGCTCGTTCTCTTCATTCAGCTTAGCACTGTAACGATAACAGGCCTCGCTGACACCAAAGGTGCAGCGAGCCAGCGCAATGCTGACCCCGCGTAACGCCACAGCTTTCCTGGCCACCTCTCGGCGTTGAGATGAGCGCGTCATTTTTCTCCAAGAGCCTCTTTCGAAAGCTCTGTTTGCATACTCATATCGGCATACATCTTCTTGAGCCGACGATTGCTTTCCCGGCTTCGATCCTCCAGAGCCTTCATCTATCTGATCATCGACACATCCATACCGCTATACTTGGCACGCCACTTGTAGAATGAAGCATTGCTCATTCCATGTTCGCGACATAGCCCCGGTATTGGAACACCACTTTCTGCCTGACGCAGGAGCGCAAAAATTTGCAGTTGGCTAAATCTGTTCATCTTCATCAAAAATATCCTCGATCATAATGCCGAGAAAATTCTACTTTTGAACCCCATTAATTCCTGGGAGGATTACCACCCAAGCTTCGCGGCCGCAGCCTTCGATCACCGTAGCTCTGCTCGAATGGCGTGCATGGTCTTGGCGCTGTCATGTAGAGCTTTTCCCACAGAGTTTCCCTTTTGCGCAAATAGCCGCTGGCGCTTCCACTATTTGCAATCAAAGCGCATCTTACAATTCTGCGAGAAATTGGTAACTGATTAGAACTCACAACGATGGAATTGCAATATAAACTGGGAAATGAAAAATACTAAAGATATATACTATAATTATTAAACTAATATCTCATCATATTTCCTTAGTTATAATTTTACCCGTCTTTACATTGATAATTATTGGCAATATCTGTACTATAACCAATGAGTTTATTTATTGTATATTTATGCGGAGATTTAACAATGCTATTCAGGTCAAAATTTTTTATTTTCTATTTGGGGCAGATGCCAATTTTATTCGCAAGCGCCTTGCTAAATGTGACATTTCCATCAGCTTTCGCCCAGAGCGCGCAATGGATTGGTGGAGGGCCGACCCCTCACTGGTCTGAAGCAGGAAACTGGACGCCTTCCAATCCTGAAACAGGAGACGATGCGATCGTTAATTGGATACCAGAAAGCTACGAGTACGCGCCACAGTATGACCTTCCTGACAGCACGATCAAGAGCCTCCTAATTGGCGGACAAGGGTTGGGGGGATATCTTTCATTCAAAGAGAACACCAAGCTTACAGTAACGGGTGATCTCGTCATTAGTGGTGAATATGCGCCAATGCTGACACTCGATCGAAATCAGGCAGCGCTGACGGTCAATGGAAATATCACAATCGGGGACACTGCCGGGGATCGGGGAACAGAACTGAGATTGGAACAGGGCGCTCAATTCAACCAGCAAGCAGGACAAAACACCATTCTCGGCAAAGTTGCTGGCAGCAACGGCTACGTATTCATACTGGATAACGCTACGCATGCAAATTTCGGCAATCTGAGTATTGGGGGATCCGGCGGTGGGATACTCGATGTGTCGAAAGGGGCACAGGTGACAGCAGAGAACGCGGTAGCGGGTTCCGACGCATCAGCAACCGGCACGATTAGACTCAAGGGGGCGGATACGAATGCGGGATTTAGCAGCCTCACTGTTGCCAAAGATGGTACGGGAACATTGTATCTTTCAGACCAAGCCACGCTGAATGTCGAAAGTGATTTTGTCATAGCCTCCAGCATTGGCGCGAAAGGGAAGCTTTACATCGGCAACCCAACAACGCTGGTAGCGCCCGGCAGTGTAACGGCCAGATCCATACACTTCGGTGACGGTGACGGCGAGGTCATTCTGAATCATACCGCACCAGTCGAAGCTCCTTATGTGCTTGATATGCCTATTAGCGGAACTGGCACCATCACAAACCTGAACGGTGCCACGTATCTAACGGCTAACAATACCTATACTGGCCCCACTTCAGTCAAGGCTGGCCTTCTGGGCCTGATCGGTTCCGGCGTTTCTGATATCAGTGTGAGTGGAGGCACGCTGTATGTGGCAGGGAGTACAACTGGCGCCGTTGACCTACAAATAGGAGGCACATTGACTGGCAGTGGTTCGGTAGGAAATTTGACCAATGCAGGCATAATCAACCCCAGCCGTAACACATCAACCTACGGATTGACGATAAACGGAGATTACATCGGAAAAGGTGGAACGCTGGTAATCGACGCAGTTACTGGCGATGACAGCTCTGTTACTGACACCCTGATCATTAAGGGCAGCACCTCTGGTGGAGCAACTTTAGTAGTGGTAAACGGCTTGAGCGGTATCGGAACGAAACCCCACCATGACATCCGGATCGTATCTGTGGGGGGCAGTTCAGGTGCTCCATTTACCCTTCAAGCGGACCACATTACCGCCGACGGACAATCAGCGGTATCGGCGGGCGCTTATTCTTATGTGTTACATTCCGGCGGTGACGGATGGTATCTGCAAAACTATTCCACCAATGATGACCAGCCTCCTGAGATTCATTACAATCCGGGCGTCCCACTTTATTCGTCGTATTTTGCGGGCCTTAGTCTATTTAATAGTTCGATGATTGAAACACTCCAAGACCGTACTGGAAATCGCTTCTGGCAACCGAAAACACCGTCCCGGCCTGGAGAAGCAGCACAGTCTGGGCTGATCTGGACGCGGATGATTGGTAGCGCATCTCATTATCGCCTTGACAGTTCCACCACTGACAACAAGATCAATCTGACCCGCTGGGGCCTCCAGGGAGGAGGAGAATTCGAACTCTCCGACACCTCTGCTGGTCAGTTTCACACATCGTTGTGGCTTAATTACAGGCATCAGCAGACCCAAGTTGCTTCAGCTATAGGAAACGGTAATCTGACAACTTATGCATACGGCGTGGGCGGAGCCGCCACCTGGTATGGTTCAAACGGACTGTATGTCGATGGACAAGCACAGCTTACCTTTTACAATACTAATATATACTCGAGAGAGTATGCCGAAGAACTGGCTTCAGGCAAAAAGGCACAAGGGTACAATGTGAGTCTCGAAGCTGGCAAACAATTCACTGCCGGACTTTTTTCGACAATAACCCCACAATTACAGCTTGCTTATTCGAGCTTCATCCCTTCGGATTTCAACGGTTTACACGCCAGCGAGTTAGCTTACAGTAACTTTAACTCGCTGATTGCTCGGGCAGGCGGTTCCTTCAGAAGCACTATCAACCGGACAGCAAGCTCGGCAACCGATTTAACCATAGATGCCAATTATTACCGCGAACTACTCGATAATCAAAGCACGTTTAACATTGGACCAACCACCCTAGACGCGGGAATCGCCGCCAAAAACACGGTTGAACTAGGCATGGGCTTTACTCGCCGTTGGGCACACGGAAACCAGACGGCATTCGGGCGAATGAACGTGAAAATCAATCCTCTCGATCCACGAGACGCTTATCAGATCTCCGGAAACATTGGGTACAGGCTAGGTTGGTGACATCCTGCTGCGCACTTCATGGATGCGTTGCGGCACACGTCTGATGTTGCCGCGCGCCGTATCCGAGACGGAGATATTCTAGTTTCAATCTCTTTGGCACCTCAGTGTCAAATCGATACCAGTCCCAGCTGTTTTTGACGAAGTAGAGAATTTGAGAAAAGTCACGAACACCTGTTGAAATGACGGTCAACGGATATCCAGCGCTTTCGCCTGTCCGCAAGCGATCGACCTGATAAAGAAGCACCGACAGACGCCTGGTAAAGGAACCGGCCCTATCCGCCGGATTAGCAAATTTACTGCACAGCGCTTCATTCAGCTAGCGTCCTCAGCTAGCGTCCTCAGCTAGCGTCCTCAGCTAGCGTCCTCAGCTAGCGTCCTCAGCTAGCGTCCTCAGCTAGCGTCCTCAGCTAGGAGGACGTTCTTCTTTTAAATGATAGAACAAGCTCGATGTGCTATTATTTATACTTGGTATAACATTGCTCAACGAGAATCCTGAATACCCTCCCGCAAACGGAAGATAATTACAAAAGGAAGTACTATTTTTCTCGTTATAGAAAACAACGCTCATTTCATTATCCCATGCGGGATATACCACCCAAAGAAGCTCACTATTTCCTTGATCCGGTTTTTTCGATAACGGGCAGGATGGGACCGGTAAGCCATCGTTATAGTCGTAGTCACTGACCCATCCAGTAGCAGAAAGTGCTAATGGTTCTTTGGGTGATACATCGTAAAAATTGCCGCTTCCATCATTGAAGGGCGCTTTGTCATCGATGATCATATAACGGAGCATTTGCCCATTCGCTCCAGAGACTCCTTCTGAAAACCTGAACTTCACAAGACCGCTCTCGTCAGTGAAGGGATTCAGATAGCATGACGTCTCGCTTGGAACACTCATATCTTGTATGGCATACGTAGGGTTTCCGTAAAGAAAACTGTAAGCACCTGAGGCATGAACACATACCAGACTGAAATAGTTGGTCGTTTCCCCCGTTTGCCCTGTTAGCAGATTTGCAGTTGGAACAGAAAGCAGGGTGAAGTTGGAGTTGGTGAATTGATCGGGATTATAGCCTTCTGGCAGTTTATCCGGGTCGATCAGAAACTGCCCCTGGTTCCCGTACTGATCGTAGAACGTCACTAGAAATGGTGTCCGTGTGAATTGGTAATTGATGTCCCCTCCTCCATAGCACAGCAAAGTAAGATAGAGCTGATCATCCTTATAGAGGATATTTGTTTTGATTGAGCCCGTGACGGGCGTATCCATAAAAAAGGCAGTCTCAACAGAAAGAGGCTCATTGTCGACTTCGGAATTGTACACGTTCACTGGCCAGAAATAGCCCTTCATTCCATAAGCGCCAAGACCACGGTTTCCAAACGCATAATCGGCCCCTTCACCCAATTCTGGCGTGTTTGGAGGATACGGTGTCCTTCCGTCAACCAGTGCCTTGTAGAGCCTAGTGCTATAGCGGCTCTGAGTAGCTGGACTGAACCCGATTGTGTAGTCAAACTGTCTATAACAGCCCCCTACGTCGTAGGATCCCAAAGCAATATCTCCGTCTCTTCCCTCATTATTATGTACGACACGTTGAGCTTTTATACTCAACGAATCTATATCGTACTCCAAAGACTGTTTGGAAGAAATATTGATTGAAAAAGTATCTTTAAAACCACTCGCATTAATGTAAATTTTACTTTGACTTTCCATCTTACCAGGTATCGTAGAAATAAATCCCAATGAAAGACTTTCAAAAGAAGCTTTATCATCGCAACAGGCATAAATTGTTATATATGCCATGCCATCTCTAATAAAATTATCACCGCTATCGTCGCGAATTGAAACATCTTTAAAATGAAAACCTAAGCTACTAAAACTTTGATACCAACCCTGTGTACTGGAGCCTGAGCCTGGGGCCGGGTAGCTCCCCATAACTTGTTGGAAATTATAATAATTGCACAACTGTAGCGATTTTTTAACAACATCAATAGTCGGCGAGTTATCTTCATTGAGCGGTTTTCCATCACTATCCGTCATTGCCAGTTGGATCGAAATGACGGCCTGATTGCGCTTGTTATTGTAGATTGACGTTGACTTTTCAGCCCCAGTCACCGTCATGAAATGAAAATTGAAACCGGAAATACCAGCCCAATCACCTTTTTCGTCTTCCAGAAATTCCATATCTTTATTTAACATTTAAACAATACCAAAGTAATTTGAATAAAAATTAGATTTATATAATGATACTTATATTACTTTACTTAGAAAGCATATAAATTATTATAATTTTTAGTTAATTTACTTCAACTTACTTATCAAAACTAAATCATTACCCTTTGCTACAAGTTCATACAAGTATTTTCCAGCTATCAAAGCAGGCCCACCGTCATTTGGATCAAATACATCAGGACGACCAAGAACGAAATCTGCACCAGCAGCCCCTCCATCTACCGTAATGATTTTTATACCATAATCTGTCTGCGCGCCTTCGGATCCTTCAATAATATTAAAATAGACAGATACATTTCCAGCGTAAGTTAGATTTCCTGCGAAATGTACTAAATCTGCCTTTGAATCATCATCACCAAGTTCGACGCTAAGATGTATCGCCCCTCCACCTGTTTTTGAGTTACCAGATACAAGAACATTACTTTGTTCATAAGAGTCTTTACTTTTATTACTCTCATGTGCGGCAATGCTAGTGTATAAGATTCCGCTCAAATCTAAATCTTGGATTGTCCCGGGCCCCACAAGCTTACCATTACTTGCAACTTTGATTTGACCAGTCAGACTGGTCTCTGGAAGTATCAAAGTTCCCTTAGCGTCCACCAGAGCACCTCCCGTAAACTCCGAACAATCGCCCTTGATCTGGGTAACCCCAGCCTTTACTTCCAGGGTTCCGTTCCCTGAAATCTTCGCTTCACAAACAAAGGGAGCAGCGATTGTCTTGTCATGATTGAAAGCGACGGTTCCGCTGCCCTTCCCGAATTTCAACTCTGTCGCACTGAATGAACCCGGTGCCTCAGTTACAGTAGCGCCTCCAAAAGTGAAGGTACCAGTCGATGCATTCTCCTGGGCGATCGTAACACTCCCATTTACAGTTAGCGTTGCTCCGGCGCCAAGGTTAACGGTGCCGGTGCCTGCTCCCCCTATGATGAGCGCATCTGCGGTGACGGTTCCCGTCGTGGTAGTCGTGAGGGTACCATGTCCCGTGGCAGATGCGCCAAGCGTAATCGTTTTGCTGGATAGCGTGGCGCTCGTTGAGAACATAGCAAGACCAATGCCCGCATCACCGACTGTCACATCGCCGGTTGTTGCCCCGGTCCCCGCGTCAGCACCAATGAGAAAGCCAGCACCGTCTTCGGCCGAACCTATCGAAATTGATTTACTCGAATCCTGCTGTAGTTGTGCACCGGAATGGAGCCATAGCTTGGCCTCGTCGTTAGTATTGCCAACCGTTATGTCTCCCGATACCTTGAGCGTTACAGCATTCCCATGGACTTCAAGTTGCGCAGCATCGATACCGCCCACTATCAGATCATTTTGGATTTCGAACCCGGCTGTAATTTCGAGACGAGCGGTTTGCTCCTCAGCTCCCAATGTCAGGCTTTGAACTTTTGTATTCGTGTCGATAAGCGGTTCATATTCGTATGCATCATCGCGCCAGCAAATCACAGCATCATCAGTATCGCCCGGCAAGGCTTTACTGTCCCAGTTGCTCTGCGTCGACCATTTATGATCTATACCCTTACCGGTCCAATTTATCTGCGCCATTTTACTACCCTTAAATATCTATAGATTACATATAAAACATCAGCATCAAGAAACTAAACTTCTTTTTCCCAATTACGTTGGTTCACTCTCATCCGAAGGCTTCCCAATCACGTTGGCTCACTCTCGTCCGAATACTATTGATTTTCATTCCGTCTATACCAGGGTATGCCGATACGAGGTCATTTGGGCGACGGTAGTAAGAACCGGTACGAGTAAGCCCGGGCATCAAATCAACTCCTGCACTTGGTGGAGCTGCATATTGTCCCCTATGCATCGCTTCCGTAGCTAATGTAAGCCGTGGCGTTGGCATGGGTGGCTTTCGTTGAAGGGTCGGAGTCGGCGGCGGCGGGCGTCTGCGAGTGCCGGCATTGGCTATCAGCGTGCTATCGCTACCTCCTTCATCATGATCAGATTCATGTATGGGGGAAGCCTCTGAATGAGCGCCCCCCTCCTCCGACTCAATCAGCGGCCTAGACTCAAGCTGACTCTTCGGTCCGCTCCTTCTCGTGATTTTACCTTTGATCTTCCTATAAAGTGTCTTTGTTTTCTGGAAGCCTTTCATCTGCGATAGCTTCTCTCCACCTATTGCACCGATGGCACCGATCCCAAGACCCAGCGTACCAAGGCTAGCCCCAGCCTGAGCGATAGTTTGACCCGTTTCAAATTCTGTCTTATCCGCTTTCCCACTGCCATCGTATTGAATTGCATGCCCCGCCGCCGCGGCCATCCCCCCTCCCATGAGCATAAGACCAACCACCGTTCCGACGGGGCCTAAAGCGAACATTATGACGAATCCCAATGCGATGACGGCGACATCCATGACTTCCTGCATCGCCAACAACCAGCCTGATTCTTTTTTGTCTTGCATACTTCCAACCGGCGTTGAGTAGTGCCCCGTAGGATCAACCCGATTTATTGGATCTCCGCCACAATACGCATACGGGTTGAGGCCTCCGGCATCAAACGGACTCAGGCTGTCAGGTCTGTTAAACCGACCGAGAACAGGATTATACAACCTGTAACCATTGCCCAGCAAATAACCCGAAGTCCCCGCATCCAACTTTTGAGCATTAAAGCCCGCCGTAACAGTGCACTCCGCCATGCGCTTGCCGTAAACATCATACCGAATAGAGCTACCGGACCCGCTATTGTTTAATGCGTAAAGCACTGAACCGTGAATATCGGTCGCATAGAGATAGTTTCCATCTTCCGTTTCGGCAGTATACTCAGATACTATTGTATCTTCAGAGGATGAAAGCAGACTTTTATAAGATGACTGCCCATCGAACAACTTCAATATGCCCACCAACGAGTCATCAATGTAGAAATGTTCCTCGCGTCCACCGTCTGGATTTTGTACAGCTCGCAACAGGTTGAGTGCATCGTACTCATAAATAATCTCTGAATCGTCTTGTTGAACGGAACGAAGCCTTCCTAAACCGTCGTACAAAAACTTATTCCCGAGCTGATCAGCGCAAAGCGCTCCATCCTCGTCGTATACGAAGATGTGTTCATCATCACTCGATACATCTGTACCTTGAAGCTGACTGGGGTCGGCTCCCTCAAAAGAGGCAGAATTTTCTATTACATCACCATTAAACAACGTTTTGGTCGTTAATGTCACATTGGACAATGCATCGTATGCATAAAGCACATTCTTTACACCCAACGCCTCTGAATAACCCTCTCCTTCATCATATGTGACCGAATGCAACCGACCGACATCGTCATACGCGTAACTTTCCGAACGATTTCTCATGCCAACAATGTTGGTATAATTCAAATTCTTCGTCTTAACCTGGTTCGCAACATTATATTCGTATGATATAGATACTATCTGTTTATTTGAGAAACTCGTTTCTATGCAAATTTTCCGCATAAATTCATCGTATGTTATATTTGTGGTAGCCCAAATTCCCCCCTGATCGATAGACCAACCGGTGATATATCCCTTATCTTTTTCATAGTTGAAAGTTAGAGATTGACTTTGACTACCAACATTTTGTATGCGCCCATAACCATCATACTTGAAATTCCAGTCAACCCCTTCCACGGAAGTATACTGAATAAGACGACCTCGCAAACTATACTTTGATTTTGTTTTCTTCCTACCAGATGATGTCGTGGTATCCTGCGTTGCAAGAAATCCGTTTTCATAGGTATTCACCACAGATATATTGCTTACACCATTATCCTCGTAATTCAGCAGCTGCCATGTTTTCTTATCATATCCAAACGTCTGTTTTCCTTCTGCATATTCAACAGAGCTAACTTTGTTTCCGGCCTCTTTCTCATACGTATACTTGATAGTCTTTCCAGATGGCATCGTCACCAGAGAGGGGGAAGTCGACGCTCCGGTAAATTCACATGTATAAGATCTTCCGCCCACATCCATGGATGTGACACGGCCAAGTCCATCAAATTTACGACTTCCAACACACTTATCATTTACGTAAACAGCTTGAGGATGATTGCTTATAGATGGCAATTCATAAACATACTTGATGATTGTATTGTCCGGAACCTTCGTTTCAACCAGCCGATCCCACTCATCGTATTTCTGGGTGGTTATCTTGCCTCTGACGTCAACGTGCTTACGCAGTCGTTTCAGTCCATCATACTCAAAACTTTCTGTGGAATATACTTTATTCTTTTCTGTATATAAATCTATACTTATCGGTAGACTTCGATTGTCGTATGTAGTTACTTTGTAACCACCGTACACGATTGTATCATCTTTTCCGGTATAGGACATCTGTTCTTTAACGGTTCGTGCGACAGGGTCACGCGTTATGACAACGTTGGATTGAGCAGGACCGGTCGCACTATTCTGCGCGCCCCACCCGTCATAGCCGAGAGTTTGGCTAATAGTTAAACTTTGGTTGGAAATTTTATCCCAAATAGCCGCAGTCATGGCCCGTCCGCGAGAATCAAATGTCGTCTTCGAGATCGTGGTGTCGGCCTGTTTGGTAGCAAGCCCCCTTCCCAACCCATCTACATAGTCTTTTAAGTCCGGCGTTCCTGGTCGTGTCGTAAGTCTGGACCAGACCGAGAATGTGCTCAACGTGTCTTTCTGATAAGAGTAGCTTATATCGGTGCTATACGTATTACTGTTTGCAGAAAACGTCTTCTTTTCCAAGCGACCAAGCTTATCGTATGAGAACTTCGTCTGAATACCCAACGCATTGGTGTTCAACATCGGTTTTGTATGAAATTTGTTTTTCTGGATACTTGAACTACTGACGGTTCCATCGTAACCAGTAAATTCATTTTCGAAAGAAACGTGGTTTAATGCGACGCTGCTGTCATCCTGATTGGTCTTATATTTTACTTCAAAAGAATGATATGCCTCACTATTCGACGAGTTCGCTTCATCATTTCCATTTACTTTGTTCGAATAAAATGTGTCTTTTACGGTATACAAGCGCCCGTGAAGATGCGTACCAGGCTGATCTTTATATGCAATATCAGTTCGTTGGATTTTTACCTTATCGGAAAAGTGGGTTTCTTGCGTCTGCACAACAGCATAGTCCACAGGTGCATCCGATTTCAGAGACAACTTTTTATAACCATATACGACCTTTCGGACGGGTGCGTCATACGCACTGTTCACAGGCGTTACGGTCTGGGACTTCATAAAAGTGGGAATGCCGATCGGCGCTGCGGGACAAGTTCCTTCGTCGCTATCCTCCCCTGCCTGGCCGTAATACTCCCATGTGGTCGAGGTACCATCGGGATCTGTTCTGGCCGTCAAATTACCATATGTATCATAGTCCAAATGGGTCACTTCAGGATCTGATTGAACTTTATCTGAATTAATATATGAAATCGCTTGCTGTGTCGGACACTGGAACCGAGCGTCCAGATCCTCGAATCTGGCAGCCATATCACAGTATTTGTACTCCGTTGTATTTAAAACAGTCGTTACTACTTTGCCTGCCACGTATTCATCGTCGCGAGACTCTGTCATGAGATGAAATTTATTATATTTCAACGTCTGAACACGAACAGGGTTTGTTTTAGCTGCAAAATCATTCCTATTGTCATAAAATTTAATGGTGCTGACGTAGTTGTAAGTTGACTCTACATAATAAAGATTATCATGGTCCGACGACCAGGAACCAAGGTTAGTTTTAGAATTATATCCTAGATAGTTCCCAGAGGTAGCGTCGTTTTTGTTCTGGTAAATATAAGAGGTGTATATTGGTGGCTGCCCTCCACCAACATCCTGGGTGAACTCAACCACAGCTGAAATAGTTTCGCGACCGAACACTTGGGCTGCATTCGCTGGAAGCAGTATAGCGTCCGGCGCATACTTGGCACTCTCCTTATAGCCCAGCGGCGATGTAATCATGCTCAAATTGTAGTCGTTATTAGAATCGTATTCAAAAGTCCACGGCAACTCGTCTAGCTCAACCCCTGTCAGTTGGTATAGGTTTCCTTGTTGTGTCTGTACCAACTGCAAATTGAATTCGGAAACGACCTCTTCAGAACTACCTGGCCAAATTGTTACTTTTGTTTGCTTAGCGTTGCTGTAATCGATTGAAACAAGTTGCACACCGCTGTCATCACTTATACCAGTGACCATCGGTTTGTCTTTGAAGGCGATATCGAAATGTAGTGCCTGACCGGAGGGTGCATAAATCTTCTTCGGTACCTTGAGGGACCCACCCTTCGACGGACCTGTCAGAATGGTTATTTCCCCGCTCTTATGCTGGAGAATATATGAATCTTCGTTCGTTTCGTCCTTTGCCGCCTTGTGCAGTTGGGCTGCAATGAGCTTATTCTGCAGAAAACTGACCGGCACGCGACTTTGCGATGTCGGCCGACCGTCATCATCCGTTTTGTAAGAGTCACCTGTATTCAACTGCACAATTGGCTGAGCACCATCGGCGGGATTCGTCTCATAAGAAGTCCATCCCAGACTCCAGCCCGCTCCAAAGCCCTGATCGGCTTTGTTTGATGGATCGTATGATAAAACAATGTCAAGTTTTGGTCCAGCTAGGTAATTTCCGGTAACAGAGGCCAAGTGAATCGAGGCATTGAATACCCCCCTGCGGGGGTCAACCCCTCCAGAAACAGCGCTCGTGAAGTTCCCAGCATGAGAAAATGGAGCCATTTTAAATAATCCTTATACATTATAATTTATTGCTTGCTCGGCGGAATTATCGACCAATTTGTTGAAGAATCTGGAACAATAATTAATGCTCTGTTGTTTCTATACCATTCTTGTAACTTTTCAGAAGCATTAATATAAGTATCAGGGCTGTCGTATGTAAGAATAAATTGATTTTGATCGATATCAAAGGCGGATAATTTAAACTTATTACTTTCCCATACTGGGTATAAAATCCAATAACATTCTGAACTCACATCGGAATTAGGAATAAATAATTGAGAACGCGGATAACTTATATTGTCAGGAGATTGTGGTGATACAGAAGCAGCACTTAGAACGCAATCAGTGCCTTCGCCTGAAAAACTGCCAATGGAAAAAAGGAACGCTTCAGGCAACACGTTCGGAGCGATTATCGGTGGGTATTCGTTAAGTCCCTGAAAAGAAAAAACGCTCGTCGTCCCCTCTGAACTGGTGACAGTGGCCAACGGATTAGTACCAGCATCGGTGAAAATGGTTGCTGCCATAGTATAAGCGACGGAATTGCCGATTGGATACGTTGCCGCTATACATTTACAGTACGGTATCTCACCGATATGTGGAGTAAGTCCCAAGTTCTTTCCGCTTTTTAGAAATTGTTGCTTCTGATAATCCGGCGGTTCTGGATGATATGCAGTGGATCCGTGATAAGCATCTGGAAACGCTTCTATTGGAATGTGAAAATCCCCCGAGTTGCCGTACTGATCGAACAATGTCAGGGTGAAAGGTTGATACAGCATCATTCCGTCCGCACAGGTCCCAACCGTACAATACAAGGAAATAAGTAGAGTTGAGGGATCTATCGGATTGTCGATAACCGGGATGTCTCCCAAGTAATAAGATTGCACCTGACTTCCAGGGATGTTTTGAGCATCCCCGTCATCGTCAATGATGCAAAGATTGGAGGGCCACAGCAGCAGCGTATAGTTGTAGAGCCCTACATAATTGATACCCACCAGGCCGTTGTAGAGCTGCCACCAATTCGCTTCACCAACCTCGTCAAAAAGAAACCAGTCTTTGTTTGGCGCGTTGATGACAGCTTGGCGCAACTCCGGCACATACCCCACCTGTCCTTGCAACTTGATCTGGTAGATCCAGTGCTTCCAAAGTTGATCTCTATAGTTCACACCCGGATACAAATTAGGATCAGCGGGGACATGGTCCGGCGGATTAGCGATCAGTTGCCCAGTGCTTAAGAGCATATCTTCCGTGAGTAGTATTGGCGATTGGGCGGTGAAGGTTAACTTCGCAACTGAGAATTTTTGAATTGAGTCGGTTTCTTGCAGAGATACACTATCATCCACAACTATTCCCACCCATTGGAGATCGGGTTCATGAATCCGAATTTGGAAGCCGAAATTTATATTTTGCTTTCTGATTTTTGTGCATCGCACATAAAAATCTATAAAAACTTTCCCGGTATCCTTATTGATCTGTCCAGGCACGTGACCATCGGAATCCTTTTGTGCAAAGGACTGCGCTACGCTTCCATCAACAAACACATTCGGTGAGTATTTTACTTTCCAGTCTAGATTGTCGCCTTCTCCGATATTCGAACCATCGTCATAATTTAGAAATTTGAGTGCTTGCACAACGTAACCAATCGAAGGGCAATCGTCTCCGGTAACGGCGTTATCGCTTTCATCCTCGAGCGTAAACTGCAATCGCCCGCGTATAGAATGGCGGCCATTCGCATAAACGGTCCCACGACCGTTTGTACTGGAATTTCCAGCGATGGTCCAAATGGGGTCAGCGATCTTTGCCCATTTACGTCGCCCACTACGAGTATCAGCGTTATCAACCGATTGTAGTTGCCATTCAATATAGTCCCGTTCATCACCGGACGCATTCGCCGAAATCTGGTTTGCGCTCTCAAAATTGGTGGGGGCAGTCAGGTAACCGCCAACCTGGTTCCGAATCGCAAAACTCCCGAGTGACCAAACGGGTTCGAAAGTCCAAGTTGCAGTGCTGCCATCGCCTGTTACCCCTCCCTCGTCACCCACGCCCCAGCCTTCGGCAAAATCCCGGCAAGAACTTATCTTACAAGTTTCGGGCAAGTCTGCATTAAACCAATGATGAGTATTGACGCTATCTTTTACATCTTTCAGCGCGCCATACGCGACCACCCAGCATGGCTCGTAAAAGGTTCCTAAATTCTTCACATAAGCGCCATGTCCGGGCTTGGCCGGGGACTGCAGAGTGAACATACCGCCCAATGAACTGTCACAAGGCTTCAACGAAGCGCCTGGAACTCCGATGAAGTTCAGATTTTCCAGTGTGTTGCGATTATACTTGGTTGGAATAACACTTGGGTCCAGCACCATCACCCCAGCCGCATTGCCATAAAGATCACCGAAGCTAAGCCTAATTGGGAGACGCTTGTCACGAATGGTAGCAGATGGACCTGCGGTGCAGTATAATGTCAGCGCAACCGCGCCCGGGTCCGCATCGACTGTCAGGTTCTGGGTCAAGTTCGTAAGAGAACTGACTGGAAACGATCTCTTATCTGTAGGACAGAGCGGCTCACCGTCAGCATCCAATATATTGATGGGCCATGCATAAAGTTTATAGAAAAACCCGCCTGATGACCGCTCACCGATAGAGTAATCCTTCAGATATTCAGAACGGTTCTCTGGTGCCAGCGTCCAAAGAGCTGTCTCGTTCGCGTCGTCTGACGTTGGATCACGTGTAATCTGATAATCGAAGCGCCGCCAGAAATTCGCATCTGCCGGTGCACCTTCTACGAGATGCCCCTCATCGTCTTCTCCATCATGAGCAACATGGCAACCCGTGATCGAGAAATTCGCTGAACTCACAGGGACAGGCGGTAGAAAACTAAGGCCGAATTTAACCGAGTTGGGATTACCAACATAATTTTCAAGAATAAAGGAACCATTATCCACCACAAAACCAACATGTAGTTGTTGTTCCTTGGGAACTTGCTTAAAACGGAAATAGAAAGTCAGATAAGCAACCGATAGTCCGTTATATTGACCGGTTGTTTCAATTACCGTTTTGTTTATCGGAGCATCAGCCTTCTTCCCACTCGGATATTGTCTGTCGAAATTATTGCTTGCCTGTTCTATTTTTACTATCTCTAGATCGAGCGGTTCCTTCGTATAATAATCAATAAAAATGATCGAATTCCTGACTTCATCAATGTCAGGCATTCTGTCGGTTGTAAGTTTTTTTCCACTCTTGTCTACGAGACTAAGTACTATAAACAAAACAAACTGATGATTTCCATTTGGATAGAGCTGAAAAACTGCTTCAGGAGAATAGCTGGAAAAATTTGCTTCATATCCAAAGATTGAGAAACCATCAACTCCGGCCCAATCTGTTTCTATTTTTTTCATTTTTTTCTCTTTATTTCTAGAAAAATATTTATATAAAATTGTTATACTGTTTTATAAACTTTCATTTGTATTAATGTATTGTTTTTATTTGATCCTGATGGAAGTATATATTTTATATATAACTATTAAATATCAGAAAGTCATTTATATGTATCATTACGTATTAAATAAACTTTTTATATATATATTACTTTAAATTATACTTAGATTGATTTTATCTTCTCAAATTAAATCATCATTGGATACATAAATTTTTGAAGAAAATACGAATGCTAATTAGATAATTATACGATACTTAATTTAATCTTATTTTTCGGAGTTAGGTTGCCGGTACATTTGATCCCTTTGGGATTTTATCTTGGGTTACGATAGCTGATGTTTAATTAAGCACAACTGTAAGTTTTACATTGCTCGATGAGCAACCTACCCTATGCTAGGAAGTTTCAAGCGCTGGCTTCGGGTGAGCACTGATCAAAACCATTCGTGAAGACCCCGCTGGTTCAGCAAATCATCTTCGCTTGAATGGTCGTACGAGGTGAAGACAGCATAGTTGTTCGCATAAACAATCGTGTTGCGCTTGAAGCTATCAAACACGACATAGAGAAAGAACGTCTTAGGGGTCAAACAATTTGCAACAAAGCCGCTCTTTCGGAGCCAATGCAGCACGAATATTGCGTTAGCCGCACATAAAGCCGCATTTGCGGGCCTTTCGCACGGTTAGGGCTTGCGCTGGGGATCGCGAGAGTTGTAATCCGACTGGAACAATAATGGGAACAAATGATCCAGCCGGGAAACAATCCGAACGGGCCTCGCCTGCCGGATATACTCAAACCAAAACCGGTCGCGATTGGTGAAAGCCTTTTGGACAATTGAAGGTACAAAGCCTTGATGTCCGCAGGCTTGCGGATGATCTTATGCCGGAGAAACCGGCTTCATCCTTGTCGATTGCGGCAAAGTACAAGGAATGTCGTTGTGAGTCAGATCGCCTTCTGGGGTGCGGTCGAATTAGGCCTCGTTTTCGCGTTTGTCGCCATCGGCGTCTATCTGGCGTTTCGCGTCCTCGACTTTCCCGACTTGACGGTGGACGGTTCGTTCCCGCTCGGTGCAGCCGTTACCGGCGTTCTGATCCTCGCTGGCCTCAATGCATGGCTCGCCGCCGCCATCGCCATGGTTGCGGGCGCTGTAGCGGGTCTTGTGACCGCAACGCTCAACGTGCGCTTCAAGATTCTCAACCTGCTTGCATCCATCCTGACGATGATCGCGCTTTTCTCAGTGAACCTGCGCGTGATGGGCCGACCGAATATCGCGCTCATCAATCAGGACACCATGCTGAGCCCCTTCTTCGGCCACGGTATTCCGGAATATTATGTCCGTCCGGCCTTCCTGTTTGTGCTTGTCGTCATCGCTGTCTTCATCGTCTGGCGCTTTCTGGAAAGCGACATGGGCCTCGCCATGCGTGCGACCGGCGCCAATCCCAAAATGGCGCGCGCTCAAGGCGTGCGGACTGACCGCCAGATCTATATCGGCATGGCACTCTCCAACGCGCTCGTCGCGCTTGGCGGTTCGCTTTTCGCCCAGACCAACGGCTTTGCAGATGTCACCTCGGGCGTCGGCACCATCGTCGTTGGCCTCGCAGCCGTCATCATTGGTGAAACCATCCTGCGCACGCGCAACCTGCTTGTGATCCTGATCGGTTGCGTGCTCGGTTCGGTCATCTACCGCATCGCCATCCAACTCGCTCTTTCCAATGGCGACACATTCGGCCTGCAGGCCTCCGACCTGAACATCGCCACAGCGCTTCTCGTAACCTTCGCCCTGATATTGCCGCGCCTGCGCCGCGGGGGAGCATCCGCATGATCGAAGTATCCAATCTCGATGTCGTCTTCGGTCGCGGCACTCCACTGGAAAAGCAGGTTCTAAACAAGATCAACCTGACCATGGATCGCGGTTCCTTCGTAACCGTCATCGGCTCGAATGGTGCCGGTAAATCCACCTTGCTCGGCGTTCTTGCAGGCGATGTTATCCCGACCGGCGGCAAGGTCGTGATCAGCGGCAAGGATGTGACGCGCAAATCCACCGCCGACCGCGCCGGTCTCGTTGCGCGCGTCTTCCAGGACCCACTGGCTGGCAGTTGCGGCACGCTGACCATCGAAGAAAATCTTGCGCTTGCCGCCTCACGCGGCAAGAAGCGCGGTTTCACCCATGCGCTGAATTCCAACCGCCGCGAATGGTTTCGCGAGCGGGTGGCAAGCCTCAATCTCGGCCTTGAAAGCCGCATGCAGGACCGTATGGAACTGCTCTCTGGCGGCCAGCGTCAGGCGCTTTCGCTGATCATGGCAACGCTTGCCGGTTCTGAAGTTCTGCTTCTTGACGAACACACGGCGGCGCTCGATCCGGGCATGGCTGAATTCGTCATGGAACTGACCCGCACGCTCATCACCGAAAACAAGCTGACGGCGCTGATGGTCACCCATTCGATGCGTCAGGCGCTCGATTATGGTGATCGCACCATCATGCTGCACGGCGGCAAGATTTTGCTCGACGTAACCGGCGACAAACGCAAGACACTGGGCGTCGAAGACCTGATCGAGATGTTCCGCAAAGTGCGCGGCCAGACGCTTGATGACGATGCGCTGCTGATCGAATAGCTGCCCACATATACGCTTTTCACAGCCGCTGTTCCTCCCGTGATCGGCGGCTGTTTTGTTTCTGGCCGAATTGCTCTAAGAACCAGATATGGCGCAGAAAAAAGCAAATGAAGTCGATGGTTTCCTGAGCAGACCGAGCAGCTCGTTTCCGGTCGTGCTGCTCTATGGCCCGGACAAAGGGCTGGTGAGCGAACGTGCACGCCGCTATGCCGAGGCGACAAAGCTGCCGCTCGACGATCCCTTTGCGGTCATCCGTATGGAAGCGGACGAGATCGATGCCGATCCTTCGAAACTGGCCGACGAAGCGCGCACCATTTCCATGTTCGGCGGCGAACGCCTGATCTGGATCAAAAACGCCGCCGGGCAGAAGAAACTTGCCGATGCGATCAAGCTTCTGGCTACAGAACCGCCGCATGAAACCTTCATTCTCATCGAAGCTGGCGACCTGAAAAAGGGCGTGGGGTTGCGTAGTGCTATCGAGAACGCTTCGGCGGGCATGGCACTTCCCTGCTATACGGACGATGCGCGCGGCATTGATGGCGTGATTGATGATGTGCTTGCCGAGTGGAAGCTGCAAATCACCCTTGATGGACGGCAGCTTCTTCGGGCCAGTCTTGGCGGCGACCGCCTTGCCACCCGTGGTGAGCTGGAGAAACTGTGCCTCTATGCACGAGGCAAGGAACGTATCGACATTGACGATGTGCGCGAAGCCGTGGGCGACGTTGCTGGCTTGTCGACTGATGAGGTCGTGGATGCGATTATTGCCGGTGATTTGCAGCGGTTTGAAATGACATTCGACCGTGTCGTGAAATCTGGCACAGCGCCGTTTCTGGTGCTGAACACGGCCATGCGGCAATTCCAGCAGATACAGGCTCTGCGCTATATCATGGATACAGAGCGCAAAAGCGCGTCCGTTGTTGTGGCCGGAGCAAGGCCGCCTATCTTCTTCAATCGCAAAAGGCTCATAGAAACTGCCATCGGACGATGGGGCGGCGAAAGCCTTTCACGGGTTCTGGAACGGCTCCAGCGCGCCGTTCTCGAAAGCCGCCAGAACTCAGCGCTTGCCGTTCCAATCATTCGCCAATGCCTGATGGCTATCGGTGTGGAAGCCATGCGCAATGCGCGGCGCTGACTAGAGTCTCCACTATCAAACGTGAAACAATCCAGCAAAAAACCCCGGTATTTAAATACCGGGGTTTTTTCAATTCATCATTGGGAACGCGTCAGCTCTGAAGACGACGGCAGATTTCGTCCAGCTGCTCCAGCGAGCTGTAGCGCACCTTCACTTCGCCACCGCGATCCCGATGGTTGATCTCGACCTTCATGCCGGTCACATCGGAAAGCAGCTTTTCAAGCGCTTTGGTGTCGGCATCTTTTTCAACCGGCGCAGCTTTACCCGGCTTCGGTTCCGCACCGCCGCGCGCTTCGGCCTGAGCCAAAGCTTCTACCTGACGAACGGACAGGCCTTCCTTGACAATGCGCTCTGCCAGACCGGTCGGGTTTTCCATCGTGATCAGGCTACGCGCATGACCGGCAGACAAGGCGCCGTCGACAATGAAATCCTGCACCGGCTGCGGTAGCTTGAGTAGGCGCAGCGTATTGGCAACATGGCTGCGGCTCTTGCCGATTACCTGTGCCAGATCGTTCTGCGTATACTCATGATTATCGATAAGCTGTTGATATCCAAGCGCTTCTTCGACTGCATTCAGGTCTGCGCGCTGAACGTTTTCGATAATCGCAATCTCGAGAGCGACACGATCATCCACATCGCGAACGATAACAGGAATCGTATCAACGCCCGCGCGCTGCGACGCGCGCCAGCGGCGTTCACCGGCGATAAGCTCGAAATGATCAGGCTGACCGGGAGCGGGACGCACCACGATTGGCTGGACGACACCGTGTTCCTTGATCGACTGCGCAAGATCTTCAAGTTCGGCTTCCGCAAACATGCGTCGCGGATTGCGCGGATTGCGCGTGACAAACTCGATAGGCACATTGCGTTCGATCGGAACCGGCGCTTTGCGCTCTTCGACCGGACGGTCGATCTCACCAATCAGGGCAGCCAGTCCACGGCCAAGGCGCTTTTTTGAAGGATCGTCGTTCATCGTTCGGCAAATTCCTGCAATTGTTACGTAGTAGAATCGATAGTCTAGGTTATGCGGCTTTCAATTGCCGCTCGCGCTGAATAACTTCCGACGCAAGCTGCAAGTAAGCCTGACTTCCAGCGCATTTCAGATCATAGAGAATGGCCGGCTTGCCATGCGATGGCGCTTCTGAAACCCGCACATTGCGCGGAATAACGGTGCGATAGACCTTTTCACCCATGAAGGCGCGAACATCATCCACCACCTGAGAGGCAAGATTGTTGCGGCTATCGAACATCGTCAACACGATGCCCTGGATCGAAAGCTCAGCATTGATCGTTGAACGAACCTGATCGACCGTCTGTAGAAGCTGGCTTAGGCCTTCCAGCGCAAAGAACTCGCACTGCAACGGCACAAGCACGGAGTCCGCAGCCGCCATGGCATTCAGCGTCAACAGGTTCAGAGATGGCGGGCAATCCACCAGAACATAGGAAAACCGATCAGAAACGCTCGAATCGAAACGCAAAGAGTCGCGCAGACGGCGGGTACGGTCCGCCGATTGGGCGATCTCCATCTCGATACCCAACAGATCGAGCGTCGATGGCACGATAAAGAGATTGGGCACATCGGTCTGCATCGCAGCCTCGGGCACCGATGCCTCTTGCGTCAGCACGTCGTAAGATGACAGCGGACGGTTGCGACGGTCGATCCCCAACCCAGTGCTGGCATTGCCCTGCGGATCGAGATCAACGATGAGAACCGTTTCGCCTATTGCCGCCAATGCTGTAGCCAGATTGATCGCCGTCGTGGTTTTGCCGACGCCGCCTTTCTGGTTTGCAATGGTTATGATCCTGGACATTTTGTTCATTACCGTCGCCCTGCCGCTTTCCAGATCTGCCAAATTCTCGGATTCAATTTGCTTTGCGTCGCAAGTTGCTGATTTCGAGGATGACCGAAGTCTGATCGATAGCACTTTGATGTTTTACCAGATCGAAATCCCAACCGACACGGCTTTCATCGATTTCTCTCTGGTAATCCCGACCTTTTTGGAAAAGCGCCTTGGCACCGTTGACGAGCCAGGGCTCCGTCAAACCAAAAAGGTCGTTCAACGAGGCGAGCGCTCGGGCGGTAACAACCTCCGGCGTCTCGATTTTTTCCCACATGGACTCGATACGAGCTGCATGAATATGGGCAGGAATATTTAAATGGCCGGCAGCTGTGCGCAGAAAAGCGGCCTTTTTGCCGGCGCTTTCCACCAGATCAATACGACTACCCGGTCTATCCGCCAGATAACAGGCCGTCACGATGCCCGGAAATCCGCCACCGGAACCTATATCGAGCCAGCGTTTTGCGTCTGGAGCCAGCGGAAATATCTGCGCGCTATCCAGAATATGGCGGCTCCAAAGGTCCGCCAATGTCGATGGAGATGCCAGATTGATCGCTTTCGACCACTTCCGGAACAGCTCTTCAAATGCGATCAAACGATCCACTGTTTCACGTGAAACAGCCGGATTGATCTGGCGAAGACTTTCGAAACGGCGATCCGCACCCTTATCAGCACTCACGCCGCGCCCTTCCCTTCCGCCAATTCAGTAGCGGCTTGACGGCGAGAACCATGCTTCTTGATCTGCGCTATCAGCAAGGCCAAGGCAGCCGGCGTCATACCATCAACGCGCTGCGCCTCGGCAATAGTCTCTGGCTTACGCTGTTTCAGCTTATGTTTCAGCTCGTTGGACAGTCCGGAAATGGCGTCAATATCCAGTCCAGCGGGAATCAACAAGCGCTCTTCGCGCTCCATAACCGCAATATCTGTCTGCTGGCGTTCCATATAAACCGCATACTGCGCTTCGATCTCCAGCGTTTCGCGGGTGATGGGATCAATTGATTCCAGCTCGGGCCAAATCGGATTCAAACGCGCCAGATCAATATCCGGATAAGACAACAGATCATAAGCCGAACGACGAACCCCATCGTGGTTCAGATGCAGGTCATAGCGGCTTGCTAGATTTGGCGTAATCGAAAGCGACTGCGTTAATTCGCGCGCGGCGGACAGCGCATTCTCTCGTTCAGCAAAGCGCTTCTTGCGCTCAGCACCCAAAATGCCAAGGCCGTCGGCCAGCGGCGTCAGACGTTGATCGGCATTATCCGCGCGCAAGGATAGACGGAACTCGGCTCTAGAAGTGAACATACGGTAAGGCTCACTTACACCGCGCGAAGTCAGATCATCCACCATAACACCAATATAGGCTTCCGTTCGCTGGATGATGACTGGCTCTTCACCCCCTGCCCGCCTTGCGGCATTCAAGCCAGCAAGAAGCCCCTGAGCGCCGGCTTCCTCATATCCGGTTGTACCGTTGATCTGTCCTGCCAGGAACAGACCGCTTACGCGCCGCGTTTCCAGACTGCGCTTCAGTTCACGCGGATCAATAAAGTCATATTCAATGGCATAGCCCGGCTGCAGCATGATTGCTTTCTCAAGACCGGGAATGGTCTTGAGAATTTCGAGCTGAACATCTTCCGGCAGTGAGGTGGAAATGCCGTTCGGATAAACCGTATGGTCATCCAGACCTTCCGGTTCCAGGAATATCTGGTGGCCGTCACGATCACCGAACTTGACGATCTTATCTTCGACTGACGGACAGTAACGCGGGCCGATACCTTCGATCGAGCCAGAATACATGGCTGAACGGTGCAGGTTGGCGCGTATAATAGCGTGTGTTTCCGGTGTCGTTCGCGTAATACCGCAATCAATCTGCGGCGTCGTAATGCGGTCCGTCATCAAAGAAAACGGTACAGGGTTCTCATCAGCAGACTGGGTTTCAAGGCTCGCCCAATCGATGGTCCGGCCATCGAGACGCGGCGGCGTGCCAGTCTTGAGGCGTCCCAATGCAAAGCCAAGAGTCTTCAAAGTATCCGAAAGGCCAAGCGCCGGGTTCTCGCCCATACGCCCCGCTGGTATCTTCTTCTCACCAATATGAATGAGACCATTCAGGAACGTGCCTGTCGTCAGCACGACCGCCCCGCAGTTCAACAGCCGACCATCCGATAAAACCACACCAGTGACAATACCTTCTTCGGTCTTGATATCAAACGCGCCGCCCTCAACAACTGTGAGGTTCTCCTGCGCACCAATCATTTCCTGCATCGCAAGCCGATAGAGCTTACGATCGGCCTGCGTGCGCGGGCCACGAACGGCTGGGCCTTTACGGCGGTTCAAAAGACGGAACTGGATGCCTGCCTTATCGGCAACGCGACCCATCAAACCGTCGAGTGCGTCAATCTCACGGACGAGATGGCCCTTCCCCAGGCCACCGATGGCCGGATTACAAGACATAACGCCAATCGTATCGAAGCGATGAGTGACCAATGCAGTGCGTGCACCTGCACGCGCAGCAGCCGACGCGGCTTCGCAGCCCGCATGACCGCCACCGACAACAATAACATCGAAGACTGTAGACTCAGCCGAACTCATTTCTCGCATCCTTGGATTAGGAGACAGCTTTTGCCATGAATGCGTTTGAAACGGAAGGATAAAAGCGTGACAGGCGATCAATTAAAAGCGTTCAGGGTCGCTGACTCACGAAGAACAGGTAGAGTCAACTGGCATCACTGGATTCCACAGATGTTTCACGTGAAACATTCCAAGAATCATCTCTGCCCCAACAGGCCAATGTTTCACGTGAATCACTTGCCAATGCAAAACTGCGAGAAGATCACATCGAGGATTTCCTCAACATCCACGTCACCGGTGATGCGACCGAGGTATTGGGACGCCCTGCGCATGTTCTCCGCTCGCAATTCTAGTGGGAGATCATCACGGCGTGCGGCGGTTTCAATCTCAGTAAGCGTAGAGTGGAGCAAATTGATATGGCGCTGCCTTGTAGGGACGGCATCGTTGATCTGGCCAATCCGTTCTTCAGCGAAAGATTGAAGAGCGGCTAAAAGTTCGTCTAACCCAGAGCCACTCTTGATTGAAATATGGAAAGTCCATCGTTCAGAAAGGCCTCCCGTTAGATCGGCCTTGGTTCCAATGCGCCAAATTTCGACATCAGCCTCGTTAAGTGTCACATCAATTGGATCACTCATGTCTTCCAACAGAAGAATGAGGTCGGCTTCCGATGCTCTTTCGCGGGCTCTCTCGATGCCAATCTTTTCAACAGCGCTTTCGGTCTCGCGCAGACCAGCCGTATCAGTGACGTAAACCGGGATGCCATTGAGGTCGAGTTTGACTTCCAGAAGATCGCGTGTCGTTCCCGCCTCATCCGATATGATCGCCACTTCCCGTCCAGCGAGAAAGTTAAGCAAGCTCGATTTGCCCGCATTCGGCGCACCGGCAATCACTACATGCAAACCATCACGAAGCATGGCTGCGCGCTTGCCGCTGGCAATATGCAGCTCGATTTCCTTTTGTAGCTCTTTCAAGGATCGCCATACCTGATCAGAAACCGAGCCTGGGACATCGCTCTCATCTGCAAAGTCGAGTTCAGCTTCAATAAACGCCCGCGCACGAACAAGCCTCTGCCGCCAATCCGTATAGAGTTGGCGTTGCGCGCCTGAAGCTACTTGCAAGGCAAGACGTCGCTGCCCTTCGGTCTCAGCCGCGATGAGATCTGCCAGACCTTCTGCAATTGTCAGATCCATTTTACCATTGGTGAAAGCACGTCGGGTGAATTCACCTGCCTCTGCAATACGGCAGCCTGCTATCTCGCCCAGTTCCACTAGCAGTTTTTCAACAACAGCTATTCCACCGTGCAGATGAAATTCGACACAGTCTTCGCCTGTAAAACTATGCGGTCCGGGGAAGAAGAGTGCTAATCCACGATCAATCGCGTCTCCATTTCGGGAGCGGAATGTCTTATAGGCTGCATATCGTGGTTCAATGCCGGAGCCGAGAATCGTTTCAATGATGAATCGAACTTTAGGGCCAGATGCTCGCACCACAGCAACACCAGACGGAAGCCGCCCGCTGGACAAGGCAAAAATCGTATCGTGATGCACAGCGGTGTCGTTCATTGCGTTTCCTGACCTATATCAATCTTGCCAAGAGGATTGAAATTAAGCTCAGTGCATATTCATTCAAACGCTGAAAGGGAAGCCTCATGACGGATATCAGCAGAAACAGGCTGTCTGCGGAACCCAGTGCCTATCTGCGCCAACATGCGGATAACCCTGTTCATTGGCAGCCCTGGGGAAAAGAAGCCCTCGACACAGCACGTGAGTTAAACCGCCCTATCCTGCTTTCGATTGGTTATGCTGCCTGTCACTGGTGCCATGTCATGGCCCATGAATCGTTCGAAGATGCTGATGTCGCTGCAGTGATGAACGACCTGTTCGTGAATGTGAAGGTCGATCGCGAGGAACGACCGGACATAGACCAGATCTATATGGCCGCGCTTGGCGCGATGGGACAGCAAGGTGGCTGGCCCTTGACCATGTTCTTGCGACCTGACGGAAAGCCCTTCTGGGGCGGCACGTATTTTCCGCCCCACGCACGCCACAACATGCCGGGTTTTGTCGATGTATTAAAGGCCGTGAACAATCTCTGGCAAGGAGATAAAGAAAAAATTAACCATAATGCCGAGGCGGTGTTCAATCATCTGGAAGGTCGGCTCGCCGCGCAAAATGCCGCCACTCCGAATGAAATTGCGCGCTTTGATGATGTAACGCAACGGATCAGTGGTCTTATTGATCCGGTACGCGGTGGCATCGAAGGCGCTCCTAAATTTCCCAATGCTCCATTCATGGACGCGCTGTGGCTATCCTGGCTCTATAATCACGACAGCGATAACCGGGACAAGTTTATCCGCTCGTTGAAGACCATGCTGCAAGGCGGCATCTATGATCATCTCGGCGGTGGTCTGTGCCGCTACAGCACGGATGCCGAGTGGCTCGCGCCGCATTTTGAGAAAATGCTCTATGACAATGCGCAGCTGATCCGACACGCCAATTATGCCTTTGCGGAAACGAAAGATGATTTGTTCCGCATACGAATCGAAGAAACCATTGATTGGTTGGTCCGTGAAATGCGACTGCCGGACGGTAGTTTCGCGTCTAGCCTCGACGCCGATAGCGAAGGCGAAGAAGGAAAATTCTACGTCTGGAGCGAGGCGGAGATAGACAGCGTTTTGGGAGAGGATAGCAAGGCGTTCAAGACGTTCTATGGTGTTTCCCCAGGAGGAAACTGGGAAGGCCATACTATTCTGAACCGCTTGCATAACGTGAATGCTGATGCAGCGGCGACGCCGTCGATACGGGGCGCCAAGGCAAAGCTATTCGCACAGCGTGAAACACGCATTCGTCCGGGACGCGATGACAAGGCGCTGACCGACTGGAATGCACTTGCGATCCGTGCGCTTGCAGAGGCCGGACGAAGCTTCGCCAAACCGGAATGGGTGACTTTGGCGGTCGAAGCCTATCAGGCGATCATGATGCCATTCCGCGCGGGGAAAATGGCGCATTGCCGTATGCAGGATCGGCTGGTCTACCCTGCCCTGTCGACGGACTATGCCGGTATAATCAATGCCGCACTGGCACTCTATGAAGCAAGTTCCGACCGGAGCTACATTGATGACGCCCGGAAGCTCAAACAGGCGTTGGATGACCACCACCGGGATGCTTCCGATAATTACCGTCTATCTGCGCTGGATGCCGACGATGTCATTCTTCACGCCTATGGTGATTATGACGAGGCTATCCCCAGCGCGACCAGCCAGATTATCGAAGCGCTGACGCGGCTTTTCCTCGCAACCGGTGACATGACGCTTTACCGAAGCAATGAGACGTTGATCGAGGAAGCGTTAGGCCGCGCACTCGCACAGCAATATGGTCAGATCGGCATATTGAATGCAGCCCGCATGGCTGCCGAACCGCTATCGCTTGTCATCGCCGCGCAGTCTCATCAAGATGAGCTTGTTTCGATAGCGAATCGAAATCCGGATCCGCGTCGTCTCGACAAAATTGTCAGTTTCACGCCGGATGCGGTGATTGAACTGCCGACAGGCGGTACTGCCCGGGCAGAGAAGCCATCGGCATGGTTCTGCAAAGGACAGGTCTGTCTGCCGCCGGTAGAGAATGACGACGCATTGCGCATTCTTCTGACGAGCGGAGCGTGACGGACAAAAAAGCCACGCTGATTTTCCAGCGTGGCTTTTGATTAGAGCATTTCCAGCAAAAGTGCGAAGCGCCTACGCGGGGAAATCAGTCCACTGGACTGATTTCTGATCCCGCTTCGATGCGTAGGATAATGCGCGAAAACAAAAAGCTGCAAAGAGCTTAGGTGTTCATCGAATCGAAGAACTCACCATTGCTCTTGGTCTGCTTGAGCTTGTCGATGAGGAATTCGATCGCATCGGTCGTGCCCATCGGCGCGAGGATACGGCGCAGAACAAAGATCTTCTGCAGATCGGCGCGCGGAACGAGCAGATCTTCCTTACGGGTACCGGACTTGAGAATGTCCATGGCCGGGAAGATGCGCTTGTCTGCAACCTTGCGGTCGAGAACGATTTCCGAGTTACCCGTGCCTTTGAATTCTTCAAAGATCACTTCGTCCATACGGCTGCCCGTATCGATCAGCGCGGTCGCGATGATGGTGAGCGAACCACCTTCTTCGATGTTACGCGCAGCACCGAAGAAACGCTTCGGACGCTGGAGTGCATTGGCATCCACACCACCGGTCAAAACCTTACCGGATGACGGAACAACAGTGTTGTAAGCGCGGCCAAGGCGGGTGATCGAGTCGAGCAGGATCACAACGTCGCGACCATGTTCAACCAGACGCTTGGCCTTTTCGATGACCATTTCAGCAACCTGCACGTGACGCGCTGCCGGTTCGTCGAAAGTTGACGAAATGACTTCACCCTTTACCGAACGCTGCATGTCGGTCACTTCTTCCGGACGTTCGTCGATCAGAAGAACGATCAGATAGCATTCTGGATGATTGGCGGTGATCGAGTGTGCAATGTTCTGCAGCAGAACAGTCTTACCGGTACGTGGCGGAGCGACGATCAGACCACGCTGGCCCTTGCCGAGCGGTGCAACCAGATCGATGACGCGCGGCGACAGATCCTTGGAGGTCGGAACTTCCAGTTCCATCTTGAAGCGCTCATTCGGATAGAGCGGCGTCAGATTGTCGAAGTGAACCTTGTGGCGAATCTTTTCCGGGTCTTCAAAATTGATCGAATTGACCTTGAGAAGCGCAAAATAGCGCTCGCCTTCTTTGGGGCCACGGATCGGGCCTTCAACCGTATCGCCAGTCTTCAGCGAGAAGCGGCGCAGCTGCGAAGGAGAAATATAAATATCGTCGGGGCCTGGCAGATAATTGGCATCAGCGGAGCGCAGGAAGCCAAAACCGTCCTGCAGCACTTCGACAACGCCTTCACCGATGATCTCGACATCCTGCGAAGCCAGCTTCTTGAGAATCGCGAACATCAGTTCCTGCTTGCGCATCGCGCTCGCATTTTCGACTTCAAGGGTTTCGGCAAAAGCAAGCAGCTCAACCGGTGTTTTATTTTTTAGTTCTTGTAGTTTCATTTCCTGCATGGATGAGGAACTCTTTTGAAATATAAGGAGAAAATGCAGTTGTTCGGAAAGTTGGTCAGCTGGATGGCTGGACCGGCATCGAAGGCCTGCGATCAGGAAGGGAAGAGGCTTTCTTCATACCGATTTGCGATATGAAGAGCAAGTCACATGTAGTGACCGCAGATAAATTCTGCAACGGGAAAATGGCAGAAACCCGACAAAGCGGGCTTCTTTTTCTCACAAAACTACAATTAAAATGGTTTTACGATCACCAGAATGACGATTAGGACCATCAGAATGGTTGGCACTTCGTTAACGATTCGCCAATGCTTTGCCGATTTCGTGTTTTTGTCTTCCGCAAAAAGGCGCGTCGCTTTCGAGAGATAGCCATGCATGCCGGACATCAGCACAACCAGCAGCAGCTTGGCGTGCAGCCAGCCGCCTTGAAAGCGGAAGATTTCCCAAGCCATCCACAGACCGGCAATCCAGGTCACGGCCATGGCCGGGTTGATGATGAAGTGCAGCAGTCGCTTTTCCATCACCTTGAAAGTCTCGGAAGCTTCAGAACCGGGCTTGGTCGCTGTGTGATAGACGAACAGCCGTGGCAGATAGAGCATTCCGGCCATCCAGGCGATGACCGCGATCACGTGAACCGCCTTCACCCAGAGATAGGCGTCGGTTGGATTCACGTGAAACAATGCCCAGACGCCAAGCACCACAATCACGAGCGCTGCGATCATGCGGATATAGGCAGCCTTGGTGCTGCTCTTCGACACTGGCTGGCTCACGATTTTTCTCCACGAATACGATCGATCATGCGCTGGACATTCTCGACCGGCGCTTGAGGTGTAATGCCATGTCCGAGATTGAAGATCAGTGGGCCTTTCCCCAGACGTTCGAGGATTGCATCCACACCTTCATCAAGTGCGGAACCGCCCGCAACAACACGCAAAGGATCGAGATTGCCCTGAATGGCGCCATCTTCCTGCAAGGCTGCTGCGAAATTGAGCGGCACAGACCAGTCAAGGCCGAGCACATCAACGCCCGTCTTTTCGCGGTAGCCCGCATAAAGCATCCCTGCCCCTTTCGGGAAACCGATGATGCGCGCTTCGGGATAGACAGCGCGAACTTTCTGAACAATCCGCGCCACCGGCTGGATGCAGAACCGCTCAAAGCAATCTTCATCCAGAACACCGGACCATGAATCGAAAATCTGTACGGCGTCTGCGCCAGCATCCAGCTGTTCGATGAGATATTCGGCAGACACATCAGCTAAATCATTCAAAAGCTTTTCGAAGGCTTCCGGGAAGCGATAGGCGAAAAGACGGGCAGGTGCCTGATCCGGCGTGCCATGACCGGCGATCATATAGGTCGCAACGGTCCAGGGAGCGCCACAGAAGCCGAGCAGTGTCGTTTCGTCGGGCAACTGCTCGCGCAGCAGCCGAACCGTCTCGTAGACCGGCTCCAGCCGTTTGGCGACACCTTCCGTCTCAAGCCAGAAAATCTCGTCGGCGTCGATTGGGGTCATCAAAGGTCCCTTGCCCTCTTCAAAGCGAAGGTCGCGCCCAAGGGCGTGAGGGATGACCAGAATGTCGGAAAAGAGAATGGCTGCATCAAAGCCAAAACGGCGGATTGGCTGAAGCGTCACTTCGACAGCCAGATCTGGCGAATAACACAGATCGAGAAAGCTCCCTGCCTTCTTCCGTGTCTCTCGGTATTCGGGAAGGTAGCGACCGGCCTGACGCATCATCCAGATGGGAGGTGGAAAGACCGCTTCACCGTCGATCACTCTCAAGACTTTGCGTTTCATCTGATTTTTATCCGCCTTGTTGGTTGCCTGATCCGGTTTTGGTCTGAAGTTATCCAGTCCGGTTCTCATAAAGAAAGGATGATTCAGGAATCTTTTGATTCTTAGAGTCTGTTGGAATCGGGGATTAAGGTCTGTCCCGGTTTTCCCCACAGTTCCGAAATTGCCAACTTACCTTGTGCAATTTTTCGCCGCCAGTCTGACGGAAAACGCAAAAAACTCAATTCCCTCTTTTAATATAAAGGGTTACCAATTGACGCAGTTCATGCGCTTTTGTGGAAAAGCTGGGAATAATTGAGAGGTTTCCCGAAATTGCGAGTCTTGTCCACACATGTTGATGGCTGCTTCGCACATGTTCGCCCGCTGTGGATGACTTGCCAATTTTTCCACGGCCTGCCATGGCTTGTGGAAGAAGCCTCGGCCTTACGCACAGCCGTCAACAGGAGGGCAACAAAACTGTGACCAGAACGCTTTCCTACTTTCATCTCCATCTGATTTCTGATGCGACCGGAGAGACTCTCCTCGCAGCCGGACGCGCGGCAGCGGCGCAATATGCCAATGCGCGGGCCATTGAGCATATTTATCCACTGATCCGTACCGAGAAACAGCTGCGCAAGGTTCTGGAAGGGATCGATGCCGAACCGGGCATCGTTCTCTATACGATTGTCGATCAGAAACTGGCCGCGATCATCGATGAGGCCTGTGCGGAAATGGGCGTTCCCAGCGTTTCGGTGCTGGAACCGGTGCTGAACACGTTCCAGTCTTATCTGGGTGCGCCGGCACATCGCCGCGCAAGCGCGCAGCATGTGCTCAATGCCGATTATTTCCGCCGGATCGACGCGCTGAATTTCACGATGGAGCATGATGACGGACAATTGCCGCTCGATATCGAGGAGGCGGACGTCATTCTGGTCGGCATTTCGCGTACATCCAAGACGCCAACCAGCATTTATCTTGCCAATCGCGGCGTGAAGGCGACCAATGTTCCAATCGTTTTGGGCATTCCCGTTCCAGAAGTTCTGTTCACGGCCAAGCGTCCGCTGATTGTCGGGCTGGTTGCGACTGCGGAGCGAATCTCGCAAATCCGTCAGAACAGACCGCTCGGCAGTGTACCATCACTCGATACGGGACTTTACACAGACCGGGTGTCCATTTCCGAAGAACTGGCCTTTGCGCGCAACATCTGCAACAGACATGGCTGGCCGATCATCGATGTGTCGCGCCGTTCCATCGAGGAAACGGCTGCCGCCATATTGGCACTTTTGCGCACCGGGAAGAACGAAGGATTTCAATCATGACGACCAGGCTCATTCTTGCTTCCAAGAGCCCTTTCCGCTCGGCGCTGTTGAAAAATGCCGGAATCGAGTTTTCGGGCGAAAGCGCCGATATTGATGAGCGCGCCGTCGAAGCGCCGCTTTATGAATCGGGCGCAACGCCGGAAGAAGTGGCCCAGGTTCTGGCTGAAGCCAAGGCGCTCGATGTGAGCGAAAAAAATCCGGGTGCTGTGGTGATTGGTTGCGACCAGACCTTGTCGCTTGGTGACGAGATTTTCCATAAGCCTGCCAATATGGAAGCGGCGGGGCGTCAGCTTTTGCAGTTTTCCGGCAAGACGCACCAGCTCAACAGCGCGGTGGTTCTGGTGAAAGACGGCGAGACCCTGTGGCGTCATGTTTCGGTTGCGCGCATGACCATGCGCAAGCTCGATCCGGCTTTTGTCGGGCGCTATCTCGGCCGGGTTGGCGACAGCGCGCTTTCCAGCGTCGGCGCTTACCAGGTGGAAGGTCCGG
Organism: Brucella haematophila; assembly: GCF_005938105.1. Lineage (GTDB taxonomy): Bacteria > Pseudomonadota > Alphaproteobacteria > Rhizobiales > Rhizobiaceae > Brucella > Brucella haematophila. Next base: position 364,916 of record NZ_VCPE01000002.1, on the reverse strand, counting down.
GCATCCAGCTTTTCGAGAAGATCGAAGGCGATTATTTTACGATTGTCGGCCTGCCGCTGCTGCCGCTGCTTGCCGAACTGCGCAAGGAACATCTCATCGATGGCTGACACGATATCCGTGACGGGGCCGAAAGCTTTTGTCACCGGCTTTCCGATCAAACATTCGCGGTCGCCGCTGATCCATGGATTCTGGCTGAACGCGCTTGGCATTGACGGCTCTTATGATCCGATTGAAGTGAAACCGGAAGATTTTGCCGCTTTCGCCGCGTCGTTAGCCGAAAATGGTTTTGCGGGCGGCAATGTGACGATCCCGCATAAGGAAGCTGCTCACGCGGCAGCCGATAGTCTGGATGCGGCTGCAACGGCCATCGGCGCAGTCAACACGCTGTGGTTTGAAAACGGCAAGCTTCGCGGCGGCAATACGGATGCCTATGGTTTCGCAGCCAATCTTGATGATTATGCGCCGGGCTGGGACAATGCCGATACGGCGCTTGTTCTGGGCGCGGGCGGCGCCAGCCGCGCCGTTATTCACGCGCTTTTGTCGCGCGGCTTTTCAAAGATAACAGTTGTCAATCGCACAGCCAGCCGGGCTGAAGAACTGGCGACGCATTTCGGTGCTGCCGTTTCGGCATCCGGCTGGGAGGGCGCGCAGGAGCGCGTTGCCGATGCCGGATTGATCATCAACACGACGTCGCTCGGCATGAGCGGACATGACGACGAAGGCGGTTTTCCACTCGATCTGCGTGTCGCTTCAAAAGGCGCCATAGCGACAGATATTGTCTATGTTCCTCTCAAAACGCCTTTTCTCAAAGGTGCGGAAGAAGCTGGTCTCAGGACCGTCGACGGGCTTGGTATGTTGCTGCATCAGGCGGTTCCGGGTTTCGAACGCTGGTTTGGCCAAAAGCCAGAGGTGACGGCGGCGCTTCGCGAGCATATTCTAGCGGATATGGCAAAGGCTGGCGCTCTATGATCATTCTCGGACTGACAGGCTCCATCGGCATGGGAAAAACCACGGCGTCCAATATGTTCGCCGAGGCGGGTGTGCCTGTTTACAGCGCCGACGACGCCGTCCATCGGCTCTATTCAGGCCGCGCCGCGCCGCTGATTGAGGCGGCATTTCCCGGAACGGTGGCAAATGGCACTGTGGACCGTGAAAAACTCTCGGCTGAGGTCATCGGCAAGCCGGATGCCCTGAAGAAGCTCGAGAGCATCGTGCATCCGCTTGTACGCGAGGAAGAAGAAGCGTTTCTGCGCGAGGCGGAAGCGCAAGGCTCGGCTATCGCTCTGGTCGATATTCCGCTGTTGTTCGAAACCGGCGGTGAGAAGCGTGTGGACAGGATTGTGGTTGTGTCTGCTCCCGCCGATATACAGCGCGCGCGCGTTCTGGCGCGGCCCGGCATGACGGCAGAAAAGCTTGATGCCATTCTCGCCCGGCAGACACCGGATGCGGAAAAGCGCGCCCGCGCCGATTTCGTGCTCGATACCAGCGGAAGTTTTGACAATTTGCGTCAGCAGATAACGGCGGTTATCCAGAAATTGAGTGGAAAGCCGGCTGTCGCGACCGAATAGCCGTATTGGTCGTGCTATATGGTTTTAGATAATTTTCTGAGAGGTTCTTCAATGCGCGAGATCGTTTTCGATACCGAAACCACCGGTCTTGAAAGACTGGAGGATCGCGTGATCGAAATTGGCGGCGTGGAACTGATCAACAAGTTTCCCACAGGCCGCACATTCCACAAGTTCATCAATCCGCAGGGACGCCAGGTGCATCCCGAGGCGCTGGCCGTGCACGGCATCAGCAATGAGCAATTGCTGGACAAGCCAACTTTTGCGGAAATTCTGGACGAGTTTCTCGAATTTTTCGATGGCGCCAAACTGGTGGCCCACAACGCCATGTTCGACCTTGGCTTCATGAACGCCGAGCTTGAACGGCTTGGAAAGCCGGAAATCGCTGTGGAACGCATTGTGGATACGCTGGCGCTGGCGCGCCGCAAACATCCGATGGGTCCAAATTCGCTCGATGCATTATGCAAACGCTACGGCATCGACAACTCGCACCGCACGCTGCACGGGGCTTTGCTCGACTCGGAAATTCTGGCGGAAGTCTATATCGAGCTGATCGGCGGCAAGCAGACGGCGCTTGGTCTAAGCATGGATGGCGGCCCGAACAGCAGTGGTGCATCGGACGGTGGTGCAGCGATTGTGCTGGCGGCGCGCCCCGCCCCGCTTAAGCCCCGCATCAGCGAAACGGAACGCGCAGCCCACACGGCGCTTGTGGACGGCATGGGCGACAAGGCGATCTGGAAAAAATACTCGGCCTGAGAACCTGATAGTACGAAACGAAAAAGCCCGGCTTTGTAGCCGGGCTTTTTCGTATTGGAAAGCTATAAAGCTTAGCTCTTGACGGCAGCCTTGGCCTGTTCTTCAGCCATGCGCTGCTGGAACATCTGCGCGAAATCGATCGGGTCGATCATCAGCGGCGGGTAGCCGCCATTGCGCGTTGCGTCAGCAATGATCTGGCGCGCGAACGGGAACAGCAGACGCGGGCATTCGATGAACAGCAGCGGCAGCATATGCTCCTGCGGGATGCCCGAAATGCGGAAAACGCCGCCATAGACCAGTTCCGTGTTGAACAGAACGTCCTTGCCGTCCACAGCCTTGGCTTCCAGCGTCAGCACAACGTCGAAATCCGTTTCGGAAAGCGGATTGGCGTTCACGTTCACATTGATGTTGATCGAAGGCGCCTTCTCACGCGGGCGCAGCGACAGCGGCGCGCCCGGGCTTTCAAAGGACAGATCCTTCACATATTGCGCCAGAATGTTGAGGGACGGCTCGGCGGTCGCGCCGTTGCCATTCTTTACTTCGCCCGCAGCCTTATCGCTCATTATCGGTATGCCTTCTTTTCGGTAATTAAACTCGTTGCCCCAAAAGGCTGGTGGTCTGATTCCGACATTTGCTTTCCGTGCTACAGCCGCTGGGCAAATGTCGGAATTAAAAGACCACCAGCAACTTTAAATCTTCAGTGGAGTTTTCAAATTCGACGTTTGAAGCTGCGCCTATGTCGAACGGCGTTCAAACGTCAAATTAACTCCACTGGTGTGCTTGGCTAGCATGCGAGCGAGCATGAGGCAAGAAAGGCTTTCAACGTTAGCTATTGCTGCTGTTAGCCGTCTTTGCGCTCGCCTTTCCATGGCGAATTGTCATTCGGCTTGGTCGTATAGTCTTCCGGGTCGAGATCGATGACACGATCTTCGCGCCGGTTTGGACTGGACTGCTGATACTGGCTGTAGCCCTCCGAATAACGGGCCGATGTGGCGACAACCATGCGGCCGCGCACGAATTTTTCCCAGACAATATCGCGAATGAACGGGATGAAGAGCAGAATGCCGACGGTGCTGGTCACAAAGCCGGGCACGATCAGCATGATCGCGGCCAGAACCAGCATCGCGCCATGCACCATTTCACGATCCGGGACGCGGCCTGCCGCCGTTTCCGTGCGGATGCGCTGAAGAAGGCCGATGCCCTGCACGCGCAGCAGGAAAAAGCCCAGCATGGCGCTCAGGATCACCAGACCCAGTGTCGCGAAGACGCCGATATGGCTGCCGACGATCACAAAACCGGCGATCTCGATAAATGGCATTGCCAGCATGACGAGAGGGGCGAAAGAAGACGACACGTGAGTCAGGACCTTTTGTTGTTTGGTTGATGTTCCGAACATAGTGACAAATGTAGCTTTTTCAGGTTCGGAACGAAAATGAAACTGTTAACATGAAATATCAAATAGGTACGCGTGATCGGGATTTGAATGATTGCGCCTGCCGATCTATATGTATGAAACAGAAATTCACGATTGGAAGGGATTTGACGCCCTCTCCTTCAATCAACGGCAGGCGGTATGGAATTTTTCGACTTCGGCACAATCTTCTTCTTCATCGCAGCGGTGATCATTTTTCTCCAGCTGAGGAATGTTCTTGGCCGCCGTACTGGAAATGAAAAGCCGCCCTTCGATCCCTATACATCGGCCAAAAGCGCCGACAATGGCGCGCCTGCCGGGCCGGATAGCGACAATGTCGTGGCTCTGCCACGCCGCGCCGGTGAAAAAGACTTCACGGCAATCGACAAGATTGCTGCGACCGGAACACCGATCAATGACGGTTTGCGGGCCATTTATGCCGCTGATCCGACCTTCGAACCCGCCCGTTTCGTGGACGGTGTGAAGATCGCCTATGAAATGATTGTGATGTCCTTTGCCGATGGCGATCGCAAAGTTTTGAAGAATCTTCTGTCCAAGGAAGTCTATGAAGGCTTCGTTTCGGCCATCGAGGAACGCGAGCAGCGCGGCGAAAGCGTGCGCTCTTCCTTCGTGGGTATCGAGAAGGCGGAGATTGCAGCTGCCGAAATGAAGGGATCGGAAGCGCATGTGACGCTGAACATTGTGAGCCAGATGATTTCGGCGACGCTCGACAAGGAAGGCAAGCTGATCGACGGCGACCTGGAAAACGTGGTCGAGATCAAGGATTTGTGGACTTTCGCCCGCGATACGCGCTCGCGTGATCCCAATTGGAAGCTTGTCGCGACCGAAGCGGAAGATTAAGAGAAGGCTTAAGAATCGGGCCGCTGATTTCAGCGGCCTTTTTGTTTGTACTGGATAGAGCCGTTCCTTTTTAAAAGCGGAAACGTTGGAACTGCTCTATCAATTTGTTTTCACCGCATTTCCTTTGCAAAACCGTTTCACACTTTTGCTGGAAATGCTCTAGACGGATGCGGCTGTGAGCGACTTGGCGAGGATTTTCCGCCCGGTGGGTTTTTCCGATTGCCCCGGTTGGGACCGGGACGATCAGGCTCCCGCATTTGCTGCTTTTCGCCGTTCCGCCGATTATGCGGCGCATCAGACCTATCATAGCGGCAGCCTTGGCATCAGCTTCGAGGCTTTGCAAGCGGCCTTTGCCGCGGCACGGCATCTCGATAATCCCGATACGATTACCGCCCGCGCCTTTTTCGAACAGCATTTCGTTCCGTGCCGCATCGTTCCGGAACAGGAACAGGGCTTTGTGACCGGCTTTTACGAGCCGGAGATCGAAGCATCCCTTATCGCGGATGACAGATTTACCGTGCCGTTTCTGAGAAAGCCGGACGATCTCGTCAAGGTGACCGATGAGAACCGCCCCGCCGGTTTTGATCCGTCCTATGCGTTCGCTGGCCAGACGGAAGCCGGGCTTGTTGAATATGACGACCGCCGCCAGATCGAACTGGGCAGCCTTTCCGGGCGCGGGTTGGAGATTGCCTTCGTTGCAGACCGTGTGGATGCGTTTTTTGCTCATGTTCAGGGTGCAGCCAGACTGAAGCTCACCGATGGCGGCATGATGCGCATTACCTATGCTGCCAAGGCCGGCCATCCCTTCACAGGCATTGGACGCATTCTCGTCGCCAATGGAGAAATTCCCGCAGCGGATATTTCCATGCAGACGATCCGGCGCTGGCTGAAGGACCACCCCGACGAGGCGGATACGCTGATCTGGCAGAACCGGTCCTATATCTTCTTTCGGGAAGCGCCGGTGGATGATGTTGATGCAGGTCCGATTGCCGCTGCCAAGGTTCCGCTGACGGCGGGCCGGTCGCTGGCCGTTGACCGGCTGCTGCACACATTCGGCACGCCATTTTATGTCGATGCGCCGACTGTGACTGTTTTCGATGGCGCGCCTTTCGCTCGGCTGATGATCGCACAGGATACTGGCACGGCCATTGTCGGCCCAGCACGCGGCGATCTGTTTGCCGGGTCCGGCGATGCGGCTGGCGAGATTGCCGGTGGTATCAAGAGCGCTGCGGATTTCTATGCGCTTGTACCGCGTCATCTGGTGGGGGCGTGACCATGGCGCGCGACACCGATAAATCCGGCAAGGATTATCTGCGCCCGGAAGACCGTATTCTCTGGGAAACGGTCGCCAAGACTGCAAAGCCCTTAACGCGACAAAAGCCGGTCTCGGAAGAGTTGCCTGACTTCAAGACCTTGATGGCGGAAGAAGAAAAGCGTCCCGCTTTGAAAATGCCGCAGGCTTCGAGTGATGAAGGCGCCAAGCCGAAGAAAGGCTTGGCTTCGCTCAGTGAAATGCAGATCAAGTCGCTGGATAAGCCGACCCATCGCAAGATCGCCAAAGGCAGGGTTGATATTGAGGCGCGGATCGATCTTCACGGTCTCACGCAGAATGAGGCTCATGGCCTTCTCTATAGTTTTCTGGTCAGCGCTCATGCACGCGGCCTGCGTCATGTGATGGTGATCACTGGAAAAGGGCGTTCTTTCGGCAGCGAAGGCATCTTGCGCCAGGCCGTGCCGCACTGGTTTTCCACACCGCTGTTCCGGCTTCTGGTAAGCGCTTTTGAAGATGCCGCACGCCATCATGGCGGTCACGGCGCGCTTTATGTCCGGCTGCGCCGCCAGACCCAGCAGAACCTGCTTGGCGGGGGTCTGGGCGGAGGCAGGCAGCAACGATGACCCCGTTCGGTAAGCGATTGCGAGAACTGCGGGAAGAGCGCGGCGTGACGCAAAAGGATATGGCGGCGGCGCTGCGCGTTTCGCCTGCTTATCTGTCGGCGCTGGAACATGGCCGGCGCGGACAGCCGACCTGGGATCTGCTTCAGCGCATCATCACCTATTTCAATATCATCTGGGATGAGGCGGAAGAGCTGCAAAGCCTTGCGGCTGTTTCACATCCGCGTGTGGTGATCGATACGTCAGGCCTGTCGCCACAGGCGACGGAACTTGCCAATCTTCTGGCGCGTAATATCCGCATCATCGACAAGGAAACGATCAAGCGCCTCAGCGATGATATCGAGACGGCGCGAAAGCGCCGTCGCGGGATCATTCCGAAAAGCTGAATTGGTTCCTGCGCATCGAAGCGGGATCAGAAAACAGTCCAGTGGACTGTTTTCCCAGCGTAGGCGCTGCGTACTTTTGCTGGAAATGCTTTCCTGATCAGAACAGCGCCTTCAGCTCGTCCAGCTTGGAGTTGACCAGCCAGCCGTAGTAATTTTCCTGCGGCATTTGCGGGTCGGAACGCCCTGCATTCTCGTTTGCGAGCGCACGGGCGCGGGCATCGGCACCGCCGGTATTATAGAGCGTGGCGGTCAGGCCCGGATTTTTGGAAATATCGAAACCGGCAATCTGGCGATAGGAGTTGATTGACTGTTTCAGGGTCGCTGCGATGTAAGGCAGCGTCAGATCCGGGTCCATGATGGTCTTGTAGACGGCGCTGCCGTCTTCCGCATCAAGCTTCGGCAGACCGGAAACGCGGTTCACCATGTCGGTCATCTGCAACGCGGTCAGCGGATTGATCTGGCCGAGGCCAAATGTCTGCCCACCATAGAAAGGCTGGAAGAAAACGGCACTGAAGCGGTTGTTCGGATAGGAATTGCCGCCCACCGACTTGCCCCGGAACGTCTTGTTCCAGACCGTTTCACGGCATGACCACAGCGAATAGCTGTCCTTGAATTTCAGGCAGTCGGCGAATTCCGGGCGCTTGATGAACTGCCCGATGCTTTCGCCATTATAGCCGAAGTTCACGCCCTGATTCACATAGGACATGGCTTTCACATAATAGGTCTGAAGCCGGTCATAGACGTCGACATTATAGGTGTGCTCACCGACAATCGCGCCGACAATATGAATGGGGTCGATGCCATAGGCGGCGGCGGTCGAACGAATCTTCGAGCGCAGCGAGGCATCCTTCTTCAGAAGATTATAGATCTTCTGGTACTTCTTCTCATAGGTGGTGCTCAGTTCGCGCGTGCGCTTGGCGGAAGCGCCGGGAATCGGCGGCTGTTCCGCATTGCGGTTGCCGGGCGGCACGACCGTCACGGCATAGGCGCTCTGGCTGGCGAGCATGAAGGCCAGGGTAACACCAGCAACAGTGGAAACCGGTTTTGCATTGGAAATGGCGCGGAAACAAAAGCCAGCAATGCGGTTCAGTGTACTGTTGCTCATCATTGTACGGAAGCGGCCCTGATATGGTAAATGGATCGTGAAATTGTGGGCAAAATAGAAAACCCCCCGACGCAAGTCGAGGGGTTTCTTTATCGAGGCATGAAAGCGACAGCGGCCGTGGCTTTCGGGTCACTTAGCGCTACAGTTGCTTTCTTCGTGATGCCGGTCTGCAACGAGCAATTTCTTGCGCGCCGGTGCTCGAAAATCACTCGTTTCGCCACGGCCTGACGAATTTGCAACTGTAGTGTCAGTTGTCGCGGTTTACAGAATGAAGCGCGACAGGTCGGTGTTCTTGGACAGAGCACCCACCTTTTCCTTCACATAGTTCGCGTCGACGGTGAAGGTCGCGCCGGTTTTATCCGGGGCAGTGAACGAAATCTCGTCCAGAACCTTTTCCATCACCGTCTGCAAGCGGCGCGCGCCGATGTTTTCGACGGTCGCATTCAGATCGACTGCAATATCGGCAAGAGCGTCAATGGCGTCGTCGGTGAAGGAAAGCGTCACCTCTTCCGTCTGCATCAGGGAAATATACTGCTTGATCAGGCTTGCCTCCGTTTCCGTGAGGATACGGCGGAAGTCTTCGCGCGTCAGAGCGGAAAGCTCGACGCGGATCGGCAGACGGCCCTGCAATTCCGGCAGAAGATCGGACGGCTTCGACACATGGAATGCGCCGGAGGTGATGAAGAGGATATGATCCGTCTTCACCGGTCCGTATTTGGTCGCAACCGTGGTGCCTTCGACGAGCGGCAACAGATCGCGCTGCACGCCTTCGCGTGAAACGCCAGCACCGCCGCCGCCTTCGCGAGAGGCGATCTTGTCGATCTCGTCGATGAACACAATGCCTTCGTCTTCGGTGACGCGCAGCGCTTCCTGCACAATCTGGTCCTGATCGAGCAGCTTGTCGGATTCATCATTGACGAGGATTGCATAGGAATCCTTCACCGTGGTCTTGCGCGTCTTGGTGCGCCCGCCCATGGCCTTGCCCAGCATGTCCGACAGGTTGAGCACGCCGATGTTCGCGCCCGGCATGCCGGGGATTTCGAAATTCGAGTTCGATCCGGTATCGGCGACCTCGACCTCGATTTCCTTGTCGTCCAGCTCGCCGTTGCGCAGCTTCTTGCGGAAACTGTCGCGCGTGGCAGGGCTTGCCGTCTTGCCGACCAAAGCTTCGAGAACGCGTTCCTCGGCATTGAGATGCGCCTTGGCCTTCACGTCGTCGCGGCGCTTTTCACGCACGAGCGCAATGGCGACTTCAACGAGGTCACGGATGATCTGTTCCACGTCGCGGCCGACATAGCCCACTTCGGTGAACTTGGTGGCTTCGACCTTGACGAAAGGCGCGCCTGCAAGCTTGGCGAGGCGGCGCGAGATTTCCGTCTTGCCGACGCCGGTCGGTCCGATCATCAGAATGTTCTTCGGCATGACCTCTTCGCGCATCTGCCCTTCGAGCTGCTGGCGGCGCCAGCGATTGCGCAAGGCGATGGCCACGGCGCGCTTGGCGTCGTTCTGGCCGATGATGAACCGGTCAAGTTCCGAAACGATTTCACGGGGAGAGAAGTTACTCATTTTACAACCCACTTTGCCACTGCTTGATGAACTCGAACGGATGCAGCAGCATGATCACGTTGAGCGTAAGATTGTCGCGAATGACGATCAGCGCCAGAATTTCAAAAAAGAGCGCGATGGCGACGGTGATTTTGGTTGGCAGCTTTGCGGCGATCAGAAAGCCGAGCGCGGCGGCGAGCGTATCGGAAACCGAATTGACGATGCTGTCGCCGAAATAGTCCACCGAGGACGTATTGGCGCGATAGCGTTCAATGATGAAGTTCGAGTTTTCGACCAGCTCCCAGACCGCTTCGATGCCGACCGCAGCCGCAAGTCTCAAGCCGAGCGGGGCTTTGGGCGCGATGACCGTGAACAGCCAGTAGAACAGAAAGCCATGGATGATATGCGACAGCGTGTACCAGTCGGCTATATGCTGCGAATTCTCCGATTTCAGAGAACCCGACCATAGTTTTATGGTGCCGCATTCACACATGGCGATCCGCCCGTCGAGGTGCAGCCAGGTGGCTTGCACCGCGATGATGGCAATCACGATCAGGACGCCCAGGCCCCAGCGTTGTCCACTCGGTTTGGTGACCTGCGCAAGCGAGCTCATTCTGCGTCCAGGCTTTCCACGAGGATATTGTGGTTGGTGTAGATGCAGATATCGGCTGCGATCTCCATCGCCTTGCGGGCGATCTCTTCTGCAGACTTGTCGGTGTCGATCAGCGCACGGGCCGCAGCCAGCGCATAATTGCCGCCCGAACCGATGGCCATAACGCCATGTTCCGGCTCAAGCACGTCGCCGGTGCCGGTAAGCGCCAGCGTCACCTTGCTGTCGGCCACAAGCATCATGGCTTCGAGCTTGCGCAGATAACGGTCGGTGCGCCAGTCCTTGGCGAGTTCGACCGAAGCGCGCATGAGCTGGTCGGGATATTGCTCCAGCTTGGCTTCGAGGCGCTCCAGAAGGGTGAAGGCGTCGGCGGTCGCGCCGGCGAAACCGGCAATGACATTGCCCTTGCCGATGCGGCGAACCTTGCGCGCATTGCCCTTCATGACGGTATTGCCGAGCGAGACCTGGCCGTCGCCTGCAATCACGACCTTGCCGTTCTTGCGGACGGTCACGATGGTCGTACCGTAAATCGTTGTGGGATTGTGTTCGATCATGGATGCTCCTTTGGCGGCTCATGCAATCCCGGACGGCGATCCCACAAGCCCCTTCATCTGAGGGTGAACCACTTCAGCCGGTCGTCTTGCCGGATGAATCGCGTTTCAATGTGGATATTTAAGAACAGCCCCCTGAATTGCAAATACTGAATTGCAAATGCCGAATTGCTGCTTGTCGGATTGGCAAAAGCATTTGGCAAAGCGGGCAAGCTGTTCTAGAACGCCTCCAGTACCCCAATGAGGATCGCTTATGACTGCTGAAAGCACCCGCAAGGCAAGTATCGAACGCTCCACGAAAGAGACGAGCATTGCCGTTTCTGTTGATGTGGATGGCGTCGGCAAGTTCGACATCACAACCGGTGTCGGCTTCTTCGATCACATGCTCGAGCAGCTTTCGCGACATTCGCTCATCGATATGCGCGTCATGGCCAAGGGCGACCTGCATATCGATGATCACCACACGGTTGAAGATACTGGCATTGCACTCGGTCAGGCTCTCGCCAAAGCCTTGGGCGAACGCCGCGGCATCGTGCGCTATGCTTCGCTTGATCTCGCCATGGACGACACACTGACCGGAGCGGCGGTCGACGTATCCGGCCGCGCTTATCTGGTGTGGAACGTCAATTTCCCGGCAGCCAAGATCGGCACCTTCGATACCGAGCTTGTGCGTGAGTTCTTCCAGGCCTTTGCGATGAATGCAGGCATTACGCTGCATATCAACAACCATTATGGCGCCAATAACCACCATATCGCCGAGTCGATCTTCAAGGCGGTGGCCCGGGTTCTGCGCACGGCGCTGGAAACCGATCCGCGCCAGAAGGATGCAATCCCCTCCACCAAGGGGTCGCTGAAGGGATAATTCATGACCCAGTTCGTCGTTCTGGAACCAACCGAAGCGTCTTCCAAAAAGAAGCGCAGCGGGTCGAGCGTTGAACATTCCGTGTTCGTGCGCGACGGATTCCATGTAATGGCGCTGGTTCTGCCGTTTGTCTGGCTTGCGATGCAGCGCCTCTGGTTCGAGGCCTTTGCCGTTCTCGGCGTCACGTTTTTGCTCGGCTTTGCCGGGAGTTACTTCGGCGTTGCCGATGCGGTTTCCCTGCTGACACTGATCGTTTCGCTGTTCGTGGCCTTTGAAGGCTCGAACTGGAAAATCGCGAAACTGAAGCGTCAGGGCTATATCGAACGGGCGGCAATCGACGCCAGCGATCTCGACGAGGCGGAAATCCGTTATTTCTTCGGGCGCACAGCGTCTGACACCACTATCGCGGAAAAGCCTGCCCCTGCATTGGATACGGTCACGGCCAATCGATGGGACAAGGCGTCCCCGCGTCCCACTTATTCCTCTACTGGCTCCACGATCGGATTCGTGGGTCATCGCGGAGAAAACTGAAAATGCGTGTTGCGATAATCGACTATGGTTCCGGCAATCTTCGCTCGGCCACCAAGGCCTTTGAGCGTGCCGCCCGTGAAAGCGGCATAAATGCCGAAATCGAACTGACGGCAGATGCCGCGCGGGTGGCCTCTGCCGACCGCGTGGTGTTGCCGGGCGTTGGCGCTTATGCCGATTGCCGTGCCGGTCTTCATGCCGTGTCGGGCATGGTTGAAGCGCTTGATGAAGTTGTCATCAAGAAGGGCCATCCGTTTCTCGGCATTTGCGTCGGCATGCAGCTCATGTCCGAGCGCGGATTGGAAAAGACCGTGACCGAAGGCCTCGGCTGGATCGCGGGCGATGTGCGCGAAATGACGCCGTCTGACCCGACACTGAAGATTCCGCAAATCGGCTGGAATCGGATTCACGTGAAACAATCGCATCAGGCGCATCCGATTTTCGATGGAATCGAGACCGGCGAGAACGGCTTGCACGCCTATTTCGTCCATTCCTATATGTTCGACGCGAAGAAGGCGGACGAGGTTCTGGCCGTGACGGATTACGGTGGCGATGTTACCGCTGCTGTCGGTCGCGACAATATGGTGGGAACCCAGTTCCACCCGGAAAAGAGCCAGCTGCTCGGCCTTTCGCTCATTGCCAATTTCCTGAAATGGAAGCCTTGAAGACATGATCCTTTTTCCCGCCATCGATTTGAAAGACGGTCAATGCGTGCGCCTGAAGCTCGGCGACATGGATCAGGCCACCGTCTACAACACCGATCCCGCCGCGCAGGCCAAGGCCTTTGAAGATCAGGGCTTTGAATGGCTGCATGTGGTCGATCTTAACGGCGCTTTTGCGGGCGAGAGCGTCAACGGCGCTGCGGTCGAAGCAATCCTGAAAGCCACCAAAAATCCGGTGCAACTGGGTGGTGGCATTCGCACGCTACAGCACATTGAAAGCTGGCTTTCCAAGGGGCTGCGTCGCGTCATTCTCGGTACGGTTGCCGTGCGCGACCCGGCGCTGGTGATCGAAGCCTGCAAGGCGTTTCCGGGACAGGTCGCTGTCGGCATCGACGCCAAGGGCGGCAAGGTCGCCGTTGAAGGCTGGGCCGAAGCCTCCCAGCTTGGCGTGATTGAACTTGCGAAGAAGTTTGAAGGCGCTGGCGTCGCCGCCATCATCTATACGGATATCGACCGCGACGGCGTACTGGCCGGCATCAACTGGGAATCGACGCTGGCGCTCGCCGAGGCGGTTTCCATTCCGGTGATCGCATCGGGCGGTCTTGCTTCGATGGACGATATCAAGCGTCTGGCCGCACCGGATGCGCGCAAACTCGAAGGCGCGATTTCGGGCCGTGCGCTTTATGACGGTCGCATCGATCCGGCTGAAGCACTTTCATTGCTGAGGGCCACAGCATGACTTTGAAAGCACGCGTAATTCCCTGTCTCGATGTGAAGGATGGCCGCGTCGTCAAGGGCGTCAACTTTGTCGATCTGATCGATGCGGGCGATCCGGTGGAAGCTGCCCGCGCTTATGATGCGGCGGGAGCGGACGAATTGTGCTTCCTCGACATCACGGCGTCCTCGGACAATCGCGAGACAATTTTCGATGTAGTGGCCCGGACTGCAGAACAGTGCTTCATGCCGCTAACCGTCGGTGGCGGTGTGCGTCAGGTTGCGGATATCCGCAAACTGCTTCTGGCCGGTGCCGACAAGGTGTCGATCAACACGGCAGCGGTGAAGAACCCGGAATTCGTTGCTGAGGCGGCAGACAAGTTCGGCAATCAGTGCATCGTCGTCGCCATCGACGCCAAGAAGGTTTCGGGCGAAGGCGAAGCGGATCGTTGGGAAATCTTCACCCATGGCGGTCGCCAGACGACCGGCATCGATGCGGTGGAGTTCGCCCGCAAGGTGGTCGATCTGGGTGCAGGCGAAATCCTGCTCACCTCGATGGATCGCGATGGCACCAAGGCCGGTTACGATGTGGCGCTGACCCGTGCTGTGGCTGACAGCGTGCGCGTGCCGGTGATCGCTTCGGGTGGCGTCGGCAATCTGGATCACATGGTGGCCGGTATCCGCGACGGCCACGCAACGGCTGTGCTGGCTGCTTCGATCTTCCACTTCGGCACCTATTCGATCGGCGAAGCCAAGCGCTATATGGCCGAAGCCGGCATTCCGATGCGGCTCGATCCGGTTCGCTGAACAAAGAATATAAATGACGGGAGGAACCCCGATGAGCCAGTTTACGCTCACAGATCTTGAACGCATCGTGGCGGAACGCGCCAGCGTGACTGACGGATCGTCCTATACGGCAAGCCTTGTTGCCAGAGGCCCGAACAAGGCTTCGCAGAAACTGGGCGAAGAAGCCGTGGAAACGGTGATTGCTGCTGTTTCCGGCGACCGCGCAGGCGTGGTTTCCGAAAGCGCCGATCTGCTTTATCACCTGATGGTGGTCTGGAAAATTGCCGGTGTGCCGCTCGAAGAGGTTCTCCAGGAACTCGACCGCCGCACGGGCCAGACCGGCCTTGAAGAAAAGGCCGCTCGCCCGAAGGCGTGATCCTGCAAAGGATCGCGCTGAATAGAAGGCCAGAGAGACGACAGTTCATGTGGGAAAAAGTGGATCAGCTCACCCCTTCCAGATATTCGCCCTACCGCTTTTTCTCGGCAGAGGAATGGGCAGGCTTTCGCGCGGATACTCCCCTCACCCTGACCTATGAAGAGGTCAAGCGGTTGCGTTCGCTCGGCGATCCCATCGATCTTGATGAGGTCCGTCGCATCTATCTGTCGCTGTCGCGGCTGCTTTATGCGCATGTCGAGGCAAGCCAGCTTTTGTTTCGCCAGCGCCAGCAATTCCTCAATATGGAGGAATCCTTCAAGACGCCCTTCATCATCGGCGTTGCCGGTTCGGTGGCCGTGGGCAAGTCCACGACAGCGCGTATTCTGAAAGAACTGCTCGCCCGCTGGCCTTCCAGCCCGAAGGTCGATCTGGTGACGACGGATGGTTTTCTCTATCCCAATGCCGTTCTGCGCGAGCAGAACATGATGGAGCGCAAGGGCTTTCCGGAAAGCTACGATATTGGCGCTGTTCTGCGCTTCTTGTCGGCGATCAAGGCGGGCATGAGCCATGTGCGCGCGCCGCTTTATTCGCATCTGAGCTATGACGTGCTGCCGAACGACTATCAGGTGGTCGACAAGCCGGACATTCTAATTTTCGAGGGCATCAATGTCCTTCAGGTGCGCGATCTGCCGGAAGACGGCAAAATGGTGCCCTTCGTGTCGGACTTCTTCGACTTCTCGATCTATATCGATGCCGATCCGGAACTGATCCACAAATGGTATATCGACCGTTTCATGCGCCTGCGCGAAACGGCCTTCCGCGATCCACAATCCTTCTTCCATCGCTATTCGCAGCTTTCGGAAGACGCGGCGCGCTCCATCGGCGAAGGTCTGTGGCAGAATATCAATCTGCGCAATCTCAATGAGAATATCCTCCCGACCCGACCGCGCGCGGACCTGATCCTGCGCAAGGGTAGCGACCATCTGATCGAAGAGGTCGCACTCAGGAAGATATGAAAAGAGGCCGGGGAAACCCGGCCTCTTTGCTAGAGCATTTCCAGCAAAGGTGCGAAGCGCCTACGCGGGGAAATCAGTCCACTGGACTGATTTCTGATCCCGCTTCGATGCGTCGGATAATGCGTGAAAACAAATAGATCAGCGCCCGAGATTGGTGCGGGCGAGTTCGACGATTTCATCGCCGCGCCCGTTGATGATGGCTTTCAGCATATAGAGGCTGAACCCCTTCGCCTGCTCGGCTTTGATCTTCGGCGGCATGACAAGCTCCTGCTTGGCCGTGACCACATCGACCAGAACCGGTCCCTTGTGATCGAAAGCCTGTTGCAGCGCGCCCGGCAGGTCTGCGGATTCCTCCACCCGGATACCCTTGATGCCTATGGCTTCCGCCATGGCGGCAAAGTTCGGATTGTCCAGATCGGTGCCAGTGCTGAGATAGCCGCCCGCTTTCATTTCCATCGCGACGAAGCCGAGCGAGCCATTATTATAGACGATCATTTTCACCGGCAGTTTCAGCTGAGTCAGGGATAGAAAATCGCCCATCATCATAGTGAAGCCGCCATCTCCGGACAGGGAAATGACTTGCCTGTCCGGTGCTGCGGCCTGCGCGCCCAGTGCTTGTAACATGGCATTGGCCATGGAGCCGTGATTGAACGAGCCGAGCAGACGGCGCTTGCCATTCATCTTGAGATAGCGCGCCGCCCAGACGGTGGGCGTTCCGACATCGGCGGTGAAAATGGCATCAGCTTTCGCAGTCTGATCGATCAAACGTGTGAGATATTGCGGATGGATTGGCTGGCCTGCCTTTGAGGGCTGGGCGAGATCGTCCAGATCCTTGCGTGCTTTGACATAATGCGCCTTGGCGGAATTCAGGAACGTGGCGCTGCGGTTCGATTTCAGTTTGGGCAACAGGGCGTTGGCAGCTTCTTTCACATCACTGACGACGCCAAGCGTGATCAGCGCGCGACGGCCAAGCTGGGACGGGTCGTGATCGATCTGAACCACTTTCGCCTTCTCGGGATAGAAATTCCGATACGGAAAACTGGTGCCCAGCATCAGGAGCGTGTCGCAGTTCAGCATCGCGTGGTAGCCGGATGAAAATCCGATCAGACCGGTCATGCCGACATCGTTGGGATTGTCCCACTCGATATGCTCCTTGCCGCGCAGCGCATGCACCACGGGCGCAGCCAGACGGTCGGCAAGCGCCACCACGGCATCATGCGCGCCAGCGCAGCCGCTACCCGCGAGGATTGTGATTTTTTCGGAGCTGTTCAGAAGATCGGCAAGCTGCCCGATATCATCATCGGACGGGATGATCCGCGGCTGCGCGACTTGGACCCAGGCTTTCGCTGCCGGTTCGTCAATCTGTTTCAGCGCAACATCGCCCGGCAGGACGATCACGGCCACACCCTGCTGCCCCACTGCTGCGCGCATGGCGCGGTGCAGCACTTCCGGCATCTGAGCAGGATTGGAAACGAGTTCAACGAAATGGCTGCATTCGCGGAACAGTTCCTGCGGATGCGTTTCCTGAAAATAGTCGAGGCCGATTTCCGATGACGGGATATGGGCGGCGATTGCCAGAACGGGCGTGCGATTGCGCTGGCAGTCGAAAAGACCGTTGATGAGGTGAAGGTTCCCGGGGCCGCAACTGCCGGCACAGACGGCCAGCTGACCTGTAACGGCTGCTTCCGCACCAGCGGCGAAAGCGGCGGTTTCTTCGTGACGGACATGCATCCAGTCAATCTTGCCAAGGCGGCGCAGGCTGTCATTCAGCCCGTTCAGACTATCGCCGGTCACACCCCATATGCGCCGGACTCCGGCCTGAGCGAGGGTTTCGGCCAAAAGGTCTGCAACAGTCATGCTCATAATATCACCTCATTGAAACTCCCGTCTTCAAAGTAGAGCACCAATGAGGAGATGGTAGCAGTAATTTCGACGGCGCCGCGCAGCGCCGCCGAAAGAATGCATCGCGTGCGTTGAAAACGGGCTTTATGCCGTGCAATCGGTGATGAAACGCGCCAGATAGGCATCGAAAACCGCTGGTGTTTCACGAAAAGGTGCGTGACCCGCATTGTCGATGACGTGGGTTTTGCCTTCCCAGAGATTGCCGAAACGGACTTTCGAGACGAAGTCGAGTTCAACGAAAGGTTCATCGCGCCCGTTGACCACGGCGATGGGAAGCTTTGCTTCGGCAGCGATGTCGCGCTGATTGCCACCAGTTCCGGCAGCAAATTTCTCAAACATGATGCGGCGTGCGCGACCGTCGGTGCGGGCGACGATATCGAGCAGCGAGGGTTCAAACGGTTCGCCGCAAGTGCTGCGGGCATAGGATTCGACATCGCGTGCGGAAAATACTTCCTGCCCGGCCAGCGCCATGTCTGGGCCGCTTTTGAAGCCTTGCCCCACTTCCTCGCGGGCGACCGGCGGCGTGCCGGTGATCATCAGCCCGCGCATGCCGGGGTAGCGCGAAATCATCTCAAGGCCGATATGGCCGCCGAGCGACCAGCCGAACACCACTGCATCGGAAATGCCAAGCTTTTGCAGCACTTCGGTCATGGCATCGGCATAGCCTTCCATGGAATAGCTGCGGTCAGGATCGATGGCGTCGCCTGACTGGCCGTGGCCGGGCAGATCGGGCGCAATCACGCGCCACTTCTTGCCGATCTCACCTTCGAGCTAGTTCTGGAAAATCGCGCTCGCGCTCGAATTGCCATGGATCATCAGCAGGGGCGCGCCTTCGCCCGCGCTTTCGCGCACCGCAATTTTGCCATGGCTGGTTTCGAGGTGGTAGAGTTTCGTGGTCATGCGTTTCCCCTGCTCTTGCGGTCTTTTCAGGATTGGAATTCAGGTCCGGAGGCAGTGCTTCAGTCGAAGGAAACCTTGCCGCGTCCTTTTTTGATATCCGCGCGGCCTGATTTTGCTTTCAGGCGTCGCTCGACGGAGCCTTTGGTGGGCCTTGTCTTCTTGCGTGGCGGCGGTGGCGGTTCGGCGGCCTTGGCGATCAGGGCAATCAGCCGTTCGCGGGCGTCTTCGCGGTTGCGCTCCTGCGTGCGGAAGCGATTGGCTTCGATGAGAATGTCACCGTCCTTGGTGCCTTTCTGACCGGCCAGCTTGAAGAGGCGCGTGAGAATATCTTCCGGCAATCCCGATTGCGCCGCATGAAAGCGTAGCTGCACCGCCGTTGAAACCTTGTTGACGTTCTGTCCGCCGGGACCAGAGGCGCGAATGAAGCTTTCCTCCAGATCGTCCTCGCGGATCGTCAGGCGATTGGTGATGCGGATGATGTTCCGGTTCTCTTCCATGAGAGAACGCATACACGCTTCGTCACTTTTGGACAAAAGAAAACCCGGCGCACGCATGCCCCCCAAAAGTGCGAAGCGGTTTTGGGGTCAGGGCATGCGGAGAAAGTTATGCCCCCCAAAAGTGCGAAGCGGTTTTGGGGTCAGGGCATGCGGAGAAAGTTATGCCCCCCAAAAGTGCGAAGCGGTTTTGGGATCAGGGCATGCGGAAAAAGTCATGCCCCCAAAGTGTGAAGCGGTTTTGGGATCAGGGCATGCGGAGAAAGTTATGCCCCCCAAAGTGCGAAGCGGTTTTGGAGCAAGGGCATGCGGAGAAAACCATGCGCGCCAATGTGGGAGGTGGAATTGAGTGCAAAAGAAAACCCGGCGCGCTGGCCGGGCTCTCTCCCTCCTCAGTATTCTGGCCTCAGTATCTCTGAGCGATTTTATTCAGCAGCGACGCGGATTGCCGGTGCTGCGTCCTTGACCTCGTGATCGACGTGGCGTTCGAACTTTTCGAAGTTCGTGACGAACATGTCGACCAGCTTCTTGGCCTGTGCGTCATAGGCAGCCTTGTCGGCCCAGGTCGAACGCGGGTCGAGAATGGACGTATCCACACCCGGCACTTCAACCGGAACGGCAAAACCGAAATTCGGATCGACGCGGAATTCCGCATTGTTCAGCGAACCGTCAAGAGCCGCAGCCAGAAGCGCGCGGGTTGCCTTGATCGGCATGCGCTTGCCGGTGCCATAGGCGCCGCCGGTCCAGCCGGTATTGACCAGCCAGCAATCGACCTTGTGTTCGGCGATCAGCTGGCGCAGCAGATTGCCGTATTCCGACGGGTGACGCGGCATGAACGGTGCGCCAAAGCAGGTCGAGAAGGTTGCTTCCGGTTCGGTGACGCCCTTTTCGGTGCCAGCAACCTTTGCCGTGTAACCGGACAGGAAGTGGTACATGGCCTGCGCCGGGGTCAGCTTGGCGATTGGAGGCATCACACCGAAAGCATCGGCGGTGAGCATGATGATGTTCTTCGGCTGGCCGCCCTTGCCCGTTTTCGATGCATTCGGGATGAAATCGAGCGGATAGGCGCAACGGGTGTTTTCGGTCAGCGAACCATCGTCAAAATCCGGCTGGCGGTTGGCGTCGAGAACGACATTTTCCAGCACCGTGCCGAAACGCTGCGTCGTGGCATAGATTTCCGGCTCTGCTTCGGCGGAAAGACGGATGGTCTTGGCATAGCAGCCGCCTTCGAAGTTGAAGATGCCATGCTCGCCCCAGCCGTGCTCGTCGTCGCCGATCAGCGTGCGCGTCGGGTCGGCGGAAAGCGTGGTCTTGCCCGTGCCGGACAGGCCGAAGAAGACGGCGGTGTCGCCGTTCGGACCTTCATTGGCCGAGCAATGCATCGGCATCACGCCCTTGGCAGGCAGGAGATAGTTGAGCGCGGTGAATACCGACTTCTTCATTTCACCAGCATAAGAGGTGCCGCCGATCAGCACAATCTTGCGGGTCAGATCGACCGCGATCACCGTTTCGGTGCGCACGCCATAACGTTCCGGATCGGCCTTGAAGGACGGCAGATCGATGATCGTCATTTCCGGCACATAGGAAGCAAGCTCTTCCTGGGCCGGGCGGATCAGCAGGTTGCGGATGAACAGCGAATGCCAGGCATATTCGGTCACGATGCGGGCGTTGATCTTGTTGTCGGCATCTGCGCCGCCGATGAGATCCTGAACGAAAAGCTCCTTGCCCTTCGCATGCTCGATGAAATCGGCATAGAGAAGCTCGAAGGCTTCCGGGGTGATCGGCTTGTTGTTGTCCCACCAGACCTGATCTTCGGTATTGGCGTCGCGGACCACAAACTTGTCCTTCGGCGAACGACCGGTGTGCTGGCCGGTGCGGGCGACAAGCGCGCCCTGTGCGGTCAGTTCGGCTTCGCCACGGCGGATGGTTTCCTCATAAAGCCGAGCAGGCCCGAGGTTATAAAAGACTGCGGAGAGTTCCTTCAGTCCCGAAGTGGCAATGGAAGCGGCCGTATTGTGAATGCCGGTCTCTCTCATGGTGTCTCCGCCATTTGGTTTGACAAATAAATCTGGCCTCCGTTTTTCCGTTCTCGGAGGAGTGGGGAGTCAGAAACAGATTAATTGCGGCAATTCAAATATTTAATCGGTTTAAAAATTTTGAATTTTTTTTAAATCGTTTAATTATTGCGTTTTCGCGTGTATTATTTGTGGAATACAATCTGGACGAGCATTAACCAAAGAATGATTCGCCAAAGCCTGTTTCACGGCTTCTTACAGAGCCGCCACATTTTGTACCTAATTTGTACTGCACAAGCTGCATCACTATAATAGTATCGATGTGCAAATCAGGCGCTCGATTTTCGAACCGCCCTCCAGCCGGTTGCGCCGGGTGGAATGCCAGATGGTCAATGCTCCAATGGGATGCATGCCCTGGCAAAACATGAAGGAGAAGGGTCCGCATGAAGGAAGCCTCGGCAACGCAGACAATTGCGCTGGTCGACGATGACCGTAACATTCTGACCTCCGTTTCCATTGCGCTGGAGTCGGAAGGCTATCGGGTTGAAACCTATACCGACGGCGCTTCCGCTCTTGATGGTCTGATGGCGCGTCCGCCAAATCTCGCGATCTTCGATATCAAGATGCCGCGTATGGATGGCATGGAGCTTCTGCGCCGCCTGCGCCAGAAGTCCGATCTCCCGGTGATCTTCCTGACCTCGAAGGACGACGAGATCGACGAACTCTTCGGTCTCAAGATGGGCGCGGACGATTTCATCACCAAGCCGTTCTCGCAGCGTCTGCTGGTGGAGCGTGTGAAGGCTGTTCTGCGCCGCGTCGCTGCCCGCGACGGTACGGCCAAGCCTGCGGGTCAGCCATCCAAGTCGCTGGAACGCGGTCAGCTGGTCATGGATCAGGAACGCCATACCTGCACCTGGAAGGGCGAGCCCGTCACGCTGACGGTCACCGAATTCCTGATCCTGCACTCGCTGGCACAGCGCCCCGGCGTCGTGAAAAGCCGTGACGCCTTGATGGATGCGGCCTATGATGAGCAGGTCTATGTCGATGATCGCACCATCGACAGCCACATCAAGCGCCTTCGCAAGAAGTTCAAGGTGGTTGACGACGACTTCGAGATGATCGAAACGCTCTATGGCGTCGGCTATCGCTTCCGCGAAGCCTGATAGGTTAAAATTGCCAGTGCCGGGTGCGATATCCCGGCATTGATCTGGAATATTTGACGCACATCCTGTCCGAAAACCGTTTCACACTTTTCGGGATGTGCTCTAGCACGAGTAACCAAAGCGAGATGGTCGCAGAGACCCGGAACGAAAGCCCGAAGGCGAGTTTGCAGGCAAATTTGCAAGCGAACCTGCGCGAGCGCAGAGCACGGCGGCAGCGCTCGGTGTTCTGGCGTCGCTTGTTTGCGCCCTTTCGCAAGTTCCTCGGCCAATATCTCTTTTCGAGCCTGACGCGCCGCATCCTGTTTCTCAACCTTGCGGCGCTTGGCGTTCTGGTCTCCGGCATTCTCTATATGAACCAGTTCCGCGAGGGACTGATCGACGCGAAGGTGGAAAGCCTTCTAACCCAGGGCAAGATCATCGCTGCGGCGATTTCAGCCTCGGCAACGATCGATACCAACTCGCTGATGGTCGATCCGGAAAAACTTCTGGAGCTGCAAGCCGGGCAAAGCCTGACCCCCTCGCCCGATTCTCCCGACAATTGGGAATTCCCGATCAATCCTGAAAAGGTTTCCCCGCTGTTGCGCCGGTTGATTTCGCCGACCAGCACGCGTGCGCGTATCTATGATCGCTACGCCAATATGTTGCTCGATTCGCGCGCGCTTTATTCGCCGAGCTTTCCATCCTCCAGCCCGGTGCTGAGTTATCCCCTACCGCCGATCGATGGTGAGACCCCGGGCCTCTGGGAGCGTTTCAGCCAATGGTTCACCGGTTTCTTCTTTGGCGGCGGCTTGCCTGTCTATCAGGAACAACCGGGCGGTAACGGTCTTGCCTTCCCCGAGATCGTCAAGGCACTGACGGGTTCTCCGCAAACAGCGCAGCGGCGTAACGAGAAGGGCGAACTCGTGGTTTCGGTCGCGGTTCCCGTCCAGCGGTCGCGCGCCATTCTGGGTGTGCTGCTGCTGTCGACCGAGGGTGATGATATCGACAAGATCGTGCAGGGCGAGCGCATGGCGGTCTTCCGCGTGTTCGGCGTCGTTGCGCTGGTCATGGTGATCCTGTCGCTCTTTCTCGCATCGACCATTGCAAGCCCGCTGCGCAAATTGTCAGCCGCAGTGGATCGTGTCCGCCATGGTGTCAAGAACCGTGTCGAAATTCCCGATTTCTCGGAACGTCAGGACGAGGTGGGTCACCTCTCCACGTCCATCCGCGAGATGACGGATTCGCTCTATACGCGCATTGAAGCCATTGAGAGCTTTGCCGCCGATGTCAGTCACGAGCTGAAGAACCCCCTCACCTCGCTCCGCAGCGCGGTGGAGACCTTGCCGCTCGCCAAGTCCGAAGAATCGCGCAAGCGCCTGCTCGATATCATCCAGCATGATGTGCGCCGTCTGGATCGCTTGATCACCGATATTTCGGATGCTTCCCGTCTTGATGCCGAACTGGCGCGCGAACATATCGACCGAGTGGATATGAAGACGCTGCTCACCAATCTTGTGACTGCTGCGCGCGAAGTGCGTCGCAACAAGATCGGTACGGAAATCATTTTCAACACCGGCAAGCTGCCCGCAGGCAAAAAGGCATTCTATGTCGCCGGCCATGATCTGCGGCTCGGTCAGGTGGTGAGTAATCTGATTGAAAATGCGCGCTCCTTCGTGCCGGACGATACCGGACGTATCGTCGTGACGTTGCAGGGCGAAGGCAGCCGTCTGCGTGTTCTGGTCGAGGATAATGGACCGGGCATCCCCATCGAGAATATCGAGCGAATTTTCGAGCGTTTCTACACGGATCGCCCGGCTTCGGAAGCTTTCGGCCAGAATTCCGGCCTCGGTCTGTCGATCAGCCGTCAGATCATCGAAGCGCATGGCGGTACGCTGACGGCCGAGAACATTGTCGATCCGGCCAAGCCGGATGAATTCAGGGGCGCCCGTTTCATCGTCGATCTTCCGGCCAGCGCATGACCCCGGAAGAAGCCAGGAGCGGCCTGCATGCCACCACCGTGCAATTGCGCGGAAAGGGCGTGATGATCATGGGCCGCTCGGGCGCTGGCAAGACTGAACTCGCGCTGACGCTTGTCGAGCGCGCTTCCCTTCGCGGCGAACAGGCTTTTCTCGTCAGCGATGATCGCACGATGCTGCGTGCTGACGACAATCGTCTCATCGCCAGCGCACCCGCCTCCCTGGCGGGTGGTGTGGAGATTCGCGGTGCGGGTCTGTTCAGGGTGCCTTTTGTCGCCAGCGCCACGCTTGATCTGGTGATCTGGCTCGTGGCTCGCGAAGA
Source organism: Brucella haematophila (assembly GCF_005938105.1). GTDB lineage: Bacteria > Pseudomonadota > Alphaproteobacteria > Rhizobiales > Rhizobiaceae > Brucella > Brucella haematophila. The sequence continues at coordinate 340,538 of NZ_VCPE01000002.1, read as the reverse complement.
GGCGGAACGCTATCCCGGCGGTGGAAGCTGGAGCTTTGAAGCTATCGATCTGCCACGGTTGCTTCTGCCATCCCTGTCGTCAAATGGCGATTCCAACGCGCTATCGCGGGCGATTGAGGCGACTTTATTCTACGAACCATGGTCGCCGGAGAATCGCTGAGCCGATGATGGTTTCGATTCGATGAAGATTTCACACCGCTGCGGCATTTTGCTTTTTTCAAGGCGGGGTAGATATTTTTCACTTGCTATCAGGATTTGCCCTGCCAAGATGCACAACTCGCCGGCATGGTTCCGGCTGCAGTACGATCCTTAAAACGGCACAGGTTTTTTGGAATGATCGTACTGGAACAAAGCAGGTGCCATCTGATCATCTGGCGGGGTGATGCGGCGGGCGCGCGACGGGAGCTTTTATAGTATGATCGGACTCGTGCTTGTTACGCACGGAAGGCTGGCCGAAGAGTTTCTTCATGCCGTTGAGCATGTGGTAGGCCCGCAGGATAATTTCGAAACCGTATGCATCGGTGCGGAAGATGACATGGAGCAGCGTCGGCGGGATATCGTCGAAGCCGTCGAACGCGCCGAAAATGGCAGCGGCGTCATCATCCTGACCGACATGTTCGGTGGAACTCCATCCAATCTGGCCATTTCGGTCATGCAGGAAGGCAAGATTGAAGTCATCGCAGGCGTCAATCTGCCGATGCTGATCAAGCTTTCCAGTGTGCGGGTCGGGGGGGATATCAAGACTGCGCTTCGCGAGGCGCAGGATGCGGGGCGCAAATATATCAACGTCGCAAGTCAGGTTCTGACAGGAAAGTAATATATGCCGTCCAGCGTCACCCTTACTGGCGAATATGATCCCGAAACTGCCATTTCCCGGTCGCTTGAGATCGTGAACAAGCGCGGGCTGCACGCCCGCGCCTCCGCCAAGTTCGTCCAGCTCGTCGATGGCTATGATGCGCATGTCCGCGTGTCCAAGGACGGCATGACCGTTGGTGGCACCTCCATCATGGGGTTGATGATGCTGGCCGCCTCGCCCGGCTGCTGCATCGAGGTCAGCGCGTCCGGCGAACAAGCCGAAACCGTGCTCAACGCCTTGCAGGTACTGATTGCCGACAAGTTCGGCGAGGAATGCTGACCTCATTGGACAGCCTTGCCGCGCCTGTCGCGGTTTTTGACGCAGGCATTGGAAGCTATGCGCTGGTTGAGCTGATCAGACGCCGACAGCCCCAGCGTGACATCATCTATTTTGCAGATCGGGCGCGTTTTCCCTATGGCGGGAAAACGCGAAACGAGCTGCTGTCCATCATGCGCAGCACAATCGACTATCTGATCGCTCTCGGTGCGGAGAGCGTCGTTCTGGCGTCCAACGCGCCGTCGATCATGGTGCTGGACGAATTGAAAGATCGGTTTGCTGTTCCGGTCTATGGGGTTGCGCCACCCGTTCGGGAGGCGATTGCAGCCAGCTGCAGTGGCCATGTTGCGGTCATGGGCGTGCGTTCGATGATTGAAAGCGCTGAACTCAGCGCTTTTGTGCGTACCCAAGCGACTGGATCGGCCGAGGTTAGTCTCATCAATGCCTCTCCCATGGTCGAGCTTGTGGAAAGCGGGTTGTTTCTGTCAGACCCGGCAAAAACAGCCGCGGACGTTGCCCGCTTCTGCGACGCTATTGTGGCGGAGCATCCGCATGTCGATGTTCTGACTTTGTCGAGCACGCATCTGCCCTGGCTGCGACCGTTCTTCGAGAAAGCGCGTCCCGATTGGCTGTTTCTCGACCCGGCGGATAGCGTCGTGTCGGCTCTTCCCTCCTCGCATGAAGGTTCCGGGCAGACCATAGCGCTGGTGACCGAAAGCACGGCCTATCCGGCGTCGGAATTCCGCAGAATGCTGGAAATTCTTGGGATCAATCTCGATTTGACCGTGGTGGAACCGGCAATCGGCTAATTGTTCGATATGCACGTATAAAGATTTGTTTATATGAAGTTGTGCTTCGGCCCGCGATCTGCTAGTCAAAGCGGCAGCCGGAGCGGCTTTTATCGACGATATTCCGCTCCAGAACCATGTCTACAACGCCATTCCGAACCGGGTTCATTGCCGTGTCGGAATTGTTTTTGATTGGAGCACGCGATGACCGCAAGCCAAGATTTCGTCGTCAAGGATCTGAGCCTGGCCGACTGGGGCCGCAAGGAACTCGACATTGCTGAAACCGAAATGCCGGGCCTGATGGCCGCGCGCGCGGAATTCGGCAAGTCGCAGCCGCTGAAGGGCGCACGCATTTCCGGTTCGCTGCACATGACCATTCAGACGGCCGTTCTGATCGAGACGCTCAAGGCCCTTGGCGCCGATGTGCGCTGGGCTTCGTGCAACATCTTCTCGACGCAGGACCATGCCGCCGCTGCGATTGCTGCAACCGGCACCCCGGTTTTCGCCATCAAGGGCGAAACCCTTGAAGAATACTGGACCTATACCGACCAGATCTTCCAGTGGCCGGATGGCCAGCCGTCCAACATGATCCTCGACGATGGCGGCGACGCCACCATGTACATCCTCATCGGCGCGCGCGCTGAAGCTGGTGAAGACGTTCTGTCGAACCCGGGTTCGGAAGAAGAGGAAGTTCTCTTCGCGCAGATCAAGAAGCGCATGGCTGCGACGCCAGGCTTCTTCACCAAGCAGCGCGATGCCATCAAGGGCGTGACCGAAGAAACCACCACGGGCGTCAATCGTCTGTACCAGCTGCAGAAGAAGGGTCTCCTGCCCTTCCCGGCTATCAACGTCAATGACAGCGTGACCAAGTCGAAGTTCGACAACAAGTATGGCTGCAAGGAATCGCTGGTCGACGGTATTCGTCGCGGCACCGACGTGATGATGGCAGGCAAGGTCGCCGTCGTCTGCGGTTACGGCGATGTCGGCAAAGGCTCCGCCCAGTCGCTGGCTGGCGCTGGCGCACGCGTCAAGGTGACGGAAGTCGATCCGATCTGCGCCCTTCAGGCCGCCATGGACGGCTTTGAAGTCGTGACGCTCAGCGATGCTGCTCCGACCGCCGATATCGTGATCACCACGACCGGCAACAAGGACGTCATCACGCTGGACGACATGCGCAAGATGAAAGACATGTGCATCGTCGGCAATATCGGCCACTTCGACAACGAAATTCAGATTGCCGCTCTGCGCAACCTGAAATGGACCAACGTCAAGCCGCAGGTCGATCTGATCGAGTTCCCGGATGGCAAGCGCCTGATCCTTCTCTCGGAAGGCCGCCTGCTCAATCTCGGCAACGCGACCGGCCATCCGAGCTTCGTGATGTCGGCTTCCTTTACCAACCAGGTGCTGGCCCAGATCGAGCTTTACACGCGTCCGGAAGCCTACAAGAACGAAGTCTATGTTCTGCCGAAGCATCTCGACGAGAAGGTCGCACGCCTGCATCTCGACAAGCTGGGTGCGAAGCTGACTGTGCTTTCTGAGGAACAGGCTGCCTATATCGGCGTCACTCCACAGGGCCCGTTCAAGTCGGAACACTACAGATATTAACCATAGGTTAAGCATTCTACTACATGTTGAGATCGGGCAGTTGACAGGCTGTCCGATCTTTCTTTTTGCGCGCGACACGCTTCACGTGGATTCGTCGGAAGGGTATTGTGAAGACGAATCAAAAGCATTCCCGGCAAAAGTGTATTGCGGTTTTGGCGTCCGGGCATGCGAGGAAACAATGTGTTTTGGCGGGTGTTCGCGTAGTGCGTTTTTTGCCGGTTTCGGCGGGAAGCGACTGGTCGCTTCGTCCCTGAAACGCGTTTGGCTATTGGGCACTGTGGCGGTGCGCGATGGCCAGTCGAGACGTTGAAGTGTTTGAAATGCGGGTGCGCGTCCGTTTTTTACGGATTGTGCAGTCGGGTGGCGGAGAAAAGGGAAACATGCCAGAAGTCGGCTTACCGGATCAGGCCCGGGGCAACTCCACAATCGGAAAAGGCAGAAGCCTGACGGTTGCCCTCGCTTGTATTGCAAAGCCGCTTCGGCAGGTCGTTTTGAAGGCGACCGTGTCAGTTTCCGCCGTTCTTGCCGCAATGCCTGCTTTCGCGCAGGGCGCTGATGGCGCGCGCATCGAGCTGCCTTTTGGCGGCGGCAGCGTCGGCGCTTTCGAAGTTATCCAGTTTTCCATGTTTGTCGGCGCCATGGGCGCGGCGCTGCTTTCTGCTGGCTGGCTCATTCGCGAGCGTTCGCGCGCTGCCAATGAAAACAAGGAGTTGCGCTCAAAACTCTCCGATCTGAGTCTCACTGCGCAGCGCAATGAAGCGCTTCTCAATCTCAAGGATCAGCGGATCGTCGTCTGGGACGGTCATACGATGCGGGCTGATGTGGTAGGGCAATTGCCGGATGATAGCGGTGCGCCGCAGGATCGCTCGGCATTTCTGGCTTTCGGTCGCTGGCTGCGTCCGCAGTCGGTGACGGCACTGGAACGTGCTGTTGCGTCGCTGCGCGAACATGCGCGCACCTTCGATCTGACGGTCGAAACCAACAACGGCACGCTGCTTGATGTGTATGGCCGCACGTCCGGCGGTCTGGCCGTCGCCCGCTTCTTCAGCCTGCAAGGCGTTCAGGCGGAACGTGCCGCACTTCAGGCGCAGAACCGCGAGTTGTCGGAACGGGTTGAACTCCTGCGTCGCCTGTTGGAACGCATTGAGCAACCAGTCTGGGTTCGCGATGGCAATGGCCGCATCGAATGGGTCAATCAGGCCTATGCGCGCGCTGTGGATATGCCCGATACCAGCCAGGCGATTGCAGAAGGCCGTGAGCTTTTCGGCGCGCAGGCGCGGATCCGGCTGGAGCGCGATCGTTTTGCCGAGCCGAATCTGCATGAGCAACTACCGACAGTTGTGCGCGGCGATCGCCGAATTTTCGATGTGACCGATGTGAGCGCCGAGGGCGGTTCCGCCGGTCTAGGCTTCGATCTGAGCGAAGTCGAGCAGGTGCGCGAAGAACTGAGCCGCACGCTGAAGAGCCACGCTGAAACACTGGATCAACTCTCCACGGCGGTGGCGATTTTCGATCCCGAAATGAAGCTTCAGTTCTTCAATCAGGCTTTTGCGAAGCTCTGGTCGCTCGATACGGCCTGGCTGGAAACCCAGCCAAGCAACACCTTGCTCTTCGACCGCTTGCGGTCCGAAGGCAAGCTGCCGGAACAGCCGGAATGGCGCAAATGGAAGGACGGCATGCTGTCCGCCTATCGCGCCGTCGAGCCGCAGGAGCACATGTGGCATCTGCCGGATACGCGCACGATGCGCGTGGTGGCAAATCCGCATCCGCAAGGCGGTGTGACCTGGTTCTTCGAGAATATGACGGAAAAGTTCGAACTCGAAGGTCGCTACAATACGCTGATCAAGGTTCAGGGCGAGACGCTCGATCATCTGGCCGAAGCCGTGGCGGTGTTCGGCTCCGATGGCCGCATGCGCCTGTCCAATCCGTCCTTTGCGGATTTGTGGTCATTGCCTGCCGCCATGGTCGTGGTGGGCACGCATATCTCCACGATTTCAAAGCTTTGCCGCGAACGCGGCGGAAGTGGTCTCTGGGACGATTTCGTGTCCTCGGTGACCGGCTTCCTCGACCAGCGTGACGGTCGCATGGGGCAGGTGGAGCTGGATGACGGTGTGATCCTGTCCTTCGCCGTGGTGCCGCTGCCCAAGGGGCAGACCATGCTCACCTTCATCGATGTGACCGATACGGTGCGCGTTGAGCGCGCCCTGAAGGAAAAGAACGAAGCGCTGGAACTGGCGGACCAGATCAAGAACGATTTCGTGCAACACGTCTCCTACGAGCTGCGTTCGCCGCTAACCAACATTATCGGCTTTACCGAACTGTTGCAGACCCCGTCTTTCGGCTCGCTCAACGAGCGTCAGGTCGAATATCTGGAGCATATCAGCACGTCTTCCTCGGTATTGCTGACCATTGTGAACGATATTCTTGATCTTGCGACCGTTGATGCTGGCATCATGGAGCTGGAGATCGGCGACGTTTCGGTGGTGGAAGCGATTTCGGCTGCTGCCTCGCGGGTAAGCGAACGTCTGCGCGACCATGATATCGGCCTTGATGTCGATATCGCCGACGATGTCGATGTCTTCAAGGCGGATGCCAATCGCGTGCGGCAGGTGCTTTTCAACCTTCTGTCCAACGCGACCAATTACGCGCCGGAAGGCTCGACTGTCACCTTGCAGGTTGCCCGTGAAGGGTCCGAAGTGGTGTTCTCTGTTCATGATGACGGGCATGGCATGCCGCCGGAAGTGCTGGATACCGTTTTCAAGCGCTTCCAGTCCTATCCGAATGGCGGGCGCAAGCGTGGTGCGGGGCTTGGCCTCGCCATCGTGAAAAGCTTCGTAGAGCTGCATGGCGGCAAGGTCGATATCGAGACCGGTGCGGGCAGGGGAACGACCGTGATTTGCCGCTTCCCGTCGGAGACACGCAGCTTCCGTGTTGCTGCCGAATAAGGTAAACGGTACCTATGAGTACCCAAATTCTCGAATCCTACCTGCCCGATGAAGCCGCCACACTCCGGTTTGGCGAGGACTTCGCTCTCGCTCTGCAAAAGGGCGATCTGGTTACGCTTTCCGGTGATCTGGGGGCGGGGAAGTCATCGCTGGCGCGCGCAATAATCCGCGCTATTGCTGACGATCCGGGGCTGGAAGTGCCAAGCCCGACATTCACACTGGTGCAGAGCTACGATGCGCTTCGTCTACCGGTCGCTCATGCCGATCTTTATCGCCTGTCTTCCGGCGAAGAACTCGACGAGCTGGGACTGGTCGAATTTCTGGATGATGGCGTTGTGCTTTCCGAATGGCCGGAGCGCGGCGAGGGCTTTTTGCCCGAAGCAAATTTCTCGGTCACGCTTTCGCATGAAGGGGCAGGGCGGCGCATCGCCATTAACGGGCCGCAGGCGGCGATCAGCCGTCTGGAGCGTTCGCTGGCCATTCGCGCTTTCCTTGACCGTCACGACCGACAGGGTGCCGAGCGGCGTTATCTGCAAGGCGATGCATCTCCGCGCAAATATGAAACGATCCGCACTGCGCATGGCGTCGAAATTCTCATGAATGCGCCGCAGATGCCCTATGATCCGCCATTGCGTGACGGCAAGACCTATCGGCAGATAGCGCATCTTGCCGAAAATATTCTGGCTTTCGCAGCCATTGACGGGCTTTTGGCCGCGCATGGTTTTCGCGTGCCCGAAATGCGGGCCGCTGATCTGGACGCAGGTTTTCTGGTTCTGGAAAATCTGGGCGTTGAGGGCGTGCGTGCTGAATCCGGTGAGCCGGTGGCGGAACGCTATGAGGCGGCAGGGCGCTTTCTCGCGCATGTGCATGGCGTGAACTGGCCAAGCCGCGTGCCGCTTAATGGCTACCCCGATCATCTCATTGCGCCCTTCGACCGCGATGCCATGATGATTGAGGTGAGCCTTGTCGGGCAGTGGTATGCGCCGCGTATGATGGGGCGGCAACTGACCGATGCTGAAAAGCAGTCTTACGAAGCTGCGTGGGACAAGGTGATTGCCGATATTGCCGATGTCGAACAGAGCCTTTTGCTGCGCGATTATCATTCGCCGAACCTATTCTGGTTTCCGGAAGCGGAAGGCAAGGACAGGATCGGGACCATCGATTTTCAGGACGCGATGATCGGCCCTGCTGCCTATGACGTGGCCTCGCTGGCGCTCGACGCGCGCGTGACCATCTCAGTCGAACTGGAGCAGGCGGTCGTTGCCGCTTATTGCGACGAGCGCCGCAGCTTGGGCCATGCTTTCGACGAAGCTCTGTTCCGCAAGGCCTATGCGGCCATGGGCGCGCAACGCAATGCCAAGCTGCTCGGTCTCTTTGTGCGGCTTGATGAGCGCGACGGCAAACCGGCTTATCTCAACCATCTGCCGCGCATCCATGATTATCTCGGGCGTGTGCTTGTTCATCCGGTCATGGCGCCTGTGGCGGCGTGGTTCCGCGAATTGGGGTTGATGCAGGAAGGGCTAGTGCGCAATGAAAATGCCTGAGACGGCCATGGTTCTGGCGGCGGGGCTTGGAAAGCGTATGCGCCCCATCACCGAGACAATTCCAAAGCCGCTGGTCCAAGTCGCGGGAAAGCCGCTGATCGACTGGGGTCTGGACGCGCTTGAAGCAGTTGGTGTGCCCAACGCAGTGGTAAATGTCCATTATTTAGCCGACCAACTGGATGATTATCTCGCTGACCGGGCGGAGCCACATATCGTCATTTCAGACGAGCGCGATCTGTTGCTCGATTCCGCAGGCGGCATCGTCAAGGCGTTGCCGCTATTGGGAACGGCACCGTTCTATCTTCTGAACGCCGATACGTTCTGGGTAGGCGACACGACGAAGCCCAATCTCGAAGCCCTGAGCGAAGCCTGGGACGATACCTGTATGGATATCCTGCTGATGACGGCGGGGCTCGACCAAGCCACCGGTTTCGAAGGCAAGGGCGATTTCGTCGCTGATGATGCAGGCCGTTTGCGCCGTGCCCGCGATGTGGCGGGAACGCCACTGATCTATGCCGGGGCAGGTATCATTCACCCGCGCATTTTTGCAGGTGCAAAGCCTGAAGTGGCGTCGCTCAATCGATATTTCGATAAGGCCATCGCTGAAGGCCGTCTTTATGGTATGCCCATGGTCGGGCATTGGCTGACGGTCGGAACGCCAGAGGCCATAGCGCAAGCGGAGGCCGCACTTTCCGCACTGGTTTGAGCCGAAGTAATTGATGAAGGAGAGAAACAGCATGAGCAAAACAAAGCCAAGGCTGTTTTCCATTCCTTCCGGAACGCCCTTCCTGCCGGCCTTTGCCAAGGCCCTGCTTGAGGGAAGGCTGATCGAAGGTTTTCCCGGCAATCCCGCAGATCCTCTGGCGCTGGCCAGCGCAACGATTTACGTGCCGACGCGTCGCGCCGCACGTGCCTTGCGATCTGTTATCGTCGATATGAATCCGGCTAAGAGTGCCATTTTGCCAGCGATACGACCGCTGGGCGATGTGGATGAGGACGCAGCTTTTTTCAATGCCGGGGCGGCGGGCGTGTTCGATCTCAATCCGCCAATTGCAAAGGCAGAGCGGCTTCTGCTGCTGGCGCGTCTGATCCGTCCATGGCGTGAATCCCTGCCCGCCCATGTGCGCGCGCTGTTCGGCGTTGACGATGTGTCGGTCCCGGCCACAACTGCCGATGCCATCTGGCTGGCCCGCGATCTGGCCGGGCTGATGGATCAGGTGGAAACCGATGGCGCGAAATGGAGTGAACTTGCCATGATCGCGCCCGACGATCTTGCCGACTGGTGGCGGGTAACGCTCGGTTTCCTCGATATCGTTACCAAGCTGTGGCCCGATATTCTGGCCGAGCGCAAGCTGTCCAACCCGGCAGCACACCGCAACGAGCTGATCTGGGGTGAGGTGGCACGCCTGCGCGATAGCCCACCTCCGGGGCCGGTCATCGCCGCCGGTTCAACGGGCTCCATTCCGGCCACAGCCGAACTGGTTTCCGTTATCGCCCATCTGCCGAATGGCGCAGTCGTTTTGCCGGGGCTTGATCGTGATCTGGACGATGATGCGTGGAAAATGCTGGGCGAGGCCGAAGACAATCCTTCGACTTTCGGGCATCCGCAATATGGCCTGCACAAGCTGCTGCGCGCCATTGGGACGCTCCGCGAAGATGTCGAGCATATTGAGGATATGCCGACGCATGATCCCGAAAAGTTGACAGACTTTTCGGATGAGATCATGCGCAAGAAAAAATCGAAGCGTGTTCTGGAACGCGTTGTGAGTGAAGCGCTGCGCCCGGCGGAAACGACAGATGCGTGGGGTGCGCTCAGCCAGCACCCGGATATGCAGCCGGATGTTCTTCTGGCTTCGGCGCACAAAATCGATCTCATTGAAGCGGCAAACGAACGCGAGGAAGCTTTGTCGGTGGCGCTGGCGCTGCGTGATGCCATCCATGAAGAGGGCAAGATTGCGGCGCTGGTGACGGCGGACCGCAATCTGGCGCGGCGCGTGGTTGGAGAACTGGCGCGTTTCGGCATTGATGCCGATGATTCCGGCGGGCGGCATTTGCGCGATGTCGAGACTTCGACGCTTCTGCGCCTGACCGTCGAAACGGTGTTCAATCCCGGCGATCCGGTGGCCTTGCTGGCGCTGGTGAAGCATCCTTTGCTGCGCCTGGAAACACCGCGCATCGACCGGCGTCTCGCTGGCGAAACGCTGGAGCTTGTTGCCTTTCGCGGCGGCACCGGCCGCGCTTCCGTCACTGACCTGCCAGCTTTTTTCGATCGACGACTGGAAGAAAGCGCCAACCAGTCCTGGCGTCCGGCATGGCATGACAGTATCACGCCAGAGATGATCGCCGCTGCGCGCGGTCTTTGCGAAAACCTGTCCCAGGCCGTGGCACCGCTGGCGCCTTTCGCGACAACAAGCCGACGAACCAATATTGCCGAGATTGCGCGCGCTACGGCGGAAGCCATTGAAAATATGGCGCGCGATGAAAACGGCAGTGTCGCGGCCTTCTATTCCGGCGAGCGCGGCGAAAAGGTTGCCTCCTTCCTGCGCGGTCTGGTTTCCAGCGGGTCGGAACTGGATTTCGAAGCCAGCGAATGGCCTGCAATTCTGGATGCGCTGATGGCGGGCGAAACGGTCAAGCCGCATCCGGGCGGACATCCGCGCGTCTTCGTCTGGGGTGCGCTCGAAGCGCGTCTACAGACGGTCGATACGGTGGTGATCGGCGGTCTGAATGAAGGCAGCTGGCCTGCCAAGACCCGCAACGATCCCTTTATGTCGCGCCCGATGAAAGCGATGATCGCGCTTGATCCGCCGGAGCGGCGCACGGGCCTTGCCGCGCATGATTTTCAAATGGCGCTTGGCATGGACCATGTGGTGCTGTCTCGCTCCCAGCGTTCCGACAACGCACCAACGGTGACATCGCGCTGGTTGCAGCGGCTGGAAACCGTGCTGGGTGCGGATGTGACCAAAGAGATGCGCCAGCGTGGTCAGCGTTTCCTGCACTGGTCGCGGGAGATTGATCGTGCACCGGATGTGCCTTTCGTCAAAAGGCCTGAGCCTGCGCCGCCGGTTGCAGCGCGGCCCAGGCATTTCTCTGTCACGGAAGTGGAAACGCTGCGTCGCGATCCTTACGCGATCTTCGCCAAGAAAATTCTCAAGCTGCGTCCGCTGGAGCCACTGATCCGCGACCCGGCAGCGGCTGAACGTGGCACGCTTTTCCATGACATTCTTGGACATTTCACGCAGGAAAATATCGACCCGTTGTCTCCTGACGCCGCCGAGCGCTTGATGGAACTGGGGCGCATCCTGTTTGCCGATATGGATTTGCCGACCGAGATCGAAGCCGTCTGGTGGCCGCGCTTCACGGCGCTGATCCCGCAGTTTCTCGAATGGGAGCGGGAGCGCGCTTATAATATGCAGACACGGTTTGCAGAAATCGCCTCGGACAAACGGGAGATCGAAAACCTTGGTATTACCCTTTCAGGGCGTGCTGACCGTATCGATCTGATGCGGGACGGCACTGCGGATATCATCGACTATAAAACCGGCTCCACGCCGTCGCCGCGTCAGGCGCATGTTTTGCTATCACCGCAGCTGGCGCTGGAGGCTGCTCTTCTGGTGCGGGGCGCATTCCGCGAGGTCGGCTCCGTTCGGGCGTCCGATCTCACCTATGTGCGGCTTCGGGCCGGGGGCGAGGTGAAACCGGAATCCATTTTGAAGATCAGCAGGCCGCCATCGGAAAAAACCGCACCCGCTTTGGGTGAGGAAGCATGGCAGCGCCTTGCGCAGTTGCTGGCTGAGTATCAGAAGCCGGATAAGGGTTATCTTTCGCGCGCGCTGCCGTTCCGCGAAACAGACCTGACGGGTGACTATGATCATCTTGCACGTGTGCTGGAGTGGTCCGCTGGCGGCGATGCCGGTGGGGAGGGCGGCGAATGAAGAAAGCACCTATTATTCCACCCGAAACGTTGCGCGCGCAAAGTGCAGCTGCCAATCCCGCCGCGTCGGTCTGGGTGTCGGCCAATGCCGGGTCGGGCAAGACACATGTTCTGACCGAGCGCGTTATCCGTCTGTTGCTCGAAGGGACAGATCCTTCGAAAATCCTCTGCCTCACCTATACGAAGGCGGCGGCGGCGGTGATGCAGAACCGTGTTTTTGCGCGTCTGTCTGAATGGGCTGTGCTGCCGGATAGCGAACTGGCCGAGCGGTTGAAATCGCTTGAAGGTCGCAGGCCGGGCGCGCCTCGCCTCGCGGTTGCGCGGCGGCTTTTCGCCCGCGCACTGGAAACGCCGGGCGGCCTGAAAATCCAGACCATCCATGCGTTTTGCGAAGCCATCCTGCATCAGTTTCCACTTGAGGCGAATATCGCCGGCCATTTCGAGATGATGGACGACCTGATGCAGGCAGCACTCGTGGGCGAAGCACGGCGTCAGCTGCTCGAAACCGCGCATGGCGGCGGCGATACGGATATTGCAGCGGCCTTTGCCGATGTTTTGCAGGCATCGGGCGAAATGGGGCTGCAATCGCTGCTGGATGAGGCTGTGAACCGGCGTAACGGCTTGCAGCGCTATATTGCAGAATTGGGCATTGCCGAAACGCGTGTCGAGACCCTGCATCGCGCCTTCGGTTTCGAACCGGATGAGCGCGAAAGCGATATTCTGGCTGAGCTCTGGCCGGTTCCCGAATTTTCCGATGACACGCTCGATCTCATTCTTTCGATCCAGAAGGGTGCTGCGCGTGCGCATGATTTTGCGCTGCAATTGAAGCGCTACGACAAGGTGAGCACCACCCGTGACCGCGAGGCGGTGTTGCGCGCTGCGTTTCTGAAAAGCACCGGAGAGCCGAAATCAGGCGCCTATGTCGGTTCGGCGGCGGTGAAGAAACTGCTGCCGGAATTCGAGGAAGCGTTTGATGGCGCTGCTTCCCGTGTTGAAATGGGGCTCGACCGGCTGAAGGAATTGCGCCTCGTGCGGCTCAATCTGGCCGCGCTGACGCTGATCGACGATCTTCTGCAACGCTATCATGATCTCAAGCGCAAGCGCGGTCTGCTCGACTTTGAAGATCTGATCACGCGGACCGTGGCGCTGCTCGCCCGCGATGGGGCAGGGCAGTGGGTGCAGTACAAGCTTGATCGCGGCATTGATCATATTCTCGTCGATGAAGCGCAGGATACCAGCCCCGACCAGTGGCAGGTCATCCGCATGTTGTCGGAAGAGTTTTTTGCCGGTCTCGGCCAGCGCAACCTGCAACGCACGCTGTTTGCCGTCGGTGACGAGAAGCAGTCGATCTATTCGTTTCAGGGGGCCGTGCCGGAAGATTTTGCCGCGCAGGGCCGCTCGGTCAGTCTTCGCGCAGGTGATGCCGATCTGAAATTCGAGCGTGTCAGTCTCAACTTCTCGTTCCGTTCGGCTCCCGATGTGTTGCAGGCGGTGGATGAAGTGTTTGCAAGACCGGAAGCCAATCGCGGGCTTGCGGGTGCCACGGTTCACGATGCCATTCGCGCCGATGCGCCGGGCGAGGTGGAAATCTGGGACATGCTGACGCCGGAAGCGGTGGAAGAGCCGGATGACTGGCGCGTGCCTGTCGATCATCTTGCCGCGCCCGCCGTGCGACTGGCCGAACAGATCGCCGCCACCATTCGCTACTGGCTGGATAGGGGCGAACCCATACCGGGTCAGAACCGACGCATCGCGCCGCGTGATATCATGGTGCTGGTGCGCAAGCGTGATCAGTTCATGCCTGCCTTGTCACGGGCGCTGAAGAACCTTGGTGTTCCTGTGGCCGGTGCGGACCGTCTGCGCCTCACCAGCCATATCGCCATTCAGGATCTGATGGCACTCGGACGTTTCGTTTTGCAGCCCTCGGATGATCTTTCGCTAGCTTCGCTTCTCAAAAGTCCGCTCTTCGGCTGGGATGATGACAGGCTGTTTGCGCTCGCTTATCCGCGTGGGTCCGGCTCGACGCTGTTCGAGCATCTCTATCGCGTCTCGCGCGATGATGAGGCGCTTGGTGCGATCCACAAGATCTTGAGCCGTTGGCGCGGCATGGCCGACACGATGCCGGTTTTCGAATTTTATGCGCGCATTCTCAGCGCCGACGGCGCACGCCGAAAGCTTCTGGCGCGGCTTGGGCCGGAAGCGGGCGACATTATCGACGAGTTTCAGAACTATGCGCTCTCTGCCGAGCGCGCTGGTCTGCCGGGCTTGCAGGCTTTCCTGGAAACGCTGGATGCAGCCTCGCCGGAAATCAAACGTGAGCTGGATCAGGGTCGCAACGAAGTGCGCCTCATGACCGTCCACGCGGCCAAGGGTCTTGAGGGTGCGGTTGTGTTTCTGGTCGATCCCGGTAGCGCCGTCTGGACCGGAAGCCGTGCGCCCAAGCTGATCCCTTATGATCTACCGCATGATGGTGCGCCGGTGAAAGGCTATCTCTGGCAGCCGAATGGCGGGTGGCAGACCGGCTTTACCGCTTCACGTGTCGAAGATCTGAAAGCCCGTGCTGAGGAAGAATATCGCCGTTTGCTTTATGTCGGCATGACGCGCGCCGAAGACCGCCTCATCATCTGCGGCTATCGCGGCACGCGCGAGAGCGGCGAGACTTGGCACAGGCTGGCCGAGGATGCGCTTGCCGTCAAATCGGAGACCTATGTGCATCCCGTGCAAGGTGTTGCCGCACGGCGCTACCGCAACACGCCACGCGGATTGACGGAAATTATCGAGCCGGATCAGGCAGACGCGGCGCCATTGCCCGCCTTGCCGCCGGAATATCTGCTGCCGGTCAAGCCAGAAGCGGGTCTCCCGCGCCCTCTGGCACCTTCTGGTGCGTCAGCGTTGATCGAGGCGGATGAAGAGCCGCCACTTGATATCAGCTCGCCGGTGCTCGGCGATATCGTCGGTGAGGGTGCGCCCGGCTTTGCCTTGCGACGCGGCACGGCGATCCACATGCTGCTGCAATATCTGCCGGAAGTTCCGGAGGGCGAGCGGGAAAAGCTGGCGGAAGATTATCTCGCTCGGATCGCAGGCGACTGGCCGGAGGCCGAGCGCCACAATGCCGCTCTAAGCGTGAAGGCCATTCTGGGGGATCAGCGATTTGCGCCGGTTTTCGCTTCTGGTTCGCGGGGCGAAGTCGCAATCATGGGCACGATCAATCTTGGCGGGCGCGATCATGCGGTGTCCGGTCAGGTTGACCGCATCAGCGTTGACGAGACCAGCGTGCTCGTTGTCGACTACAAGACCAACAGGCCGCCGCCAAAGACCGTCGAGGCAGTTCCTTTCGCCTATCGCGCGCAGCTTGCACTTTATAAGGCGCTGCTGGAGCCGCTCTATCCGGGGCGGGTCGTGGAAACAGCACTGCTCTTCACAGAGGGACCGTTCCTTTTGCCGTTGTCCGATGCTGTTCTTGATGAAGCCATGCAGGCGCTGAGAGACTCTCAAGGAAAGGTGAGTAACTAGAACTTGACGGATGGCAGCGGACACGCCACATGATATAGCGAAGAAAGAGCGGATTGCGTGTGAGTCTGTGAAGATGTCTGCCGTTCTTAACCATATAGAGGATAGCCCTATGGCAACCGTTAAGGTCGATAACAGCAATTTTCAGTCGGACGTTCTTCAGTCGAACGAGCCGGTCGTGGTGGATTTCTGGGCAGAATGGTGCGGTCCATGCAAGATGATCGCTCCGGCGCTTGACGAAATCGCTGCGGAAATGGCCGGTCAGGTCAAGATCGCCAAGGTCAACATTGATGAAAATCCGGAACTCGCAGCCCAGTTCGGTGTGCGCTCGATCCCGACGCTCCTGATGTTCAAGGACGGCGAACTCGCCGCCAATATGGTTGGCGCTGCTCCGAAGAGCCGCCTTGCCGACTGGATCAAGGCTTCCGCTGCTTGATCCAAGCGCATCCCGAAAAGTGTGTAACAGTTTTCGGATAAGATGCGTGTTAAAACGGTGTAGCAGCATTCCAATAAAAAACCCGGCCTTGGTGCCGGGTTTTTTATTGCTCGAAGAAGCCCGCGTGCGCTTACTTCGGCTTCTTCTTGGTGTCGGTGTCGCTGGTATTGATCGGCTTGCATTCGTTGTGCGTGCCAAGAATATAGTATTTGCCATCGGCAGATGGTTTGGTACCGATAGCGCAAAATGGCATTACCTTGATGCCAGTTCCCTTTGTGTAGGCTCCGTTTGTGGGACTCGCAGCAAAAGAAGATGTAACCGAAAAGCTCACAAACAGAATTGTTGAAATAATAATCGTATTACGCATTTAAATATCCATCATTAAAATTACAATCAGTAATTAATGGGTGTAAATAAAGGCGAAAGAGTGATTACTTATTATCTCATAATATTCTAATTTAATTAGGTCGGTGGTGTATTGTTCTCTTCCAATACTTCGCCCGCAAGATAGAGCGAGCCGCCAATCAGGATGCGCGGCGGAATTTCATCGGCAGGCCATGTATCGTGCAGGAGCTTCAGCGCATTGGCGACCGAGTGGACCGGTTCGGCTGACAAGCCGGCTTTTTGGGCCGATACAGCCAGCGCATCGTTCGGTATGCCCGCATCGCTGGATGGGATCGGCACGGTGAAGACATGGCGCGCCATGCCCGCAAAGGCCTCAAAATAGCCGACAGGGTCCTTGGTGTTGATCATGCCGGTAATCAGGAACAACGGGCGCGCATTGCGTTCTTCGAGATCGCCGAAAGCTTCCGCGATCACCGCACCTGCGCCCGGATTGTGCCCCCCGTCGAGCCAGATTTCCGACGTCGCCGGTGCAAGATCGACCAGCGTGCCGTGCGTCAGCCGCTGCATGCGCGCGGGCCAATCTACAACCATTAGGGCCTTTTCGACGGCCTTGTCGGGGATGTTGAAACCCGCAAGCTGCACCGTTTCGATGGCGGCGGCAGCATTGGCAATCTGGTGACGGCCGGGTAGGCGCGGAAGCGGCAGATCGATCAGCCCGTCTTCGTTCTGGAAGACCATGCGGCCATGTTCTTCAAAGGCCAGGAAATCCTGTCCATAGACCGAAACCGGGCAGCCGAGACGGTCCGCCGTGGAAACGAGCACTTCCCGCGCCGCATCGAAAGGCTGAAAGCCGACAACAACCGGGCAATCCTTCTTGATGATCCCGGCCTTTTCGGCGGCAATAAGCTCCACGCGGTCGCCGAGAAAAGCCTGATGATCGATAGAGACCGGCATGATCAGCGATACAGCAGGTTCGGGAATGACATTGGTCGCGTCAAAACGACCGCCAAGGCCGACTTCCATGATGACGACATCGGCGGGATGCTCGGCAAACAGCACGAAAGCTACGGCGGTGAGAATTTCAAAGACCGTAATGTGCTGGCCGCCATTGGCCGCCGCAACGCGCTCGATTGCATCGGCCAGAACATCGTCTTCGACCAGCTTGCCGCCGCCGGGCGCAGCCAGGCGATAACGCTCGTGCCAGTTGACCAGATGCGGCGAGGTGTGAACGTGGACGTCAAAACCGCCCGCCTCAAGAATGGCGCGGCAGAAGGCGGTAGCCGATCCTTTGCCGTTGGTCCCGGCAATATGGATCACAGGCGGTAGTTTGAGATGCGGATTGCCGAGTTTCTCCAATAGACCGCGAATGCGGTCCAGAGAGAGGTCAAATCCTTTCGGATGCAGTTGCATCAGCCGCTCGATAGCGGCAGCCGCCTTGCCTGCCACGATCTGGCTGCCCATATCAGGCCGCCTTGCTATCGGTATCCGGCTTTGGCGATACCGGGCTGTCGGTGTTGGCCGGCTGCTTGGTCATGATTTTCAGGAGACGTGCAATCGTTTCCTTCAGCTCGGTGCGTGGCACAACCATGTCCACCATGCCGTGCTCCATCAGATATTCAGCGCTCTGGAAGCCTTCCGGCAGCTTTTCGCGGATGGTCTGTTCGATCACGCGCGGACCAGCAAAGCCGATCAGTGCACCCGGCTCGGCAATGTGAATGTCGCCCAGCATGGCGTAGGAAGCCGTCACGCCGCCCGTGGTCGGGTTGGTGAGCACGACGATGTAAGGCAGGCCTGCCTCTTTCAACATTTCCACGGCAACGGTGGTGCGCGGAAGCTGCATCAGCGAGAGAATACCTTCCTGCATGCGCGCGCCGCCCGATGCAGCGAACAGAACCAGCGGACGCTTCAGCTCGATGGCCTTTTCGAAGCCCTGAATGATCGCCTCACCAGCGCCCATGCCGAGCGAGCCGCCCATGAAACCGAAATCCTGCACGGTGGCGACAATCGGCAGACCTTCGATGGTGCCGAGGCCGTTGACGATGGCATCGTCCATGCCGGTGCGGGTGCGGTAATCCTTGAGACGGTCGATATATTTCTTCTCGTCGCGGAATTTCAGCGGATCAACCGGAACCTTCGGCGCGTCGAGCGTGGTATATTCGCCATTGTCGAAGAAGAAGCGCAGGCGGTCTTTCGCCTTGATGCGCATGTGATGGCCCGAAGACGGGATCACGAACTGGTTGCTCTCCAGATCCTTGTGGAACACCATCTCGCCGGTCGACGGATCCTTGATCCAGAGGTTTTCCGGCATTTCGCGACGACCAAGCATCGAGTTGATCTTCGGACGAACGTAGTTGGTGATCCAGTTCATGACGTTTGGTTCCGTTTCTTGTTCTTCGACGGCTAGCATTTCCGACAGAAAGTGCAGGCGTCTTTGCGCCCGCTTATGCGGAAAAGCAATTCTACCCGCTTAAATGGACGATTTATTGGGCGGCTTCAAGGCGTGTCGTGCGAACGCTTTGCGCCAGTGCACCGACAAGTTTGCTCACGGCGGCCACAGGATCGCCCTTAAGGGCGCCTTCCGGCGTCAATTCACCGGCCACCGCATTGACGATTGCCGTGCCGACAACGACGCCATCCGCATGGGCGGCAATGGCGGCAGCCTGTTCCGGCGTCTTGACGCCGAAGCCGACGCAGATCGGCAGATCTGTGCTCTTCTTGATGTGACGTACCGCGTTGCCGACGCGCGCCGTATCGGCGATGGCCGAGCCGGTGATGCCGTTCATCGAGACGTAATAGACGAAGCCCGATGCATTATGCAGAACCTTCGGCAGACGGTTGTCGTCGGTGGTCGGCGTCGTCAGGCGAATGAAGTTGATGCCAGCTTTCATGGCCGGGACGCAAAGCTCAGCGTCCATCTCCGACGGCAGATCGACAATGATCAGTCCATCGACGCCGGAAGCCTTGGCGTCAGTGAGAAAGCGCTCGACGCCATAGATATAGATCGGGTTGTAATAGCCCATCAGCACGATCGGGGTCGTGTCGTCTTCCTTGCGGAATTCGGCGGCCATGTAGAGCGTCTTGGTCAGCGACTGTCCGGCTTTCAGGGCGCGCAGACCAGCAGCCTCGATGGCCGGGCCGTCCGCCATCGGATCGGAAAAGGCCATGCCCAGCTCGATCACATCCGCACCGGCCTTCGGCAGCGCCTTCATGACCTTGAGCGAGGTTTCGAGGTCGGGATCGCCACCCATGAAATAGGTGACCAGTGCCGGACGGCCCTCGGTCTTCAATGCGGCGAATTTGGTGTCGATGCGAGTGGTCATACCGTGCCCCGTGGCAAAGTGCGCGCAAGATAATCGGCGATGGGTTTGCCGGACATGGCCGTCTCCATCCAAGCGCGCCGTTCAAAGTCAATAATTCCGAGTTCCCAGACGCAGGCCATCAGCAAGGGCTGTGCGGGCATGAATTCGATCTCGTCGCCGAGTTCGGACTGCCACAGCATTTCCGTTGCGATGCCGCCTTCCAGCCACCAGTGCAGCAGAAGCCACAGGCTTTCCTCACCCTGATGGAGAATGGCGAAACCGGCGTCCTGATGCGGCAGGGCTTCAAGCCTTGCCGCAGCATTTGCGATCTGCCTGCGGGCGATGCCCACCGCAGCTTCGGCAAGCGGATTGGAAGGGTCCGCTTCAATGATGTTGAGCTTGATCGTCGCCGGGCCGCATTCCGTCAGGCCGTCGAACCATGCGGCGCGCGGTCTGTAGGTGGAAAGCTCGGCAGCGTCTTTGCCCATTCTGTCCTCAGATATCCATGCCGAGCAGCTTGCCGACCGTGTGGACGTCCTTGTCGCCACGGCCAGACAGGTTGACGATCATGATCTGGTCCTTGCCCATGGTTGGCGCCATCTTGACGGCCTGCGCAATGGCATGGGCGGATTCGAGTGCCGGAATGATGCCTTCGACGCGGGTCGCAAGCTGGAAGGCATCCAGTGCTTCCGTGTCGAGGATGGGCACGTAATCGACGCGACCCGAATCCTTGAGCCAGGAATGTTCCGGGCCGACACCCGGATAGTCGAGACCGGCGGAAACCGAATGGCCTTCGAGAATCTGTCCGTCTTCGTTCTGGAGCAGATAGGTGCGGTTGCCGTGCAGAACGCCCGGACGACCCGCGCTCATCGATGCGCAATGCTCGTCACCGTCGAGACCGTGCCCGCCTGCCTCGACACCGACGATCTTGACCGATGCGTCGTCGAGGAAAGGATGGAACAGACCGATGGCATTGGAACCGCCGCCGACAGCTGCGATGATGACATCCGGCAGGCGGCCTTCCTGTTCGAGAATCTGCTGGCGGGCTTCCGTGCCGATGACCGACTGGAAGTCGCGGACCAGTTCCGGATAGGGATGCGGACCGGCAGCCGTGCCGATCAGGTAATAGGTGTCTTCAACATTCGTGACCCAGTCGCGAAGCGCTTCGTTCATCGCGTCCTTGAGCGTGCCGTTGCCAGCCGTGACAGGCTTTACTTCGGCACCCAGCAGCTTCATGCGGAACACATTCGGCTTCTGACGTTCAACGTCCGTTGCGCCCATATAGACGACGCAAGGCAGGCCGAAACGTGCGGCGACGGTGGCCGATGCAACGCCGTGCTGGCCAGCGCCGGTTTCGGCGATGATGCGGGTCTTGCCCATGCGCTTGGCCAGCAGAATCTGGCCGAGGCAGTTGTTGATCTTGTGGCTGCCCGTGTGGTTCAGGTCTTCGCGCTTGAAGTAGATCTTTGCGCCGCCCAAATGCTTGGTCAGGCCTTCAGCGAAATACAGCTTGGAAGGCCGACCGGCATAATAGGTCGAAAGGGCGGAAAGCTCGGCCTTGAATTCAGGATCGTTCTTGGCCGTTTCATAGGCCTCCTGCAATTCGAGGATCAGCGGCATCAGCGTCTCGGCGACGAAACGTCCGCCGAAAATACCGAACATGCCCTCTTCATCCGGGCCTGTCTTGTAGGAATTGGGTTCAACCGGCTTGTTCAACGCTTCAGCTCCGTCATGTTCAGGCTACCCCTGTCTGGGTACGTCGGGCGGACGGTGATACATCCGCATCGGCGACAGCCTGGAAAAAATCTTCAATGAGACGCACGTCCTTTTCGCCCGGTGTGCGCTCGACGCCAGACGATATGTCGATGCCCGGCGCGTGCGTCTCGTGCAGCGCCTCGGCAATGTTGCCAGCGTTCAATCCACCGGAAAGCATGTAATCGACATCCGCGTCAAGCGCATCGAGCAGGCCCCAATCGAAGGAGACCCCGTTGCCGCCTGGCAATTCCGATCCCTTCGGCGGTTTGGCGTCGAACAGGAAGCGGTCGGCAATACCCTTATAGGGTGCGATAGCGGCCAGATCGTCGGCGCTGCGGATCGCAAAGGCTTTCATGACCGGCAGGCCGTAGCGCTCTTTTACAAAGCGCACGCGCTCCGGCGTTTCATGACCATGCAGTTGCAGAATATCCGGTTTTACGGCGCTGACGATTTCGTCCAGCGTCGCATCGTCGGCATCCACCGTTACGGCGACAACCTTGGCCCGACCAAGCGCGGCAGGGCGCAGCTTGGCTGCGGCATCGGGTGCGATATTGCGCGGGCTTTTTGGAAAAAAGATAAAGCCGATATGCGTCGCACCGCCGTCAAGAGCGGCAGCGACAGTATCAGGCGTTTTCAGCCCGCATATCTTGATATCCAAAGCCATGGGTTTCCCGTCGCACAAAACGAGGCGCTTCTCAAGCCGTTAGCACCTATTCGCAACTAATCTCTGACGGTATGTCCGTCAAAACCTCGTGCGATCAGGAAATCATACGCTTCCATGACCTCCATGGGAACAGCCTGCGCAATCTGGTAGCCTTTGGCCGGATAGTCCAGAATACGCTCCAGATCGCCGGTCATCTCGTTGATGAGCATCTCCACCGGATAGGCGGGTGTCGGCTGTTCTTCGAAGGAAAGGAGCGGTGCAGTCACACTGGCCTTTGCTTCCGGCCATTGCCGCGCGACGGTGGCGTGCACGCGGCGCTGCGTCTGCGGCTTGGTGACGAAAATCGGGCTGATCACGCCGGGCAGCATTTTTTCGAGCGAGAAACGGATGTTTTCGCCAATATTGGTGGCGTTCGGCTCGATGGTTATTGCCTCTTCGGGCACACCGCGCCGTATTGCCACTTCGGCAAAGGCTTCCGCTTCACTGGCAGGATAAAGATTTTCGGTCCAGTGACCGCTTTTGCCGGTGAAGATCACCAGCGGGGCCATGCCTTCGAGATAGAGATCGGCGGCGCGCTCCGCCACGCGCAGATCGTAGCTGCCGAGCCCGATGATGACATCGGATGCCGGAATGGGATCGTAAATGCAGTGGTAGTCCCACAGCACCTTGGCGGCGGTCAGTATTGATGGGTTCATGTAAAGTCTATAGCCTGTAATGCGCTGCCATTTCGCTTCAGCCACGCCTTGCAGCGTTCCGTATCGGGGCAAAGCTCCTGACAGAGTTTCCAGAATTGCGGCCCATGATTCATCTCGATCAGATGCGCGACTTCATGCGCAACGAGATAGTTGATGACGGCCGGGGGTGCCATGCCGATACGCCATGAAAAGGAAAGAACGCCATCCGAGGTGCATGAGCCCCAGCGGCTCTTGGTGTCCTTGAAGCGGACAGCCTTGTCCTTGCGCCCGACAGTCGCCGTGTGGCGCGCGACCAGCGTTTCGATATCCCGCTTCACCTGACCTTTGAGATAATCGGCCAGACGGCGCGGCAAATGACTGGGATCGCCATGAACCAGCAGCACATTGCCTTCAAGAAGGTCGACTGTGCCGCGTCCGGGCTGATGCATGATGAGGTGCGGCACGCCGCGAATGGGAATTTTCACGCCGGGACGCACGGCGGGCTGATCCGGCAGTTTGGTGATGCGGCTTTCGATCCATCCCTGATGGCGCTTGAGAAAGCTCTGTACCTCGCGCTCAGGCAGGCCGGGCGGGACAGTGATGCGCAGTCCTTTTCCGCCAGCTTCGATGCGCAATGTCAGACGCTTGGCGCGCGGGTTTTCGAACACACGCAACGGCAGCTCGCGACCCGCCACCGCATGGATGCGTTCGCTCCGGACCGTCGCCGTATTGGCTGATGCCCTGTTGCCGCTGTTTTGCCGAAGGAAGGATAAGCCCATCGCTTAAGAATAAGCGATTCGCGGGAAAAGCCAGACAAAAAAGCCTTTTTAAGCAAAACGGCGCGGTTTTACCGCGCCGTTTCAAGAGATTTCAGGGTGTTATACCCTATCAAAGATCGGTGATGTCGTTCTTGCCACCCTTGGCTGGCGTCTTCTTGGCGGCAGCGCGACGCTCGGCCATGAAGCGATCGAACTCTTCCTTGTCGCGTGCGCGGCGAAGCTCTGCGGCATAGGATTCGAATTCGGCGCGGGCTTCGTCAAGCTTGCGGCGCTCTTCGGCAAGGCGGTCCAGTTCTTCGCGACGCCAGTCGTCGAAGGCTGCGTTGCCGGTGGCGCTGCCAAAGTTGAAGCTCTCGCTCTTGCGGCAGTTGCGGAAAGAACCGAACATGGAATCGGTCTTCTCGTTGACGCCGCGCTTGAACCCTTCGAGGCGGTCGCCCCAAAGAATATAGGCGAGCATGGCAAGGCCAAGCGGCCAGAAGAGAAAGAAGCCGAGCACCATCAGCGCAATCGTGGCTGGCGTCCATGCCGGTCGGATCAATGCGGAATTGGTCATGGTCTGCTCCATAATAATCAGGCCTGCCAAGTCCACATTATGCGGACATTCGTGTCTGGCGGCTTGATTTCGAATTGGTGAAGAGATTGCGGCATTTCAAGAATGTCGCAATCCGATTCCGCTTCGTTTCAGGCAGGGTCCAAGCTAACTAATGTGATTATCTCGAAATTTTTTTGCGAAAATGTTCAAGAAAAGTAACGGCAAGCCCGGCAATCAAGGCCCAGAAGGCGGAGCCGACCCCGAAAAATGCCATGCCGGAGGCGGTGACAGCGAAGGTAATCGTGGCTGCAAGGCGCTCCGGTTCGTCTTTCAGGGCCAGTGACATGGCGTTGATGAACGGGCCGGTCAGGGCAAGACCGGCGACCAGCGCGATCAGCGTTGTTGGCAGGACGGCGAAGATCGCGACCAGCGACGCGCCGAACAAAGCGAACACCACATAGATTGCCGCGTAGACGGGGCCGGTCAGCCAGCGCTTGGTCGGATCTGGATGCGCGTCGGGATTGGTACAGAGCGCTGCCGAAATTGCTGCCAGATTGGTGGTGGATGCGCCGAAGGGCGCGGACAGGATCGAGAACAGACCCGTCACGCGCAGGCAGGCGCTGGTTGGCGGCTCATAGCCGGATGCGCGCAGCACTGCGAAACCGGGCAGGTTCTGCGAAGCCATGGTCACGAGATAGAGCGGCAAGGCGAGGCCGATCATCGCGCCCAGATGGAATTCCGGCCAGACGAGGGTGAGCGTTGAGATTTCCGGGGCGGGCAAGGTTGGCGAGCGACCAGAAACAAGCGCGAAGATCATGCCGACCACCAGAACGGCGATGACCGCCAGCGACGGGTTGAAGAGGCGGATCAGGAAGAACAGCGCCACCAGCGGCAGGACGAAAACGGGATCGAAGGGGACGGTCTTTGCAGCGGCGATGACGAAGCTCAGCAGCACGCCCGCAAGCATGCCGGAGGCAACCGATGCCGGTATGCGCGAGACCAGCACCGAAAGCTGGCGGATCAGTCCGGTGGCAATCAGCGCCAGCGCCGTCACGATGAAGGCGCCGACCGCTTCGGCCATGGTGAAACCGGCGCTCGCACCGATCAACGCCAGTCCGGGTGTCGACCATGCCGCGATGATGGGCATCCGATAGCGCGTGCTGAGCCAGGCGGAAGAGGCAGCAATCGAAAGGCAGATGGCCGTGACCCAACTGGCCGTTTGAGCCTGGGTTGCACCTAGAACCTGTGCGGCGGCGATGATCAGCGCCAGCGTGCCGCCGAAGCCGACAATGGCAGCAACCGCCGATGACGCGATGACCGAAAAGCGCATGATGATGCCCCGTTATGCTGTTATCCGTTATTGTGTTTCGGATACGCGTTCTGCCAGACCGGAAACCGTGCGGATGAGAAGATCGAGATCCTGCGGCCGCGACAGCCGGTGGTCACCGTCACGCACAAGCGTCAGCGTCACATCGTCAACCGGCAGATGCTCTACCAGCGTCAGCGCATGCTTGTATGGCACGTCCGGGTCCTGCATGCCTTGCAGAATATGGACGGGGCAACCCGTTTCGATAATGCCCTTGAGCACGACGTTCTTGCGACCGTCTTCGATCAAAGCGCGCGTGTAGACATAAGGATTGGGCGAATAATCAGAGGGCTCTTCGAAATACCCCTTTTCCTGCAAGTCGCGCTTCTGCGCGTCGGAAAGGCTTGGCTCGACAAGTGCCGCCGTGAAATCGGGAGCGGGAGCAATCAGCACGATGCCGGCAGGCGACTTGCCTTGCTTCATCAGTTCCTGCGCCATGCGCAGCGCGATCCAGCCGCCCATGGATGAGCCGACGAGAATCTGCGGGCCCTTTGCATAATGACGGTAGACGGCAAGGCTTTCGTTGAGCCAGCGCGAGATCGTGCCTTCGTTGAAGTCGCCGCCGGATTCGCCATGACCGGAATAATCGAGCCTCAGCGCGCTGTGGCCAGTCTGTTCGGCCCATTGGTCGAGAACCACAGCCTTGGTGCCAAGCATGTCGGAGCGATAGCCACCCAACCAAACAACTCCGGGCCAGACGACGCCGGGCTGATTTTTGCCCTCTCTGTGGCGAACAGCGATCTTCGCGCCGTCCACGTCAAGAAATTCCGGCAGCAATTCCTGCTCCACGTCTGGCCCCGCATTGCTCATTTGAGTCTCCCGATAATTGGGATGTCTTTTGCCATGTCTTGTGGAGCGTGGAAACCCGCGCGATTGACGCACCTTGAAATTGAAGGAAATGTGACCGATATGTCGCTTTTCGCCCCCGATTTAGCTCTTTATCACGTGGGGGTGATTTTTCCTGTCAAAGATGCTATTGACTTCGCCGCTTGCTTGACGACATTTCCGCGTTCAACTGCGGTTTGATCGGGGATATGTCGTGTAAGCGACAAAAGTTCTTGCCGTATGAACGTTAACAATCAGGAGATAACGACCATTCGCCGACCGTTCAGAGCGACGCCGGTCCAGAAAGACGGACCGCGCTCCAACCGTGACATCCGGGTTCCCCGGGTCCAGCTTATCGATGCCGAAGGCCAGAACCACGGTGATGTTTCCATTCAGGAAGCTATCGCCATGGCAGAGGAAGCGGGCCTCGATCTCGTTGAGATCGTGCCGAACGCAGAGCCTCCGGTTTGCAAGATCGTAGACCTTGGTAAGCTGAAGTATCAGAACCAGAAAAAGGCCGCCGAGGCACGCAAGAAGCAGAAAACGGTTGAAATCAAGGAAATCAAGATGCGACCGAACATCGACACCCATGATTATGAGGTGAAGATGAAGGCTGCTGTGCGTTTCTTTGAGGAAGGCGACAAGGTCAAGGTTACCTTGCGTTTCCGCGGCCGTGAAATGGCGCACCAGGAGCTGGGTATGAAGCTTCTGCAGCGCGTCAAGGAAGACACCGTCGAAATCGCGAAGGTCGAGTCCGAGCCAAAGCTCGAAGGCCGTCAGATGATGATGGTGCTCGCACCGCGCTGATTTTTTCAGTATAGTCGTTGAAAAGCCGCCTTCGGGCGGTTTTTCTTTGCAAGTAAGCAACTGGGCCGCAATGAATATGGCAACCGTGGAACGATCATGAAGACAATAGGTGAATTGGGGAAGTATCAGCAGCGCCGCCGTCTGGCGATTGGCGTTGTGATTGCGCTTCTGGTGATCGCACTGCTTTTCGTCCGCTCGTCCTGGGTTGGACGGGTGCATGAATATATCGAGTCCATCGGCCTCAGCTTCATCGTTGCCGCGATTCTCGGGCGCATGTGGTGCACGCTGTATATCGGTGGGCGCAAGAGCGCCGAGATTGTGCGCAGCGGCCCTTATTCGATGACGCGCAACCCGCTTTATGTGTTCAGCACGCTCGGCGCCATGGGCATTGGCGGACAAACGGGCAGCATCATCGTGGCCGTCGGCTTCGGCATTCTTTGCTATGTCGCCTTTTCCATAGTCATCCGCACGGAGGAAAAGTTTCTGGAACAGAATTTCGGCGAACCGTATCGCGCTTATTGCCGCGACGTTCCCCGCTTCTTTCCGAACTTCTCGATCTACAATGACGATGCGACGGTGACGGTGAAGCCGGACCGCCTGTATCGCACCTTTACGGACGGTCTGGTGTTCTTCGTGGCCTATCCGTTCTTCGAATTTATCGAGTACCTGCAGGACATTCATGCTCTGCCGGTTTTGCTGCGGCTTTATTGAGTCATTTCAGTCGATTCAGCCATTGCGTTTTATGGGCTTTAAGCCTATAAGGCCGCGTTCGAACCGCCCGGCAGGGCATGCCGTGGCGGTTTCGTATGCTTTTCAGGCTCGGTCTGCCTGAAAGTAAAAACAGATTTCGGTCGGTTTCTGGCGCGGGCGTCCTCCATAACAAGAGGCGTGGAGTGCCGCAGGCACGACGGGGATCGCAAAGAAGGAGTAGCAAAATGCCCAAGATGAAGACCAAATCGGCCGCCAAGAAGCGGTTCAAAATCACCGGCACTGGCAAGATTAAAGCTGCCGCCGCTGGTAAGCGCCATGGCATGATCAAGCGCTCGAACAAGTTCATTCGCGATGCTCGCGGCACCATGGTGCTCGCCGATGCAGATGCGAAGATCGTAAAACAGTTCCTGCCTAACGGCCTCTAAGCCGCTGTCCTTTAAGGAGATCATAATATGGCACGCGTAAAACGCGGCGTTACTTCACACGCCAAGCACAAAAAAGTTCTCGATCAGGCTGCCGGTTTCCGCGGTCGTCGCAAGAACACCATCCGCACCGCTAAGGCTGCAGTTGATCGTTCGAAGCAGTATGCTTACCGCGACCGCAAGAATCGCAAGCGTACCTTCCGCGCTCTCTGGATCCAGCGCATCAATGCTGCTGTCCGTGAGCAGGGCCTGACCTATGGCCGTTTCATCGACGGTCTGGCCAAGGCTGGTATCGAAGTTGACCGCAAGGTCCTGTCTGACATCGCAATCCACGAACCGGATGCATTCGGTGCGCTGGTTGCATCGGCGAAGAAGGCTCTTGAATACCTCAAGAACACCGAAACGCCGAACGCTTTTGAAGGCGCTGTCCGCTAAGCCAGCCCTTCCCAAGTGATATTGTGAATTTGGGGAACCCGCGCTGGCTCGGCTGGCGCGGGTTTTTCTTTCTTATCTGGTGCCCACCGCAAATATCGCCGATGAAGAGGCGTGGACGTTGCAGGCGCGACAGGGACGTAAACCAAGAGGCGACGAGTGTCTTTAGACACGAGTGGGAAGCTAACCAAGAGGCGTGGAGCGTCTAAGACGCGACAGGGACGTAACAAATGAGCGATCTTGAACAACTCGAACAAACGATCATGGGCGAAATCGCCGCCGCCAGCGACGAGCAGGCGATTGAAGCGGTCCGCGTCGCGGCACTGGGCAAGAAGGGCACGGTTTCCGAGAAGCTGAAGCTGCTTGGCACCATGACGCCAGAAGAGCGCCAGGTTCAGGGACCGGCGATCAACGGTTTGAAGAACCGCGTCACCGATGCGCTGACCGAGCGCAAGACTGCGCTGCGCAAGGCTGCGGTTGCCGCCCGCCTTGAGCGCGAAAAGGTCGATGTGACGCTGCCGGTCCGTGAAAGTGCTGCTTCGCGCGGTCGCATTCATCCGATTTCCCAGGTGGTGGACGAAATCACCGCGATCTTCGCCGATATGGGGTTCTCGATTGCCGAAGGCCCGGATATCGAAACCGATTACTACAATTTCACAGCGCTGAATTTCCCGGAAGGGCACCCGGCGCGCGAAATGCACGACACGTTCTTCTTCAATCCGGACGAGAAGGGCGAGCGCAAGCTTCTGCGCACGCACACCTCGCCGGTGCAGGTGCACACGATGGAGAAGTTCGCAGCGATCCGTGACAAGGAAGGCCGCGACGAGCCGATCCGCATCGTGATCCCGGGCAAGACCTATCGTATGGATTCCGACGCCACCCATTCGCCGATGTTCCATCAGGTCGAAGGTCTGGTCGTGGACAAGTCGGCCAATGTCGCCAACATGAAATGGGTGCTGGAAGAGTTCTGCAAGGCGTTCTTCGAAGTGCCTTCGGTGACGATGCGCATGCGTCCGAGCTTCTTCCCGTTCACGGAACCGTCTGTCGAAGTGGATATCCAGTGCGACCGTTCCGGCCCGCATGTGAAGTTCGGCGAAGGCAATGACTGGCTCGAAATTCTGGGCTGCGGCATGGTGCATCCGAATGTGCTGCGCGCTTCCGGTTATGATCCGGACATCTATCAGGGCTTTGCCTGGGGCATGGGCATCGACCGCATCGCCATGCTGAAATACGGCATGCCGGATCTGCGTGCCTTCTTCGACGCCGATGTGCGCTGGATCAACCATTACGGTTTCCGTCCGCTCGATCTGCCGACGCTGTTCGGTGGTCTGAGCGCGTAAGGACAGGAAAGGGATACACAAATGAAATTCACGCTTTCCTGGCTCAAGGATCACCTTGAAACCGACGCGACGCTCGACCAGATCGTCGAGAAACTGACCGATATCGGTCTTGAAGTGGAATCGGTCGATGACCGGGCTGCCTTCAAGGCTTTCAAGATCGCCAAGGTGGTGAGCGCCACCCAGCATCCCGATGCTGACAAGCTGCGCGTGCTCTCCGTCGATACGGGCGATGGCAAGCCGGTACAGGTTGTTTGCGGTGCGCCGAACGCCCGCGCCGGGCTGGTCGGTGTTCTGGGCCGTCCGGGCGACTATGTTCCGGGTCTTGATGTCACGCTGTCGGTCGGCAAGATTCGCGGCGTCGAGAGCTTCGGCATGATGTGTTCCGAGCGCGAGCTGGAACTGTCCGACGAGCACAACGGCATCATCGATCTGCCGGAAAATGCACCGGTGGGCACCAGCTTTGCGGCCTATATGGGCCTTGATGATCCGATCATCGAAATCGGCCTCACGCCAAACCGCGCCGATTGCACCGGTATTCACGGCATTGCCCGCGATCTGGCAGCCGCCGGTCTCGGCACGCTGAAGAACACGCTGCCTGCCGCCGCCAAGGGCGAAGGCGAAACGCCGGTCAAGATCATTCTCGATCAGAATGGGGAAAACCCGTTCTGCCTCGGCTTTGCGCTGCGCATGGTCAAGGGCGTGAAGAACGGCCCGAGCCCGAAATGGATGCAGCAGCGTCTGAAGGCAATCGGTCTGCGCCCCATCAATGCACTGGTGGATATCACCAATTACGTGACCTTCGATCACGGCCGTCCGCTGCATGTGTTCGACGCCGCCAAGGTCAAGGGCAATCTGACGGTGCGTGCCGCCAAGGATGGCGAAACCATTCTGGCGCTCGACCAGCGCGAGTACAAGCTGAACACCGGCATGTACATCATTGCCGATGAGAACGGCCCCGAATCGATTGCCGGTATTATGGGCGGTGAGCATTCGGGCTGCGACGAAAACACCACGGATGTGCTGATCGAATCCGCTCTGTGGGATGCGCGCATGATCGCACGCACGGGCCGTGAACTCGGCATCGTCACCGATGCGCGCTATCGTTTCGAACGCGGCGTCGATCCGGAAATGATGGTTCCGGGTGCGGAAATTGCGACCAAGCTGGTTCTCGATCTGTGCGGCGGACAGCCGACGGTTCTCGACGTTGTCGGTTACAAGGCTCCTGCGTCGCGCGTCATCGACTTCCCGGTCACGGAAGTGAAGCGCCTGACGGGTATCGAGGTTTCCTACGATGCCTCGCTGGATATTCTCAAGCGCCTCGGTTTCGGTGTTGAAGGTGACGGCAAGGTCATCAAGGCGACGGTGCCGACATGGCGCGGAGACGTGGAAGGCAAGGCCGACCTCGTTGAAGAAGTCATGCGTATTCACGGCATCAACCAGATTGAGCCGCAGCCGCTGCCGAGCCATGGCGCCGTCAATGGCCGCATCCTGACCACCTTGCAGATCCGCACGCGCCATGCCCGCCGCATGCTCGCGTCGCGTGGCATGCTGGAAGCGGTGACCTATTCCTTCATTTCCGAAGCGCAGGCCAAGGCATTTGGCGGCGGCCAGCCGGAACTGAAGCTCGCCAACCCGATTGCATCCGACATGTCGGATATGCGTCCGTCGCTACTGCCCGGCCTGCTGGCTGCGGCACAGCGCAATGCTGATCGCGGTTTCGGCGATATCGCTTTGTTCGAAGTGTCGGGCATTTACGAAGGCGACACGCCGGAGAAGCAGCGCCGTGTGGCGGGCGGTATCCGTCGTGGAACGGCGGGCGTTGAAGGCGCTGGCCGTTTCTGGTCCGGCAATGCCGCGACGGTCGGTGTGTTCGACGCCAAGGCCGATGCACTGGCCGCATTGGAAGCTGCCGGTGCGCCGGTTGATCGCATCCAGATCGAAGCCGGTGGTCCGGAATGGTTCCATCCGGGTCGTTCGGGCACGCTGAAACTCGGCCCCAAGGTCGTGCTCGGCACCTTCGGCGAGTTCCATCCGGACACGCTGGAAGCGCTCGATGTATCGGGCAATCTCTGCGGCTTCGAAATCTATATCGATGCGATCCCAGAGCCGAAGGCAAAGGCGACCCGCACTAAGCCAGCGCTCAACCTGTCGCAGTTCCAGAGCCTCAAGCGCGATTATGCCTTTGTGGTCGATGCGAATGTCGAAGCAGGCAATGTCGTGAAAGCGGTTTCCGCTGCCGACAAGAAGCTGATCGTCGGTGTGCAGGTGTTCGATATCTTCACGGGCGCATCGCTTGGCGAAGGCAAGAAATCGATCGCGGTGGAAGTGCTGCTGCAGCCGCAGGATCGCACCCTGACTGACGAGGATCTCGAAGCACTGTCGAAGCAGGTCGTGGCTAGCGTCGTCAAACAGACCGGCGGCGTACTGCGCGGATAAATCAAAAGGCCCCGGAAACGGGGCCTTTTTCGTTCATGCTTATGTCTTTTGTGAAGGCAGTTTTTTAAATGAGACCTATTTTTTATTGTTTGCTTTGCTTCATTTTCTTGTTGTCCCGACCGTCATTCGCCGATGCGGACCACAAGTCCCGATTGGACAGAATACTGGCTGACGGTGTTTTGAAAGTCGGCACGACAGGTGATTACCGGCCATTCAGCTTCAAGAAGCCAGAAACGGGATCATTCGAAGGTTTCGATATCGATCAGGCGGAAGCTCTTTCCAAAGCGCTTGGTGTCCGGCTGCAACTGGTTCAGACGTCGTGGAAAAATCTTTCCGCTGATTTCGCGGACGGCAAGTTCGACATCGCCATGGGTGGCGTTTCAGTCACTCTTGAACGGCAGAAGACAGGTCTGTTCTCGACGCCTTATCTGGAAGACGGAAAAGCGCCGCTCACCCGCTGTGCGGATAAGGACAAGTTTGCAACGCTTGCAAATGTTGACCAGCCTTCGGTGCGGGTGATTTTCAATCCGGGCGGCACCAATGAAGCCTTCGTGCGGGAAAATCTGAAAGAGGTGCAGCTCATCCCATGGAAAGACAATGAAGGCATTTTCGACGCGCTTGCTGGCGGAAAGGCCGATCTGATGATGACGGATGCCGTGGAAGCGCGCCTGCAACAGAAACTGCATCCTGATATTTTGTGCGCTGCTTCTGTCAAAAAGCCGTTCACTTATGTCGAGAAGGCATATTGGATCCAGCGGGACGGGGACTTGGCTGCTTTCGTCAATCAATGGCTCCATCTTTCGCAGAAGGATGGAACCTTTGAGGCGGCCACGCGGAAGTGGCTGAATTAGTTAAGGGGGAGAAGAGCGGTTTCGGTCTTCGTCATGCAGGAACAGCCTGACGTTGCGGCATGGCACGCATGGCCATGTCGATAATCTTTTGCACTGCCGCACGCGAACTGCCGTCGCGCGCCTCATAGGAGAGGCTCTGCTGGATTGCGTGGTAAAACTCGCTCATCTGGGTGATATCGGTATCCGGCGGCAGGTCGCCCTCGCGCAAGGCGCGTTGCAGGCGCTTGGAAAGCAGTTCCTGATTGGTATGGCGAATGGTAGTCAGGAATTCCTTGACCGGCACATTCTCCGGTTTGCACTGGATCGAACTGACGCTGATCAAGCAGCCGCCAGCCGGACAGGCAAAGGCGCTGTCCGCGCTCAATTCGAGCCAGAGGCGTATGCCATCCTGAATGGTGGCGGCGTCTTCCAGAGCTGCGAAGGGAGTGGCGCCAATGGTGCGCCGATAAAAATCGACGGCCTCGCGAAAAGCCTGCTCCTTATTGCCAAAAGCGGCATAGAAGCTCGGCGGCGTAATGCCTATGGCTGCCGTGAAATCGCTGATCTGGGCGCATTCATAGCCTTTGGCCCAGAATACCTTCATGACCTTGTCCAGCGCAGCATCGCGATCGAAACTGCGCGGGCGACCGCGCGAAACCATTTTTCCTCCCTTTCTATAGTCTGTCTTATATAATTCGCTTGACCTCTCCGAACAAGTCGATATGAATTATATAATCATTATTACATAAATAGGGATTCGTCTCCATGAACGATTCGTGCGAATCCGCCCTTGCGGCGGAAGGGGCGGTTGCGTCCCGTAAAGAGGCGCGGGCAATACCGATGGTTGTCTATTGCCTCAGTCTCGGCGTTTTTGCGCTGACGACCTCCGAATTGATGATCTCGGGCATGATGCCTTCGTTGCAGGAGGCTTTTGGCCGGTCCATTGCGGATATCGGCAATCTGATCTCGCTCTATGCTTTGGGCATGATGATCGGCGGTCCGCTGGTGACCGTGCTGTTTCTGGCCCTGAAGATCGAGAACAAGCGTGGGCTGCTAGGCCTTTTGATTTTCTACGCGCTTGCCCAGAGCGTGGCCGCCTCCACCAGCAATTTCCATGTGCTTTTGGCCGCCCGTGTGCTGACCGGCATGGCCGCAGCGACGAGTTTCGGCCTCATGCTGGCCATTACCGCACAACTGGTTGCGCCGGAATTGCGGGGGCGGGCATCGTCGCTGGTCTTTGCCGGATTGATGCTCTGCACCGTGCTCGGCGTTCCGATTGCCACGGCGATCACCAACGCATTCGGCTGGCGCGCCAGCTTCTGGAGCATCGTGGTTCTCATTCTGCTGTGCGCGCTGGTCATCGCGCTGAAGATCGAAACGACCCGTGACGGACCGCAGGCTGACCTTCGCTCGGAACTGGCGGAAATGCGCAAGCCGAAGCTCTGGGCGGCCTATGCCACCAGCGCGCTGGTCATCGGCTCGTCCTTTGCGGTTTACAGCTATTTGTCGCCAATCACCGTGGAACTGGCCGGTTTCTCGGCCATGCAGGTTCCGTTTCTGCTCGCCGTCTATGGCGCGGCCAATATCGTCGGCAACTATGTTTCCGGTCGTTTTGCCGACCGGCACACGATCGTGACCATCTTTGCGGGCCTTGTGGTGATGCTTGCGGCCATGCTGATCTTCGCGCTCTTCGCCGAACTCAAGCCGGCTGCGATCCTTGCCATTGTGATGATCGGCTTGACGGGAATTGCACTGAACCCAGCCTTCGTGGCCCGTGTGATGCGCATTGCCCATCCCGGCACATTGGTGAATGCAATGCATGCATCGGTCATCAATATTGGTCTCGGCCTTGGCCCGTGGATCGGCGGTCAGGCTATGGAAGCAGGATATGGTCTCCATGCGCCCTTGTGGGTTGGCTTTGCCATGACGCTGGCCGGACTGCTGACGCTGGCCCCGCCCGTGCTGCGACGCATGTAGCCGCAATTCAAAACGACAAGAAAAAGCCGGGGTTGTACCCCGGCTTTTTCTTTCCGTACCAGTAAAGATGGATCAGTCCTTGGAGAACATGGTGGCTGACTGCGAGGTCGAGACCATCATATTATAGTCATTCAAGATCCATTCGAGATCCGAACCGATACGTGCTTTGCGGGCGTCGCCCTTGGTCTTCTGCAAAGCTTGCTGGAACGAGCGCAATTTGCCAAGCAGGCTTGCCGGGCGCGATTCGAAGACGTGGAAGGAGTTCGGGTGCTCCGAAGCGTAATCGTCCATTTCGCGTACGGCGGCGGCATAGACATCCATGGCCTTGCCGAAGGCTTCCATGTCGACCACCGGCTTGTCATTGTCCGGCAGCAGGTCCACCACCGATTTGGCGCGCATCATGACATTGCGAACATGCCAGTTGGCCTTCTTGCCTTCCGCCTTTTCAATGGCGTCGAGTTCGGCAAGATCGATCTTGCTCTTTTCTTCATCCAGAAGCGCGTCGACGCGCTTGCGCTCCTTCAGGAATTCCGGCGCATAGTCGGCAATCTGCTTGTGAAAGGCTTTGGCTTCGGCAAACTTGTCGGACATATAGTCCTTGCGATCATAATATTTGCTGGCTTTTTCGATCACCGGCGCCAGCTTCTGGTAAATCGCGATGTAGCTTTCCATGGCCGCATCAAGATCAGGCATTTTCGGGTCGGCCTTGGTCGCGCCCTCGGCGGCTTCGATTTCGCTGCGCACGTCATAGAGCGAATAGAGCCCGTAGACATTGCGCTCCTTGCCGGTCGGGCCCTTTTTCATATCGACCCAGCTGTCATATCTGCCGAGCGATTCCGACGCGCGGATCGTGCGGTTGAGAAGCGAAACATAGGCGTTCATCTTCTCGATGGCGGCATTCGGATCTGCCTCATCGGCGGATTGCGCGAAGGCCGTGGCAGGCAGAAGGACTGCCAGAAACGCAAACAGGATTGCGCGCGGCGAAAATCGTCTCATGTGCTTTTCCTCTTTAAAGAATCGGACGCCGTGTTCCGATCTATTCACGAGCATTGTCCGGCAACCAGTTGCTGCCGGAACGGTTTCTGATGAAGGTGATGATTGAAACGACAACGGACAGCACCACCAGATATTCGAAGAAGCGGAACGGGATGACGATCCAGCCGCTGATGGAGCGTTCGATGGCGCCATAGATGTTGACGAGCTGGAAATCATAGTTCACGCCGGTGCTCCCGCCGCCATGGCTGACGATTTCCCTGATCTGCATATGACTTCCGGGACTGCCGAAAATCCATGCCAGCGGCTGGTTATAGACCGGGTTGCCGCGGCTATCGAAGAACATGGCAGTGAAGGCCATGAACGAAATCATGATCGCGGCTGCTTCCGGCTTGCGCCAGTCGATCTTGGTGAACCAGAATATTGCGGAGAAGACGACAAGGAGAACGGCGCTTGCAACGCCATCAATGAAGATGACGCCATACATCCCGTAGACCAAAGCCAGTCCCACGAGGGCAAAGCAAGCGATGACAGCGGCAGCAATGGCAAAAATGCCAAGCACTTTTGTAACAGATCCTGTTTGCATAGCGCGCACAGAGCATGTGTAGAACGGAATAACAAGTCTTATTAGCGGCTTATAATATTACGAAGGACGCTCATGAACTTCTTTTTACGCAGTGCTTGTAGCGCTGAAACTTGAATCCAAACCGAAATCGATAGGAACAAGCAGGATGAACCATCTGCGCTATGCCGGATTGCCTGAGCACGAACAGCGGGCGGTCTTCACGGAGATCATCCTGCACAATCCGCTCCTGAAAGTCGTTTTCTCACGTCTTCAAGACCTTGCTACGGCCAGTAAACAGGCTGGAAATGGCGAGGAAAGTCCCGAATTCTGGATCGTCTCGGGGGCGCTTTATAACAGCGTCTGGAATCACCTGACCGAGCGCCCGGCGCTGCACGGCATCAAGGATGTCGATATTTTCTATTTCGATGTACGCGATCTGTCCTGGGAGGCAGAAGATCGGCTGATTGAGCACGGAAAGGCACTTTTCAGCGATCTTCCATTACCGGTTGAAATACGCAATCAGGCGCGGGTGCATCTGTGGTTCGAACAGCGCTTCGGTCAGCCTTATGAACCGCTGCGCTCTGCCACGGAATCAATCAGGCGGTTTTCAACCATTGCGCATTGCGTCGGGGCGAGGGCGGAAAGTGACAACACGCTGACGTTACATGCGCCCTTCGGCCTCGACGACATTTTTTCGTTTCGTCTCAGGCCTAATCGTGCCATCGATAACGCCGCAACGCACCGAACCAAGGCGCGCCGCGCGCTTTCATACTGGCCGGAACTGACTTTTCAGGACTGGGATACGCCAGAATGATTCGGCGATGAGTTTTGTGAGAGTAACGATCTGAACGAAGGAAATGGCATGTTCCGCTGGGGTATTCTTTCCACCGCCAAAATCGGCGTCACGCAGGTGATTCCCGCATTCGCCGCGTCGGATAACGGGGTTGTCCATGCGATAGCGAGCCGCGATCACGCCCGTGCCCGTGCCGTGGCTGATCGTTTTGGCGCACCGCTTGCCTTCGGCTCCTATGAGGAATTGCTCGCCAGCGATCAGGTGGACGGTGTCTATATCCCGCTGCCGACATCGCAGCATATCGAATGGACGATCAAGGCGGCAGAAGCCGGCAAACATGTGCTTTGCGAAAAGCCCATCGCACTCAAGGCCGATGATATCGACCAGCTCATCGCCGCGCGCGACAAGCATAAGGTCACCATCGCCGAAGCCTTCATGGTCTATTATCATCCGCAGTGGATCAAGCTGCGCGCCTTGCTGGCGGAAGGCGCCATTGGCACGTTGCGCCATGTTCAGGGCGCTTTCACCTATTTCAACGTCGATCCGGGCAACATGCGCAACCAGCCGGACCTTGGCGGTGGCGCGCTGCCCGATATCGGCGTTTACCCGACGGTTGTGACGCGTATGGTGACGGGTAAGGAACCGCTCTCGGTGCAGGCTTCGGTTGAAATCGATCCGAACTTTGGCACCGACCGTTATGCCAATGTCGCGGCGCGATTCGACGGCTTTGACATGACCTTCTATGTCGCGACTCAGCTTGCAGGACGCCAGACCATGGTTTTCCACGGCGACAAGGGCTTCATTGAAGTTCACGCGCCGTTCAACACCGGCAAATATGGTCATGGCCGCATCACGCTTTATGACGCAGGCCACACGGAAGCGACGGAATGGTCGTTTTCGGACGCAAACCATTATCAGTTGCAGGCACAAAGCTTCGTGCGCGCGGTGCAGGGCGAGGACGTATCCTTGTTTTCGTTGGAGAATTCCAAGGCAAATCAGCGCTTTATCGATGCGATCTATCGCGCGGGCAAAAATAGTGGTTTCGTAGAGGTCTAGAACCGTCTGGAAACAGACCTGTCAGAATAGCCGGGAAGGAATTTAAGGCTGTCCGGCTGTTCTGACTTGCAGTGAAAAAGCGCCTTTCTTATATACGCCTCGCACAGGGCTTCGATGACAGGCCGGGGGCTCTTGAAAAAACCACCGGAAACCCAACCTTGAAGCGGGCATTGTGAAAACCGTAGGAACCGCCCATGGAACGCTCGGTAGAGGTCTTGGCGGTTTGCTGAATGGAGAGAAATATGGCTAAAGTTATTGGTATCGATCTGGGAACGACCAACTCCTGCGTCGCCGTCATGGACGGTAAGAGCGCGAAGGTCATCGAGAATGCCGAAGGCGCCCGCACGACGCCTTCCATCATTGCTTTCACCGATGGTGACGAACGTCTCGCTGGTCAGCCTGCGAAACGTCAGGCTGTCACCAATCCGGAAGGCACCCTTTTTGCAGTCAAGCGCCTGATCGGCCGCCGTTTCGACGATCCGATGGTCACCAAGGACAAGGATCTTGTCCCGTACCACATCGTCAAGGGCGACAATGGCGATGCGTGGGTAGAAGTTCACGGCAAGAAGTATTCGCCATCGCAGGTTTCCGCGATGATCCTTCAGAAGATGAAGGAAACGGCTGAATCCTATCTCGGCGAAACCGTCACGCAGGCCGTTATCACTGTTCCGGCTTACTTCAACGACGCCCAGCGTCAGGCCACCAAGGACGCAGGCAAGATTGCCGGTCTGGAAGTGCTGCGTATCATCAACGAGCCGACCGCTGCTGCGCTGGCTTATGGCCTCGACAAGAACGAAGGCAAGACCATTGCCGTATACGATCTTGGCGGCGGTACCTTCGACGTGTCGGTGCTTGAAATCGGCGACGGCGTTTTCGAAGTGAAGTCCACCAACGGCGACACGTTCCTCGGCGGTGAAGACTTCGACATGCACATTGTCGACTACATGATCACCGAGTTCAAAAAGGAAAGCGGTATCGATCTGAAGAACGACAAGCTTGCTCTGCAGCGCCTCAAGGAAGCTGCCGAAAAGGCAAAGATCGAACTGTCGGCTGCCCAGCAGACCGAAATCAATCTGCCGTTCATCACCGCCGATGCGAGCGGTCCGAAGCATCTTGCAATCAAGCTGTCGCGCGCCAAGTTCGAAAGCCTGGTTGAAGATCTCGTCAAGCGCACCATCGAGCCGTGCAAGGCTGCTCTCAAGGACGCCGGCCTCAAGGCTGGTGAAATCGACGAAGTGGTTCTGGTCGGCGGCATGACCCGCATGCCCAAGATCCAGGAAGTCGTGAAGGCCTTCTTCGGCAAGGAACCGCACAAGGGCGTGAACCCGGACGAAGTCGTCGCCATGGGCGCGGCAATTCAGGGTGGCGTTCTGCAGGGCGACGTCAAGGACGTTCTGCTGCTCGACGTGACCCCGCTGTCGCTCGGCATCGAAACGCTCGGCGGCGTATTCACCCGTCTGATCGACCGCAACACGACCATTCCGACCAAGAAGTCGCAGACCTTCTCCACCGCTGAAGACAATCAGTCGGCTGTGACGATCCGCGTCTTCCAGGGCGAGCGTGAAATGGCTGCCGACAACAAGATCCTCGGCCAGTTCGACCTCGTAGGCATTCCGCCTGCACCGCGTGGCGTGCCGCAGATTGAAGTGACCTTCGACATCGATGCCAACGGTATCGTGAACGTCTCGGCCAAGGATAAGGGCACCGGCAAGGAGCACCAGATCCGCATTCAGGCTTCGGGCGGTCTGTCGGATGCCGACATCGAAAAGATGGTCAAGGACGCTGAGGCCAATGCCGACGCCGACAAGAAGCGCCGTGACGCTGTCGAAGCCAAGAACCAGGCCGAAAGCCTGATCCACTCGACTGAAAAGTCGCTGAAGGATTACGGCGACAAGGTCTCGGAAGACGACAAGCAGGCAATCGAAGGTGCTGTTGCAGCGCTCAAGACCTCGCTTGAAGGCGACGACGCCGAAGACATCAAGGCCAAGACCCAGACGCTTGCTGAAACGGCGATGAAGCTTGGTCAGGCCATGTATGAGGCAGCGCAGGCTTCTGAAGGTGCGGACGCCGAAGGCGGCGAACAGGCTTCGTCCAAGGACGATGTCGTTGACGCCGACTATGAAGAAATCGACGACGACAAGAAGAAGTCGTAATCATCTGCCGCTGACAGTGAAAGCCCGGCTCCATGCCGGGCTTTTGCCAGTTTCTGTATTCGGCATATGACGAATAATAACGAAGGCTCCGGTTGGGAGTCCGGTCCAGCCGCCGGGGTAACGGACGTATGAAGATCGATTATTACGAAGCATTGGGCGTTGAAAAGTCCTGCGATGACAAGACGCTGAAAGCGGCTTTTCGCAAGCTCGCCATGCAGTACCATCCTGATCGCAATCCGGATAATCCGGAAGCTGAACGCAAGTTCAAGGAAATTGGCGAGGCTTACGAAACGCTGAAGGATCCGCAGAAGCGGGCTGCCTATGACCGTTTCGGCCATGCTGCCTTTGAAAATGGCGGGATGGGTGGCGGTTTCGGCAATGGCTTTGCTGGCGCAGGCGGTTTTGCCGACATTTTCGAAGATATTTTTGGCGAGATGATGGGTGGCGGTCGCCGCCGTTCCAGCAACGGTCGCGAACGTGGCGCCGATCTGCGCTATAATATGGAAGTGACGCTCGAAGAAGCCTTTGCCGGCAAGACCGCGCAGATTCGCGTGCCCACCTCCATCACCTGTGACGAATGCTCCGGTTCTGGAGCCAAGGCCGGTTCGCAGCCCACCACCTGTACCGTGTGTTCGGGTTCGGGCCGTGTTCGCGCGGCGCAGGGCTTCTTCTCGGTCGAGCGTACCTGCCCGACCTGTAATGGTCGCGGACAGGTCATCAAGGACCCTTGCGGCAAGTGCCATGGTCAG
The DNA here is from genome assembly GCF_005938105.1 of Brucella haematophila. GTDB lineage: Bacteria > Pseudomonadota > Alphaproteobacteria > Rhizobiales > Rhizobiaceae > Brucella > Brucella haematophila. The sequence goes on along the minus strand of NZ_VCPE01000002.1, from coordinate 299,138 downwards.
GGCCGTGTAACGCAGGAGCGTTCGCTGTCGGTCAATATCCCGGCCGGTATCGAGGATGGCACCCGTATTCGCCTTGCAGGCGAAGGCGAAGCTGGAATGCGCGGCGGACCGTCGGGCGATCTCTACATCTTCCTGTCGGTCAAGCCGCATGAGTTCTTCCAGCGCGACGGGTCTGATCTTTATTGCAAGGTGCCGATCTCGATGACCACAGCGGCGCTGGGCGGTCAGTTCGAAGTCTCGACACTGGACGGCACCCAGACCCGCGTGAAGGTTCCGGACGGTACGCAGAACGCCAAGCAGTTCCGCCTCAAGGGCAAGGGCATGCCGGTTCTGCGCCAGCAGGCAGTGGGCGATCTCTATATCCAGATCGACATTGAAACCCCGCAGAATCTGTCAAAGCGCCAGCGCGAATTGCTGGAGGAATTCGAAAAACTCTCCTCGCAGGAGAACAGCCCGAAATCGGCCGGGTTCTTCTCGCGGATGAAGGAATTCTTCGAGGGAATAGGTGATTAAAAAAGGGGAGCCATGTGGCTCCCTTTTTTCATATTTTCCTTATTCCTGCCTTGCTTAGGGAATTGAAAGCGGCATAAGCTTGTCCAATAACGACAATGGGAGCATGCGGAATGGCAGGTCAACTCGGCAGGAAACTCGCCGCGAAGTTCGACGAGGAAATCCGGTTTTTCAAAGGGTGGATTGACGGTCCGAAAGCGGTTGGCGCCATTCTGCCGACCAGCTCCATTACCGCGCGACGCATGGCCAGTGTGATCGACATTCATTCGGGCCTGCCGGTTCTGGAACTTGGACCGGGCACCGGTGTCATCACCAAGGCGATCCTCAAGCATGGGGTGAAGCCGTCTGATCTTTACTCCATCGAATATTCGCAGGATTTCGTTGAGCATCTGAACAAGACATATCCCGAGGTGAACATCATCCAGGGTGATGCGTTCGATCTCGACACCACGCTTGGCGAGATGAAGGACCAGCAATTCGACAGTATTGTCTCTGCCGTACCGCTGCTCAATTTCCCGATGGCGCGTCGCATCCAGCTCATCGAAGACATGCTGACGCGTATTCCGCGTGGCCGTCCGTTCATGCAGATCAGCTATGGCCCCCTGCCGCCGGTTCCCGCTGGTCGCGGAAACTACACGGTTCAGCGCTATGATTTCGTCATGCGCAACGTTCCGCCGGCGCAGCTGTGGGTTTACCGCAGGCCGCTCGGCTGAGTGTCTGATCCAAAAGTCACCATGCCGGTCTGCAACTGGCAATTTCTGTGCTTCCGGTGCTCACGTACCCAAAAGTACGCTGCGCTCCGGTTCTCGAAATCACCATTTTCGCCACGGCCTGCCGCTTTTTGATTCAGACACTGACTTCATAGGAGTTGTCCATGACCGCACGCATTCTTGTTTTCGCCGGTTCGATCCGTATTGGCGCTTTCTCGGGTCATATGGCGGATGCCGCCGAACAGGAATTGCGGGCGCAGGGTGCGGACGTCACCCGCATTACGCTTGCCGATTATCCGCTACCGCTGATGGACCAGAATCTGGAAAAGGAGCATGGCGTTCCGGAAAATGCCATGAAGCTCGGTCGGCTCTTTGCCGAACACGACGCGCTTCTGATCTGCTCGCCGGAATATAATGCGTCGATCCCGCCGCTGCTGAAAAACACGCTGGATTGGGTCAGCCGCATTTCCAGGGATGGCGACCAGCCGCTTCGCCCCTATAGCGGGCTGACGGTCGGTTTGTGCTCGACGTCGGACGGCATGTTCGCCGGTATGCGCGGGCTCTATCACCTGCGTGCCGTACTCATGGCGGTGGGAACGCAGGTCGTGACCGAACAATGTTCGGTCGGCCGCGCTTCGGCAGCATTCAACGAAGACGGCACGCTCAAGGATGAGCGTAGCGCCAAAATGCTCACCGCGGTCTGTCAGAGCGTGATCAGCCGGGCAGGCTGATTCTCCCGTTCAATCTGCATATTTCGGGGCGCGGTATCTTTCGTACCGCGCCCCGTTGTGCGATTAGAGCATGATCCCGAAAAGTGGGCACCGGTTTTCGGAGAAGATCATGCTCAAGCAAAATGCTTGAGCGGGGTGACGTTCAAAGTGAAATAGATCCCGCTCAAGATAAAATCACAGCGGAGACTTTCATGACGACGACAGAATTGCGCGATCAACTGATCGTGGGCCTCGACGTGCCAACTATCGCCGAAGCGGAAAAAGCCGTTGAGGAACTTGGCGATGCCGTTTCCTTCTACAAGATCGGCTATCAGCTGGTTTTTGCGGGCGGTCTCGATTTTGCAAAGAGCCTGATCGCGGCGAAGAAAAAAGTCTTCCTCGACATGAAGCTGCTCGACATCGACAACACCATCGCCAAGGGCGTGGAGAATGTTGCGAAGATGGGCGTCTCGATGCTTACGCTGCATGCCTATCCGAAAGCTATGCGCGCCGCTGTCGAAGCGGCCAAGGGGTCCGATCTCTGCCTGCTCGGCGTGACGGTGCTGACCTCGATGGACGATGCCGACCTTCGGGAAGCGGGCTATTCCGACAATGCGGAAACGCTGGTGCTGAAGCGTGCGCGTCAGGCGCGCGAGGCGGGCATGGGCGGTATCGTCGCTTCCGCAGCCGAAGCCGCCGCCATTCGTCAGGCAATCGGGCCGGATATGGCCGTAGTGACACCGGGCATTCGTCCCGCAGGCGCTGAAAAGGGCGATCAGAAGCGCGTCATGACGCCTGCGGATGCGCTTCGGGCAGGCGCGAGCCATCTGGTTGTGGCGCGACCGATTGTCGGAGCGGCGGATCGCAAAGCGTCAGCGCTTGCCATTCTGGAGGAAATGCGCTCGGTTGCGTAAACAATATTGGAGGAGGAAAGCATGACAAAAGCCTATTGGATCGCTCGCGTGGATGTCCGCGACCCGGAACGCTACAAGGATTATGTGGCAGGCTCCAAGGTTGCATTCGAGCGCTATGGCGCCAAGTTTCTGGCGCGTGGCGGCAAGGCGGAAGCCGTCGAAGGAAAAGGTCGTGCGCGCAATGTCGTCATCGAATTCGAGACCATGCAGCACGCTCTCGATTGCTTCAATTCACCGGAATATCAGGCCGCAGCCGCGATACGCCGGACGGTCGCGGATGGCGAAGTCATCATCGTCGAGGCTTTTGAAGGCTAAAGCACATCCCGAAAAGTGCGAAGCGGTTTTCGGACAAGATGTGCGTGCAAAAAGAGCGCTTGATTTTGGAATGTAAAAAGGCCCCTTCCGGGGCCTTTGTCTTTTTAGCAGCTTTTAGAGCAGCACCGGTGGGTCGTGCCGCCCTGCCAATGTCAGGTCAAGCAACAGCACTTTTCCTGCATGAGGGTCGGCATTGCGGGCTTCGTCGTTCATGCCTTCATGGGCGCTGGTCACGATCATCACCGCCGCATCCGGGCCGACAAAGGCCGGGCAAGACGGCTGGGTAACCGGCAGCTCGATAGAGCGGGTCAGACGACCTTGCGGCGAATAGGCATGCAGCGCCTTTCCGCCCCAGCAGGCATTCCAGACGGTGCCTTCCGCATCCACGACCGATCCGTCCACACCGCCTTCTTCAATCCGATGGTGAAAAACGCTCTTTTCCGAAACCGGCAAGCCATTTTCCGGATCAGTATCGACGCGCCAGATGATGTTGCGGTCGGTATCGGCGAAATAGGCAATCTTTCCATCGGGGGAAAAGCAGATCGAATTGGTGATCGTGATGCCGGAGAAGAGCCTCTTCACCTGACCTTCCCGATACCACCAGATGGAACCAGCATCCTTCTCGGCCTTGCGGCCCATGGTGCCGATCCAGAATGAACCGGACGGGTGGACGCGGGCATCGTTGGAGCGTGTCACCGGATTATCGGCTTCCAGCGGATGATGCATGGTCAGGCGGCCATTGGCGCGTTCGCGGATGAACAGCCCGTGTTCACTGACCAGAAGCTGGCGCTCGCGGTCGATGACGGCAAGCGCGCTGGCTTTCATGCCGAGATCATGGATCTCTATTGCGCCGCTGTCCCAGTTTCGCTCGATCAGTTTCTGCCCGAGAATGTCGAACCACCAGACGTGGCCCGTCAGCGGATCGTAACCCGGACCCTCGCCCAGCTCGGCGATATGGTCGGCGAATATGGCGGTTTTGACGGACGTCACCTTTTCCTCCCGAAAAGCGTCTTACGGATTTTCTGCTTAGACCAGTTTCCTGTTAATTGGAAACCTCTGACATGGCACCAATAGGGCAAACATACAAAAGCGGCTTCGCCCTTCCTGTGGGGCAAAGCCGCTGCTGATCATGATGCGCCTAGCGCCAGCCAAGCGCCGGAGCGACATGTTTCAAAATCGCTTCAATCACATGGGCGTTGTAGTCGACGCCGAGCTGGTTGGGGACCGTCAGAAGCAGCGTATCGGCCTCGGCAATCGCTTCGTCCTGCGCCAGTTCCTTGATCAGATCTTCCGGCTCTGCCGCATAGGAACGGCCGAAGATTGCCCGCGTGTTCTCATCAATGTAACCGATGCTGTCCTGCTCCTTGCCGCCGGCACCGAAATAGGCACGGTCGCGGTCGTCGACGAGCGCGAAAACGCTGCGGCTCACCGAAACGCGTGGCGTGCGGCTGTGGCCCGCTTCCTTCCAGGCTTCGCGATAGGCGCGTATCTGCTTGGCCTGCTGGATATGGAACGGCTCGCCGGTCTCATCGTCTTTCAGCGTGGAGCTTTGCAGGTTCATGCCGAGCTTGGCCGCCCAGACAGCCGTGGCGTTTGACGACGCACCCCACCAGATGCGGTCGAGCAGTCCTTCGGAATGCGGCTCCAGACGCAGCAGGCCGGGCGGGTTGGGGAACATCGGACGCGGGTTGGGTTGGGCAAAGCCTTCACCCTTCAGGGTGCGCAGAAATACTTCCGCATGTTTGCGTCCCATATCCGCATCCGTCTGGCCTTCTTCCGGCGCGTAGCCGAAGTAACGCCAGCCGTCGATCACCTGTTCCGGCGAGCCGCGACTGATGCCGAGCTGCAAGCGTCCGCCAGAGATCAGGTCGGCAGCGCCTGCATCTTCCGCCATGTAAAGCGGGTTTTCATAGCGCATGTCGATCACGGCAGTGCCGATCTCGATCTTGCTGGTCTTGGCGCCGACTGCGGCCAGAAGCGGGAAGGGCGAGGCGAGCTGCCGCGCAAAATGGTGCACGCGGAAATAGGCGCCATCGGCCCCCAGTTCTTCTGCGGCGACAGCCAGATCGATCGATTGCAACAGCGTATCGGCAGCCGAACGGGTTTGCGACTGCGGTGAGGGCGACCAATGGCCGAAGGAGAGAAAGCCGATCTTTTTCATGGGGTTCCCTTGAATCTAGGGGGATCTATTTGTGATCCATCATATGGGGTGGGCCGCGTGCTTTGGAAGTGAGGCCCCATAGCAAACACTTTTTTGTGTTTCTCCGTCGGGCCGAAAGTGCCTGAAAGGCAGGAACGGCGGCGTTTTGACGGCAGAAAGGCACTATATCGCCGGTTCATTCCGTTTTAGATTTCCCGCAACTTCGAATCGCGAGGAAATCATGGCTCTCAAAGTCGCGGTCCAGATGGACCATATCAGCACGATCAACATCAAGGGCGACACGACATTTGCGCTTTCGCTGGAGGCGCAGAAGCGCGGCCACGAGCTGTATCACTATACGCCTGACCGCCTGTCGATGCGCGATGGCGTCGTTTCGGCCCGTCTCGAAAAGCTGGACGTGCGCGACATTGTGGGCGACCATTTCACACTGGGCGAACCTATCCGCCGCGACATGTCGGAAATGGATGTGGTGCTGCTGCGTCAGGACCCGCCTTTCGACATGAATTACATCACCACCACGCATCTTCTGGAGCGCATTCATCCAAAGACGCTGGTCGTCAACGATCCGGCCTGGGTGCGCAACAGCCCCGAAAAGATTTTTGTCACCGAGTTTCCCGATCTGATGCCGGAAACGCTCATCACCAAGGACCCACAGGAAGTCATGGATTTCCGTCGGGAGTTCGGCGACATCATCCTGAAGCCGCTTTACGGCAATGGCGGCGCGGGCGTGTTCCATCTGGCCGATGGCGATCGCAATCTCTCATCGCTGCTCGAAATGTTCGGCCAGCTCTTCCGCGAGCCGTTCATTGCCCAGCGTTATCTGAAAGATGTGCGCGCAGGCGACAAGCGCATCATTCTGATCGACGGCGAGCCGGTGGGTGCGATCAACCGCGTGCCATCGGAAACCGACGCCCGCTCCAACATGCATGCTGGCGGCAAGGCTGAACAGAGCAAGCTGACACCGCGCGAACGCGAAATCTGCGAACGCATCGGACCGTCCTTGCGGGAACGCGGCTTCATTCTGGTCGGCATCGATGTCATCGGCGATTATATGACTGAGATCAACGTCACGTCGCCAACGGGCATCCGCGAGATTGAACGTTTCGACGGCACCAATATTGCTGCGCTGTTCTGGGATGCGGTGGAAGCAAAGCGATAAAAGAGAGTTCGGACCCGATTCATCCGGGGCAAGATCGTTTCAGATCAAAAGCTATCAGTATTGTGAAACGGGCTTCCAGCAATGGAAGCCCGTTTCTTGTTAGTCAGGTAATCATTTATTATGATTATACCATTGAGAAAACTTGCAAAACCAAAATGAAACATGCCGCCTTCGTCTCATGGCTCTGTTTGGGCAACACTGTCTGATAAAATTATAATCATCTAATTTATGTTATTGCCAATCCCACTCTTTAATGCAGAATTCGTAATATTCGGTGATTTGTCGAATATTGTTCGAGGGGATTTTGATGCGTAACTCGACTGAGAACAGAAAAAGTCACGCCTTTCCGTTACTGCGCTTAACCGCACCTCAGTTTAAAATGCCGATACCCGTCATCGGGGTTCTTCTTCTCTTTCCCTATACAGAAACGGCGCTGGCTGATTGTACGCCTGCATCACCCGCGTCGGGCGATACAGTCGTGTGTAATGGCAATCCGAACGGGTTCAGCACCAGCGGACTTGGCAGCCTTGATGTCGTGATCCAGCAGAACACCAATCTGAACGGTCCGTTCACGGCCAGCAGCATGGGTGCTCTGACCGTCGACAATTCGGGCAATATGCAGAGCGCGGTCATAACTGATGCGACCAGCCTCGTTTTCGACAATCGCGCCACGATCAATGGTGGCCTGACGATTAGCGGCAACGGCACCTATACGGTCCACAATTATGCCAATTCGCATATCAATTCGGTTTTCAGCTTCACTGGCAACAGCACCAATAACATCACCAATGACGGTACGCTGAACAATGGTGTCACCATCAATGGCGATGGCGCGACCAACATCATCAACACCACTGGCGCTTCGTTTAACAATGGTATTTTCGTCAACGGCGCCAGCCAGACCTATGTGCAGAATTACGGCACGATCCAGAGCACGATTGCGCTTGGTTCCGGCAATGACACGATCATCAACTACGACCCCGGCCAGATAAATGGCAGCGTTTCGCAAGGCTCCGGCGACGATATTTTTGACATGCGCGGCGGCCGTGTCAGCGCAACGGTGAATCAGGACGCTGGCAACGACGTCTTCCTCCTGTCCGGCGGTGAAGTGACCGGCTCGCTGATGGCGGGCGCGGGCGCCGACTATATGCTGTGGACCGGCGGTCTGATCGGCGGCATCGATATGGGCACGGAAAATGACGTTGCCGTGTTTCAGGGGCTGACCGATACCCAGCTGAAAAGCATCCAGATCAATGGCGGGCTCGGCACGGATCAGCTCGTCTGGCAGAACACCAAAGGCAGCAATCCGCAGCGCCTGATCAACTGGGAGCTTATTGCGCTCCAGAGCGCGTCCGAGCTGACGATGAACAGCAATCTGACACTCGGCGACAGCGGCACCTCGACCGGCACGCTCACGATCGATTCGACCAGCTATCTGCGCGCAGGCAGCGGCACATGGACCATCAGCCCTGCAGCGAGCGGCAGTCTCACACAGGTGGTGAATGCAGGCGTGATCGATCTCACCAACGGCTCCAATTCCACGTCGGACAGCCTCACCATCGTCGGCAATTATCAGGGTAATTCCGGCCAGCTCTGGCTGAATACGGTTCTGGCCAGCGACAATGCGCCGTCCGACAAGCTGGTTATTTCGGGCGGCACGACGACCGGTTCAACCGGCATCGTGGTCACCAATGTTGGCGGAACGGGCGCAGAGACCCAGCAGAACGGCATTCTCGTGGTGGAGGCAGTTAACGGGGCCACCACCGGCGAGGGCACGTTTAATCTGGCGCGGCGCGCTTCTGCCGGTATTTACGAATATCAGCTGGTGCAAGGCGGCGTGACGGCTGGCACCGAGAACAACTGGTACTTGCGCAACAACTTCTCCGGCATCGATGCCAGCAATCCGGATTTGCCGATCTGGTTGTTGCCCGGACCTGATGAAGGTGATGGCGACGGCGATGGCAATACCGGCGGCGGTTCCTCTGGCGGAGGTTCCGGCGGCGGCACGGGTGGCGGAACTGGCGGCGGCACCGGAGGTGGATCGGGTGATGGCGACGGCGGCGGCAGCGTGACACTGGTTCGTCCCGAAGTTCCGATCCTGGGCGCAACGCCCACTGTCGTGCGCGGCCTGCTGCGCGTGGCTCTCGGCACGTTCCACGAACGCCATGGCGAACAGTCCTGGTTCGGTGACGAAGCAAACAAGAAAATCATCTGGGCGCGTATGTTCGGCGATCAGTATCGCCAGAACCTGAGCACATTCGCCGATCAGCGCTATAAGGGTAACCAGTGGGGCATGCAGTTCGGCGTGCCGGTCTATCGCGCCGAACATGATAACGGTCAGCTCGATACGTTCGGTCTCATGGCCGGCTATGCCCGCGGTTGGGGCGACATGCGCGCCAGAAACATCTATGGCAATAATATCGAGATCGGTAACATCGATGTCGATGCCTATAGTCTCGGCGCCTATTGGACCCATACCTGGGAAGACGAGGCCTATATCGACGCCATCGTCATGCATTCCTGGCTCAGCATCGATACGGAATCTGTGGCGAACTACAGTTCCAGCTTCCACGGCAAGGAATGGTCGGCTTCTCTGGAAGCAGGCAAGAAGTTCTCGATCACCGAAAAATGGGTGATCGAACCGCAGGCGCAGATCTATTGGCAGTATCAGAATTTTGATGAGGCAACCGATCCCGGCGGCACCATCAGCTATGACAATAACGACTCATGGACCGGTCGTGTCGGTGCGCGCCTGCAAGGCAATTACACAATCAATGAACGGCCGTTCAATCCGTTCGTGCTGGCCAATGTCTGGCACCAGTTCAAGGCGAGCGATACGATCTACTTCAATAATGACAGGCTTCGCCCGTCCTGGGAAGAAACCAGCCTGGAACTCGGTGCCGGTTTCACGACCAAGGTTGCCGACAATACCGCGCTCTATGCCAATGCATCCTATGAGTTCAATCTTGGTGGCGAGCGTTTCAGGCTTCTCTCCGGTCGCATAGGCGCGCGCGTGTCCTGGTAAATTCCAGTCCTTAACCGCCAAACGACGTTCTTGATCTGTTTCGGGAAAAATGCTTAAATCCTCTGGTTGTATTTAAGCATTTTCTCACTTTAGGGATGTGCTGCGTGGCGAGTGGGGGCTTATGGTCGCGCGGGTTGGAACGGTTGCCTTTCAGGGCATAGAAGCAGTGCCTGTCGATGTGCAGGTCATGGTTGCTCCGGGCAAGATGGGCATGTCGATTGTCGGTCTGCCCGACAAGGCGGTGGCGGAAAGTCGTGAACGCGTACAGGCGGCCTTGCACGCCTCCGGGCTGTCCATGCCCACCAAGCGTGTCACGGTCAATCTGGCGCCTGCCGATTTGCCGAAGGAAGGGTCGCATTACGATTTGCCGATCGCGGTCGGGCTGATGGCGGCTATCGGGGCCATCCCCGCCGATGCCATTCAATCCTATCTGGTGCTGGGCGAACTGTCGCTTGACGGGTCGATCACAGCGGTAGCAGGCGTTCTGCCCGCTGCCATTGGGGCCAACCGCGAAGAGAAGGGGCTCATCTGCCCGTATGCCTGCGGGCCGGAAGCGGCCTGGGCTGGCGCCAATATCGACATTCTCGCGCCGCGCAGCCTGATCGCGCTTGCTAATCATTTTCGTGGAACGCAGGTTCTGACACCGCCCGATCCCTCCATGCGCGTTTCCAGCGAAAACCTGCTGGACCTTGCGGATATCAAGGGACAGGAAACGGCGAAGCGCGCGCTGGAAATCGCCGCAGCGGGCAATCATAACCTGCTTCTGGTCGGCCCGCCCGGTTCCGGCAAGTCGATGCTGGCGCAGCGCCTGCCATCGATCTTGCCGCGCCTGTCTCCGCGCGAATTGCTGGATGTGTCCATGATCGCGTCCATTGCCGGCGAGCTTGCAGGCGGAAAACTGTCAGATCGCCGACCATTCCGGTCGCCGCATCATTCGGCATCCATGGCGGCAATGGTTGGCGGCGGCCTGCGTGCCCGCCCGGGCGAGGTGTCGCTCGCACATAATGGCGTGCTGTTTCTCGACGAGTTTCCCGAATTCTCGCCACAGGTGCTGGATTCACTGCGTCAGCCGTTGGAAACGGGAGAATGTCTGATTGCCCGCGTCAATCATCGCACAAGCTATCCGGCGCGTTTTCAGCTGATTGCCGCCATGAACCCATGCCGCTGCGGGATGGCGGGTGAACCCGGCCACACCTGCGCGCGCGGACCGCGCTGCCAGACGGATTATCAGGCGCGGATTTCCGGGCCGCTTCTGGACCGAATTGACCTGCGTGTCGACATGCCTGCCGTCTCGGCTCTGGACCTCATCCAGCCTGCGCAGTCGGAGCGCAGCGAAACCGTGGCGCAACGGGTCGCCCGCGCGAGGGCCTTACAGGCTGCCCGCTACGCGGCGCTGGGGTTCGATCCATCGATGACGAATGCTCATTGTTCGGCAAAGCTGATCGAGGATGTTGCGCGACCGGATGCGGCGGGATTGAAGCTGTTGCGCGATGCGAGCGAGCAGATGCGCTTTTCCGCTCGGGCCTATCATCGTATCCTGAAAGTTGCCCGCACGCTGGCCGATCTCGACGGTGTGGATCAGATCAGCCGCATTCACTTAGCTGGCGCAATTTCCTATCGCATCGGTGCGGAACGGTTGATTTCTGCGGCGTGATTGCTCGCGCCGCAGATAATCCTTCGCTGGCGATCAGTTGCCGTTGAGCTGAAGTCGCAAAGTGCCGTTGTTGAGAAAGCAGGTTTTGTTGAACAGCGATAGGTCAAGCGGATTTGGCAACCGGACGTCGTCGAGATCCGGGCAGACCTTGACATCGGGATCGAAAGACCTGTCGATCTGGGAAATGCAGATGATGGTCATCGCATGCTCGCGGGCAAAAGCTTTGAGCGCATTGATCTGCACCATAAGCTCCGGCTTGTCGCGTTTTTGGTCAAGAATTTGCAGATAATCGATAATGGCGAAGCTGCCAGCCGGTTCACGGCTCAGTCTTTCTGCAACATAACTGGCGCTGATCGCATCAGAACTGTCGAAGATAAAGCGGTCGCTGAATAGCACGGGACGTGTCCCGAGCTTTTCGAACCGGCTGGCTATATCATTTTCATTGTAATCGAGCGAGAAGAACAGGCCGCGTTTTCCGTCCTTCATCGCTTCGATCAAAATCTCCAGACTGAGCAGGGTTTTGCCGTGGCCAGGACGTGCGCCGATCAAAACCAGATCACCAGCGTGCAAGCTCTGATACAGGTCCTTGCCGGACATGGAGGCTGACGATTTCTGAGCGAGCATGCTCCAGCTTTTGTAGCCCTCCTGCGCAGCCATCTGATCCAGCGCGGCATGAAGTGGAATTCGGGCATCGCGTGCAAGGCGCTTGGCGCGGTGCTTCAGGTGATAGATGGGAGACGACAATTTCATCGTTGTGACCTTCTGTGGCGAGCGGTCATCGCAATCCCTCCTCATGCTTTTTGCTCGAACAGTTGGTTCGATGATTGATACTTCCCGCATGAAAAATGCTTTCCCGATTGGAGGGGGGAGGCGTGGAAGCAGCCAGAATCAAATCATAACGCAAATAGCGGCGATGCGGAATCGCCTCTTGGGCTTTGCCGCCGAATTGAATGGGGGTAACCGAAGAGGCAGTCCGACAGCCTCTTCGGGCTGGTTTCAAACAAAGCTGAGTGTGTTGCGCGCCTAAAGCCCGAAGGTCACGAGCCCGTTTTCATCGATCTGCCAGGCCGGATTCCAGGCAATTTCCCAGGCGTGGTCGTCGGGGTCAGCGACATAGCCGCGAAAACCGCCATGCTGAGGCGCGTCGGCGGCGCGCAGCAGCGTACCGCCAGCCTCCACCAGACGGTGCATCAGCGGCGCGACATCGGATTTTTGCTCCACATTATGGGCGAGTGAAAATGCGCCGGGCTGCAAGAGGCCGCTCCGGTTCATGTCGGTTTCCAGCGAAGTTTTGAGAAAGGTGCCGAGCACGAAACCGTTCATCTGGTAGAAGGCGATCTCTTCATTCTCGAATATCGGCGTCCAGCCGAAGCCTTCGACGTAAAAGCGACGCGAAGGGGCCAAGTCGGCGACACCAAGTGTGATAACGGAGATTTGCTGTTTCATTGCCCAAACCCTTGATCCTCCGGCGCACCATTGCTCCGAAGTTGAAGGTCAGGGGACTCGACAGGGTTGCAAACAGAACCGCGAAGGTCAGGACCCGTGTCTGGCATCACTTGAGAAACCTTTGCACGGGAGCCGGGCTAACCGCACCGGCCTCTCCTTTTTAGACCCGGACTGTCTAGCATGTTCCGGGCCTGAGTTCAATTTTCGGTAGCTTACGATTTAGTGACGAACCGAGCCGACCAGCAGGTTGTCCGGGGATTCGATGGTGACCCAGCGGCCGGTATTGTTCGTGGCCTGACGCTTCAGATAGGTGTAATCGGTTTCGTTCCAGCGCAGCACTTCATCAGTCAGATTGTCGAGGACGAAGTCGCCGCGATCGGTGCGGACGGTCAGGACGGCATGGCCTTCGCCATCCGGCTTGCGCAAGACGGTGATCAGAAGGTCGCTGATCGGAATACCGGCCTTTTGCAGCTCGCGCTGCTTGAGAAGCACATAGTCTTCGCAATCGCCAACGGTGGTTGGGTAAGTCCAATATTCCTCGACGCCGTAGATTTCCATATCGGTCATCGGCTTGATGCGTTCATTGACCGAGAGATTGACGTCGACAATGCGCTGCCAGTTGGCATGGTCAAGCTGCAACGGGCTGGTGTCCCGGCTTACGATATTGCATTCCTGCGCTTCGCGCTTGCAGAACTCGTAATGGCCTATCGGCTGGGAAGTGACTTTCCCGGTATGCATGAAGTCGCCAGAGGCTGCTTCAGCACCAAAGCCTGTCATCAGCACCGAAGCCGCGAAAGCAGCTGCTGCCATAATTTTCTTGGTCGAGCGAACAACGCAAAACATACTCAACGCCCTTGCCGGATACTCGTTTATTAACGAAACGTTAAAATCTGAAACACTCCGGAGTCAATTCGATTTGCCGCTTCATCGCCCAACATCTTAATTAATGGTTAACGCGGGTATTGCGCAATTGTGCAACTATAGATTGAATTTATTGTGTTTTTCAGACCGTGAGGATGCCCAGTTGCCACTCATAATTTTGCCATGCTCGGGGAGCTTGTTTTTGCCAGCGAATATGCCAATGGTTGGCACATTCCACGGGACCTTTGAGGTCCATTTGCAAAGGCCACGGGATGACAAGCGCAACCACGCGCAAGGCCACGGCAGACGACATTGATGCGTTGTTACGCATCGAAGAGCGCTGCTTCGAAGCAGACCGCATTTCCCGACGCTCCTTCCGCGCCTTGATCGCGCGCCCCACGGCTGAAACGATTATTGCGGAAGTCGATGGCCACATCATCGGCTATGCGATGATCCTTTTCCGGCACGGTACGGCGATGGCGCGGCTCTATTCGATCGCCGTCGATCCGGATGCGAGCGCCAAGGGAATAGGCGGGCTTCTGTTGCAGGCTGCTGAAACGGCGGCCTATGAGCACGACCGGCCGCTGTTGCGGCTCGAAGTGCGCGAGGACAATGCACGGGCCATCGCGCTTTATAAGCGCAATGGTTATCGCCCAATCGGGCGCTATCTCGACTATTATGCCGATCATTCCGACGCCCTGCGCTTCGAAAAGACGGTGCGCGGAGGCGTTCCGCCGATCACGACATTCCCCTATTACCGGCAGACGACCGACTTCACCTGCGGGGCGGCCTGTCTGATGATGGCGCTCGCCTATCACAAGCCGGTGGTGCAACTCGATCCGGTGCTGGAAGTGCGCCTGTGGCGTGACGCGACCACGATTTACATGATGTCCGGACCAGGCGGCTGCGAACCTTTCGGCCTTGCCGTCGCGGGCTATGAACACGGATTGAAAGCGTCCATCATCGTTTCCATTGAGGACATGCTGTTTCTGCAATCGGTGCGTTCGGAGAAAAAGCGCCGGGTGATGCAACTTGCGCAAACCGATTTTCGCCAGCGCACGGAAGCCTATGGTATCCCGGTGGATTATCGTGGCTTCACCTTGTTCGACATCGTCACCGCGCTCCGGCGTGGCGCGTCGGTGATCGTTCTGATCAGCGGCTATCTTATGTTCGGCAACAAAGTGCCGCATTGGGTGCTCGCCCATGGCGAGGATGGCCGTCACATTTTTATTCATGATCCATGGGTGGAAGAGGAACAGGGCGAAAGCATCGCCGATGCGGCCAATGTGCCGGTTCCATTCCACATCTTCGACCGCATCGCCCGTTTCGGCAGCGATGGGCTCAGGGCAGCAGTGATTCTCGAAAAAGGGACAGACTGATGACGATCTGCGTCATTCTCGTTGGGCGCCTCTCGGATATCGATAATGGCGCCACACCGCACAAGGTCATGACCAATCGTGACTATCTCGCACATCCGGCGCTGTTCAACGGCCAGCAGCGCCCGCGCATCATCAACCTGTCGCGCACCTATGCCTATCAGAGCCGCGGCTATTATGCCTCGCTTCTGGCGGAAGCGCGCGGCCACCGGATCGTTCCGTCCGTCGAGACGATGATCGACCTTTCCGAGCGTCGGCTCTATGAGAATGCCATCCCCGAACTGGAAGACATGCTCAACAAGGCGCTGGGCAAGCATCCGGAAAAAGCGCCTGAAACCATTCACGTCCATTTCGGTCTGGCTGAAAACCCGGAATTCGAGCGTTTCGGCAGGCTTTTGTTCGATTGGTTCCGCGCGCCGTCGCTGGAAGTGACGATCAAGCCGGGTGAGTGGGCGCGTATCCAGAAAATCGGCTTCTCCAATATTTCAAAATTCTCGAAACATCAAAAGGAGCGCTTTGAAGATGCGCTCGACCGCTATACCCAGCGCGAATGGCGGGCGGCCAAGCCCAAAGTTCCGGCCCGTTATTCCGTGGCGACGCTCTGCGATCCGAAAGAGGCGATGCCGCCATCATCCATGGCGTCCCTGAAGCACTGGGCGAAGATTGCGGCGCGACTTGGTGTCGAGGTCGAACCAATCGGCAAGAAGGACCTCTCGCGTCTTGCCAATTACGATGCGCTGTTCATCCGCGAAACCACGTCGATTTCCAATCACACCTATCGCTTTGCGCGCCGGGCGCAGCAGGAAAACATGCCGGTCATCGACGATCCGATTTCGATGATCCGCTGCACCAACAAGGTCTATCTGCACGAGCTGATGCAGGCCAATGATGTGGCGGTGCCTCAGACCGTGATGATTGCGGGTGAGGAGGATCTGGAGCGAGCTGCCGATCTGCTTGGCTTTCCGCTGGTCATCAAGATCCCGGATTCCTCTTTCTCGCGCGGCGTGAAGAAGGTGAGTGATCTGGGTGAGCTGAAGGCGCTGGCGATGCTGTGGCTTCAGGATAGCGATCTGTTGCTGGCGCAGAAATATATGCCGACCCGCTTCGATTGGCGCGTCGGCGTTCTCGACGGCAAACCGCTTTTCATCTGCCAGTATATGATGGCGAAAAACCACTGGCAGATTGTGAAGCACGATACCGGCGGCAAACCGCTTGAGGGCGGCTTTCGCACCTACACGCTGGCAGAGGCCCCGCAAGCGGTTCTGGAAACAGGCCTGCGCGCCGCGCGGTGCATCGGCAATGGCTTATACGGTGTCGATCTGAAGGAAACCGATGACGGTGTCGTGGTGATCGAAGTCAACGACAATCCCAATCTCGAACACGGCATCGAAGATGCGGCGGAAAAGGATGACGTCTGGATCAACCTGACCAGGTGGTTCACCGACCGGCTGGATCGCAAATAAAGTGATAGCGGTCCAATCCGGGCCGCTATCACTTTATTATCCGAAGATGTCTTTACGCCGGATTACATCGGCGTGAAGCAGACCTTGGTGTGTCCGGCGCCAATGAAGCCGAGACGGCTTGCAGCACCCTTGGAGAGATCCAGCACGCGTCCTTTGATGAACGGGCCGCGGTCGTTGATGCGCACGACGAGCGACTTGCCATTTCTCTGATTGGTAACTTTGACCTTGCTGCCAAGCGGCAGGGAGCGGTGCGCTGCGGTCAATCCGGCTGGGTTCATACGTTCACCCGATGCCGTGCGGGAGGTCAGGGCGTACCAGGAGGCACCGCCGCATTGCTGTGCCGAGGCTTCGATTGCACTGACAGCGAGAAGGCTGGTTGCTGCAAAGCCGAGCATAGCCATACGGGTCTTGAAGTTCATACCAGTTCCACTAGTTGTTAACGGGGCGCTTTGACAGTTTTGCTGAGAAAGACCTGAGCGAAGTGGAATCTAAATGTGGCGATGACGTGGTTCGAATGAGAACATTATGCGGTAATTGAATCTATATCCGCAGCGGAAAATCATCCTATACTATGCGTTGTTTACTTATGATCCGAAACAAAACTGAGGAATATTTGGAAAGATTCAGTTCGATTGCTGTAAAAGCGTTTACGATTCGTTAGGAATCTGGCGCGTGGCTCAACGCGTCCATGTTTTCGGCTGCTGAATCCAAGAAAAGCTGCTTGCGACCTTTGCTAAGCTCGCGTCTGAGCCTACAATTTTTATTTGTAGACTAAGTTTTGAAGCGCCTTCTAAAAGTTGTTGAAATGCGGCATTTCCCGGGCAAAATTACAATTTTGGCGTGTGAATGGCAATTTTCACAGGTCGCCTTTTTGTTATCCACAGGCCGGAAAACGGGGCTTATGACGTTTCTTTGACCGTGCAGCCAGTGCAATTTATGGAAGAAATCCTGCTATAAGCCTGTGGCGAACAGGTGCGATTCCAACGGAAACCATGCAGGACGATCCTTCCGACACGAACACGAATGCCTCCGTTCCGGCGATCTCCACCGGCAAGCGGGTGCTGTTTCTCGTGCTCGGATTTGTCATGCTGGCGCTTGGCATTATCGGGGCGCTCTTGCCGGTCATGCCGACAACGATTTTCATCATACTGGCGGCGTGGTTCTTCGCGCGGTCTTCGCCCCGGCTTGAAGCGCGGCTTCTTCGCGATCCGCGTTTCGGCCCGCTGATCATCAAGTGGCGCGACCGTGGCGCCATTCCGCCAAAAGCAAAGCTCTATGCCTGTCTGGGCATGACTTTCGGCTACGGGCTTTTCTGGTGGGGCGCTCATCCGGGCCCGCTGCTGGCAATTGCCGTGACGATCTTCATGCTGGGGTCTGCGGCCTATGTGCTTTCGCGACCCAGCGAATAAACGGCTTCAACCGACCGGCCCTTCACGATAAGAGTGGCGCAATTGCCATGGGAGCCGCCAATGAATCTGCCTGCCGTCAATCCGCTGATCGATCAACTCTCCGCACCGCCCATTCCGGCTGTGCAGGCCTGGGCACGGGATTATGACGGCAGCCACGGTCCGCTGATTGACCTTTCGCAGGCGGTTCCGGGCTATCCGCCGCATCCTGACATGTTGCAGTTTCTGGGCGAGGCGGCAGGGTCGCTCGCCTGCGCTGGCTACGGACCGATTCAAGGCGAGGCCGTGCTGCGTCAGGCCTATGCCGAACATGTCGCTTCGCTTTATGGTGCATCGATTGAAGTGCACAATGTGCATGTTACATCCGGCTGCAATCAGGCTTTCATCGCCGCCATCATGTGCGTGGCTGGCTGCGGCGATACGGTTCTGACCACCGATCCGTTCTATTTCAACCACCGCTCTTCGCTGGAAATGCTCGGCATCAAGCCGGCTTCATTTCCATGTCTTGCGGAAAACGGCTTTGTGCCGACAGTCGAGGATGTGCGGGCGGCGCTGCATCCCGGTGTGAAAGCGCTGACGCTGGTTTCTCCGAACAATCCGACTGGCGCGGTCTATCCGCCAGAACTGCTTGGCCAGATCTACGCGCTCTGCCGTGCCAACGGCACGTGGCTGATACTCGACGAAACCTATCGCGATTTTCTGCCGAATGCCGGTGAAGCGCCGCACGGGCTGTTCGGCGAGGCCGACTGGCCGTCGCATCTGATCCAGCTCTATAGTTTCTCAAAATCCTTCTGCATTCCGGGGCATCGTCTGGGGGCGATTGTTGCGGGTGCCGATATGGTTTCCAATATCGCCAAGGTAATGGACAATCTGCAAATCTGCGCCACGCGTGCGCCGCAGGTGGCTGTTGCCCGTGCGCTTGCGCCGCTGGAAGCATGGCGCAATGAAAACCGCAAGGAGATTGCACGCCGGGCGGCAGCGCTTCGTTCCGTCATGGCGGGCGTCGATGGCTGGCGCGTCGAGGCGGTGGGAGCCTATTTTGCCTTCGTGCGCCATCCCTTTGACGGCGTATCTTCTGTGACGGTGGCAGAGCGCCTTGCAAAGTCGCTCGGCATTGTCACATTGCCGGGCGTCTTCTTCGGTGAAGGACAGGAAGCGTTTCTGCGTTTTGCCTTTGCCAACGCCGATGTAGCGGGCATCGAGGCCACGGGGGCCCGTCTGCTGCGCCTACGGCTTTGATTCCCATACCAGTTCCAGCAGCTCTTCCAATGCCTGCGAAACCCCACACAATTGGTGGCGCGGAGCATTGATACAAACCTGTAACATTACTGTCATATGAATGTAATATAGAGCGCGTAGACGGCTACTGACGCTAATCGTCATAGGCTTTTTACAACAGGAGCTGCTGCTCATGAACAAGATGATTTCCTCGACCGCGGCGCTGGCCATTGCTGCCGTTCTGTCGGTTTCCGCTGCCCAGGCGCGCGATCAGATTCAGGTTGCCGGTTCCTCGACCGTGCTGCCTTACGCAAAGATCGTCGCTGAAACCTTCGGCGAAACCTTCCCGAACTTCAAGACGCCGGTTGTTGAATCGGGCGGTTCGGGCGCAGGTATCAAGGAATTCTGCAAGGGCGTCGGTGAAAACACCATCGATATCGCCAATGCATCGCGCGCCATGAAGGACACGGAACTGAAGTCTTGCGTCGACGCTGGCGTCAAGGACGTTCAGGAAGTGCGCTTCGGTTATGACGGCATCGTATTCGCGACCGACGCTAAGGGTCCGGATTGGAAGCTGAAGCCTGAAGACGTTTACAAGGCTCTGGCCGCCAAGGTTGTTGTCGACGGCAAGCTGGTCGACAATCCAAACACCAAGTGGAACCAGGTCAACCCGAACCTGCCGGATTGGGACATTGCTGCCTACATCCCGGGCGAAAAGCACGGTACCCGTGAAGTTTTCGAAGAAAAGGTTCTTGCTGACGGCTGCAAGCACTCGGGCGCTCTGGACGAAATCAAGAAGGCCGGTCTCGACGACAAGGCTGCCGCTTCGGCCTGTATCGCAGTTCGCAAGGACGGCAAGGCTGTCGACATCGACGGCGACTATGCTGAAACGCTGGCTCGCATCGACTCCAACAAGACCGGCGTTGGCGTTTTCGGCCTCTACTTCTACGAAAACAACGCCGACAAGCTGAAGGTTGCGACCGTCAACGACATCACGCCGTCGGCTGCCACCGTTGCTTCGGGTGAATATCCGGTTTCGCGCCCGCTGTTCTTCTACGTGAAGAAGGCTCACCTCGGCGTCGTTCCGGGCCTCAAGGAATATGTTGATTTCTTCCTGAACGATCAGATGATCGGTCCTGACGGCCCGCTCGCTGAATACGGTCTGGTTCCGGCTCCGGATGCAGAGCGCGAAGCACAGCGCGCTGCCTTCACCGAAGGCAAGACGATGGCTGCAAAGTAAGACTAAAACTGTGGAACGCGGGGATGAAACCTCCCCGCGTTCTTCTCCTTTCGCGCCATTCTAATATGAGAGGCGCAATCGCGCGGAACTGACAGTCTGGTCATAGGGGTCATGTCTATGTCGTTTCGCATTTTTCAGGGCAACCGGGGAAATTGAATGTCCTTCTTTCTGGTTCTCGTTAGCGTCATTGCAATCGGGTTAGTCGGCTTCTTTATCGGCCGTCAGCGCGCTGTTGCACTGGACAAAGCGCAGCCTGTCGCCCCACAAGGGCCGACGGCCGAGAAAATGCATTCCCGCCCGCATTATCATGGCTGGTGGGTTTTCCTCGTTTCTGCATTGCCTGCAGTTCTGTTTCTTGCTGTCTGGGCCATCGGAGCGTCTGTTTATCTCGATCACAGCGCCTCCTCGCGCCTGCCCGATGCGGTCGAGGGTGGTTCCTATACCAATCGCAGCCTTCAGCTCGGTATGGTGCGCGGCCTCGCCAATGGTCTTGAGCGCCTGACGCCGGCTGAGCTGGAAAGCTTCCCATCCAGCTATCAGGATGCGCGCACGGTTCTTGGCAACAAGGGCGTGGCTCTCGCGACCGAGGGTCAGGACTATATGGTGCCCATCGCCCTCTATCTGAAGAAGGCGACGGACCTCACCCACACTATCGGCGCTGCCGTGGCGCTGGTCATTGCTGTTGCCGGTCTGATTTTCGGCCTCTCCACGATCAACCGCCGCATGCGCGCCCGCAACAATGTCGAGCGCATCGTGCTGTGGGGGCTGATCGCCGCTTCCGGCATCGCCATTCTGACAACCATCGGCATCATCTGCTCGATGCTGTTCCAGACGATCAGCTTCTTTCAGGCTGTTTCCCCTTGGGACTTCTTCTTCGGTACGGTCTGGGATCCGCGCTTTGCCGCTGCCGGTTCCGGTGGTGAAACGGGCCAGTTCGGTCTGATCCCGCTTCTGGCCGGTACGCTCTATATCGCGCTTGTTGCGATGCTGTTCGCGGTTCCGGTCGGCCTGTTCGCCGCCATCTACATGGCCGAATATGCCTCGCCGCGCGTGCGCACGGTGGTCAAGCCGGTGCTTGAGCTTCTGGCCGGTATTCCAAGTATCGTCTACGGCTTCTTCGCCCTTGTGACGGTTGGCCCGTTCCTGCGTGACCTTTCCGCCGCGATTGCGGGCGGTCAGGGCTTCATCATGGCGCAGAGCGTTCTGACAGCTGGTCTCGTCATGGGCGTGATGCTCATTCCTTTCGTGTCTTCGCTCTCCGACGACATCATCACCGCCGTTCCGCGCACGCTGCGCGACGGCTCGCTCGGTCTTGGCGCAACCCGCTCCGAAACCGTCAAGCGCGTTGTGCTGCCAGCGGCTCTGCCGGGCATTGTCGGCGCACTTTTGATGACAGCCTCACGCGCCATCGGCGAAACCATGATTGTGGTTCTGGCGGCAGGCGTTGCGGCACGCATCAATATCAATCCATTCGACGCGATGACCACCATCACGGTGAAAATCGTCAATCAGCTGACCGGCGATCTTGAGTTCAACTCGCCGCAGACGCTGGTTGCCTTTGCGCTCGGCATCACGCTTTTCGTCCTGACGCTGATCATGAACATCTTTGCGCTGCACATCGTGCGCAAGTACCGGGAGCAGTACGAATAATGACCGATACGACCTTCAACGCAAGCGGCGCGGTTTCTGCAAAGCCGGTGCGCCGCGATATCGGGCTCAAGCGCCGCTATGCCGCCGAACGCCGCTTCCGCCTCTATGGCATTGCTGCAATCGCGATTGGTGTGTTCTTCCTCTGCGCGCTGTTGTTCTCGGTTTTCTCCAAGGGCTACACCGCTTTCTGGCAGACGACGCTTTACCTGCCGGTCAAGCTTGAAGCGCAGGTGATCGATCCGGGCAACAAGCGCGCGACCGATCCGAATGTGCTGATCACAGCGAACTATCCGCTTCTGGTGCGCAACGCCCTTGCTGAAAAGCTTGGCGTGTCGCCCACGGACCGTCCGGCCATGCGCGATCTCGGTCGCTTCTATTCGGATGGCGTACGCATTCAGCTTCGCCAGATGGTGATGGACAATCCGTCACTCATCGGCACGACGCAGACCGTTCCGGTTCTGGCAGGCGCAGACATCGATTCCGCTTTCAAGGGGCAGATCGATCTGACCGTGCCTGAAACGAGCCGCAAGGTTTCCGACCGTCAGGTCGGCTGGATGAAGACGCTTTCGGAAGAAGGCGTCATGAAGGAGGCGTTCAATACCGGCCTCTTCACCTTTGGCGCATCGAGCCGCCCGGAAACATCCGGTCTCGGTGTGGCGCTGGTCGGTTCGCTCTATATGATGCTGATCGTGCTGGGTCTGGCTCTGCCTATCGGCGTCGCCGCATCGATCTATCTGGAAGAGTTCGCCAAGAAGAACCGCTGGACCGATATGATCGAGGTGAACATCAACAACCTCGCAGCCGTACCGTCCATCGTGTTTGGTCTGTTGGGTCTGGCGGTTTTCGTCAACTTCTTCGGCCTGCCGCGTTCGGCTTCGCTGGTCGGTGGTCTGGTTCTGACGCTGATGACGCTGCCGACGATCATTATCGCAACGCGCGCCGCACTTCGCGCCGTGCCGCCATCGATCCGTGCCGCAGCGCTTGGTCTCGGCGCTTCCAAGACACAGATGGTCTTCCATCACGTCCTGCCGCTGGCCGCACCCGGCATTCTGACGGGCACCATCATCGGGCTTGCCCATGCGCTTGGTGAAACCGCTCCGCTTCTGCTGATCGGTATGGTGGCCTTCGTGGCGGATGTTCCGTCCACCCCGATGGAACCGGCAACCGCCTTGCCTGTCCAGATCTATATGTGGGCCAATGAAGCAGAACGCGCCTTTGTGGAACGCACGTCCGGCGCTATCATCGTCCTGCTTCTGTTCCTGGCCGTGATGAACATTGCAGCAATCATTCTGCGCCGCCGGTTTGAGCGCCGCTGGTAAACGGGAGTCGAAGCTATGAACTTGATGACAGAACGTACTCTCGAGAAAGCCGTAGGAGAAAAGATGAACGCCAACGCCAGTTCCGTAAAGATGCGCGGCGACAAGGTTTGCGTATTCTATGGTGAGAAGCAGGCCCTTTTCGACGTCAATCTGGATGTTCCGGAAAAGATGGTGACGGCGCTGATCGGTCCTTCCGGCTGCGGCAAGTCGACATTCCTTCGCTCGCTCAACCGCATGAACGACACGATTGAAGGTTGCCGCATCGGTGGCAAGATCACCCTCGACAATGAGGATATCTACGATCCGAAGATCGATGTGGTGGAACTGCGCGCCCGTGTCGGCATGGTGTTCCAGAAGCCGAACCCGTTCCCGAAGTCGATCTACGAGAACGTGGCTTATGGCCCGCGCATTCACGGTCTGGCCCGTTCCAAGACCGATCTTGAAGAGATCGTCGTGACGAGCCTTCAGAAGGCCAGCCTGTTCGAGGAAGTGAAGGATCGCCTCCACGATGCGGGAACGGGTCTTTCCGGCGGTCAGCAGCAGCGCCTGTGCATTGCACGTGCGATTGCGGTTAGCCCGGAAGTCATTCTGATGGACGAACCCTGCTCGGCGCTCGATCCGATTGCTACCGCAAAGGTGGAAGAGCTGATCGACGAACTGCGCCAGAACTACACCATCGTCATCGTCACCCACTCCATGCAGCAGGCGGCCCGCGTTTCGCAGCGCACTGCCATGTTCCATCTCGGCAATCTGGTCGAAGTGGGCGACACGGAAACGATGTTCACTGCGCCGACCGAAAAGCGCACGCAGGACTACATCACCGGACGCTTTGGCTAACAAACCGGGGCAGGGGACAAACACCCTTGCTCGCGGACTGTGCCAGAACAAACAGAAGTGCGGCTTCCCCGCAATTTATATTACGAGGTCTACCATGCCGTCTCAGCATACCGTTCGTTCCTACGATGAGGAACTGAAGTTTCTCACCCACAAGATCGCCGAAATGGGCGGACATGCGGAACGTATGGTCGAACAGTCGGTCGCCGCTATTGTCAATGCGGACAACGCTCTCGCACAGCGCGTCATTTCCGACGACCTGATCCTCGACGCCAGCGAACGCGAAATCGACGACAAGGCCGTGATGATCATCGCCAAGCGTCAGCCGATGGCTGTCGATCTGCGTGAGATCATCGGTTCGATCCGCATCTCTGCCGATCTGGAGCGTGTTGGCGATCTGGGCAAGAACATTGCCAAGCGCGTTGCAGCCGTTTCGGAGTCCCGCCAGCCGGTCAAGCTCTATCGCGGCCTTGAAACCCTGGCCGAACTGGCGCTGACCCAGCTGAAAGACGTGCTCGACGCCTATGCGTCGCGCTCGGTGCAGCAGATCAATGTCGTGCGGGATCGCGACGACGAGATCGACGCCATGTACACCTCGCTGTTCCGCGAGCTGCTCACTTATATGATGGAAGATCCGCGCAATATTTCGGCCTGCACGCATCTTCTGTTCTGCGCCAAGAATATCGAGCGCATCGGCGACCACGCGACCAACATTGCGGAAACCGTCTATTACATCGTTACCGGCCTGCAGATGCCTGCCGAACGACCGAAAGAAGACCTGAGCCACGGCATCGTCGTGGATGAGGCACGCAAGCCCTGAGTAAGCGCTGCGTTTGGAGCACATCAGGACGGCTTTGCCGAAAGGTGCTCCACAACGCGGTGGAGAATGAGTGAATAGCGCGGCGACACGCGGTCGATGGGGGGACGTGTATCTTCCGCTCGCCGGATTTTAATAGGGAATATTGGATGTCACAGGTACCCAAAATCGCTGTGGTGGAAGACGAAGAAGCGCTGAGCGTTCTGCTGCGCTATAATCTTGAGGCCGAGGGCTATCAGGTGGATACGATGCTACGCGGCGACGAGGCTGAAATCGCGCTGCGCGAGAACGTACCGGATCTTCTCATCCTCGATTGGATGCTTCCTGGCGTATCCGGCATCGAACTGTGCCGCCGTCTGCGCCAGTGGCCGGAAACGGAACGTTTGCCGGTCATCATGCTGACCGCCCGTGGCGAGGAAAGCGAACGCGTTCGGGGCTTAAGCGTCGGCGCCGATGATTACGTGGTGAAGCCGTTTTCGACCCCTGAGCTTCTGGCTCGCGTCAAGGCCATGCTGCGCCGTGCCAATCCAAGCCTGCTGTCGCATGTGCTGAAGGTCGGCGATCTGGTGCTCGACCGCCAGCAGCATCGCGTTTACCGCAAGGAAAAGGAAGTTCGTCTTGGACCGACGGAGTTCCGCCTGCTGGAATATTTCATGATGTCGCCAGGCCGCGTTTTCTCCCGCAGCCAGCTGCTCGACGGTGTCTGGGGACCGGACATCTATGTCGATGATCGCACTGTCGACGTCCATGTCGGACGCCTGCGCAAGGCCATCAACTTCGGTCGCGCGCTCGATCCGATCCGCACGGTGCGCGGCGCCGGTTATTCTTTCGGCTGATTGAACTTCGATAAAAACTGCTCTTTGAGCCCGTCTTTCGTGACCGAAAGGCGGGCTCGATCACTTTTGGAAATGCCCGTTTTGCCAGTTGTCCGTGTCAGCCGATTCGGCCAGATGAGGCGCCGAAAAGGCCAAAAATGGCCAATCTCACGGAATGTTACGCCACGTGCACCAAAGTTGAAGGAACCGGCGCAAGACTTGCTAAAACAGTTACGCCGCAGATTTTCCCAACCCGATGAAGCAAGATATATCAAAATTTTACAGCAGTTGCGAATTAAGGCAGCGATGTGGCCTGTATTGAGGAACTATGATTTCCATCAAATCAAAGGTTTATCTCTTTTCTGCAGGTGCATTAAGAAATTATTAATAGTTTTGAATGGTTTGTGTGGGCAATTACGCTCGTGATTCGGGTTTCATTTGCAGCCGTTTCGATGGTTTCGGCAATTTCGGAATTTGACCCATTGCCTTTTTTTGGCCTAAAAATTCCAAAACCTTGAAGAAGACGAGCGACGGCAGGTTGTTTGATTTTTGATCTTCACCTGCTTTGACTTGCACCGCAGCTAGACCCGTACTGGTCATTCTTGGCCTTCGGATCGACTGCTTCAGTTAAGGGTCCTGAATATGAGACTGAGCCGTTGACGCGCGCTGGTAATTGGAAGCTGCCTGTATTGGCAGGACTGCTCGTAGCGCCCTTCGTAGTGACGGGCTGCACGACGACCGGCACCACAGCCAAGACTGAGAAGACGGCGGCTGTAAGCCACGTCAAGTCGGTTAACGGCGTCAAGACCTATACCTACACGGCGAAGGACAGGGAGTGCCTCGAGCGCGCAATGTTCTTCGAATCGAACCGGTCCAGCCCTGATGGTCTGATGGCCGTTGGCACGGTCGTCATGAACCGTCTCGCATCGGGCCGTTATCCGGATACGATCTGTGGCGTTGTCGGCCAGAAGAACCAGTTCGCGCCCGGCGTGCTCAGCCGCAAGATGGAATCCGGCAAGCTGCCCGACGTTCAGGCCGCAGCCGATGCCGTGCTGAAGGGCCAGCGCCATCCGAAGCTGAAGAATGCCATGTTCTTCCACACGGCTGGCCTGTCGTTCCCGTATAACAACATGCATTACGTGCTGGTTGCCGGCGGTAATTCTTTCTACGAGAAGCGCAATCGCGACGGTTCGTTGCAGAACCCGGTGCCACAGGAGCCATACAATCTGGCTCTCGCCTATTCGCCGCAATCGCCATCCACACCGCAAGATCCGTCTTATGACGTGACGCTGCCGCAAGCCGGACCCGTGCCGGAAGCAGCGCCCACCGTACAGGTCGCGCTGGCGGATGCCGCAAAGATGGAAACCTCCATTCGCGGCAGCGGCCTTGGCCCGCAGGCACGCGGCAATCGCCTCTCGCACCAGAATGGCTTAGCGCAGGCACAGCCGCAGATTCAGCAGGTCGCATCCTACCAGCCGCAATTCGATACGTCGGCGCCTGCAAGCCAGCCGCAAACGCTCGGCTATGCCGCGGCAGACCAGAAGCAGGCCGATGCAATCGGCGCATTGCTTCTGTCGCAGGATCGTCCGGAAACGCCTCTATAAGTTGATTTGAACAGCTTCGGTGCGGGCTAATCTTTCCGATTGGCCCGCATTTTCATTTGAGCTCTGCGTTCCATCGCTATTAGCGGGGGCGAACCACAACTGGACGATAGATCGGCTGATAGAGCATGATGGGCTGGTCGTAAAAATCGACGCGGTTTTCCCATGCGCGGCGATCCGCCCGGCGGTCGAGATCGAGCCGTTGCAGACAGTTGGCAAATGCGTCTGTCCGCGGCTTGAAACCATAGCCGAGACATGTCTGTTCATCGGCGGCGCGGCGCTCTTCCGGCGTCATGGTGACACAACCGGCCAGCAGGCCTGCAAGTCCCAATAAAACAAGCGCTTTCTTATTCATTCTCTTTGCTTTCCATATTGCTGACCGCAGCATCCAGTATAGACCATATCCCGAAAAGAACGTGGTTTAATTGCGCCATCTGATAAACTGGCGGCAAGTGTACAGAAGTGATTCTTTCATGACGCCCCCTTTCTTGAGGGAGGCGCTTTCGCATCAAAGAGGTCCGCAGCCCATGGCTCACGATATGCAAAATCCCGTCATCGATCCCGTAAAGCTTGAACGTCTGGCGGAAGTCGCCGTGCGCGTCGGTCTGCAATTGCGCGAGGGACAGGATCTGATCATCACGGCGCCGGTTGTCGCCCTGCCGCTGGTTCGACTGATTGCCAAACATGCCTATAAGGCGGGCGCAGGTCTGGTGACGCCGTTCTTCGCCGATGACCAGATTGCACTGGCCCGCTATGAAAATGCACCCGATGCAAGCTTCGACCGCGCCGCGGACTGGCTCTATCAGGGCATGGCCAAGGCCTATTCGGAAGGTGCGGCGCGTCTAGCGATTGCTGCCGACAATCCGATGCTTCTGTCCAGTCAGGACGCCGCCAAGGTCTCGCGTGCCAATCGCGCCAACTCCAAGGCCTATCAGCCGGCGCTGGAAAAGATCGCCGGGTTCGACATCAACTGGAACATCGTTTCCTATCCGAATGCGGCATGGGCGAAGCTGATGTTCCCCAATGAGCCGGAAGAGGTTGCGACTCGCAAGCTGGCCGAGGCCATCTTCGCCGCTTCGCGTGTGGATGTGGAAGATCCGATTGGCGCATGGGCTGCACATAATGCGGCGCTTCGCACCCGTACTCGCTTCCTGAACGGCAAGGCTTATAGCGCCCTGAACTTCAAGGGTCCGGGCACCGATCTGACGGTCGGGCTTGCCGATGGTCACGAATGGCATGGCGGCGCGTCGACGGCCAAGAATGGCATTACCTGCAATCCGAATATTCCGACGGAAGAGGTTTTCACCACGCCGCATGCCTTGCGCGTCGATGGCTATGTCGCCAGCACCAAGCCGCTTTCGCATCAGGGCACGCTGATCGAAAACATCGCAGTGCGTTTCGAGGCGGGCCGTATCGTCGAAGCCAAAGCGACCCGCGGCGAAGAAGTGCTGTCGAAAGTGCTCGATACGGATGAAGGCGCGCGCAGGCTCGGTGAAGTGGCGCTGGTGCCGCATTCCTCGCCGATCTCGCAAAGCGGCCTTCTATTCTACAACACGCTTTTCGATGAAAACGCCGCGAGCCATATCGCGCTTGGCCAGTGTTATTCCAAGTGCTTCATCGATGGCGCCAAGCTGACGCCGGAACAGATCAAGGCGCAGGGCGGCAATTCCAGCCTCATCCACATCGACTGGATGATCGGCTCTGGCGAGATCGATGTCGACGGCATCAAGGCCGATGGCAGCCGCGAGCCGGTGATGCGTCGCGGCGAATGGGCGAGCTAAGAGCTGGATAGCAGAAATGGAAAAGGCCGGGATATTTCCCGGCCTTTTGTTTGACTGTGTGAGGGTTAGTCTCAGTTCTTTTCCTGCACATGGGCTTCGAGGAACCAAAGCGCCTTGTCCAGCGAACGTGATGCGGCAGTGAAAATATCTGCCGTGTTGTCGTCGCCCGCCTCATCCGAATCCTTGATCGACTTGCGCAGAAGATTGGCGACATCGCCATAGCGTTCGATCAGCGCGCCCAGATGGTCGTGAACCGCATAAATATCGGTCGGATACGGCTTCAGCTTCGTGTCCTTTACGACAATCTGCGATGTGCCATAGGCCGTGCCGCCAAGCTGAACCGCGCGTTCGGCAATCGTGTCGACGTGATCGTCGAGTTCAGTTCTGAAACCGTCGAGCATCTCGTGCACTGCGATAAATTGCGGCCCCTTGAGGTTCCAATGCGCCTGCTTGGTGATCAGCGCAAGATCGATGGTCGCAGCCAGATTTTCGTTCAGAAGCGCGATCATGGTCGTCTTGGTATTGGAAGGAAGATCGTTGCGGGTTGCATGCGTCGACTTATTGGACATTTTATCCTCATATCCTTTGCACAATCAGGCGCGAGCGATTGGCCAGCTCGCAGCGATTGGGGAAATCGCCAGCGTTGGGAGCGGTCGAAACGACGCACAAACGGCACCGTCAAATCTGTAAAAGGCCCGTATTGCAGCAAACCTGTTGCCGCAAAGGCAACAACAAGACCTTCCCGCACCCGGCGAGATAACGCCTGCCGAGGGATTTTGTTCCGCAGGAAATGCCGAAAATCGCAAGAACCGCTGCTCTTTGAGAGTGATTTGGTGTCGGCTCATTACGGTTAGGCTTGTCGCGGGGCCAATTCTCATTTACCCGGAAGTGCATGAAGATACTCGCCCTCGATACCGCCGCTTCCTATTGCGCAGCAGCCGTCTATGACGCTGGCCGCGATGTCGTTCTTGCTCAGGTCAGCGAGAATATCGGCAAGGGGCATGCAGAAGTGCTGATGGATTATGTCTCGCGTGCACTGGCGGAAGCGGGCGTCACGATAAAGGATATCGACCGTGTGGCGGTGAATATCGGCCCCGGTTCTTTCACGGGCGTTCGTATTGGTGTCTCGGCGGCGCGAGGCTTTGCGCTGGCGCTCGGCTGCCCGGCCATTGGCGTGACGGCATTCGAGGCGCTGGCTGACGAGACACTTGCACGAGTGCCGGGCAAGCCGGTGACGATCCTGCTCGACGCGCATCGCGGCGAGATTTATGGGCAGACATTCGACGCTAACGGCGCTGCTCTGTCCAAGCCATCGGTTTTGTCGCGGGAAGAAGCGGAAGCCTTTGCAGGCAATGCGCCCCTCGAAACCGTACTGGCCGGATCGGCAGCAAGATCGATAAACGAGGCTTTGGGCGACAAGTTTGCGCTCGGTCCCATCGAACCGACCGCCACTATTGCCACTTTCGCCCGTCTGGCAGCCACACGCACAGCCGGTGATGCGCCGAAGCCGCTTTATATGCGCGGGCCTGATGCCAAGCCGCAAGTGGGGTTTGCATTGCCACGCAGGCAGGCCGGAGAATAGCCGATGATGGGCTTGCCATTCGGTCGCTTCGGACGCCGACAGGTTTCAGTGGAAGCTCTAAGCGCACAGGACAGCCATGCGATCCAGCGCATTCATGCCGTCGCTTTTCATCATGGCTGGAGTTCCGACGATTTTCGCTCGCTGATCGCGCAGGATACGGTTTTCGGCTTTGTCGCTCGTGCGGAAGGCAAGCCCAATGACGCCTGCGGCTTCGTGCTGGCGCGGCTGGTGGCTGGTGAGGCGGAAATCCTCACCATCGCCGTTTCACGCGACGTGCAGCGACAGGGTGTCGGGCGGGCGCTGATGGATGCGGTGTTGCGCTATCTCTATCAGGAGCGGGCGGAAACGCTGTTTCTCGAAGTCGATGAAGCCAATGTCGCTGCGCAGGCGCTGTACCGTCGCCTCGGCTTCCAGAAGGTCGGCGATCGTCCGGCCTATTACGAAACCGCCAATGGGCGCTCGGCGGCGCTCGTTCTGCGGCGCGATCTGAAGAGACCGCAATGATCGGCGCGATCCGGGTCTTTCTCGTTCTTGCGGCCATGGTCATGCTGAGCCTGTCGCTGATCCCGGTTCAATATGTGTTTCTAAAGCTCAAGAACGGTTGGAAACGCAGCCTGCCCAACACGTTCCACCGCATGATTGCGCGGCTGTTCGGCTTTCGTGTGCGCACGGTCGGTGAAATGCATCGTGGTCGCCCGTTGTTGCTCGTCGCCAATCATACGTCCTGGAGCGATATTGTTGTTCTGTCCTCGGTCGGGCAGGTGTCCTTCATCGCCAAGTCCGAGGTGCGCAACTGGCCGATTTTCGGCATGTTCGCTGTTTTGCAGCGGACTGTTTTTGTCGAGCGCGAGCGGCGCGGCAAGACCGGCGAACAAACCTCTGAAATTGCAACACGGATGAGCGAGGGAGATGCGATGGTACTGTTTCCCGAAGGCACAACATCCGATGGCAATCGGGTCTTGCCGTTCAAGACCGCTCTTTTCGGCGCTGCCCATGCGGCGATCAAGGAAGCCGGCGTGCCGGAAGTGCTCGTGCAGCCGGTCGCCATTGCCTATACCGGCGTGCACGGTATGGCCATGGGGCGTTACTTTCGCCCGATTGCATCCTGGCCGGGCGATGTCGAGCTGATGCCGCATCTGAAAGGCATCCTGCGCGAAGGCGCCATCGATGTTGAAATCCGCTTCGGAGAGCCGATGGTTGTCACGGCAGCCACAGACCGCAAGATGCTGGCCCGCACTATGGAGGCCCGGGTGAGGGCGCTTTTGCAAAGTGCGCTTCTGGGCCGCGAGATTGCCGACGATTAGTGCGCGCAATCGCTTTCGAAAATGCGATAGCGAAAAAGCCGTTCAGTTTGTCACCTTCCAATGCGGCAACAAAAGCTGTAGATAGCCCCGCATGAGCGAAAACATCACCGATATTGTGCCAGCGGCAGAACACGCCGATACGCGTCCAAATGCACGCAAGGTTTTTGTCAAAACCTATGGCTGCCAGATGAATGTGTATGACAGCCAGCGCATGGCCGACAGCCTTGCAGCGGAAGGCTATGTCGCGACCGATACGCCGGACGATGCCGATCTGGTGCTGCTGAACACCTGTCATATTCGCGAAAAAGCGTCGGAGAAGCTCTATTCTGCGCTGGGACGCCTGCGCAAGATGAAGGACGCGCGCGAAGCCAATGGCAAGGAACTGACCATCGGCGTTGCGGGCTGCGTGGCGCAGGCCGAAGGGCATGAAATTCTGCGCCGTGCGCCGAATGTTGATCTGGTTATTGGACCGCAGACCTATCATCGCCTGCCCAATGCGCTGGCACGCGTTCGGGGCGGTGAAAAGGTCGTCGAGACTGAATATGCGCTTGAAGACAAGTTCGAGCATCTGCCATCGCCGAAGCGCGAAGAAACGCGCAAGCGCGGCGTTTCCGCTTTCCTGACGGTGCAGGAAGGCTGCGACAAGTTCTGCACCTTCTGCGTGGTGCCCTATACGCGTGGCTCTGAAGTCTCGCGCAGCGTCAGGCAGATCGTGGCGGAAGCTGAACGCCTTGCCGATAGCGGTGTGCGCGAACTGACCCTGCTTGGCCAGAACGTCAATGCCTGGCATGGCGAGGGCGACGATGGCCGCGAATGGGGGCTTGGCGAATTGCTGTTCCGCCTCGCACGCATTCCGGGCGTGGCGCGCCTGCGTTACACGACCAGCCATCCGCGCGATATGGATGACAGTCTGATTGCTGCCCATCGCGACCTGCGCCAGTTGATGCCTTATCTGCATCTGCCGGTACAGTCCGGCTCGGACCGTATTCTCAAGGCGATGAACCGCCGTCACAAGGCGGACGAATACCGACGCCTGATCGAGCGCATCCGTGAGGTGCGTCCGGATATGGCGCTGTCGGGCGATTTCATCGTCGGCTTCCCGGGCGAAACCGATCAGGATTTCGAGGACACGATGCAGCTCGTGCGCGACGTCAATTATGCGCAGGCCTATTCGTTCAAATATTCGCCGCGTCCCGGCACGCCCGGCGCAGATCTGCCTGATCATGTGGAAGAAGCGGTGAAGGATGAGCGGCTCCAGCGCCTTCAGGCTTTGCTGTCTGAACAGCAATATGCGTTCCAGGAATCCATGATCGGTCGCGAGATGGACGTGCTGTTGGAAAAGCCCGGCCGTCAGGCGGGACAGATGGTGGGACGTTCGCCCTGGCTTCTCCCGGTGATCATCGACGACAACAATGATCAGGTCGGCGAAATTATTCATGTGAAAATCACCTCCACTGGGACCAATAGCCTTATTGCGCAAAAACTGGCGTGAAGGCATGATACCGTTCAGGCAGATGTTTCGGCGCTTGAGTCTCGCGCCGATAATCCTGTCGGGCCGATGATCCCGTCGGAACTGTGATTGCAATGCGTGAACTCTTGAGGAGATACGGTTGAGCGCCACGGAAAAGCTGAGACCTGCCAAGCCAACCACTCTAACGCAAAAAAGCCCGACTACCGGGGCCTCGGATATGGCCCATATCGTGCTCACTTTCGAGAACAACCGCCTGGCCAGTGCGCTTTACGGTCAGTTCGACGAAAATCTGGCACGTATCGAGCAAAAACTCGGTGTCGATGTTCGCTCCAAGGGCAACCAACTCTCGATCCGGGGCGAACCAACCGCGACCGAACAGGCGCGCCGCACGCTCGATCATCTTTATGAGACCGTGCAGAAGGGTCATGAACTGACGGCATCGGATGTCGATGGCGCCTTGCGCATGGCCATTGCGGCTGATGATCAGCTGGATCTGCCGACGATGGAAAACAAGGGCAAGCTATCCGCCGCCCAGATTTCCACGCGCAAGAAGACGATCTTCGCGCGCACGCCGACACAGGACGCCTATATGCGGGCGCTCGACCGTTCCGAACTGGTGTTCGGTGTCGGTCC
Organism: Brucella haematophila; assembly: GCF_005938105.1. Taxonomy (GTDB): domain Bacteria; phylum Pseudomonadota; class Alphaproteobacteria; order Rhizobiales; family Rhizobiaceae; genus Brucella; species Brucella haematophila. Next base: position 265,163 of record NZ_VCPE01000002.1, on the reverse strand, counting down.
TGCCGGTACGGGTAAAACCTATCTGGCCGTCGCCCATGCAGCCATGCTGCTGGAACGCGGTCTGGTGGAGCGGATCATCCTTTCCCGCCCGGCTGTTGAAGCGGGCGAACGCCTGGGCTTTTTGCCGGGTGACATGAAGGAAAAGGTCGATCCCTATCTGCGTCCGCTCTATGACGCGCTTTACGATATGATGCCCGCCGACAAGGTCGAGCGCGCCATCACCGCAGGCGTCATCGAAATCGCGCCGCTGGCCTTCATGCGCGGGCGCACGCTGGCCCATTCGGCGGTGATCCTCGATGAAGCGCAGAACACGACATCCATGCAGATGAAAATGTTCCTGACGCGTCTCGGTGAAGGATCGCGGATGATCGTGACGGGAGATCCAAGCCAGATCGATCTTCCTCCCGGTCAGAAATCCGGGCTTGTCGAAGCGCTTCGCGTGCTGGACGATGTGGAAAGCGTCATCAAGGTGCGATTCACCCAGAAAGACGTGGTGCGACATCCACTGGTGGCGGCAATCGTCAACGCCTATGACCGCGATGCCAAGACGCATGTCCAGCAGCCGGTTCGTCCGGAATAGGAGCGACCCGATTAAGGCCAAGGACTTGTAATTGGTCGTCAGAGTTACGATCTAAAAAATGCTGTCTGCCTTTTTGGGGCAGACGGCTTTCGAACAACTGAAAGGACGAAGCGGCTTGCTGTGAGGGGAAGCCGCCGCAGAACGTGTCAGACAACGCGATCCATATCGATATAACAATCGAAGCCGGCAACTGGCCGGATGAAACAACACTTGAAGGACTTGTCAGAAAGTCTGTCGAGGCGGCATGGGCCAATCTTGGCCTCAAGAATGCCGACAGCGAATTGAGCGTCGTCTTTACCGACGATGCGTCCATTCAGGAGCTGAACGCCGAATGGCGCGGCAAGGACAAGCCTACCAATGTGTTGTCGTTTCCTGCTTTTCCGGTCAAGGCTGGTGCCCAGCCGGGACCGATGCTGGGCGACATTGTCATCGCTCGCGAAACTGTAGAGCGTGAAGCGGTTGAAGAAGGCAAACCTCTCGACCATCACCTCTCACACCTTGTCGTGCATGGATTCCTGCATCTTTTGGGATACGATCATGAAACCGACGAGGAAGCAGAAGAAATGGAGCGCCGTGAGCGCGAAATTCTTCATGCTATTGCCATCCCCGACCCTTATGCTGTATCCGAAGAGACCATTAACAACGATTGACCATGGCTGATCAAACCTCACAACCTCCGTCCGCTGGCGAGAATCGCAGCGAGACCCAAGACGCCGAAGGGCAAAGTACGCAGCGGCCTGTAGCGGCCGAAAAGCGCTCCCTTCTGTCAAATATTTTCCCTTTCATCCGCTCGCGACAGCAGTCTTCCCTGCGTGAAGATTTGGCCGATGCCCTGTCCAGTACGACGAGCGAACAGGATTCCGCATTCTCGCCCGAAGAAAAGGCGATGCTGCACAACATCCTGCGCCTGCGTGAAATCCGCGTCGAAGATGTGATGATTCCGCGTGCGGATGTCGAGGCGGTGGAAATTTCCACGCCGCTTTGGGAAGTGCTGGAACTCTTCGAGGAATCCGGTCACTCCCGTATGCCGGTCTATGCCGAAACGCTGGATGATCCGCGCGGCATGATCCACATTCGCGATGTTTTGAATTTCATCACGCGTCAGGCGCGCCAGAAAACGCGCCGCCGCACGACGGCCAAGACCCCTGCTGCGGCAACGCCACCGAAATTCGATATGAGCCGCATCGATCTCACCAAGACGATTGGCGAGCTTAACCTCATGCGCAAGGTGCTGTTCGTGCCGCCGTCGATGATGGCAAGCGGGCTGATGGCCCGTATGCAGGCAACCCATATCCAGATGGCGCTGGTCATCGATGAATATGGCGGCACCGATGGTCTTGTTTCGCTGGAAGACATCGTCGAAATGGTTGTCGGCGATATTGAAGACGAGCATGACGACGAAGAAATCATGATCGCCGAGGAAGCCGATGGCGTGTTCGTCGTCGATGCGCGAGCTGATCTGGATGAATTCGCCGCAAAGATTGGTCCCTCTTTCGAGGTGGGCGAACATGGCGAGGATGTCGACACGGTCGGCGGCCTGATCTTCTCTGTTCTCGGCCGGATTCCGGTGCGTGGCGAGGTGGTACAGGCTGTACCGGGTTACGAATTCCATGTGCTCGAAGTCGATCCGCGCCGCGTGAAGAAGGTGCGTATCGTGCCGCTTTCCGCTGCCGACCGCCGCAGACAGCAGCGCGCTGTCGTCACCACCAAGCCTGAAGAGCAGTCACCGGCCACGGTCGAGGATGCTGAAACCTTCAAAGAGGCCTGATGATCGAACGGTTTGCGGGCAGGATCATTCTTTCTAGCGGCTGGCGTCGTGCGCTGGCCGCTTTTTTGAGCGGCGCCTTTGCGACACTGACCCAGCCGCCTTTTGATCTCTTCATTGCCGGTTTTGTTTCCTTCCCGATCCTCGTCTGGCTGATCGACGGCGCTTTGGCGCGTGCCGATGCAGGCCCCATCCGTCGCGTTCTGCCCGCTGCAATGGTCGGCTGGTGGTTCGGCTTCGGCTATTTCGTCTCGGGCCTCTGGTGGATCGGCACAGCTCTTCTGGTCGATGCAGACCAGTTTGCCTGGGCCTTGCCGCTGGCCGTTCTGGGACTGCCTGCCTTTCTGGCGATTTTCTATGCCTTCGCGACCATGGTCGCGCGCATCTTCTGGTCGGACGGGCTGGGGCGTATTTTCGCGCTGGCCTTCGGTTTCGCGCTTGCGGAATGGTTGCGCACGTTTCTGCTGACCGGTTTTCCATGGAATGCCATCGGCTATGCGGCCATGCCGGTGCCGGTGCTGATGCAATCGGTCGCCGTGGTCGGCCTTGTCGGCATGAGCGCGCTGGCTGTGTTTATCTTCGCATCGCCTGCATTGCTTATTGGTGGACGGTTGGCAAAGAGCGGCATCGTTCTGGCCATTCTTCTGGCCGCAGCCCATGTCGGCTTTGGCGTGTGGACCCTGTCGCATGCGCCCGCCATCGGTGATGAGAAGGGCACGGTCAATATCCGTATCGTGCAGCCCTCCATCCCGCAGAGCATGAAATGGGATAATGCCCAGCGGCGCTCGATCTTCGACAAGCTGATTGCTCTGACGGCGCAAGCGCCAGCCGATGGCAAGCCGAAGCCTGATATCATCATCTGGCCCGAAACGGCGGTGCCCTATATTCTGACATCGACGCCGGACGCGCTCGCGCTGATTGGCAATACATTGCAGGACGGCCAGGTGCTTCTGACCGGCGCCGTGCGCGAGGAGAAGGCGGCAGGCAATGGCGAGCCGCGCTATTATAATTCCATCTATTCGATCAACGACCGGGGCGAGATTACCGACGCAACCGACAAGGTGCATCTTGTTCCGTTCGGCGAATATTTGCCGTTCGAGACCTTTCTGCGCGGTCTGGGGCTTCAGGAAGTGGTGGAAATGCCGGGCGGCTTTACCGCCGGCTCCTCGCGGCGCCTTTTGAATGTCAGGCCGGGCCAGTCTTTCCTGCCGCTTATCTGCTACGAAGCGATTTTCCCGGACGAGCTTGGTTTTTCCGGCGCGCAGGCAGGCGTTCCCAATGCCGTCGTCCCCAATGCCATTGTCAATGTCACGAATGATGGCTGGTATGGCGACACGCCGGGCCCCTATCAGCATTTCAGGCAAGCGCAGATTCGTGCAGTGGAGCAAGGTTTACCACTGATACGCGCGGCCAATAACGGCCTTTCGGCGGTGACGGATTCCTACGGTCGAATCACTGAAGGGCTGGCACTGGACGTCGTCGGGGTTGCTGATGCTTCCCTACCGTCAGCTCGTGCTCCATTTTGGGGCACCGCTCCCGGATCGAAACAGACGATATCGATCCTGTTAACCTTACTCTTTGTCAACGCTGCTTTCAGGGTGTCATTCCGTAGGCGTTTTCATTGACACGGCAATTTTGTTAAGATGTTATACCGGCGCGGTGACGGTTCCCACGTGCGAAGTCGTGCGAAACGCGTCAGACTACCTCCCACAACGTGATGTTATCCCTGTTCAGATGAACAGTACATGAATGAAAGCTCGCAGCCGCGAGGAGTGACAGCTGTATGATTGAGAATAAAAAGAAGCCCAACCCAATCGACGTACATGTCGGCAGCCGCATTCGTCTCCGCCGCAACATGCTGGGCCTCAGTCAAGAAAAGCTCGGCGAGAATCTGGGCATCACGTTTCAGCAGATTCAAAAATACGAGAAGGGCACCAATCGCGTCGGCGCCAGCCGCCTTCAGGCGATCTCCGCCATTCTCAATGTTCCGGTTTCCTTTTTCTTCGAAGATGCACCGGGATCGACCCCTGTTGGCCAGGAAGGCTTTGCGGAAGACAATGAAGCGACCTATGTGGTCGATTTCCTGAATTCCAATGAAGGCGTTCAGCTCACCCGTGCGTTCACGAAGATTTCAGATCCGAAGGTACGCCGGAAAATCATCGATCTGGTGAAGTCGCTCGCAGCAGACGCCGAGTAAGCAATCCGCTGTTACCCCTGCATTTTGGCGGTTTATTCGCCTTTTTCCCCTTTTGGCGTAGGCTTGGCGGCCTTGGGAATGAATTTTTCCGGCTGCGCCCCGTCGCGATACGAAAATGCATTGACGGTTCGATCCTAACTTCGCTAACACTTTGACGCGCCCGGAAAGTTCCGGGCGCTACTGTGTTTCCTAGGCGGAGATGTTCTCCGTTGGATTTTCAAGAGGGGTTACCCGTGTCGCGCAGTTCTTATCTCTTCACCAGCGAATCTGTGTCTGAAGGACACCCGGACAAGGTTTGCGACCGCATCTCCGATGAAATCGTCGACATGATCTACAAGGAAGCCCGCCGCACTGGCGTGGATCCGTGGTCTGTTCGTGTTGCCTGCGAAACGCTTGCCACCACCAATCGCGTGGTGATTGCCGGCGAAGTGCGCGTACCGGAGACTTTCCTGAAGAAGAACAAGGACGGCTCGATCGCTAAGGATGCCGCCGGCCATCCGCTGATCAATCCGGCCCGCTTCCGTTCGGCAGCGCGCAAGGCAATCCGTGAAATCGGCTATGAGCAGGACGGTTTTCACTGGAAGACGGTGAAGATCGACGTGCTTCTGCATCCGCAGTCTGCCGACATTGCGCAGGGCGTGGACAATGCTGCCGACCGTCAGGGCGAAGAAGGCGCTGGCGATCAGGGCATCATGTTTGGCTATGCTTGCCGCGAAACCCCGGATCTGATGCCTGCCCCGATCTATTACTCGCACAAGATTCTCGAAAAGCTGTCCGAAGCGCGCCATAAGGGCGAAGGCGATGCGGGCAAGCTTGGCCCGGACGCCAAGAGCCAGGTTACGGTGCGTTACGAAAACGGCAAGGCTGCCGAAGTTACGCAGATCGTGCTCTCGACGCAGCATCTGGATGCCAGCTGGGATTCCAAGAAGGTTCGCTCGGTTGTCGAGCCTTATATCCGTGATGCGCTGGGCGAGCTTCCGATTGCAGCCACCTGCAACTGGTACATCAACCCGACCGGCAAATTTGTCATTGGCGGCCCGGACGGTGATGCAGGCCTGACTGGCCGCAAGATCATCGTCGACACCTACGGCGGTGCGGCTCCGCATGGCGGCGGCGCATTTTCCGGCAAGGACACGACCAAGGTCGACCGTTCGGCTGCTTATGCTGCGCGTTATCTGGCCAAGAATGTCGTGGCGGCAAATCTTGCCGACCGCTGCACGATCCAGCTTTCCTACGCGATTGGCGTTGCACAGCCGCTGTCGGTCTATGTCGATCTGCACGGCACGGGCAAGGTTGCTGAAGCCGCTGTTGAAGAAGCGCTGCGTGAAGTGATGGACCTGTCGCCGACCGGTATCCGCAAGCATCTCGATCTCAACAAGCCGATCTATGCCAAGACCTCGTCTTACGGTCATTTTGGCCGCAAGCCGGGTCGTGACGGTTCCTTCTCCTGGGAGAAGACCGATCTTACCAAGGCGTTGAAGGCATCTGTCGCTTAAAGCCTGTTCCAAAAGTTGCATCACAGACCGCTTGGCGTTATGTGTCTTGCAAATATCAAAGAGCGCGGTCATTGACCGCGCTCTTCGCTTATTCCGACGGATAGAACATGACCGAAGAAACCCATCCTCTGCGCGGTGCCGGAAACTTTTTTGGCCGTCGTCACGGCAAACCACTGCGCAGCCATCAGCGGAACCTGTTCGAGGAACTTCTGCCCGAGCTGAAGCTCGACCTTGCCAAGCCTGCCCCGCAGGATCTGCGCGCGCTGTTCCCCATCGCGGTTGACGCCGTGCGCATGGAAATCGGCTTTGGCGGCGGCGAGCATCTGCATCACGAAACGGGTCGCTATCCGCAGACGGGTTTTATCGGCGTCGAGCCTTTCGTCAACGGCATGGCCAAGATGCTGGCGGCGCTCGATCCGGAGCCGCGTCCCAATATGCGGCTTTACGATGAAGACGCGACAGCGGTTCTCGACTGGCTGCCGGATGCCTCTTTGTCCGGTATCGACCTGTTCTATCCTGACCCTTGGCATAAACGCCGCCACTGGAAGCGCCGTTTTGTCAGCGACGCTAATCTGGATCGCTTCGCCCGCATTTTGAAACCTGGCGCGAAATTCCGCTTCGCTTCGGATATCGAGCATTACGTGAACTGGACGCTACAGCATTGCCGTCGTCACGATGCCTTCGAGTGGCAGGCGGAAGGACCGTCGGACTGGAATGACGCTTATGAAGGCTGGCCGGGCACGCGTTATGAGGCCAAGGCCTTCCGCGAGGGCCGCAAGGCTGCCTATCTGACATTTATCAGGCGTTGAATTTCTAGAGCAGTTCCGATCAAAACGGCGTCGTGAAGCCGCTCTATCTATCTGTTTTTACGCATTATCCTACGCAAAACCGCTGCGCACTTTTGCTGGAAATGCTTTACGGAAGCGGGACTTGAAAAAATCCGCTTCCGCTGGTATATAACTCTCAAATTCTTGGTCGAACGAACAAGAGTGGGTCCGTCCGGTCCCGCTCTTTTTTGTTACTTAGACTTAGGAAATAGAGGTTTTTCGACCCCTTTGAGAGGTTTAGAGTTGACGGAACAGGTTCAGGCAAACGAAGCAGAGACGCCGAAAGTGGCTGTGGATGAGCGCATCATTCGCGAAACGGGCATCGATGCGAAAGTGGCAGGCATTATTGAGCCGGTGCTCAATACGCTGGGCTTTCGTCTTGTGCGCGTGCGTCTTTCCGGTCTCAACGGCCAGACCTTGCAGATCATGGCCGAACGTCCCGACGGCACGATGACCGTTGACGATTGCGAGCTGGTCAGCCGCACTGTCGCGCCGGTGCTCGATGTCGAGGACCCGATCAGCGGCAAGTATCATCTGGAAATTTCGTCGCCGGGCATCGACCGTCCGCTGGTGCGCAAGTCGGATTTCGCCGATTGGGCGGGCCATATTGCCAAGGTGGAAACCTCCATCGTGCATGAAGGCCGCAAGAAGTTCCGCGGTCGTATCGTGCTGGGCGATGCCGAGACAGTCGTGATCGAAAGTGATCAGGTGTCTTACGGCAACGAACCGGTCGTGCGTATTCCCTTCGACGTGATTTCGGATGCGCGTCTGGTCCTGACCGACGATCTGATCCGCGATGCGCTGCGCAAGGACAAGGCCCTTCGCGAAGGCCGCATTCCTGGAGACGATTTGGGAGACGATTTGGGAGCCGATCTGGGCGATGCGCCGGAAGAAGTGACGACAGAAGATACGGCTGACGAAAAATAAGCCGACGAAACAAGTTTCAGGCATTCGGCGCAAGGAGAAGCCGGGTGCGACACCAAGGAGAGACCTATGGCAGTCAGTGCTAACAGGCTGGAGCTTCTGCAGATCGCCGATGCGGTCGCACGCGAGAAGTCGATTGACCGCGAGATCGTTCTTGCGGCCATGGCCGATGCGATCCAGAAGGCAGCGCGTTCGCGTTATGGTCAGGAAAGCAATATCCGCGCCGACATCAATGCGAAGTCGGGCGAGATCAAGCTTCAGCGTCTGCTCGAAGTGGTCGAGAATGTCGAAGACTACGCCACGCAGATTTCGCTGTTCACCGCACGTGACCGCAACCCGGATGCGCAGATTGGCGACTTCATCGCTGATCAGCTGCCGCCGATGGATTTCGGTCGTATCGCTGCCCAGTCGGCCAAGCAGGTCATCGTGCAGAAAGTGCGCGAAGCCGAGCGTGACCGCCAGTATGACGAATACAAGGATCGCGTTGGCGAGATCGTCAACGGCACCGTGAAGCGCGTCGAATACGGCAATGTGATCGTCGATCTGGGCCGTGGCGAAGCCATCGTGCGCCGTGACGAACTGATCCCGCGTGAAGCTTTCCGTTATGGCGACCGTATCCGCGCCTATGTTTACGACGTGCGTCGCGAACAGCGTGGCCCGCAGATTTTCCTGTCGCGCACCCATCCGCAGTTCATGGCGAAGCTCTTCACCATGGAAGTGCCGGAAATCTATGACGGCATTATCGAGATCAAGTCGGTAGCCCGTGATCCGGGTTCGCGCGCCAAGATCGCCGTTGTTTCGCGCGATGCGTCCATAGATCCGGTCGGCGCCTGCGTTGGTATGCGCGGTTCGCGTGTTCAGGCCGTTGTTGCCGAACTTCAGGGCGAAAAGATCGACATCATTCCGTGGTCGCCGGATGCGGCTTCCTTCATCGTCAACGCGCTTCAGCCTGCTGAAGTTGCCAAGGTTGTTCTCGATGAAGACGCGGAACGTATTGAAGTTGTCGTCCCGAATGACCAACTATCACTAGCGATCGGTCGTCGCGGCCAGAATGTCCGCCTCGCCTCGCAGCTCACCGGTTGGGACATCGACATTCTGACGGAGGACGAAGAGTCCGAACGTCGTCAGAAGGAATTCACCGAGCGTTCGAACCTGTTCATGGAAGCCCTCGACGTCGACGAAATGGTCGGTCAGGTTCTTGCTTCCGAAGGCTTTGCCTCGATTGAAGAACTGGCTTATGTCGAGCCGGGTGAAATTGCATCCATCGATGGTTTCGATGACGATACGGCTTCTGAAATCCAGCAGCGTGCTCGTGAATATCTGGATCGCCTCGAAGGTGAACTGGATGCGCGCCGCAAGGAACTGGGCGTCGAAGACGAACTTCGCGAACTGCCGAACCTGACGACCGCCATGCTGGTTGCTGTCGGTGAAGACGGCGTGAAGTCGATCGAAGACTTTGCCGGTTACGCTGTCGACGATCTCGTTGGCTGGCGTGAGCGCAAGGATGGCGACACCGTCACCCATAGCGGCATTCTCTCGTCTTTCGATGTTTCGCGCGTCGATGCCGAACAGATGATCCTGACTGCCCGCCTCAAGGCTGGCTGGATCACGGAAGAAGAGCTGGCAGCCGCCGCTCAGGAAGAAGCCGAAGCGGAAGTCGAGGCTGAAGCCGGTGAAGAAGAAGCTGCTTCGTAAGAAGCGCTGAGAAGTTCTGGGGCCGCACGGGTTCTTACGTCTGAAGCAATTCAGGAGTAAGCTGTGCGGCTCCAATACTTGATACCGAAAAATGAGGCCTGTTTGTCCGATTTGATCGGGTCGTTCCGGTTTCAGTGGGCTTTCCGCGACGTTTCGGGTTGTGGCGAGGCCCCGGCTCTGGTACAGCGCCACGCGTTGCATTCGATATGTCCGGCGGAGCAACAAACCGCCCGATTTGAGAACAATGCGGCGGAAGCGTTGCCAGTTTTGAAGTTGAGTACAAGTCCGTATACGGCAGAGCGGGAGTTTGCGTGGAGCAGGATATGAATGACAGAACCTGTATCGTCACGCGCGAAAGCGGTTCTGCCGATGACATGATCCGCTTTGTTGCAGGGCCAGACGGTTCCGTCGTGCCGGACTTGAAAAGAAACCTGCCGGGCAGGGGATGCTGGGTCAAGGCCGAGCGCCGTCTGGTGGATGAAGCGATCAAGCGCAAGCTTTTTGCGCGGGCGCTGAAGGAAGGCGTGAAGCCGCAGGACGATCTTGGCGCGCTGGTAGACCAGCTGCTGACAAAATCCGCCCTGGGCAGTCTCGCCTTGGCGCGCAAGGCTGGCGCGGTGGTAACGGGCTCGACCAAGGTGGATCAGGCGATCCGCACGGGCACGGCGGCCATGGTGCTGCATGCGCAGGAAGCGGCAGCCGATGGCGTGCGCAAGCTCGATCAGGCCCGGCGCGCCGTGGTGCATCTTGATGGCCCCGATATCCCTGCCTTCACCCTTTTTACGGGAGAAGAAATGGATTTGGCATTTGGGGGCGGAAATGTGATACATGCAGCCGTGCTTGAAGGAAAGGCGGCTGTCGGGTTCGTAAAGCGGGCGCAATTGCTGCATCGCTATCGCGGTGAAAGCGCAACGGATTCGAATTAGAGCGTAATCTTGCCGAGGCTGGCAGGCCTCATACCGGATTATGCGTTGAGTGGATGACTGGAGCATTATCCAACCCGACTGGGTCGCGTTGGATAATGCTCGAGTAGAGCGGCCGGAGCCGCGAAGGAAACGGAACGTAATGAGCGATAACACAAACGACGACAAGACGCTGGGCGTCACCCCCAAGAAGACCCTGACCATGAAGCGGCCAGGCGTTGAGCAGAGCACCGTGCGCCAGAATTTCAGCCACGGCCGCACCAAGGCTGTCGTCGTTGAAACCAAGAAGCGCAAGTTCTCACGGCCAGACGACAAGCCGGAAGTGGAAGCAGCGGCTCCCAAGCCTGTTGTAGCCGCTCCTGCTGCGCCGACGCCTCAGCCGAAGGCACCGGTAGCACCAGCTGCTGCTGCTCCGGTAGCGAAGCCGCATGTCGCGCAGCAACAGCAGCGCCCCGTGCAGCAGCGTCCCAACCAGCAGGCACCGCGTCCGCGCCCGACCGATCGCTCCGGCATGGTGCTGAACACGCTGTCGCGCTCCGAAATGGACGCACGCCGCCGCGCGCTTGAAGAAGCGCAGGTGCGTGAAGTCGAAGAACGCGCACGTGCGGTTGAAGAAGCCAAGCGCCGCGCCGAAGAAGATGCACGCCGCGCCAAGGAGCGTGAAGAATCCGCACGCCGTCAGGCTGAGGAAGAAGCACGTCTCAAGGCTGAAGCCGAAGCACGCCGCAAGGCCGAGGAAGAAGCTGCCAAGCGCGTTCCGCAGCCGGAAGCACGTGGCGAGCAGCGCACCGAGCGTCCTGAACGCCGCGACGATTCGCGTGGCGCACCGCAGGGCAACCGTCCGCAGCACGCTGGCCGTCCGCAGCAGGGCAATCGCCCGCAGTCGGGCGCACCGCGTCCGGCGCCGTCACTTGCAGAAGCCGCTCCCGGACCGGGCAAGCCGCTGCCGCAGAGCCAGCTTCGCAGGCCTGGCCAGTCCGGCGATGAAGATGATCGTCGTGGCAGCAGCCCAACCGCTGCTCGTCGTGGCACGCCCGCCAAGCCGGACGCTCGCGCCCCGAAGGTGGTCAAGACCGAAGACGATCGCCGTCGTGGCAAGCTGACGATCTCCAGCAATCTGGAAGACGAAGGTCGTTCGCGTTCGCTGTCGGCCATGCGTCGCCGTCAGGAAAAGTTCAAGCGTTCGCAGATGCAGGAAACCCGCGAGAAAATCTCTCGCGAAGTGACTGTGCCTGAAACCATCACGCTTCAGGAACTCGCACAGCGTATGACCGAGCGTTCGGTGGATATCATCAAGTACCTGATGAAACAGGGCCAGATGATGAAGCCGGGTGACGTGATCGATGCCGATATGGCGCAGCTGATTGCTGAAGAATTCGGCCACACCGTCAAGCGCGTTGCGGAATCGGACGTTGAAGAAGGTATCTTTGACGTTGCGGACGATCAGGCAGCACTGGTTTCGCGTCCTCCGGTCGTGACCATCATGGGTCACGTCGATCACGGCAAGACGTCGCTCCTCGATGCGATCCGTCACGCCAACGTGGTGTCGGGCGAAGCCGGTGGTATCACCCAGCATATTGGTGCTTATCAGGTCGAACAGAACGGCCAGAAGATCACCTTCATCGATACGCCGGGCCACGCTGCCTTTACCGCAATGCGTGCCCGTGGTGCGCAGGCGACCGACATTGCCATTCTGGTGGTTGCCGCTGACGACAGCGTGATGCCGCAGACGATTGAATCGATCAACCATGCCAAGGCGGCTGGTGTTCCGATCATCGTTGCGATCAACAAGATCGACAAGCCATCTGCCGATCCGCAGAAGGTTCGTACTGCCCTGTTGCAGCACGATGTCTTCGTGGAATCGATGGGCGGTGAAGTGCTCGACGTCGAAGTGTCGGCCAAGAACAAGATCAACCTCGACAAGCTGCTTGAAGCAGTTCTGTTGCAGGCTGAAATCCTTGATCTCAAGGCAGATCCGAAGCGTACGGCTGAAGGTGTCGTCATCGAAGCGCAGCTTGATCGTGGCCGTGGTTCGGTCGCAACCGTTCTGGTTCAGAAGGGTACGCTGCATCCGGGCGATATTATCGCTGCTGGTAACGAATGGGGCCGTGTGCGCGCTCTGGTCAACGACCGTGGCGAACACGTCAAGGAAGCAGGACCTGCAATGCCGGTTGAAGTCCTTGGTCTCCAGGGTACGCCGCAGGCAGGCGATCGCTTCGCAGTTGTTGCCAACGAAGCCAAGGCTCGTGAAATTGCTGATTATCGCCAGCGCCTTGCTCGCGATAAGGCTGTTGCCCGTCAGACTGGTCAGCGCGGCTCGCTTGAGCAGATGATGAGCCAGCTTCAGGTGAATGGCTTGAAGGAATTCCCGCTCGTCATCAAGGGTGACGTGCAGGGTTCGGTCGAAGCAATCATTACGGCGCTCGACAAGCTCGGCACCGACGAAGTGCGTGCTCGCATCGTCCATTCGGGCGCAGGTGGTATCACGGAAAGCGACGTGTCGCTGGCCGAAGCCTCCAATGCAGCAATCATCGGCTTCAACGTTCGTGCCAACAAGCAGGCGCGTGACGCTGCCGAGCAGCAGGGCACTGAAATCCGCTACTACAACATCATCTACGATCTGATCGAAGATGTGAAAGCAGCGATGTCGGGTCTTCTGTCGCCAGAACGTCGTGAAACCTTCATCGGTAATGCTGAGATTCTTGAAGTCTTCAACATCACCAAGGTTGGTAAGGTTGCCGGTTGCCGTGTTATCGACGGCAAGGTTGAACGTGGTGCAGGCGTTCGCCTCATCCGCGACAACGTGGTTATCCACGAAGGCAAGCTCAAGACGCTCAAGCGCTTCAAGGACGAAGTGCAGGAAGTGCCGATGGGCCAGGAATGCGGTATGGCGTTCGAAAACTACGACGACATTCGCGCCGGCGACACGATCGAAGCGTTCCGCGTCGAACATATTACGCGCACGCTCTAACAACTATGTGCCGGACCGCCCGACAGGGGCGGTCCGGCTTTTTATTGCCCGGTTCCGAGGGTCTGACTCCCATCTGAATTGTGGTAAGTTACGCCCATAATTTTCAAGTCATGTTGTCGGACAGCCCGTGAGGCTGGATACCGGTTTGTGGCTGTTTATCGAGGATATAGCTATGGCACGTTCTCCGGACCCCAAAGGCTCAGGCGGCCTTTCGCAGCGCCAGCTTCGCGTTGGCGAACAGGTGCGTCATGCATTGGCGCAATTGCTCCAGCGCGGTGAAATCCGCGACGATCTGATCGAGCGCACCGTCATTTCCGTTTCGGAAGTGCGCATGTCGCCCGACCTGAAGATCGCCACCTGTTTCATTATGCCGCTTGGCAATGTTGACCCGCAATCCATCGTCAAGGCATTGGCCGCAAACGCGAAATTCATTCGTGGTCGCATGGCGCCGGTTCTTGGCCAGATGAAATACATGCCGGAGTTCCGCTTCCGCTCCGACACAAGTTTCGACAATTTTTCGAAGATCGACGCTCTTCTGCGTTCGCCGGAAGTGGCGCGTGATCTTTCGCATGACGATGAAGACGCTGGCGAGGATGAAACCTCCCGCAATGGAGACGAATAAAGCATGGCAAGACGGGGTAAGAAAAAAGGCCGTCCGGTTTCCGGTTGGGTTATTTTCGACAAGCCGAAAGGTATGGGATCGACCGAAGCGGTCTCGAAGATCAAGTGGCTGTTCAATGCCGAGAAGGCCGGCCATGCCGGTACGCTCGACCCGCTCGCATCCGGCATGCTGCCGATTGCTCTGGGTGAAGCCACCAAGACCGTGCCTTATGTCATGGACGGAACCAAGGTCTATCGTTTCACGGTGACCTGGGGCGAAGAACGCTCGACCGACGACCTGGAAGGTCAGGCGACCAAGACCTCCGACAAGCGCCCGTCGCGTGAAGACGTCGAAGCTCTGCTGCCAAACTATACCGGCCTCATCTCGCAGATTCCGCCGCAGTTCTCCGCCATCAAGATCGACGGCGAACGCGCCTATGATCTCGCCCGTGAAGGCGAAACGGTGGAGATCCCGGCACGCGAAGTCGAGATTGATCGTCTGGAGATCGTCGAATTCCACGACGACAACCGCACATCATTCGAAGTCGAATGCTCCAAGGGCACCTATGTGCGCTCGCTGGCGCGCGATATGGGGCGCGATCTCGGCTGCTTCGGCCATATTTCCGAGTTGCGCCGCATCGAAGTCGCTCCGTTCACGGAAGAAGATTTCGTCACGCTGACGGAACTGGAAGCCGTCTGGCCGCCTCTGCCACCGAAGGACGAGGATGGCAACGCGGTCGAACCTGTGCCGCGTCGCGATTTTTCCGGCCTTGATGCTCTGGTGATCGATACGGGCGCAGCACTCGACTGCCTGCCGCAGATTCCGCTGACCGAAGAACAGGCGCAGCGTGTGCGTCTTGGCAATCCGGTCATCCTGCGTGGCCGCGATGCCCCGCTGGAAGCGGATGAAGCCTGTGTCACCGCGCGCGGAAAACTGCTCGCCATTGGCTATATCGAGCATGGTCAGTTCAAGCCGAAGCGCGTTTTCACGGCTAACTAACACCATAGTTGCAAATTCGTCAGGCCGTGGCGAAAAGAGTGATTTTCGAGTACCGGAGCGGAGCGTACTTTTAGGTACGTGAGCACCGGAACACAGAAAATTGCTCTTTGCAGCGCGGCATCACGAAGAATGCAACTGTGGTGCTAAAAAGTCTTCGCAATTGCTGGGGCATATTTGATGCTGGCATTCTTGCCGTTTTTGCACTATATGCCCCATCAGCGATCATGCAG
Organism: Brucella haematophila; assembly: GCF_005938105.1. Lineage (GTDB taxonomy): Bacteria > Pseudomonadota > Alphaproteobacteria > Rhizobiales > Rhizobiaceae > Brucella > Brucella haematophila. The sequence goes on along the minus strand of NZ_VCPE01000002.1, from coordinate 249,955 downwards.
AAATGCAGATCAGATCGTGTAAGTTGGCCCGCGCTGGACGACATCCCGGCCTGGGCGTCTGTTTTTCCTCTCATCAAGAAAGGGTTTACGATGTCGATTACTGCTGAGCGTAAGCAAGCACTTATCAAGGAATACGCCACCAAGGAAGGTGACACCGGTTCTCCTGAAGTTCAGGTTGCCGTTCTTTCCGAGCGTATCGCCAACCTCACCGAACACTTCAAGGGCCACAAGAATGACAATCATTCGCGTCGCGGCCTTCTGAAGCTGGTTTCGCAGCGCCGTCGTCTTCTTGACTATGTCAAGGGCGTGGACGCAGCGCGCTACCAGGCGCTGATCGGCCGTCTCGGCCTGCGCCGCTAACGGTAAATCGGGCGACGTCACAAGCGTCGCCCGTTTGATTTGAGCATTCCGAGGAAGAGCGGATAGCCGCTTTCCAAAAGAGAATGCGAGAGTATCGGGCGAATGCCCACTGGCATGAGACGGCGCACAAGGTGCATTCCGTCATGCCGATGACGAGCCATAAGGCTCATGACCTGGACCAGTCATGGGGCAGGATTGCAGGTAGTTCGGCGGGTATGATCCTGAAAAGTTGCAGACTTTTCGGATGAGAGAATACCCGGGAAAAGTATGATCCCGAAAAGTGGGAACCGGTTTTCGGATAAGATCATACTATCAATCTGAGCTTCCCGTTGTCTTGCCCGTGGCCTGTCCGCCAACCCGGGAGATGCCTTAGCGCTTTGCGCGGCGTCTCCATATGAGGACAAGATATGTTCAATACCCACAAAGTGGAAATCGAATGGGGCGGTCGTCCGCTCACGCTCGAAACCGGCAAGATCGCCCGTCAGGCTGACGGCGCTGTTCTGGCAACCTATGGCGAAACCGTCGTTCTGGCGACTGTCGTTTCTGCCAAGGAACCAAAGCCAGGTCAGGATTTCTTCCCGCTGACCGTCAACTATCAGGAAAAGACCTACGCTGCCGGCAAGATCCCTGGCGGCTACTTCAAGCGTGAAGGTCGTCCGAGCGAAAACGAAACCCTCGTTTCGCGCCTGATCGACCGTCCGATCCGTCCGCTCTTCGTTGATGGCTACAAGAACGACACGCAGGTTGTTCTGACTGTTGTTCAGCACGACCTCGAAAACAACCCCGACGTCCTGTCGATGGTTGCAGCTTCCGCAGCGCTGACCATTTCCGGCGTTCCTTTCATGGGCCCGATCGGCGGCGCACGCGTTGGCTACATCAACGGCGAATACGTCCTGAACCCGAATATCGACGAAATGCCGGAATCGAAGCTCGATCTGGTCGTTGCCGGTACTGCCGACGCAGTGCTGATGGTCGAATCGGAAGCGCAGGAACTTTCCGAAGAAGTCATGCTCGGCGCCGTTGTTTTCGGCCAGAAGGGCTTCCAGCCAGTAATCGACGCGATCATCAAGCTCGCTGAAGTTGCTGCCAAGGAACCACGTGATTTCCAGCCGGAAGACCTGTCGGACCTCGAAGCCAAGGTGCTCGCCGTTATCGAAAACGACCTGCGCGACGCTTACAAGATCACCGAAAAGCAGGCTCGTTACGTTGCTGTTGACGCTGCAAAGGCCAAGGCGAAGGCTCACTTCTTCCCGGAAGGCGTTGAAGAGCCGGAAATGTCGGCCGAGCAGTTCGCGACCATTTTCAAGCATCTGCAGGCCAAGATTGTTCGCTGGAACATTCTCGACACCGGCAGCCGCATTGACGGCCGCGATCTGAAGACCGTTCGTGCAATCGTTTCGGAAGTTGGCCTTCTGCCGCGCACCCACGGTTCGGCGCTGTTCACTCGTGGCGAAACGCAGGCTATCGTTGTTGCCACGCTCGGCACCGGCGAAGACGAGCAGATGATTGATGCCCTGACCGGCACCTACAAAGAATCCTTCATGCTGCATTACAACTTCCCGCCATATTCGGTTGGTGAAACCGGTCGTATGGGTTCGCCAGGCCGTCGTGAAGTTGGTCATGGCAAGCTCGCATGGCGCGCTATCCACCCGATGCTGCCGGCTGCCGACCAGTTCCCTTACACGATCCGTTCGGTTTCCGAGATCACCGAATCCAACGGTTCGTCCTCGATGGCGACTGTTTGCGGCACCTCGCTGGCTCTGATGGACGCAGGCGTTCCGCTCGCACGTCCGGTTGCCGGTATCGCCATGGGCCTGATCAAGGAAGGCGACCGTTATGCTGTCCTTTCCGACATCCTCGGCGACGAAGATCACCTCGGCGACATGGATTTCAAGGTAGCCGGTACTGACAACGGCATCACCGCACTTCAGATGGACATCAAGATCGACGGTATCACCGAAGAGATCATGAAGGTCGCTCTGGAGCAGGCCAAGGGCGGTCGCGTTCACATTCTCGGCGAAATGGCGAAGGCTCTGTCCACATCGCGTGACGAACTCGGCGAATTTGCTCCGCGCATCGAAGTGATGAACATTTCGACCGACAAGATCCGTGATGTTATCGGTTCGGGCGGCAAGGTCATCCGCGAAATCGTGGAAAAGACTGGCGCCAAGATCAACATCGAAGACGACGGTACGGTGAAGATCGCTTCGTCGAACGGCAAGGAAATCGAAGCCGCCAAGAAGTGGATCCACTCGATTGTTGCCGAGCCGGAAGTCGGCGAAATCTACGAAGGTACGGTCGTCAAGACCGCTGACTTCGGCGCTTTCGTGAACTTCTTCGGCCCGCGTGACGGTCTGGTTCACATCTCGCAGCTCGCTTCCGACCGCGTTGCCAAGACCACTGATGTGGTCAAGGAAGGCCAGAAGGTCTGGGTCAAGCTCATGGGCTTCGACGAACGCGGCAAGGTTCGCCTGTCGATGAAGGTCGTCGATCAGGAAACGGGCAAGGAAATTGTCCAGGAAAAGAAGGCAGAAGCAGACGCTGAATAAGCTTTGCATCTTCTTTGAAATCGAAAAGCGCGCCTTTGGGCGCGCTTTTTTGTTTTTTCACGAGATTGATCGGGATCGTGCGGTCTTTTCGGATGCGATCTTGCGGGGTAAAGAACGATCATGATGACACCGGCACAGAAAACACTTTTCCTTCCCTTCGAGCAGGGCATTCTCGATATGCCCGAAGACGGGCAATCCTTTCTCGCTTGTGGCCTTTCCGCCGACCGGCTTCTCGATCCGGAATGGAAAAAGGTCCTGACCTGCCTGCAACCATGGCGACCTGATTTTCTGGCGCTCGGCATGGAAGGCTTTCGTGCAGAGCCGAGATTGGCCGCAGACAGCCGTTTTGCTGGCGGGCTACTCCTGCTCGGAAAACACCGTGGACGCAACGAGGCGTGGTTCTCCGAGCTTCTGACGCGTGTTCAGCCCGGCGGCTGGATCGTCGTCTGCGGTGAGAAGAAGCTCGGCGTCGACAGTTTCCGCAAATGGGTGGGCAATATCGCCGAAATTAGCGATCGTATGTCCAAGAACCACGCTGTCTCGTTCTGGCTTCAGCGCCCTGCCGATCTGGATGATGATTTCATCGCCGCTCTGCGCCCTCTCGAAAGTGCAATTGACGATGTGTTCCGCACGGAACCGGGCATGTTCTCGCATGGCGCGATCGACAAGGGCTCGGCGCTGCTGGTGCCGCATATGGAAAAGATCGTGTTCGGCAACGTTGCGGATTTTGGTGCGGGCTGGGGCTATCTCGCAGCGCAGAGCCTGAAATATGCCGACCGTATCAAGTCCATCGATCTGTTCGAGGCCGATTACGAGGCGCTGGAGGCCGCGCGCGGCAATCTGGAGCGTCTGGGCGCTTCGGTGCCGATTTCATTCAACTGGTTTGATATTACCAGTGAGAAGGTGACCGGTATCTATGACACGGTCATCATGAACCCACCATTCCACGAGGGGCGCGTTACGGATGTTTCGCTCGGCCAAAGCTTTATCTCGGCGGCGGCGTCCCGCCTGAAACCTGGCGGTCGCCTGCTGATGGTCGCCAACCGGCAATTGCCTTATGAGGTCACGCTCAAGGGCTTGTTCAAGTCGGTGACGACACTGGAAGAAGCAGACGGTTTCAAAATCTTTGATGCGAAGAAGTGAAACAAAAAAGCCGCCCCTAAGGGCGGCTTTTTAAATTCCGGAACACTTATTCGCCGCGTTCGGCGTCAGAGCTTTTCAGCTCTTCCAGCGTCGGCATCGAAACGATGTTGTAGCCTGAATCCACATAATGGACTTCGCCGGTCACGCCGCTCGACAGGTCGGACAGCAGGTAGACAGCCGATTTGCCGACATCGTCGATATCGACTGTACGGCGCAGCGGTGAATTGCGGCGCTGATAGCTGAAGATCGCGCGCGCATCGCCGATGCCGGCACCAGCCAGCGTGCGCACCGGGCCAGCCGAAATGGCGTTGACGCGGATGCCCTGCGGGCCGTAATCGGCAGCCAGATAGCGAACCATGGCTTCAAGCGCTGCCTTGGCAACGCCCATGACATTGTAGTTCGGGATGGTGCGGGTGGAGCCGCCATAGGTCAGCGTCAGGATCGAGCCGCCGTCCTTCATGAGCTTTTCGGCGCGCTGTGCCATTTCCGTGAAGGAGTAGGCGGAAATCACCATGGTCCGGCTGAAATTATCGCGCGTGGTGACGTCTGCGTAACGGCCCTTCAGTTCGGTCTTGTCGGAAAAACCGATGGCGTGAACGATGAAATCGAGCTTGCCCCACTTCTTTTCGATCTCGGCAAAAACCGCGTCGACCGTTGCAATGTCTTCAACATCGCAAGGCAGAACGAGGTCGGAGCCGACCTGTTCGGCCAGCGGCTTCACGCGTTTGCCCAGCGCATCGCCCTGATAGGTGAAAGCCAGTTCTGCGCCCTGTGCGGCGAGTTGCTTCGAGATGCCCCATGCCAGCGAATGATTATTCGCGACCCCCATGATGAGGCCGCGTTTTCCTTGCATCAAACCTTCCATATTCCCCTCTCCCTCAGCCCTGGTAGCGCTGGAAAACCAGCGTCGCATTCGTGCCGCCAAACCCGAAGGAGTTGGAGAGCACGGTATTGAGCTGAGCATTATCGATGCGCTTGCGGACGATAGGCATGTCCGCGAAGGCAGGGTCCAATTCTTCGATATGCGCGCTTTCGCAAATGAAATTGTTATGCATCATCAAAAGCGAATAGATAGCTTCCTGCACGCCCGTTGCGCCCAGCGAATGGCCGGTCAGCGACTTGGTCGCGGCAATCGGCGGGCAGGCGTCGCCCGAACCGAACACCTGACGGATAGCGTCGATTTCCGGCGCATCGCCAGCAGGCGTCGAGGTTGCGTGCGGGTTGATGTAGTCGATCTTGGTCTTGACGGTCGAAAGCGCCATCTTCATGCAGCGGATCGCGCCTTCACCGGACGGAGCGACCATGTCGTAGCCGTCAGAGGTTGCGCCATAGCCGACGATTTCGCCGTAGATCTTCGCACCGCGCGCAAGCGCGGTTTCGAGGTCTTCCAGCACCAGAACACCAGCGCCGCCTGCAATTACGAAGCCGTCGCGGTTCTTGTCATAAGCGCGCGAAGCAGTAGCAGGCGTGTCGTTATACTTCGTCGCCATCGCGCCCATGGCGTCGAACAGCACCGAGAGCGTCCAGTCGAGATCTTCGCAGCCGCCCGCAAACATGCGGTCCTGCTTGCCATACTGGATCATCTCGAACGCATTGCCGATGCAATGGTTGGATGTCGCGCAGGCCGAAGAGATCGAATAGTTGATGCCCTTGATCTTGAAGAAAGTGGCCAGCGTCGCGGAGGCCGTGGAGCTCATGGCTTTCGGCACAGCAAACGGGCCGACGCGCTTCGGACCCTTTTCACGGGTAATGTCGGCGGAATCAACGATGGTGCGGGTCGAAGGACCGCCCGAACCCATGATGATGCCGGTGCGGTCGTTGGAGACTTCGTCGTCCGAAAGGCCTGCATCGGCGATCGCCTGATCCATGGCGATGTGATTCCAGGCGGTGCCGCGACCGTGGAAGCGCATGGCGCGACGGTCCACGAGGGATTCGACATCGATTTTCGGAGCGCCGTGCACCTGGCAGCGGAAACCCAGTTCGGCATATTCTTCCGCGCGCGAGATGCCGGATTTGGCTTCGCGCAGCGAGGCCGTCACCTCTTCGGTGTTGTTGCCAATCGAGGATACGATCCCCATACCCGTTACGACCACACGCCGCATCGCGTTCTCCTTTACACCCTTGCTCGTCGAGCGGCAGTCGCTTGGGTCAAGACTGCCTCGTCGCCGTTACATAGGTGCGATCTTCGCATGTTTTGAGCGCGGCCGCATGAAAACTGTTCATTTTTTGCTGTCGCGCCCGTGAATGATGGTGGATTCAGGCGATGCTTAAGCGTCGCCGTCCTTTGAAAGGCCGACACGCAGGTCAGTGGCCTTGTAGATCACTTCGCCATCGGCCTTCAGCCAGCCGTCAGCAGTGCCGAGCACGAGACGTCCGCGCATGACGCGCTTGAAGTCGATGCCATATTCGAGAAGCTTGGTGTGCGGGCGCACCATGCCCTTGAACTTCACTTCGCCGGTCGAAAGCGCCATGCCGCGACCCGGTTCGCCGAGCCAGCCAAGGAAGAAGCCGGTCAGCTGCCACATGCCGTCCAGGCCGAGGCAGCCCGGCATGATCGGGTTGCCCTGGAAATGGCACGGAAAATACCAGTCGTCGGGGCGCACGTCGTATTCGGCGCGGATGTAGCCCTTGTCGAACTCTCCGCCGGTTTCGGAAATATCGGTGATGCGATGCACCATCAGCATTGGCGGCAGGGGAAGCTGGGCATTGCCGGGGCCGAACAGCTCGCCGCGCCCGCAGCTGAGGAGTTCTTCATACCCATAGCTTGATTTCTGTTCTGCCATTTCGCCTCCCTTGAGGTTTATTCGCTATCGGCCAGCAATCCGGCCCGGTTGTCATTTGGAACGGTTTTAGCGCAAACGCCCAAACCGCTCTATCTCTTTCTGGTCGTTAAGTCGGAACACCCCTATCACAGACTGGTTCCCGTACAAAACCTTAGCGACCATAAAAATATGCAATGGATTTTCCCGAAAAAACGGGCAAACTCCAAGCCTATTGATACTTATTTCGCAACGGCATATATCAATGTCAGTATGCAATGGGCAACAGCCCGTTCAATCTTTGACGAATTTGCTACAAGCTTGTAACGGAACCAGCGGTGAATATGCAGTCTACACATACCCACTCGACGGTCTCTATGGAAGAACGGCTCCGCGATGCTGGCCTGCGTCCGACGCGCCAGCGTGTTGCACTTGCGAGCATGATTTTTGCGCAGGGTGATCGCCACCTGTCCGCTGAAGACCTCCACGAACAGGCGGTTATGGCGGATGTGCCGGTGTCTCTGGCCACCGTTTACAACACGCTGCACCAGTTCACGGAAGCCGGGATGCTGCGCATCATCGCGGTGGAAGGCTCCAAGACCTATTTCGACACCAATATTTCGGACCATCAGCACTTCTTCCTCGAAGGGGAAAATGTTGTGTTCGATATTCCGCATGGCGAGCGCGGGCAGCCGACCGTTGCCAACATGCCGGACGCGCCGGAAGGTATGGAAATCGTCAACGTCGATATTATCGTCCGCCTGCGTCGCAAGACGCAGTAATGAAAATTAGGTGTCGCTAGACGCGGTAGGCGTCTGGTCCTTATCGGTTCTGAAAAGCGGCTTCGGCCGCTTTTTTGTTAGCTGCCATAAAGTTCTTGCCAGAAACAGCGAAAGCGGGTTGAATAAAACGGTTCCGAAACAATCCTTGGCTTGAGGATAACGGATGCCGGTTGAGTTGAAGCCGATACAGGCGCTGACATTGTTGAAGACCCTGTCGCTGGGGCAGGTGCGTGATGAGATGCCCGATCTCACGACGCGGCAAACAGCTATCCTTCTGACAATCTATCTGGAGCCACCGCCGCACACGGTGCGCGGGCTTGCGGCAAAACTGGATGTGACGAAGCCGGTAATCACGCGCGCACTCGATACGATGGGCACACTCGACCTTCTATCCCGTCATCGTGATGAAAAAGACCGGCGAAATGTGCTAGTTAAGAGAACAGTCGCCGGTGCGCTTTATGTTGAACGACTGGGCGATCTGGTGATCGCCAAAGCCAGAGAGTTACCTTTATGAGTGTCCGCCAATGAGTCTCAATGTGACCACGCTCGACCGCCGCCTCAATGCCTATCGCGCCGATCTCGCTGATGAGCGACTGACCGACAAGGTGGAGGCTGCCCGCTTTATAGCCGGAACCGAGATGCAGGTGACTGCATCGGTCGTGGATTTGCGCAGCGAGCCACGCCCCGATAGCGGACCTCAGACGCAGATCATTTATGGCGACACGGTGCGTGTCTTCGAGGAAATGGACGGCTGGTGCTGGGTTCAGGCCGAGCGCGACGGCTATACGGGCTATGTCTCCGCCTCGTTTATCGAAAAGCCGCAGGGCGCGGCCACGCATATGGTCACTGTGCCGCGAAGCTTTGTCTATCCCGGCTCGGATTTGCGTTTTCCGCATACGCAGGCGCTGTCGCTCGGCTCACGCGTTCGCATTGTCGGCTCGTCTGAAACGCGCGGCACCCAATATGCCGTGCTGGAAAGCGGCGAGGCGATGATCGCAAGCCATCTGGCGCCAATCGGCGAACACGCGGCTGATTATGTGGCCGTGTCGGAAACGCTGCTGCACACGCCTTATCTGTGGGGCGGTACGTCGGGCTTCGGCATTGATTGCTCTGGTCTCGTGCAGCTTTCCATGTGGGTGGCTGGCCGCAAGGTTCTGCGTGATTCCGACATGCAGCAGAATACGCTTGGCACAGTTCTCGAGCCGAATGGGAATTATTCCAATCTCCAGCGCGGCGATCTCGTGTTCTGGAAAGGGCATGTCGCGATCTGCGCTGCGCCCGACATGCTGATCCATGCCAGCGGCCACACGATGACGGTGACGCTGGAGCCGTTGCAGGATGCGATCAAGCGCATCGCTTATCTCTATGATCTGCCGACGCTGATCCGCAGACCCTAAACAGGTCCATGAAAGGTCGGGCCGATGACGGGAAACAGGATATTTCAAAGTGCAGGCTTCGTGGCCGTGGTGCTTGGCCTTGCTGTTCTCATCCCTTCAGCGGTGTCGTCCGAAAGGATAGCGCGCGTGACCATTCCCGCTTCGCCTGCCGCCTTTGCCGAGGTCAACGGTATCGAGATGTATTACCGGACCGTCGGCAAAGGACCGCCTATTCTGCTGATACCGGGCGGTCTTTCCGACCAGCATGTCTGGGACGCGCAATTGCCGATCCTGGCGCGTCATCATACGGTGATCGTTGCCGACAGTCGCGGGCAGGGGCGTTCCACCCGCACGACGGAGCCGCTGACTTATGGCCTGATGGCTGACGACTATGTGGCGCTGCTCGATTTTCTGCATATCGACAAGGTTGATCTGGTCGGTTGGAGCGATGGCGGTATTATCGGGCTGGATATTGCGATGCGGTACCCTGAGCGGCTGAAGAGCCTTTTCGCGCAGGCTGCCAATGTCACGCCCGAGGGCAATACCGGTTATATCGAGGCGCGGGCCGAAGGACGTCCAATCCCTGAGCTTCGCCATTACGAGAGCATCGACAAGGAAATCCACGCGCTCTGGGCCAATGAACCCAATTACACCGATGAAGATCTGTCACAGATCTCGGTGCGCACGGCTATCGTGATCGGCGATCATGATACGGCCATTACCCGGGAACATACGGAATTCATCGCCAGCCAGATTCCCGGTGCCGAACTGATCATTCTGCCCGATTCTGGCCACGGCGTGCCGGTGGAAAATCCCCGGCTTTACGCCCACACGGTCCTGAAATTCATCGATGGAAAAACGAACAGCCGAATTTAAACCCGATTGGGAAGAACCCTGTCCGGCGTCCGGTGCCCGTCGACGAAGGCCTTAATATTGATGATGACCTTGTCGCCCATATCGATGCGGCCTTCAATCGTGGCCGAACCCATATGCGGCAGCAGTACAACCTTGCCCTTTTCCGCAAGCGCCAGCAGGCGTGGATTGACGGCTGGCTCGTTCTCGAACACGTCCAGCCCCGCACCGGCGATCCGGCCTTGCTCGATCAGATCGATCAGGGCGTTTTCATCGATGATCTGACCGCGCGCCGTATTGACCAGATAGGCCGTCGGCTGCATCAACGCGATGCGACGGGCCGATAGCAGGTGAAACGTTGCGGGCGTTGAAGGGCAATTGACTGAAATGATGTCCATGCGGGCCAGCATCTGGTCGAGGCTGTCCCAATAGGTCGCTTCCAGTTCTTCCTCAACCTGCGGGCTGACGCGCTTGCGATTGTGATAATGGATTGAAAGGCCAAAAGCCTTGGCGCGGCGCGCAACGGCGGTTCCGATGCGCCCCATGCCGACGATGCCAAGGCGCTTGCCCCAGATGCGGCGTCCGAGCATCCATGTCGGCGACCAGCCCGGCCATTTGCCGTCGCGCTCGTTGAGCACATTCGCGCCTTCCACGAGGCGGCGCGGTGCCGACAGAAGCAGCGCCAGCGTCATGTCGGCTGTATCTTCGGTCAGGACATTGGGCGTATTGGTCACGGTAATGCCGCGCTTTGCGGCGGCTGCGACATCGATATTGTCGACGCCGTTACCGAAATTGGCGATCAGCTTGAGATTGGGTCCGGCTTGCTCGATGGCAGCGGCGTCGATCACGTCGGTGATGCAAGGCACCAGAACGTCAGCCTCCTTCAGCGCGGCGATGATTTCCGGCTGGCTCATGCGGTGATCGTCTATGTTGAGACGTGCATCGAACAGTTCCCGCATTCGGGTTTCCACCGGGTCCGGCAGTTTTCTCGTAAGAACGACCAGCGGCTTCTTTTTGTTCGACATCTCCACCCCGTTTTTTGAGCCTGTTTCCGGGCAAACTTATATGCTGAAGCTTCATGTTGAGACCTCCTTAACCAAGAAGGCGCAATATGGGATATTGCTTCGGCTGCTCATCTCTATCAAGGCGGCGGGGCAAAGACAAAGAAAAACAGGACCGATAAACAAGACGGTCACGATGCCGGGCAGCCCCTGCTGTTTTACGCTTCCGCTGAAGGCATGGTCGTCTTGGGTTAAGAACAGGACGGCGAGAGGCGCAGTTGATTAGAGTACTTCCCCAAAGGTTTTTGGCTAAGGGCATGTCGGTAAAGCGCCTTCTCATGGCCTTTGCGGCTTGTCTGGCCCTCCTGTTCGTGGCGATGCCGATCAGTGTGAACGCAGCCGAAGCCGAAGGCGCAAACGGTACGGCGACAGGCGCCAGCGGTCTGCCTGTGCCGCGCTTCGTCAGCCTCAAGCCGGCACGCGTCAATCTGCGCATCGGCCCGGGGCGCGACTATCCGGTTTCGTGGCTGTTCATGAAATCAGGGCTGCCGGTCGAGATCATTCAGGAATATGACAACTGGCGGCGCATTCGCGATGCTGACGGCACGGAAGGCTGGGTCTACCAGTCGCTTCTGTCCGGCAAGCGCACCGCGATCACCGCGCCCTGGTTGAAGAACGACAAAAGCAAGATGATCACCATGCGCCGCGATGCCAACGATACGGCGGCTGTCGCCGCCGATATCGAGCCGGGTGTTGTCGGCACCGTGCGCCAATGCAATGGCCAGTGGTGCCGCATGGATGTCAGCGGCGTGCGCGGCTGGATCCGGCAGTCGGACCTGTGGGGTGTGTATCCCGGCGAAGTCTTCGACTGATAACACGACAGTTGCATTCTTCGTGATGCCGGACTGCAAAGAGCAATTTTCTGCGCTCCGGTGCTCACGTACCCTTAAGTACGCTCCGCTCCGGTGCTCGAAAATCACTCTTTTCGCCACGGCCTGACGAATTTGCAACTGTCGTTATAAGCCGCGGGCTTCTTACTTGCCGTATTTTTCCTTGAGCAACAGATAGAGCGCACGGATGGCCTGCGCTTCGCCGCCGACCGGCGACGCAGGCTTTTCCACTGGCACCCAGCCAAAAATATCGAAATGCACATGCGCCTTGGCCTTTTCCACAAAACGGCTGAGGAACAAGGCCGCCGTCACCGCTCCGGCAAAACCGTCGGTGGTGACATTGTTGATGTCGGCAATGCGTGACGACAGTTTCTGCGCATAAGGCTGCCAGAGCGGCATCCGCCAGAGCGGATCGGCTGTCTCCTCGGCCTTGGCGGCAATGGCTTCGGCCAATGCGTCATCATGCGTGAAAAATGGCGGCAGGTCCGGGCCGAGCGCCACGCGTGCAGCACCGGTCAGGGTGGCCATGTCGATCAGCAATTCCGGCTCTTCCTCATCGGCCAGCGCCAGAGCATCGGCCAGCACCAGCCTGCCTTCGGCATCTGTGTTACCGATTTCGACGGTCAGTCCCTTGCGGCTTTGCAGGACGTCGCCCGGACGGAAGGCATTTCCGGCAATCGAATTTTCAACCGCCGGGATCAAGACGCGCAGCCGCACCGGTAGTTTCGCGTCCATGACGATAGAGGCAAGGCCAAGCACATTGGCAGCACCGCCCATGTCCTTTTTCATCAGCAGCATGCCGCTTGCGGGCTTGATGTCGAGACCACCCGTATCGAAGCAGACACCCTTGCCGACCAGCGTGACTTTAGGATCGCTTTCCTTGCCCCATGTGAGGTCGATCAGACGCGGCGCAATCGCTCCCGCACGCCCGACCGCATGGATCATCGGGAAGTTTCGTTCCAGAAGAGCTTCGCCTTCCGTGACGCTGATTTCCGCTTTATGTTCGCTTGCCAGTGCGCGTGCGGCGTTTTCCAGTGCGTCCGGGCCCATATCGTTGGTCGGCGTATTGATCAGATCGCGCGTGAGTGTCACCGCAGCGGCGATGCGCTTCGTCTCGGCTTCATCCACGCCATCCGGTAAAGCAAGGCGGATTGTCTTGCCATTTGCCTTGCGGTAGCGCGCAAAATTATAGCTGCCCATCAGGAAGGCGAGCGCCGCGAGGGCGGCATCGTCGTCCGCATTTTCGAAATGCCAGTCACCTTCCGGCAAGCTGCGCGCGAGCTTGCCAGCAAGCAGTTGCGACTGGCCGCTCTTGACGCCATCGCCAATGCCGAACAGCGCGCCGGAGATCGCACCATCCGGTCCCGGCAGAACCAGAACCTTGCCTGCTTCTCCGTCGAAATCATGGGCTTTCGCCCAGACAGTCACAGGAGCCGGAAGCGTGTTTTCTTCCAGCTTTCCCTTTTTCGTAAACCAGATTGGACGGCTTTGTTCCGATTTTTGGGCAATGATTTCGACAGACATGGCACTCTTTCTCACCAAGGCAGATTGGGCCGATCAAGGCAGTTTTGAAAACAGATAGAACGCTTCGCCTCGTTTGGAAACAGGCGCATGCAAGGTCCGTTAACCAATCATTAGGGTTAACGGATTATTGATGAAGGAGAAATCGGGCTTGAGGGGCTGGGGCATTCGGTGTGCAATGTCCGGCCGCATATGGAGGCGGGATGCTCAACTTGGGGTTAATGGGCGGCGCTGGTTTCCGCCTTGGCGTGGCTTCTGTCCTTTCAGCGCTCGTCCTCACCGGTTGCAACACGGTGGATCGCACCACCACAGGTTCGGTGCGACGCGTCGAAACCGCCGCCACTTTCGATCACATGAACGATGCACAGCTTGCCGCGATGGTGGGCCGTCTTGGCGCGCAATATGAGCGCAATCCCAAGGACCGTGGCACCGCGCTCAATTATGCCAGCGCCCTGACCCGTCTGGGACGCAACGATCAGGCTTTAGCCGTCATGCGCGCGCTGGTCATCACCTATCCAAAGGATCAGCAGGTTCTCGCCGCCTATGGCAAGGCGCTTGCCGGTGCGGGTCAGTTCGACACCGCCCTCGATGCGATCCGCCGCGCACAAGACCCGGCCTATCCGGACTGGAAACTCGTATCCGCCGAAGGGGCTATTCTCGACCAGATGGGCAATCGCGATCAGGCTCGCGCCATGTATCAGAAGGCGTTACAGATCAAGCCGGGCGAGCCGTCGATCCTCTCCAATATGGGCATGTCCTACCTTCTGGCCGGTGATTCCAAGACGGCGGAAAACTATTTCCGGCAGGCATCTGTGCTGCCGGGCGCGGACAGCCGCGTCCGCCAGAATCTGGCGCTTTCGGTCGGCTTGCAGGGGCGTTTCCAGGAAGCCGAAACAATTGCCGCGCAGGAGCTTTCGCCGCAGCAGGCCAAGGCCAACACGGATTATCTGCGTTCCATGCTGGCGCAGCAAAATTCCTGGAATATGCTCAAGGACAAGCCGAAGGGCTGATACGACAGTCACATTCTTTGTTTTGGTCTTTTTCGGCGGCGGCGATCAGTGCCCGCCGAAGAATCCGCCTTGCGCGCCAAGCTGAATAAAGGCCGGGCCGAGAATGACGATAAACAGCACCGGCAGGAAGAACACGATCATCGGCACGGTGAGTTTCGGCGGCAGGGCCGCCGCTTTCTTTTCCGCCTCCAGCATACGCAAATCACGGCTTTCCTGAGAAAGTGTCCGAAGCGCCTGCGAGACCGGCGTGCCGTAACGCTCTGCCTGAATGAGCGCTTGCGATACCGACTTCACCTGATCGACGCCGGTGCGGATGGCAAGATTGTCATAGGCCTGACGCCGTTCAGGCAGGAATGACAGTTCGGCATTGGTGAGCATCAGCTCTTCCGCCAGTTCCACCGATTGTATGCCTATTTCATCGGCGACCTTGCGAAAGGCTGCTTCGACCGACATGCCGGATTCCACGCAGATCAGCATCAAATCCAGCGCATCCGGCCAGGCGCGGCGGATCGACTGCTTGCGTTTGGCTGCCTTGTTGGAAACATAGAGGTTCGGCGCATAGAAGCCGATATAACCGGCGATAATGCAGACCAGAAGTCGGACGAAGAAGGAATGTTCCGGCAGATTGCCGAGCACGAAGACGTAAAAAGCGGCCAGCGTCATTGCGCCGAATGGCAGCACGAAACGCATGAACAGGAAGATGTTGAGCGGGTTCTGCCCGCGAAAACCGGCGGTTCTGAGCGCGGCTATTGTCTTTTCGTCGGCAAGCGCCTTTTTCAGGTCGAGCCTTTCGACAAAGTCGCGAATGCCCTGCTTCTGCTGATGCCGCAGGCTGTTGCGCCGGTCGTTTTCAGATGCCAGTCGTGCGCGCTCGCGAGATCGGATCGCCTCGCGTTCGGTGGCGACCGACTTCATGCGCGATTTCAAGATGCTGGTGCTGAGTATCGGCAACAGAACCGTGACGATGGCGGCGAAAACCGCAATCGTGATCAGCATGGCGATCAGGAATTGCGGGTCTGTCAGCCTTTCGATGAGGAGAGAAAACATGATTTGCGCCTCACATATCGAAATTGATCATGTTTTTCATGATGAAGACACCAGTCGCCATGAGAACGGCAGCGATCCCCAGCAGCATATGGCCGGTCGATGAGGTGAAGAGCAGCGTCATATATTGCGGGCTGGTCAGATAGACGAGCACCATGACGATAAGCGGCAGTGCACCGATGATCGCGGCAGAGGCCTTTGCTTCCATGGAAAGCGCGTCGACCTTGGCTTTCATCTTCTTGCGGTCACGCAGCACCTTGGAGAGATTGTTCAGCGCTTCCGAAAGATTGCCGCCGGCCTGAGCCTGAATCTGGATCACGATGGCGAAAAAATTTGTCTCGGGGCAAGGCATGCTGTCGGGCATCTTGCCAACAGCTTCCGGTATAGACAGGCCCATCTGCTGGGCTTCGACGACTTTCTTGAACTCAGCCTTCACCGGCTCCAGCGCTTCGCTGGCGATCAGGCGCAGCCCATCATTCAGCGGCAGGCCCGCTCGCGTCGCGCGGACAATGACGTCGAGAGCATTTGGAAATTCTTCCAGAAACTTCTTCAGGCGACGCTTGCGCTTTTGCAGCACGAACCAGCGGGGCAGGCCGAAAAAACAGGCAATGGCAATGCCCGGAAGAAGCAGGAGCGGAAGACCGAAGATAAAGCCGATCAGGATTCCGACAAAGGCTGTCACGCCGGAATAAATATAGAACTGGCGCAACGTGATGCTAAGCCCGGCCTGCGTCAGCATGATGCGCAGCGGCGGGTATTTCTGATTCTTCTCGCGTTGCTTCTGGCGTGCTTCAAGATCCTTGATATTGTCCTGCAATTGCTTGCGGCGTTTCTGAATATCGGTGTTCTTGTCCCGCTCGCTGCGGGTGACGCTGCGTTCGGCATAGTTGCGCACGGTTTCCAGCCGCCGCGAAGCGGGGTCCTTGCTGGCCAGCCTGTCGTAGAACAGCACGTAAGCCAGCGCGGCACAGGCGACCACCGCCAGAAGAATGAAGACCAGAATGCTGACGGGTGAGGCGGTCATCAGTCAACGCTCTCCATACTGTCGAGAACAGAGGCGAGGCGGCTGTCTTCATTGTAGTAGCGCGCACGGTCCCAGAAAGCCGGGCGGCCAATGCCGGTGGAGCTGTGCGTGCCGAGAATGCGGCCGGATGCATCCTCCCCCTTGATGTCGTAAAGCATCAAATCCTGGGTGATGATGACGTCGCCTTCAAGCCCCACCACTTCCGTCACATGGGTGATGCGACGCGAACCGTCACGCAGGCGCGCCGCCTGAATGATGATATCAATCGAGTTGACCAGAATTTCGCGCACAGTCTTCTGCGGCAGCGTATAGCCGCCCATGGCGATCATGGCTTCCATACGGCTGAGGCATTCGCGCGGACTGTTGGAGTGGATGGTGCCCATGGAGCCGTCATGGCCGGTATTCATGGCCTGCAACAGGTCGAACACTTCCGGTCCGCGCACTTCGCCGACGATAATTCGCTCAGGCCGCATACGCAGGCAGTTCTTGACCAGATCGCGCATCGTCACTTCGCCTTCGCCTTCCAGATTGGGCGGGCGGGTTTCGAGGCGCACGACATGCGGCTGTTGCAATTGCAGTTCGGCGGAATCTTCGCAGGTGATGATGCGTTCATGCGTGTCGATATAGCGGGTGAGGCAGTTCAACAGCGTGGTTTTGCCGGAACCCGTACCACCCGAAATGATGACATTGCAGCGCACGCGGCTGATGATCTGCAACAATTCCGCACCGGCATTGGAGATCGCACCGAAGCGGACCAGTTGGTCGAGCGTCAGCTTGTCCTTGCGGAACTTGCGGATGGTCAGTGTCGGACCGTCAAGCGACAGCGGCGAGGCGATGACGTTGACGCGCGAGCCGTCCGGCAGGCGCGCATCGCAGATCGGGCTTGATTCGTCGACGCGTCTGCCGACCTGGCTGACGATGCGCTGGCAGATATTGAGAAGCTGCTGGTTGTCGCGAAAACGGATCCCCGTTTCCTGCACCATACCGTCGACTTCGATATAGGTGCGGCGCGAACCGTTGACCATGATATCGGCAATGTCGTCGCGGGCGAGCAGCGGTTCCAGCGGACCATAGCCGAGGACGTCGTTGCAAATGTCGTCGAGCAGTTCTTCCTGTTCGGCAATCGACATGACGAAGTTCTTGATCGCAATGATATCATTGACGATATCGCGGATTTCTTCGCGGGCCGTATCGGGTGCCATGCGCGAAAGCTGCGACAGATCAATCGTGTCGATCAGGGCCGAAAAAACCTGCGCTTTGGTGTCGTAATAGCCTTCGTTCTTCTCGCGTCCGCTGCTGGCAGCGGCTGCGGGTCTCGCTGGCGTGTTGGGAACGGCGGCCTGCATGCGGGACGGCTGAACGGGCTCCGTGCGCTGCACAGGCTGGGGCGCGATTGCTTTTGCAATGCTGCCGTCCTGTTTGCTTCCTGAATCGTTGCCTCTTTTGCCGAACATGATTTTCCGCCGTTACTTCGTCTTGCGCGCGAATTTGCCCAAAAGACCGGAGATGCCATTCTTCTTGCGCGGTTGAACATCCGCCCGCCCCGTCAGCACATGCGCTATATGCGTGATGGTCGCAGAAACCGGGCTTTCCGGGCTGGTTTCCGCGATCATGCGTCCGGTATTGGCGGCATTGCCGAAAAGCTGCGGCTCGAATTCGATGGCTGCAATCGGGTCGATGCCAAGCGGTTCGGAGAAATCCGACAGCGCGATTTCGGGGCGCTTCGGAACCCCGACCTGATTGAGCACCAGATGCGGCTTCAGATCGTTGGGGCGCAATTGCGCCAGCGTATCGAGCAGGTTCTTCGTATTGCGCAGATTGGCGAGATCGGGCGCGGCCACGATCACCACTTCATCCGCCCGCATCAATGTGGTGCGGGTCCAGCCGTTCCAGCCATGCGCGAGATCGAGAACGATCAGCGGCGAGGTGCGCTGTGCAACGTCGATTATTTCGGAGAATGCATCCTCTTGAAAATCGAAGGTGCGCTCCAGACTGGAGGGAGCGGCAAGAATCGAGAGATGTTCGCCATATTGCACCAGCAGGCGGTCGAGATAGACCTCGTCCACGCGCTCAGGAGAAAACACGGCGTCGGCGATGCCGAGCGTCGGGTCCTGATCGAAATTGATGTTGGCCGTGCCGAAAGGCAGATCCATATCGGCAAGAACGACATCGTGCCGGAAGAGATGCGAGATCGACCAGGCGACATTATGGGCGATGGTCGACGCGCCGACACCGCCCTTGGCGCCGATAAAGGCGATGGAGCGTCCAAGCGGCTCGGCACCCGGATCGAGAAAGATCGATGAGACGATGGCCAGAACATCGGCCAGCGAAACGGGCGCTACGATATATTCCGACACGCCGCGGCGCAGCAATTCGCGATAGAGCCAGACTTCGTTGGAATGGCCTACGACGAGCACCTTGGAACCCGGGTCGCAGACTTCCGACAGGCGCTTGAGTTCATCGAGCAGAACATTCGGTTCCGACGATGATTCGACAATGATCAGATTGGGCGTCGAGGCCGTCTGATAGAAGTCGATGGCGGCCTCGATGCCGCCCGGCGAGACTTTCAGATGTGTCTTGGCCATGCGCCGGTCGTTACCGGCGCGTTCGATGGGAATGGCGACGCTTTCGTTTTCACAAAACGCCTGGATGGAAATGCGCGGAATAGGCCGCACATTTTCCAGCATGATCGGCGCGCGGTGTTCGGCAAGGTCGTTGCCGGCTTCCGGTTCGAAGGCGATATCTGTCATGGCGCGCTCTTAATAGTTTGCCTGTTCGCTGCGGGGTTCTTTCCAGTTATCCGTCTGCGCAGTCGACATTTTGGTGTAACCCTGATCGCCATTGAGGCGTTCTGTCGTGCGGTCGGAATCGATTGGAGAGGAAGCGCGCGGTCCAAGAAGATCGGCGGGATTGGCGACTTGCGCTGCGAGATTGTTCTGCATCGCGCAGCCGAAATTGGCGTAATGCTTGTTTTCCGGTGTGGTCCCAACATCGTCCGGCCAGCGTCCGCAAGGCGTCGTGCCCGCCGTCATTGCATAATAGCTGATGCGGATCGGCGCTGCGGCGTCGGGCGACGTAACTGGATAGTTTTCAATGGCGATGTTGGTCTGCTTGACGCCACCTTTGCGCAGGGCGGTCGCAACTTCTGTGCTCAGGCGATAGGCCGCAGCCTGATTGGGCGCGCCAGCGGGAACGAGCACATAGACCATGCCCGAACCGTTGTAACGGTAGTTGGAGACTGCCTTTTCGACGATGCCGCGTTGCATGGTGTTCAGCCTGCTATCGGCGCTGCTGACGGGGATATCGGTCACCTGCTCGCGCTCGGCAATCGTGATAGGATGGTTGGTGCGGTAATCGTCCGGCAATGCGCCGACGGTCACATGCTGCCGGTTTGCGCAACCAGCCAGAAGAGCGACCGACAGGACCAGCAAGGCTGGCGTGATGGAAACTTTCTTGCCCCGAATTGTCATGCCCGTTTCCCCGCTCATTTGTAGATATACCCGACAACGCCGTTGTAACGGCCGGGCGGCAGCTTGGTCTCCATCGTCCCATAAACACGGTTGACCTTGCCGAGAATGTAGCCTGCACCATCGCTGGCCGGATTGAGATTGTCGTCGGGACGCGCCAGCGCTTGCCGTGCCACCGGGCGAGCCAGATAGGGTGTCACGATGACCACGAGTTCTGATTCGTTGCGGATGAAATCCTTGCTGCGGAACAACGCGCCGAGGACGGGAATCTTGGTGAGTCCCGGAAAGCCGGAAACCGACTGGCGCACTTCATCGCGGATCAGGCCGCCGATCATCATCGAACCGCCGGATGGCAGTTCGACCGTGGTGTCCGCTACGCGTTTGCGCAGCGAGAGGAGGCTTGTGCCCACGCCGTCGGCCTTGGCAGCCATGCCGGTGCTTTCGGTCGTGGGTTCAGAAACCGAGGTTCTGATTTTTAGACTGATCCGTCCGGGACCGAGCACCACCGGCATGAATTCAAGTCCGATGCCGTATTCGATCTTGGCCAGCTGGTTGGTTCGCTTGCCGTCGTCATCATAAGTGACGCTGTTCAAAACATTATATTCGCCACCGACGTTGAAAGCTGCTTTTTCGCCAGAGATCGCGGTCAGGGTCGGTTCGGCTAGCGTCTTCATGACACCTGCTGATTCCATTGCCCGCAGATAGGCTGAGAAGCTGCTCGTCGCGAGACCGAAGCCGGTATCGGACAGATTATTGCCGATCGCGCCAGAGATGGTTTCCGAAATGCCGCTATAGGTAATGCCGTTGCTGTTACCGCGGCCAAGCATATTGACGCCGAGCTGTTTCATGACAGTGCGGCTGACTTCGGCGACAGTGACCTTCAGCGTGACCTGGTCTTCACCGACAATCGTCAGCATGTTGACGATTTTACTGACTCGGCGCTCCCGGTCGGGGTTGTCGATTGCAACACCGCCGCCGTCGGTTGGAGCGGAAGCCGTTGACGAATATTGACCGGTGGTTGCTTCACCGCCGGTGACGAAAAGGCCTGCAAGCTTAGCGGCTTGTGCCGAATCCTGCGGTGTCTGAACCGTGCCGGTCAAAACGACGTTGTCGTTGATCAATTCGACGCGGATATCCGAGCCGGGGATAAGGCGTTTCAGCTGTGTCGAAATGGTGCTCACATCGCGCTCGATTTCGACATCGATGGAGGCGATCTGTTCGCCATTCGGGCCGAAGACGAAGATATTCGTCTGTCCGACCTGCTTGCCGAACAGATAGATGCGGCGCGACGTGCTCGTGACGGCATCCGCGATGGAGGGATTGGAGACGAGGACATCATAAGCGTCCTGTGGCAGATCCAGCACCAGCGATTTGTTGAGACCAAGCGTAATTCGCTGGGCGCGCCCCTGTGCACCCACCTTGACGACGCCGCCTGCCGCCATGGCCGGGGCTTCCAAGAAGGGTTGCGCTGCGAACGTCAGGCTTGCGGCAATAAGAGCGGATTTGGTCCAATACGGGCGCACGCGTTTTGCCTTTTTCATGAGCGCGGTCCTACTTCTATAACGCTGCCGGACTTGATGACCTTGACGGTTCCGCTGCGCGTCGGCGAGGAAACCAGATAGTCGGCTTGCTTGATGTCCTTGTCTTCGGCGTCGTGCATGGATCGCAGCGACAGTGTCAGCCGGTCCGCCATTTGCTGGGCGACGGTGATGATTTCTGCCTGATCGGGCGTCAGTTCCAATGTCGCCGTCTGGCCGACCATGACCTTGCGCCCCTGTTCGTCTTCCTGAATCGTCTGGTCGATGGCGAGCACGCGCACATTTTGCAGCACAGTCTCGGTCGTGAAAGGCGCGATGGAGGTGCTGCTGGCATTGTCGGGCTTGCGGCGGGTCATGATGACGTCGACGAAATCATTGGGCAGGATAAAGCCGCCCGCCGAGCTTTCGGCATTGATCTGGGTCGCAACCGCGCGCATGCCTGGTGGCAGGATCGAGGACAGGAAGCTTTGTCCGGGTCCGATCAGCTTGACCTTGCGAATGGGTTCACCGGGGAAAAGTTGCAGCCTGACAGTTGCACCATTGAGCTGGTTGATGGCGTCTGGCTCGCTGGAACGGGTGATATAGCCATCGGAAATCGCTTCCTTGGGCCAAGATTGCCAGCGCATCTGCGAGGTCAGTTCAGCGCCGACACCGAGATTTTCCGTGGCGACCAGCACTTCTTCCAGCTGCATCTGCGGGGCTTCGGGCGCAACCACGACTGGTGCTGGCGGCGGAGCCGACAGATTCATGGCGATATAGCCCGCACCGCCAGCAGCGATGACGGCTACCCCAAGAATGAGCAGACGAGCTGATTTCATGATGTGCCCCGTGCAAGTCCCCACGTCCGAACGACGTGTTCCAAAATTGCACCGGCAATCGTGTAATTATGGTTAATATAATCTTATTCGTATTAAGAAATATAAGTTCCACCGGGCAATTCAGTGCCCGAAACTACACTGAGGCGAGGAAAATCGATTTCATTGACTGGCCGACAGGTGAGAGCGGGAAGCTCCAGAGACCGGCGGCGCCCAGGGCAATCCCATAGGGGATCCCGACATCTTTGCGTGACAGCCGTTCCAGAAAGACATAACGATCAGCATAGGCCGGGCGCGGCATCAGGCGATAGAGAATGATGAGAAGCGTGAGAACGCCGCCCAGGATCGAGAATTTGAGGACATAGTCCGCCAGTCCCGGATTGAAGCCGAACCACAGCGTCGTCGCGGCAATCAGTTTTGCATCGCCGCCACCCATGGTTCGCAGGCAGAAGAGTGCGAAAGTGATGCCGAGCATCAGCGCGCCGGTCACCAGATGCCAGCCGTAGTCAACAAGCGTAAGACCGGAAAACGGTGCGAAGACGATAAAACCGGCGGCAAGACCAATCGAAACCCGGTTGCGAATGGTCATCGACAGCAGATCGGTGATCATGGCCGTGACCATCGCCACCACGAAAATCGCCGTCATCAGCGCCGCTATGACCATCAAGGCCCCCCGATAGAGTTTCGTTGCCGATTACTGACCCTTGGTTGCGCTCTGGACGCTTGCGGCCACGGCGTCGAACTTTTCACCGACTCTGCCAGCCATGAGCGCTACACCACTGATGATTGCGATGGAAACCAGCGTGCCGATCAGCGCATATTCAATCGCTGTGGAACCGGCCCGGTTCTTCAAAAAACGCGTCATCAATGTCGGCATTGTACGCTCCTTCGCCTCTCCGAAGACGGCTGCCCCATATTGCCCGTCATCAAGTTCGGATGGCTGAAGCATAGTCGGCAGGCATTGTAGGGCTCTTAACAATCAGGGTTAATGAAGCGTTGCCTGATAAATTCCACCGCCGATGGTGCATGAGGGGGAAGCTTTGCGGCTGGCTTAATGCTTCCTTCACCAATCCTCTTCATTATTTGCTAGGCATATTACGGGGGTCGTAGAGTGGCGCATCGGTTTTTCTCTTCGGAAAAGTTGCGGAAGGCATCTGCCTTGGCCGCGATGGTGCTGTTTTCAGTGAGCATTCAGGCCGCGCATGCGGAAGAATATATCAAGCTGGAAACCAGTCAGGCGCGCATCCTTCGTCTGGCGCGCCCAGCCGACACGGTGGTGATCGGCAATCCGGCAATTGCGGACGCTGTCGTTCAGGATTCACAGACCATCGTGCTGACCGGCAAGGATTTTGGCGTCACCAATATCGTTGTCATGGACAAGCAGGGCGAGCCAATCATCGACCGGGAACTCGTCGTTTCCAACAATGCACGCGGCACCATGCGCGTCTATCGTCAGGCCAATGTGCAGACGCTGTCCTGCACGCCCTATTGCGAGAAGGCTTCCACCAAGACCGGCGATGATAAATAAGAGCTGTCGCTAAAATCCTGCCTGTGCCGTTAATACTCTTTCAGGTTGTCCTGATGTATTCCTACGCCATGTTTTAAACCGGCACGGTTTGGGTGGGGCATGGCATTCAGGAATTCCCGTCAGCACAGGCGTGGAGAAGAATATTCGTGGCTATGTGCCGCCTTTCGGCGCGTGCGGCTGTTTGGCCGGGCGCGCGACGGCGCGACGGCAATCGAATTCACACTTCTGATCATTCCGTTTCTGCTCATCGTCTTTTCGACCATTGAAACGGGCATGAATTTCACTGCCCGGCAGGTGTTGTGGAACGCCACGCAGAACGTCGCGCGTCAGATCCAGACCGGGCAGATCAGGGGCAGTGATCTTACCCAGGCCAAGATTCAGACCATGCTCTGCGACCAGATCCAGTTTATGGTGAAGGCCGGTTGCGAGGGACTGTCGTTCAATCTGGGAACCTATTCCGGATTTGGGTTGGTTCCGACGACGGGCATCCTGAACGCCGATGGCGATCTGGCACGAACAGGCATCAGCGGCACCAACGGCACGTCGACCATCAACCAGCTCAACGTGCTCTACCACTGGCCGGTTCTCACCAATATTCTCTATCTGACCGATAGCGCTGACGCGAAACGCGGCACCATGCCGTTGTTCTCCACGCTGACATGGCAGAATGAGCCGTTTCCCAACTGACGACGAATATCGGGTTGCGGCCCGGACTGGACCCAATCGCCATGCGAACAGCACTATTCCGGTTGTTAAAAAAGTTCCTGCGCGACAGGCGCGCTGTCGGCGCAGTCGAGTTTGCGCTGATCGCTCCGGTCTTGCTCGTGATCTATCTCGGCTCGACAGACCTGGCTGACGGTCTCGACGTCAACAAGAAGGTGTCACGATCCGCAAGTAGCCTGGCCGATCTGGTCACACGCCAGATTTCGGTTTCGGCCAGCGACGTCGACGATATGTTCGCCATCGGCAGCGCATCGCTGCTGCCTTACCGCCGGACAAGCCCGAAGATCAGGGTAACGGCCCTGAAAGTGACCAAGGCACAATCGTCGAACACCTATACCGTGACTGTCGACTGGTCGCGCGCCAATGTTGCAAATTTTGCCGCCGTGGCTGGCAGCAAAGGCGATCTTCCCGCCGCGCTTATCGCGACCGACGCCTATTTCATCAAGGTTGATGTGGAGCTTGATTACAAGCCGCTCAACTCATGGATATCGACCAGCATTCCCATGAGCGAGACCTATTATCTCTCTCCACGCTATACCAACACGATCCCCTGTAGCGGGTGCTGAAGCGCTCTTTCGCGTATTCCCCTTGGCAATAGGGGCAAAACCCAACATATAGAAGGAATGGTCAGACCGGCCCCTTCAGGATTTGCTTTCAATGCCAGAATTGCCAGAGGTAGAAACCGTTCGTCGCGGCTTGCAACCCTTTATGGAAGGGGCAACCATCGAACGTGTTGATCAGAACAGACCCGATCTGCGCTTTCCTTTTCCGGAGCATTTTGTGGAGCGCCTGACCGGGCATCGGATCGAGGCGCTCGGTCGCCGTGCGAAATATCTGACGCTTCACCTCGATGACGGTCTTTCTATCATCAGCCATCTTGGCATGTCTGGCTCTTTTCGCATCGAGGCCGATGAAGGCACAGATGCGCCTGGCGCTTTCCATCACGAGCGGTCGAAGAACAGCGCCCATGATCATGTGGTGTTTCACCTGTCGCGGCCCGGCGGTTCGGGCGCACGCATCATCTATAATGATCCGCGCCGTTTCGGCTTCATGCTGTTTGCGGAAAAAGGTGGGCTCGACACACATCCGTTTCTAAGTGGTCTCGGTATCGAACCGACCGGCAATCTGTTGTCGGGAGCGATACTGGCGGAGTTGTTTCAGGGGCGGCGCACGCCGCTCAAGGCAGCACTTCTCGATCAGCGTCTGATTGCCGGTCTCGGCAATATCTACGTCTGCGAGGCGCTGTGGCGTTCCGGCCTGTCGCCCATGCGGGCAGCCGGGGCTGTGGCGGGCGACGCGGCGCTTATGGAGCGTCTGGCCAGCGATATCCGCACGGTGATTGCCGAGGCCATTGCGGCGGGCGGGTCGAGCCTGAAAGATTACATTCAGGCTGACGGAGCGCTTGGCTATTTCCAGCATTCCTTCTCGGTCTATGGGCGGGAAGGGGAACCATGCCGCAATCCGGCCTGCAACGGCACCGTCGAGCGCGCGGTCCAGGCGGGACGTTCGACTTTTTTCTGTGCCTCCTGCCAGACATAAGACCTTGCCAAACGGGGATGGCCGGTCCACCTTGCCGCCCGGAAATTGAAGCTGTCATGGTATCGGCCTTATGGGCCCTGAACCGGATAGCGATGCCTGATGAAGGAGGAGCAGAATTCCATGGCTTATGAAACGATCATCGTCGAGACGCGCGGCAATGTCGGGCTTATCCGCCTCAATCGTCCGCAGGCGCTCAATGCGCTCAATCGTGGGGTGCTCAATGATTTGACGGATGCGCTCGCGATCTTCGACGCTGATGACAAGATCGGCGCCGTGGTGCTGACCGGTTCTGAAAAGGCCTTTGCTGCAGGCGCCGATATCAAGGAAATGCAGTCCATCGATTTCGTCGACGCCTATTTGCAGGACATGTTCGCCGACTGGCAGAAGGTGGATCGCGCGCGCAAGCCGATCATTGCTGCCGTTTCCGGTTATGCGCTGGGTGGCGGCTGTGAGCTGGCCATGATGTGCGACTTCATCATTGCAGGCAGCAACGCCAAGTTCGGCCAGCCGGAAATCACGCTCGGCGTCATTCCGGGCATGGGCGGCTCGCAGCGCCTGACCCGTTTCGTCGGCAAGTCCAAGGCGATGGATATGTGCCTGACCGGCCGCATGATGGATGCGGCTGAAGCCGAGCGCTCCGGTCTCGTTTCACGGGTCGTCGAGCCGGAAGTTCTGCTGGAAGAAGCTTTGAAGGCTGCCGAGCGCATCGCGTCCTTCTCGCGTCCATCCGTGTTGATGGCCAAGGAAGCGGTGAACCGCACCTACGAAATGACATTGAGCGAAGGATTGCGCTATGAGCGCCGCCTGTTCCATTCGCTTTTTGCGACGGAAGACCAGAAGGAAGGCATGGCGGCATTTGTCGACAAGCGTACGCCATCCTTCAAGAATCGATAAGACGGACAGTACGTCGGGCGGTGGTTGCCGCTGCCCGATGTGGTAATCAGGGCTGGATGAAGGCTGGTTTGGAGGGCTGAAAGGCCCGTGCGCAGGCGCAAAACCGGCTTTTTGATTGATAGTCGCGGCAGAATCCTCGTTGACGTGAGGGCAAAGCTGATCTATAAGCCCGCCACGGATCGGCGGCCACCCGGGTTTTCTAGGGATTTCGGCTGCCCTAGAGGTTTTGTGCCCGGCGGTTTAAGCCCCTGGCTAGCTGACAGAAAAAGAGAGGCATTTATGGCCAATACTCCTTCGGCCAAGAAGGCAGTGCGCAAGATCGCTGCCCGCACCGAAATCAACAAGTCGCGTCGCTCGCGCGTTCGCACTTTCATCCGCAAGCTGGAAGACGCTCTTCTGAGCGGCGACAAGCAGGCTGCGGAAGTGGCATTCAAGGCTGCTGAGCCTGAACTGATGCGCGCAGCCTCCAAGGGTGTCGTGCACAAGAACACTGCTGCTCGTAAGGTGTCTCGCCTTGCCAAGCGCGTGAAGGCACTCAACGCCTAATTATTGCCTATTTTTATAAGCAAGTTCTGAAACCCGGCTCATTGTTAGCCGGGTTTTCTTTTTTTCAGGCTTCTGGCAGCTTTCTGCTCAACGTAGGGTCGCAATTTTTTTCGCATATTTTTCAATGTGAAGAGGCAAGTTTACGAGGTTTCAGAATGTTGCCACCGGGTAATTTTCGATTGTAATTTCAATCATTTGCGTAATTTTTGACAGAGTTATCCACAGGGGTCCGACGGGACTCGGAAGGCCGTTTGAGTCAAGCGGAATTTTAAAATTTATTTTTCAGGCGGAACAGATCAGGACCATCTAATTTGACCACGTAGAAAACACATTGAATCCAAAGGTGTTAATTCGCTGGCGTCCGATTCCCGGTCTATCGCGCCGCCCTATGCAAGGGGTTTCATGAAAAAAAACTGGCAATCCTAGGCTTGCTCTTTACGGCGGCCCTTCGCTAAAGTCAGGACATCAAGAGGGGTGGGCCACCGGCCCGGAGTTAGCGCTAATTGCTGTCGAATGTCAGCGTGGATGTTGAATCCGCGGGCGCTATTTTCTGGTCTCCAAGGTCCTCTTTCTTTCGGGTGATTGCTTATCATTCAATGACCGGGCCATTAACTGGCCATTAACCGGAAAGTCGTTTTGGACAGATGGCGGGCAATTGAGTGGTTGTCGTGGAAGGGGTTCCGGGCAATCAGCCTTCGGTGAACAGTTGTATGAGTCGTGCGCGGGTAACCGGAAAGGAGTATTTCGGTTTGGGACCTGTCGGGTCCGATTGAGTTTGTGTTTGGCCCGATGTTGCGGGCCTGAGTGTATGAGTGAGTACCGCCGGCGTTGAAGGACGACAGATCCGGAACGACGAGCTGGAAAAAATGACAAGCGCTGGAAAATGGCGCGTACGAATGTGAAGGCAGGCGAGACGATGGCAATGACGAGCGGCAAGGCGACGGCAACGATGGGTGATGATGCACATGCGAACCGTATCCATGGATCTTCTGCTACCGGAAATGACAAGAGCCTGACGAACATGGACGCTGCAGTCAGCGAAGAGGCTTTCGAGCGCCTTACGGCAAAGCTGAAAGCCCGTGTGGGCAGCGAAATCTATTCGAGCTGGTTCGGCCGGTTGAAACTTGACGATATTTCCAAGAGCATTGTGCGTCTGTCGGTCCCGACAGCCTTCCTGCGCTCCTGGATCAACAATCATTATTCCGAACTCCTGACCGAACTCTGGCAGGAAGAAAACGCCCAGATCCTGAAGGTTGAAGTCGTGGTGCGCGGTATGAACCGCGTGGTTCGCAGCGCAGCGCCCGCAGAGACGACGGAATCGGCTGAAGCCAAGCCTGTCGTGGCACCGCGTGAAAAGATGATGTTCCCGGTCGGCCAGTCTTTTGCCGGTCAGCATATCGGTGACAAGCGCGGTTCTGCCGTGGTCGCAGAATCAGCTGCCGCTTCGGGCTCGATTCTCGGTTCGCCGCTTGATCCGCGTTACACATTCGACAGCTTCGTCGATGGCGCATCGAATCGCGTGGCGCTTGCCGCTGCCCGCACCATTGCGGAAGCCGGTTCCAGCGCTGTGCGTTTCAACCCGCTTTTCATTCATGCATCGGTCGGCCTCGGCAAGACGCATCTTCTTCAGGCCATTGCAGCCGCAGCGCTGCAGCGTCAGGAAAAGGCCCGCGTCGTTTATCTGACCGCTGAATATTTCATGTGGCGCTTTGCGACCGCTATCCGTGACAACAATGCGCTTTCCTTCAAGGAACAGCTGCGCGACATCGACCTTCTGGTCATCGACGACATGCAGTTCCTGCAGGGCAAGTCCATTCAGCACGAGTTCTGCCATCTCCTGAACACGCTGCTCGACAGCGCCAAGCAGGTCGTTGTTGCAGCTGACCGTGCGCCCTCGGAACTGGAATCGCTCGATGTTCGCGTCCGTTCGCGTCTGCAGGGCGGCGTTGCGCTTGAAGTGGCCGCGCCGGACTACGACATGCGCGTTGAAATGCTGCGCCGTCGTCTGAACACGGCACAGGTCGAAGATCCGAGCCTCAATATTGGCGACGATATTCTCTCGCATGTTGCCCGTACCGTCACCGGATCGGGCCGCGAGCTGGAAGGCGCTTTCAATCAGCTCCTGTTCCGCCAGTCCTTCGAGCCGAATCTGTCGATCGACCGCGTGGATGAGCTGCTGGGCCATCTGACCCGCGCAGGCGAGCCGAAGCGCATCCGCATCGAGGAAATCCAGCGCATCGTGGCGCGCCATTACAATGTTTCGAAGCAGGATCTGCTCTCGAATCGTCGTACCCGCACCATCGTGAAGCCGCGTCAGGTGGCGATGTATCTCGCCAAGATGATGACGCCGCGTTCGCTGCCGGAAATTGGCCGTCGCTTCGGCGGACGCGATCATACGACCGTGCTGCACGCCGTGCGCAAGATCGAAGATCTGGTGGGTGCCGACACCAAGCTGGCACAGGAACTGGAGCTTCTGAAGCGTCTCATCAACGATCAGGCTGCCTGATAACGAAGCTTCCCCGCTATCAACCGCGGTTATCAACAAAAAGCCCGGGCCCTGTCGCATTACGACACGGCGCGGGCTTGCTTTTCTCCTTAAAAATCTGCCACTTTAACGGACCTTTCTGGCGCCTATGGCGCCGTACCGACGAGGGCCGCTGCCCGTCAGATGCAAGCGCCTTGTCCTAGCGAGCGAGTGCGTTTGAACATGCGTGTTACCCTAGAGCGATCGAACCTTCTCAAATCTCTCAACCACGTCCACCGTGTCGTGGAGCGTCGCAACACGATTCCGATTCTGTCGAACGTGCTTTTGCAGGCCGAAGGCGCAAGCCTTGCCCTCAAGGCGACCGACCTCGACCTCGAAGTGAACGAAGCAACCGCCGCCATGGTCGAGCAGGCGGGCGCGACGACGGTCCCGGCGCATCTGCTCTACGATATTGTGCGCAAGCTGCCCGATGGCGCGGAAGTCATGCTGTCCACCAACCCGGATGGCGGCTCCATGTCGGTCATTTCCGGCAAGTCGTCCTTCCGCCTCCAGTGCCTGCCGCAGTCGGACTTCCCGGAGCTGACGGCCGGGTCCTTCACCCATTCCTTCCGCATCGAAGCGCAGGCGCTGAAGCGCCTCATCGACCGTACCCAGTTTGCGATCTCGACGGAAGAAACCCGCTATTATCTGAACGGCATCTTCTTCCATGCTATCGAAAGCGACGGCGCTTTGAAGCTGCGCGCTGTGGCGACCGATGGTCACCGTCTGGCGCGCGCCGAACTGGAAGCCCCATCGGGCACGGAAGGCATGCCGGGCATCATCATTCCGCGCAAGACGGTTGCCGAGCTGCAAAAGCTGGTCGATACACCTGATGTGGTGGCCACAGTGGAACTGTCGGACGCCAAGATCCGCTTCACGGTCGGCTCGGTGGTGCTCACCTCCAAGCTTATCGATGGCACCTTCCCGGATTATCAGCGCGTCATTCCATCCGGCAATGACAAGAAGCTCACCATCGGGCGTCAGGAATTTGCCGCTTCCGTTGATCGCGTTTCGACCATTTCGAGCGAGCGTGGCCGTGCGGTCAAGCTTTCCATCGCCGATGGCCAGCTGACGCTGACGGTCAACAATCCCGATTCGGGCAGCGCGACGGACGAGCTGGCAGCGGATTATGATTCCGATCCGCTGGATATCGGCTTCAACTCCAAATATCTGCTCGACATAACCAGCCAGCTTTCAGGCTCGGATGCTGTCTTCATGCTGGCCGATGCCGGTTCGCCGACACTGGTGCGCGACACCGGTGACGAAGATGTGCTGTATGTTCTGATGCCTATGCGCGTCTAGAAGCTATCGATATTCAGGCTGTGACGGCCTGCAAATGGCGTCTTTCTGTGCTTCCGGTGCTCATGTACCTTAAGTACATTCCGCTCCGGTTCTCGAAAGACACCATTTTCGGCACGTCATATCCTAAATCTCAACAGCTCCTGAAGAATGGCCCGTGGACTTACAGAACAATATAACAAGCCGCCCCGACCGGGTTTCGGTCCGGCGGCTTAAGCTTACTGATTTCCGCAATTATGCGGAACTCTCGCTGCCGCTTGGCCCCGGCCATGTGGTGCTGACGGGCGAGAACGGTTCGGGCAAGACCAATCTCATTGAAGCGCTTTCCTTTCTGTCGCCGGGGCGCGGCCTTCGCCGGGCCTCCTATGACGATGTGGCGCGGGTCAACGGTCCGGAAGGACAGCGAGACGGCTTTGCCATCCACGCATCGCTGGATTGCATGATCTACGGCGAAGCGGAAATCGGCACGGGAACGGCAGGCGGCGGAGAAGGCGGGCGCAAGGTTCGCATCAACGGCGTTGCAGCCTCTGGCGACGAGCTTCTCGATTATGCCCGCATTCTCTGGGTCGTTCCTTCCATGGACGGGCTGTTTACCGGTGGCGCGTCGGATAGGCGTCGGTTCCTCGACCGCATGGTCCTCGCCATCGATACCGGGCACGGCAAGCGTGTGCTCGATTATGAAAAAGCCATGCGCAGCCGCAACCGACTGCTCAGCGAAGGCAATAATGACGATCGCTGGCTCGATGCCATCGAAAGCCAGATGGCAGAGCTTGGCACCGCCATTGCCGCAGCACGCGCAGAAGCCATGCGGCTGATTGCGGCCATGATAGAGCGCCTTCCGGCGGAAGGTCCTTTTCCGAAGGCGGATTGCTTTCTGGAAGGTTCGCTGGAACAGCGGATCGGCCTTGAGGCGGCGCTCGATCTGGAAGAGGATTTCCGCCGCACCCTGCGCGACGGGCGGATCCGGGATCGCGCGGCAGGCCGCACGCTGGATGGACCGCACCGCACCGACCTCATCGTGCAGCATAGGCCGAAAGCCATGCCTGCCGCCCTGTGCTCGACCGGCGAGCAGAAGGCATTGCTCATAGGTCTTATTCTGGCCCATGCGCGCCTGACGGGCGAATTGTCCGGCATGGCCCCGATTCTCCTTCTGGACGAAATCGCCGCGCATCTCGATTCGGGCCGCCGCGCTGCCTTGTTCGGCATTCTCGACGATCTTGGCGGGCAGTCCTTCATGACCGGCACCGACAGGGCGCTGTTCGATACGCTTGGCGGCGATGCGCAGTTTTTCAGTGTTGCAGGCGGCGTTCTCACCAAGAGCTAAATTATCCGCTGACAGCATCGTCGCGGAGGCATATGTTGGCCATCATGAATGCACCATCCAGATCATTTTCGTCCGAAGAACTTGAACGCTATGCGCGCCATATCGTGCTGCCGGAAGTCGGCGGCCCGGGCCAGCAGAAGCTGAAGGCAGCGCGTGTATTGGTTGTTGGCGCTGGTGGCCTCGGAGCGCCCGTACTGCAATATCTGGCGGCTGCGGGTATCGGGACACTCGGCATTGTCGATGACGATATGGTTTCGCTGTCCAATCTCCAGCGTCAGGTCATCCATGACACGGAAAACGTCGGTCAGGAAAAGGTCGAGAGCGCGCGAAACGCCATTGCGCGCATCAATCCGCATGTGACGGTCGAAGGCCATGCCTTGCGCCTCAACGCGGAAAATGCCGAAGCGCTGATTGCCGATTATGATGTGATCGTCGACGGCTCCGACAATTTTACAACGCGCTATGTGCTGGCGGATACGGCGGCCAGGGTCGGGCGGCCGCTGGTAACCGGCGCGATGGGCCGTTTTGATGGCACGGTGACGGTGCTGATGCCTTATCTGACCGGGCCGGACGGGACGCCAAATCCCTCCTATCGCGATCTCTTCCCGGAAGCGCCGCCGCCGGGAACGGTGCCTACCTGCGCAGAAGCGGGCGTGCTGGGCGTACTGCCGGGCGTGATCGGCAGCTTGCAGGCAATGGAAGTGATCAAGCTCGTCACCGGTATCGGCGAACCGCTGGTTGGTCGTTTGCTGCTCTATAACGCGCTCAATGTCCGTTTCGAGACCATTCGTTACAAGGCGCGCAAGACCAAATGACAGCGCTCCGCATTGTGGCCATAGGTCAGGATTTCGCCCGTTGGGAAGAGCTTCTGAAACTCATTCGAGACAGCTTTGCCTATATGGATGGCGTGATCGATCCGCCGTCTTCCGCGCATCTTCTGACCGCGGAAGGACTGAAACAAAAGGCCGGGGAAGAGACCGGTTTTGCAGCCCTGATTGGCGAGGAACTGGCGGGCTGCGTTTTCATCAAGGAAAGAAGCGATAGCTTCTATCTCGGCAAGCTTGCCGTTGCGCCTGCTTTTGAGGGGCAGGGAATCGCACGTGCCCTGATGCAGCGTGCAGAGGCGGAGGCTGTCGCGAAGGGCAAGCCGGCGATTGAATTGCAGGTGCGTATTGAACTGACGCGCAATCGGGCGGTGTTTGAAAAACTCGGTTATCGCAAGATCGCGGAAACGGCGCATCCCGGCTATACGCGTACGACCTCTATCACCATGCGCAAGGAGATTGGGCGGGAATAGATGGAGGGACGACGGGCAGCGTGTCGCTGCCGATCCCCTAATCTGAAACGTCAATATTGCGTATTGCGGTCGACGATGTGCTCCAGCGTGCCATTGCGCTCGAAGGCTTCAATCTGCCGGATGATCTGCGGCACAAGGGCCGTTGCTGACGAGCTTGCCGCTGCATGCGGCGTGATCGTCACTCTCGGATGGTCCCAGAGCGCGCTGGTGGTCGGCAGCGGTTCCTGATTGAACACGTCGAGTGATGCTGCCGAAAGCAGCCCGCGGTCGAGCGCCGCCAGAATATCCGCCTCGTTCTGCAAGCCGCCGCGACCGGCATTGATCAGCACCGGCGCGCCGAACGGTCCGTCACTTTTCAGCTGCGCGAACATCGACATGGACAGGATGCCCTTGGTGTCTGGCGTCAGCGGCAGCAGGCAGACGAAAATATCGGCGGTCTTGAGGAACGCGCCAAAGCCGTCACGACCGTGATAAGTTTTCACGCCAGCGATTTCCTGCTGGCGGCGGCTCCATCCGGTCACGTTGAAACCCAGCGCTTTCAGCTTTTCAGCCGCATCGCGGCCCAGCACGCCAAGCCCCATAATGCCGACCGTCACCTCATGGGCGGCAGGCTGGCGGCGATCTTCATGCCAGACATGGTTCTGCTGCTGCTTGCGATAGCGCGATCCCAGACGGTGATGATCCAGCACCTGCCAGACCACATATTCGGTCATGCGCATGGTCAGGTCGTCGGAGATGATGCGCACCAGCGGCACATCGGGGATGCGGTCATCGCGGAACACGTGGTCCACGCCAGCACCAAGCGAGAAAATGACTTTCAGGTTGGGCAGATTGGCGAGTGAGCCGGGCTTCTGCTTCCATACGAGAGCGTATTTGACGGAAGGATCATTCTCGGCGCGCTCGGTCACCACGGGGCGATCCGGTGCATTGTCCTTGAATGTCTTCAGCCAGATTTCCGGGTCCCAATCGGTGATCGCCAGAAGAATATTGCCCTTATCATTATTGGTCATTGTTTTACTCCTCCCTCGGTCGCCTCCATATGGAAGGCTGCCGCCATCAACGCCTTGGTATAGTCGGTCTTGGGATTGGCGAAGACATCCTTCGCCGTACCATATTCGACCGCCTTGCCGTTGCGCATCACCAGCACATCATTGGCCAGTGCCCGCACCACTTTGAGATCGTGGCTTATGAAAAGATAGGCGAGATCATGCTTCTTCTGCAATCCACGCAAAAGATCGACCACTTGCGCCTGCACGCTCATGTCGAGCGCCGAGGTCGGCTCGTCCAGCATGACGAAGCGCGGATTCAACACCATGGCGCGCGCGATGGCGATGCGCTGGCGCTGGCCGCCGGAAAACTCATGCGGATAGCGGAAGCGGGTTTCGGGGTCGAGGTTCACTTCCTGAAGCGCTGCCACGACACGCGCATCGCGGTCGTCGGCGGACAGTTTCGGCTCATGCACCAGCAAGCCTTCGGCAATGATATCTGCAATGGTCATGCGCGGAGAAAGCGAGCCGAACGGGTCCTGAAACACGATCTGCATTTCACGGCGCAGCGGGCGCATATCCTTGAAGCTGAACTTCGCGATATCGCGCCCTTCAAAGCGAATATCGCCCTTGGATGAAATCATCCGCGAAAGGGCGAGGCCAAGCGTGGTCTTGCCAGACCCTGATTCGCCGACGACACCCAGCGTCTGACCGGCACGCAGATTGACATCAATGCCGTCCACCGCCTTCACATGGTCGACAGTCTTGCGCATGAACCCCTTCTTGATCGGAAACCAGACGCGGATATCCTTGCCTTCCATCACCGTTTTTGCCGCCGGATCGGCAGCGGGCGGCTCGCCCTTCGGTTCGGCGGCAAGCAGATGCTTTGTATAGGGATGCTGCGGATTGTCGAAGATGTTCTTGGTTGGTCCGGCCTCGACGATCTTGCCCTTGCTCATCACACAGACCTTGTCGGCGATCTTGCGCACGATGCCGAGATCGTGCGTGATGAACAGCATCGACATGCCTTGCGCGGCCTTCAACTCGGCAAGCAGCTTCAATATCTGCGCCTGCACCGTCACATCGAGCGCCGTGGTTGGTTCGTCGGCGATCAGCAGTTTTGGCTTGTTGGCCAGCGCCATAGCGATCATCACACGCTGGCGTTGCCCACCTGAAAGCTGATGCGGGAAGGCCGACAGGCGCTTTTCCGGCTCGCGAATGCCAACCTCTTTCAGAAGCTCCAGCGTGCGCGCCCGCGCCTGGGCGTCGCCCATGCCCTGATGCACACGCAGGATTTCACCGATCTGCCGCTCGACGCTGTGCAGCGGGTTGAGCGAGGTCATCGGCTCCTGAAAGATCATGGCGATGTCATTGCCGCGCACGCGCCGCAATTCCGGCTCGGAGGCCTTCATCAAGTCCTTGCCGTTGAAAAGGATTTCACCGGAAGGGTGGCTTGCCGCCGGGTAGGGGAGAAGCTTCAGCACCGACAGGGCGGAAACAGACTTGCCCGAACCGGATTCGCCGACCAGAGCCACGGTCTCGCCTTCGGCAATGTCGAAGGACACGCGGTCGACGGAAATGCGCTCTTCGCCATTCTGGCGGAATGCCACCGATAATTCGCGGACGGACAGCAGAGTTTTATTGCCTGATTCGGACAGGGATCCGCTCATTGACCCACTCATTGAAATGCCTTTCGCGGATCGAATGCGTCGCGTGTCGCCTCGCCGATGAAGATCAGGAGCGACAGCATGACCGAGATGACCACGAAGCCGGTAATGCCGAGCCAAGGCGCCTGAAGATTGTTCTTGCCCTGCGCCAGAAGTTCGCCGAGCGAGGCGGAACCTGGCGGCAGGCCGAAGCCGAGGAAGTCGAGCGAGGTGAGCGTGGTGATCGAGCCATTCAGGATGAAGGGCAGGAAGGTCAACGTCGCCACCATGGCATTGGGCAGAAGGTGACGCCACATGATGGTGCCGTTCTTCACGCCAAGTGCGCGCGCAGCATTCACATATTCAAAGTTTCGGGCGCGCAGGAATTCAGCGCGCACGACGCCGACGAAAGCCACCCATGAGAACAGCAGCATGATGCCGAGCAGCACCCAGAAGCCCGGCGGCAGGATCGCCGCTATGATCAGCAACAGATAAAGCACGGGGATCGACGACCAGATTTCGATGACGCGCTGGAAGATCAGATCGACCCAGCCGCCGAAATAGCCCTGAACCGCGCCGGCAGTCACGCCGATGATGGCCGAGAAGAAGGTGAGGATCAGGCCGAACAGCACCGAAATGCGGAAGCCGTAAAGCGCGCGCGCAAAAACGTCTCGCGCCTGATCGTCGGTGCCAAGCAGGTTGAAATTGCCGAAACGGCAATTGGGGTCGCTGACGCCCTGCGCGTAGCGCTGGCAACGCTCCTCGGCGGAATAGAGCCAGAAGGGCTTTGATGGTGCCGCCTCCGGGATTTCGTTGTTCACGGTGTTGTAGGAATAGTGAATGGGCGGCCAGATCGCCCAGCCATTATTGGCGATTTCTTCCTGTATCACCGGATCGCGATAATCGGTCACCGCATAGAAGCCGCCGAATTTCTCTTCCGGATAATCGACAAAGACCGGCATCAGCAGCTCGCCCTTGTAGGAAACGAGGATGGGACGATCATTGGCGATGAATTCGGAGCAAAGGGCCGCAATGAGCAGAAACAGGAAAACCCACAGCGACCAGTAACCACGCTTGTTGGCCTTGAAATTCTGCCAGCGGCGGCGGTTCAGCGGCGACAGCCAAGGCCGCTTTACCGGCTTGACGGCGGGGGTGAGGGCAGCGTCCGTCATCACACGTCCCTCCGGTCGAAATCAATGCGCGGATCGATCCACGTATAGGTCAGATCAGACAGAAGCCCGACAAGCAGGCCGATCAGTGAGAAGATGAAGAGATTGGCGAACACAACCGGATAATCGCGGTTGATGACCGACTGGTAGCCGAGCAGGCCAAGACCGTCGAGCGAGAAGATGGTTTCAATCAAAAGCGAGCCGGTAAAGAAGGCCGAGATGAAAGCGCCCGGAAAACCGGCGATGACGATCAGCATGGCATTGCGGAAGACGTGGCGATAAAGCACCTGATTCTCGGTGAGCCCCTTGGCGCGCGCCGTCGTCACATATTGCTTGCGGATTTCTTCGAGAAACGAGTTTTTCGTCAGAAGCGTTGTCGTGGCGAAGGCCGAAAGCACTAGCGCTGTGACTGGCAGAACCATGTGCCAGAGATAGTCGCCGATTTTGCCCCAGAATGACATCTGCGCGAAATCAGGCGAGGTGAGACCGCGTAGCGGAAACCAGTCGAAGAACGACCCGCCCGCGAAAAGCACGATCAGCAGGATGGCGAACAGGAAGCTTGGGATAGCGTAACCGACGATGATGACGGCGCTGGTCCAAGTGTCGAAGCGCGTGCCTTCCTTGATCGCCTTGCGAATGCCGAGCGGGATGGAGATTATGTAGGACAGAAACGTCAGCCAAAGGCCGAGCGAGATCGAAACCGGCATCTTTTCCTTGATGAGGTCGATCACGCTGATATCGCGGAAATAGCTGCGCCCGAAATCGAAGCGCAGATAGTTCCACAGCATCTGGCCGAAACGCTCCAGCGGGGGCTTGTCGAAGCCGAACTGCTTTTCCAGATCGGCGATAAATTGCGGGTCAAGCCCCTGTGCGCCGCGATATTTCGAGCTGACCGAGCCGCTATCGACAGCGCTCTGGCCGAAATCGCCGCCACCGCCGGAAAGGCGATCAAGCGCATCGCCGCCCTGTCCGGAAAGCTGCGCGATCACGCGCTCGACCGGACCGCCGGGGGCGAACTGAACAACGGCGAAGGAAATAGCCATGATGCCGAAGATGGTCGGGATCATTAAGATCAAGCGGCGGAGGATGTAAGCGCCCATCAGCTTGGCTCTCTCGTTAGATCCGGGTTTCTCTTATGGCTTACCAACAGCTTTTGCCTTTTCTTCTTCTATCCACCACAGCGTCTCGACCGGAAAGCCATAATCGGGCTTCGGTTCCTTGAAACCGAACCGGTCCCAATAGGCGACGAGATGATTCGCTGTTGTCCAATTTGGAATCCAGTCGCGCCGGATACGCAAGTACCGATCGAGCACTCTGATCGTAGCGACAAGATCGCCCCGGGTCGAAACCTTTCCGGCATCGTCGATCAGGGCGTCGATCACCGGGTCGGCAGTGCCGGGCAGATTATAGCTTCCCGGCGTCTTGGCCGCTTGCGAACCGAACATGCTGGCCAGCGATTCACTGGTCGGGGTCGCGCCAAACTGCATGGCAAGACCAACCATGTCGAACTGGAAATCCTGCAAGCGCGCCTGATACTGGCTCGCATCCACCAGCCGCAAGGTTGCATCAATGCCGATGGCCCGCAGTTTCTGGATGAACGGATTATAGACGCGGGTGAAGGCTTCGGAATCGCTGAGGATTTCAAGCGCGAATTTTGAACCGTCCTTGTCATGGAACTGGCCGTTGCGCCGCTCGAACCCGGCCTCTTCCATCAGCTTGATGGCCCGACCGAACTGCGCACGGTCACGGCCTGTTCCATCCGAAACCGGCATGGTGACAGCCTCGCCGAACACTGTATCGGGGAGCTTGCCGCGATAGCGCTCCAGCACCTTCAACTCATCGGGGGAGGGTAGGCCCTTGGCCTGAAAATCCGACCCGTTGAAACTCGATTGCGAACGCTCGTAGGTCTTGAAGAAAAGGGTCTCGTTGGTCCATTCGAAATCGAAACAGAGACTGATCGCCTCCCGCACGCGGGGGTCACGGAAACGCTCGCGGCGCTGGTTTACCGCCCAGGCCTGCATCAGCGGGCTTTTCTCTTTCGGGAAGGTGCGCTTGATGACTTTCTTTTCCTGAATGGCCGGGAAGTCGTATCCTGTCGCCCAGTTCTTGGACACGCTTTCCGAACGGAAATCGATATCGCCTTTCTTGAAGGCCTCGAATTCCGGCTGGCGATCACGGAAGAACTCGATGTGGATGCGGTCGAAATGACCGGAGCCGCGCCGGACCGGAAGATCCCTGGCCCAGTAATCCTCAACGCGGTCATATTCGATGAATTGACCGGCGGCGAAATTCCCGACCTTGTAAGCGCCGGAACCGAGCACCGGCTCCATGGTGGTCGCCTCGAAATTGCGGTCCTTGAACCAGCTCTCCGACAATATGGGCAGCACCACCGCATCGAGAATGGCATTGGGGCCACGATCTGCCGCAAAGCGCAGGCGAATATCGTTCTTGCCCGTCAGCTCCACCTTTTCCAGTCCTGCGAGCGACTGGCGTATGATCGGGTGGCCCTTTTCCTTGAACACCGTATAGGTGAACAGCACGTCTTTCGCCGTGATCGGCGAGCCATCGTGGAAGCGCGCTTCCTTGCGCAGCTTGAAGGTGCAGGCCTGTCGATCTTTCGACAGCGTGGCGCTTTCAGCAATGAGCCCGTAGATGGAATCCGGTTCATCGAGAGCCGGGACCATCAGGCTGTCATAGGTCAGCTCCATGCGCGGGGGCGCATCGCCTTTGAAGGTAAAGGTGCTGAGCGTGTTGAAGGTCTGCGTGTTCTGGTTCCAGACCCAGCTTGCCGGGGCGAACTTGAATGTGCCGCCTTTGGGCGCATCTGGATTGGTGTAGTCGAAATGGGTGAAATCGCTGCCATATTTCAGTTCGCCAAAGGCGGACAGGCCGTGCAGGGCTTTGCCGGTCGGCACCTCCGCAAAGGCGGTGGCGATGACATTCTGGCCCGGCAGGCAGGCCGCGACTGCGGCGCTGCCCGAGACCCCCAGAAAATGGCGGCGGTTCATGCGAAGCATCGTCATTCTTCGCGCGCCTCTTATTCGCTGCCGGTCTTCAGTTTGGCTTCTTTCGCAGGATCAACCCACCATGAGAACGGATCGATACCCATATAATCCGGCTGCTTTTCCGGCATGCCGAACTTGTTCCAATAGGCCACATTGATGTGGTCGGAATACCATTGCGGAATAACGTAATAATTCCAGAGCAGCGCCCGGTCGAGCGCGTGGCTGGCGGCCACAAGTTCATCGCGATCCTTGGCATAGATCACGCGGTCAATCAGCTTGTCGATGGCCTCGCTCTTGATGCCGGCATAGTTGCGGCTGCCTTTGAAATCGGCGGCCTTGGAGCCCCACATGTCGCGCTGTTCATTGCCGGGCGAGCCGCTCTGCGGAATGACCGAGGTGATGACGTCATAGTCGAAATCATTGACGCGCGCCTGATATTGCGCGGTATCGACAATGCGCACCGTCGCATTGATCCCGATCTTGCGCAGGCTCGCTGCAAACGGATTATAGATGCGTTCGTCGGTCGGGTCCTTGCCCAGAAATTCGATGGTGAACGGATTGCCCTTTGCATCGACCAGCTTGTTGCCCTGCAATGTCCACCCCGCTTCCGAAAGCAGCTTCAAGGCCGTGCGCAGATTATCGCGGGTTGCCTGCGGCGTGTCGTAAACGGGCAGCTTGAATTCTTTAGTCAGGGCGTCTGCGGGCAGTGAATCCTTGACCGTTTCAAGAATGGCCTGTTCCGCCGGGGTCGGCGGGCCGCTCAGCTGCAACTCATTGCCAGCGAAATAGCTGTTAATGCGGCTATACTGATTGAAGAACAGAAGACGGTTCATGGATTCGAAGTCGAACGCATAGGTCAGCGCTTCGCGGACTTTCGGGTCCTTGAACTTGTCGCGGCGCATATTCAGGAAATAGCCCTGCATGCGACCGACGGCATTATACGGGAAGGATTTCTTGATAACATCGCCGCGCTGAACAGCGGGGAAATTATACTGCTCCGCCCAGCGCTGGGCACGGTTTTCGTTGCGATAATCGTATTGGCCGCCCTTCTTGAAGGCTTCCCAGGTCGCGTCTTCATTGAAGTAATATTCGTAAACCACGCGGTCGAAATTGTTGCGGCCGACATTCACCGCAATATCTTTGCCCCAGTAATCGTCGACGCGCGCCCAGGTGATGGAACGCCCCGGCGAAACACTGTCGATTTTATAGGCGCCCGAGCCCAGCGGAATTTCCAGCGTCGGGCGGGTGATGTCGCGCTGTTTGCCCTGCGCGTCCTTACCTTCCCACCAATGTTGTGGCAGCACTGCAAGCTGGCCCATGATCTGCGGCAGTTCGCGATTGCCCTTTTGGCTGAAGTTGAACTTCACCTCATGATCGCCGGTCTTTTCCGCGCTTTCCACGTCGCCATAATATTTGTTGTACATGGGCGACTGCTTCTTCAGCACATTGAAGGACCAGATCACGTCTTCGACGGTGATCGGCTGGCCGTCATGCCATTTGGCGTTCGGATTGAGCTTGAACTTCACCCAGGAATAATCATCCGGATACTGAAGCGCTTCGGCAATGAGCGGATATTGCGTCGATCCCTGATCCAGCGAATCCGTCATCAGCGTATCGTAGAGCATGCCGCCGCCGAAGTCGGACAGGCCTGCTGCGGGAACGCCTTGCACCACAAATGGATTAAGGCTGTCGAATGTGCCGACCGCGACCTGATTCAGGGTGCCGCCCTTCGGCGCTTGCGGGTTCACATAGTCGTATTGCTTGAAGTCAGCCGGATATTTGGGCTCGCCGAGCAGGCTGGAAGAGGCGCGCCATTTGGGTTCCGCATCGGTCGCATGGCTCGACGATATTGTGCTTGCAAGCATGGCAACCGCAAATGCACCCGCCCAAAACGCTTTCATCCAGTCTCTCCGTTTCTGCTTCGGATCATCTGTATGAGTCTTATGGGTTTTTGCGGAGGAAGAAAGGCGCCGGGGCAATAAATTTTATCTGTAATATGAAAAAAGCCGGGTCGAAACCCGGCTCTTCGATGTTTTTTGCGATGCTTAGTT
Organism: Brucella haematophila; assembly: GCF_005938105.1. Classification (GTDB taxonomy): domain Bacteria; phylum Pseudomonadota; class Alphaproteobacteria; order Rhizobiales; family Rhizobiaceae; genus Brucella; species Brucella haematophila. Next base: position 207,293 of record NZ_VCPE01000002.1, on the reverse strand, counting down.
CGCTGGTGCAGCGGGCTTTTCGCCTTCCTTGGCTGGCGCTGCATCCGCAGGCTTGGCGTCGCCGCCAGCTGGTGCAGCATCTGCCGTTGGCAGCGGAGCCGGGCTATCCGAAAGCGTGCGCAGATAGGCAATCAGATCGGCGCGCTCATTGTCCTTCTTGTCACCCGCAAAGCCCATGGCTGTGCCCTTGATGAAGGCCTTGGGCGAGGTCAGGAATTTGTTGAGGTGTTCATAGTCCCACTTGTTGCCACCCGCGCCAAATTCCTTCATGGCGGATGAATAGCCGAAGCCTTCAACAGAAGCGGCAGGACGGTTCAGCACATCCCAGAGATGCGGACCCACCTTGTTTGCGCCGCCCTTTTCACCCGTATGGCAGGCCTGGCAGCGCTTGAAAACTGTTTCACCGCGCGCAGGATCGGCGGATTGCAGCAATGTTGCGATAGAAACTTCTTCCTTGGCCGGTGCAGCTCCCCCTTCACCGGTTGCAGCTTCCGCTGCCTCGATTGCAAAGCCGGGCTTTTCCGGTGCAGGCGAGTGAAACAGCGCATCGGACAGGATGCCCGTCGTCATGACAACGAAAACCGTTGCCAGAAAAGCCATGATAAACTTGTTAGTCCGCGTTGAATTCATCGCCGGTCAGCGCTCCCTCTACCAAAACGCTCTCCCCGAGAACGCTCTCCTCAGCCGACATGCGCACCTCATATGAGGTTGCAATTCTCTCCGCGGCATCGGGCGGAAACTAGGTCTTTTACCAGGGCGATGCAACACCTATAAGGGTAACCAGACCCGTGACTTTTTGACACTTTTGCAGCATTTACAGTGCAGATAAAACTCCTCAAAGGACGGTTACGATCCTGCGAGACAACAAGAGGCGAGCATGCTTCAGACCCTAAAGACCCTCACACTTATTCCGGCGAGACTGGCCGCTACGCGCCTGCCGAACAAGCCGTTGGCCGATATTTGCGGCAAGCCGATGATCGTGCATGTGGCCGAAAGGGCTGCCGCCGCGAAGCTCGGGCGCGCCGTTGTCGCGACCGATAGTGAGGAGATTTTCGCAGCCGTTACCGCTCATGGTCATGAAGCCGTCATGACGCGCACCGATCACGAATCGGGTTCGGACCGCATCTATGAAGCGCTGTTGAAGCTCGATCCGGCTGGCGAGATCGATGCCGTGGTCAATGTGCAGGGCGATCTGCCGACCATTGATCCGGACATTATCCGTCGCGCATTGCTGCCGCTCGAAGACGGTCCGGCTGATATCGCGACGCTCGGTGTCGAGATCGAGGAAGAATCGGAAAAGACCAATCCGAGCGTGGTGAAGATCGTCGGCTCGCCGCTGGCTGGCAGCTCACGCCTGCGCGCGCTTTATTTCACTCGCGCCACGGCACCTTATGGCGAAGGCCCGCTCTATCACCATATCGGCCTCTATGCCTATCGCCGTTCGGCGCTGGAGAAATTCGTGAAGCTTGGGCCGTCGCCGCTGGAAAAGCGCGAGAAGCTTGAGCAATTGCGCGCTTTGGAGGCCAACATGCGCATTGACGTCGAGGTGGTTAAAACGGTGCCGCTGGGCGTCGATACGCCAGCCGACCTTGACCGCGCCCGACTTCTTGTCGCAAAGGGTCTTTGACAAGTTTAACAACCAGGAAAGCCCCGCGAGTGAGGGGCGTTTGAGAAAGTAAGACGACGATGAAAACCAACCGGATTTCTTTTCAGGGTGAAGCGGGTGCCAATTCCGATACGGCGTCGCGCAACATGTTTCCCGGTATGGAGCCTTTGCCGTGTCCGACTTTTGAAGACGCTTTTAACGCAGTCGAAACCGGCGCTGCCGATCTGGCGATGATCCCGATCGAGAATACGCTGGCGGGCCGCGTCGCGGATATTCATTATCTGCTGCCATTGGCCGATATGCATATTGTGGGCGAATATTTCCTGCCGATTCATTTTCAGCTGATGGTGCTTCCGGGCGTCAAGCGCGAGGAAATCAAGACCGTACACAGCCACATTCATGCGCTGGGCCAGTGCCGCAAGGTCATCCGCCAGAACGGCTGGAAGCCGGTCATTGCTGGCGATACGGCGGGTGCTGCCCGTCTTGTTGCCGACACACAGGACCGTTCGATGGCTGCCCTTGCGCCGCGTCTGGCCGCCGATCTCTACGGTCTCGATATTCTGGAAGAAAATGTCGAGGATGCGGAAGACAATGTGACCCGCTTCGTGGTTCTTTCGAAAGAAAAGCAATGGGCTCCGCGCCCGGAAAACGGCGAACGCATCATGACGACGTTCGTCTTCCGCGTGCGCAACGTTCCGGCAGCACTTTACAAGGCGATGGGCGGCTTTGCCACCAACGGCGTCAACATGACCAAGCTTGAGAGCTATCAGATCGGCGGGCGTTTCATTGCCACGCAGTTCTATGCCGATATTGAAGGGCATCCGGAAGACCGCAACGTGCAGCTTGCCTTGGAAGAACTCGAATTCTTCTCCAAGGAAGTGCGTATTCTGGGCGTCTACAAGGGAAGCGACATTCGCGGCACGCAGCTTCTTGCTGCTGAGTAGTTCAGAAAATATCGGGCGGAATCAGTTTTCCGCCCATGCCTTGATCAGATGGGTTGCGATGGCGCCGGATGGCGGCACCCGCAGCCCATTTTCATGTGTGCCCGCCAGCATGGCGCGGACTTCCTGCTTGCCGAACCAGCGTCCGTCTTCCAGTTCCGAACGGTCGATGGTGAAGTCGTCCGATAGCACTTCGGCATGGCAACCGATCATCAGAGAATAGGGGAACGGCCAGGGCTGGCTGGCGTGATAGCCGACGCGACCGATCGCCAGCCCCATTTCCTCCTGGCTTTCACGACGAACTGCCGCTTCGATGGTTTCGCCATGTTCGATGAAACCGGCAAGGCAGGAATAGGAACCGGCAGCAAAATGCGGGCTGCGGGCGAGAATGCATTTGTCGCCGCGCACCGGCAGCATGATCGCCACCGGATCGGTGCGCGGAAAATGCTCGGCCCCGCAATTCGGGCATTGGCGCTTGGCGCCACCCGCCCGCATTTCAGTTTTTGTGCCGCAGCGTCCGCAGAAACGATGGTTGTTGTGCCAGGCGGTCAGCGCTGCCGCCTGCGCCAGCGCGCCAAGTAGATCGGCTGAAACCAGCCCTTCCATATAGATGCTGCGGTAGTCCTGCGCCCGGAACGGCGCTTCCAGAGTTTCGGGATCAATCGGCGCCATCAGGGCGACGAGCGGCGCGCCGTCCTGAAGCCCCAGAAACACCGGCTCGTGCAGATCCGGCGCAAAATCCCTGGCTTCGCTGAAGCGGAAGAGTGCACGCGGCGTCTTCTCATCCGTGTAATCGAGCAGCAGTTTGTTGCCCCCCAGCACCATGACGCGGGTTTCAGGCAGCTCCAGCGCAGTGAAGGCCGAATCGTCGTGACGCTTTTCGGACTGGCGGTCGATGCGGTTGCCGCCAAAGCCGACAAGGCGGCTCGGTTCGATTTCCGGCAGGTCGTAGAGGCGGAAAGCCATGATGCTCTCGAATATATGTTTGATCGGATGGGGGGAGGTTACAGCGCCGCGCGAATGTCGGCGATCAGCTTGCGGGCGTCTTTCTCGTCATAGGTCTCACGCGTGCCATGGCCCCAGACGGGGCCGGGCCATCCGGCATCACCTTCGTTGCGGGCGATGACATGCAGATGAAGCTGACGCACGATATTGCCCAGCGCACCGGTGTTGATTTTCTGGCATTCGGTGACTGTCTTCAACGCCTGCGCCACCAAACCGGCCTCGAAGGTCAGGATTGTCTGGTCGAGCGGCGTCAGATCATGAATTTCGGAAAGATTGGCCCTGCGCGGCACGAGGATAAGCCACGGCCAGCGGCGGTCATTCATCAGTCGCAACTCGCAAAGGCCGAGCACCGCGACGGAAAAAGTGTCGGCATCAAGCCGTTTATCGAGTTCGTACATGTTTCATGCGCCGATTCTACGTGTCTGATCCAAAAGCGCCATGCCGGGCTGCAAATGGCAATTTCTGCGCTTCCGGTGCTCACGTACCTTAATGTACGCTGCGCTCCGGTTCTCGAAATCACCATTTTCGCCACAGCCTGTCGCCTTTTGATCCAAACACTTACCAGTTTTTTTCGTTCTGCGCTTGCTTTTTGCGCTGCGATTGACGATATGCAGCGTGGGAGGTTGGTGGTGGACGAGCCACTCGCCAACCGGGTCAGGTCCGGAAGGAAGCAGCCCTAACGAGCCAGGCACGGGTCGCCGTGCCAGCCTCCCACCCTTTTCTCATTCGCCATTTTTTCTGGCTGTCTGGCGGCTTTTGATGGCCCTGTTGATGGACAGTGTCCGTTGTTGACGTCGCTCATAGGTCCGGTCCAAACTGGCGGTCGAGAAAAAAGCGTAACAGGAAGAACGGAAGGGTCGCCATGGATACGAAATCCGCTGGCATAGCTGCCGATGGGGCCTATCGCGTTCTCGCCCGCAAATATCGTCCGCAGAATTTCAACGATCTCATTGGCCAGGAGCCGATGGTGCGCACGCTCAAAAATGCTTTTGAGACGGGGCGCATCGCGCAGGCCTGGATGCTTACCGGCGTTCGCGGTGTTGGCAAGACGACGACAGCGCGCATTCTGGCGCGGGCGCTCAACTACAAGACCGATACTGTCGATCAGCCGACAATTGACCTCTCCGTTCCCGGCGAGCATTGCCAGGCGATTATGGAAGGCCGCCATGTTGACGTGATCGAGATGGACGCCGCCTCGCATACTGGCATCGACGATATTCGCGAGATTATCGAGCAGGTGCGCTATCGCCCGGTCTCGGCGCGCTACAAGGTCTACATCATCGACGAAGTGCACATGCTGTCCAATCAGGCCTTCAACGGCCTGTTGAAGACGCTCGAAGAGCCGCCGCCGCATGTGAAATTCATCTTCGCCACCACCGAAATCCGCAAGGTGCCGATCACGGTCCTGTCGCGCTGCCAGCGCTTCGACCTGCGCCGCATCGAATCGGGTACGCTGGCGCAGCATTTGCGCCGCATTGCGGAAGCCGAGCAGATCGAAGTCGATGATGCGTCGCTCGCCATGATTGCGCGAGCCGGTGAAGGCTCCGCCCGCGATTCGCTGTCGATCTTCGATCAGGCCATCGCGCATGGCGCCGGTCAGGTCAGCGCGGAAGCCGTGCGCTCCATGCTGGGGCTTGCCGACCGCGCCAGGATCATCGACCTGTTCGAAATGCTGATGCGCGGCGATGTGGCCGCCGCTCTCACCGAGTTCCGCGCGCAGTATGATGTCGGTGCCGACCCCTCGGTGGTGCTGACCGATCTGGCAGACTTCAATCATCTGGTGACGCGCCTGCGCTTCACGCCCGATGTGGCGGAAGATGTGTCGCTGTCGGAAGATGAACGCGTGCGCGGCCGCGATTTTGCGCAAAAACTGTCGGTGCGCGTGTTGTCTCGCACCTGGCAGATGCTGCTCAAGGGCATTGCGGAAGTCGATACGGCGACCCGTCCGGTCCAGGCTGCCGAAATGTTGCTGATCCGTCTGGCGCATGCGGCCGATCTGCCGACGCTGGACGAAGCTTTGCGCGGCCTCGAAAACGGTTCTGCTTCCGCTGGGCGTTCGCAGCCTTCGGGCAATACTCGCTCCAATGGCAACGGCGCGCCGGAAGCGCGTTTCGCCGCCGATGCCGTCGGTTCGGCCTCCATGGCATCCGCCTCGGGCGGACCGGCCACGGCCATGCGCATTGTGGAAACGGCTCCGCAACCGGTTCAGCCGCCTGCTCCGCAGCCCATTGCCGAGAGTGCGCCGCAGCCTTCCGTGCCGGTCAACAGCCTGAACGACATCGTTGCGATGGCCGACAAGCATCGCAACATGCAGTTCAAGATTCTGGTCAAGAACTGTGTGCGTCTGGCGTCCATCGCGCCTGGACGTCTTGAAATCGGTCTGACCGACGATGCGCCGAAATCGCTACCGAGTGAGATCGCGCAGCATCTTTTGAACTGGACCGGTATTCGCTGGGTGGTAACTGTGGCGCGTGATGTCGCGAGCCAGACCGTTGCCGAAGCGGAAACGGAGCGTCGCGACAATCTTGTGACCGATGCTCGCGCCGATCCGGATGTGGCAGCTATTCTCGCGGCCTTCCCGGGCGCGAAAATCACCGACGTGCGTATTGCTGTGGCGGAACAGAACGATGACGAGGACATTGACCTCGATGCCGTTGCTGAAGTGCCCGGCGTGCCGTCTGAAGACGACTGAATTATCGAAGACTATGGAGTAAACCCATGCGTGACATGATGGGCATGATGAAGCAGGCGAAGGAATTGCAGGCCAAGATGAAGGCCATGCAGGACGAAATCGCCAATCTGGAAGCCACGGCCTCTTCTGGAGGCGGTCTGGTGACGATCACCTTGTCCGGCAAGGGCACCTTGTCGGCGCTGAAGATCGATCCGTCGCTGGCCAAGGAAGACGAGGTGGAAATCCTCGAAGACCTGATCATCGCGGCGCATAACGATGCCAAGGCAAAGCTGGAAGCCGTGATGGCCGAAAAGACGCAATCGCTGACGGCGGGGCTTCCGATTCCTCCCGGTTTCAAACTGCCGTTTTAAGGCAGTAGGGGAATAAGGGAATAGGGGAGTATGTTTGGTCGGCTGATTGCCGCCATGTCGCATATTCCCTCATTCTCCTCTCCCTACTCACTTATTCCCCTATTCCCTTACTCCCCTAAGAAAATGTCCAAACGAATCGCCGGTCCTGAAATTGAACGTCTGATCCAGCTTCTGGCCCGCGTACCGGGTCTGGGGCCGCGTTCGGCGCGCCGTGCGGCGCTGCATCTCATCAAGAAGAAAGAAGCGCTTCTGGTGCCGCTGGGTGGCGCCATGCAGGAAGCTGCCGAGAAAGTGCGCATCTGTTCGTGCTGCGGCAATGTCGATACGTCCGATCCCTGCACCATCTGCACGGACGAACGCCGCGATCCCACCACGCTGATCGTGGTGGAAGACGTGTCCGATCTCTGGGCGCTGGAACGGGCGGGCACGATGAATGTGCGCTACCATGTTCTGGGCGGTCGCCTGTCACCGCTTGATGGCATCGGTCCCGACGATCTCAACATCAAGGGGCTGGTGGAGCGTGTCGCAACCGGCGAGATCAAGGAAGTGATTCTCGCGGTCAATGCGACTGTCGAAGGTCAGACCACCGCGCATTACATTACCGATCAATTGGCGAATTTCGAGGTCCGCGTCACGCGTCTCGCCCATGGCGTGCCAGTGGGCGGCGAACTCGATTATCTGGATGAAGGCACGCTGGCTGCTGCGTTGCGGGCAAGAACCACCCTTTAGAGCATTTCCAGCAAAAGTGCGTAGCGGTTTTGCGTAGGATAATGCGTAAAAACAAATGGATAGAGCGGTTCCACGATTCCGTTTTAACCGGAACTGCTCTAGTTATTCAGGAGAAAAACATGGCAGCAAGCCGTTGGAAGCATGCTTTGAAAACTGCTCTGGGTCTTGCCGCCATTCTTGCTGTTTCTCCTGCTGTCGCAGCGCCTTCCAAGGTGCAGATTGAAGGCCAGTATCGTAACTGGATCGAGCGGGATCTCTGGCCGGAAGCAAAGGCAGCGGGTGTTTCCCGCGCCATCTTCGATCAGGCTTTTGCGGGCGTGACGATCAATTGGAAATTGCCCGATCTGGTCATCCCCGGTGAAAAGCCATCAACGCCGAAAGAGCAGAAACAGGCAGAGTTCGGCGCGCCGGGCAAGTATTTCAATGCCAAAACCATGGCGTCGGTCACGAGCGGCGGTCAGGCGCGCTATGGCCAATATGCCAGTCTTCTGAAACGCATCGAGCAGAAATACGGTGTTCCTGGGCCGATCATCGTTGCGATCTGGGGCCGGGAATCCGGCTTCGGCACGGTCAAGATCCCCTACAATGTGTTCGAAGTTCTGGGCACAAAGGCCTTTATGGCAACGCGCAAGGAGATGTTCCGCAAGGAGCTGGTCGCCGCGCTCGAAATCGCGTCCAAAGGCTATATCGACGAAAGCGCCATGAAAAGCTCGTGGGCTGGTGCGCTTGGACAGCCGCAATTCATGCCGACCTCCTATCTCAAGCACGCCGTCGATTTTGACGGCGACGGCAAGCGCGACATCTGGAATTCCGTGCCGGATACGCTGGCTTCCATTGCCAATTACCTGAATTTGCATGGCTGGCAGAAAGGGCGCGACTGGGGCTTCGAGGTCAATGTTCCGCAGAGCGTGTCGTGCGCTCTGGAGGGCCCGGATCAGGGTAAGCCGATTGCAGAATGGGCCAAGCTTGGCATTACTCGCATCAATGGCAAGGTGTTTCCAGCGGGTGAAATGAAGGGCGAGAGCTTTCTGCTCATGCCTGCCGGTCGCTTTGGCCCGGCCTTCATCGTGAGCCCGAATTTCTACGTGCTCAAGGACTATAATATGAGCGATCTCTACGCGCTCTTCATCGGCCATGTGGGTGACCGTATTGCTTATGGTGCGGGAGATTTCCAGCAGCCATGGGGCAATGTTGGGACAATGTACCGTTCGGATATCGGGGCGATGCAGAAGCGCTTGCAGGCCCATGGTTATGATGTTGGCAAGCCGGACGGATTGCCGGGCTTCAAGACGCGCCGCTCAATTGGTCTTTGGCAAGCAAAGAACGGCATGGCTTCGACTTGCTTTCCGCAGCCTGAAATGTTGCGTCAGATACGGTAGTGTGGCTTACTAGCATTAACCCTCAATAAGAAATAATTTTCCCGGTATTTCGAATGCAATCATTAATTATTTACAGTTTCTTTTTTTTGAAAAATTAGTGTAATTCATAAAGTTGTCGATATGTTTATTTTAAATAATAAGGTGAAATCATGAATAATAGTTTTTCGGATTTTTACGGAGATTATTATGAATTTTATGATTATTTTCAAGAGGAAGCGCCTCGACCAGAAATGCAGTCGGCGTATAATTTTTTTCCTGCAGGTGCTGTATACTCCAGTGCATTAAATGAGTATATTGCGCCACCGAAAAATGGTTGTTTTTTCGAAGAAGACTTTGGAGTTCGGAATAAAAGATTTCATGATGATTGGGGGTTAGGGATTCATCTGGATAGGAACATTATAGGAAGATCATCGCGTATCAATATATTTATAAGAAATGCAGAAATTCCGGAAAAATCGAAGTATATTAGAAATGTTGTTGTCAAGAATCCGCGAGTTGAAATAAAAATTAGTGCTTTTTCAAAGATTGTTAGGGCGTTAAAAAACGAAGAGAACTTCACTCAGATAAGAATGATGACGAGTTATTCCGCTAGTGGTGGACAAGACTCATATGCGGCCCAACTGGCGAGTAAAACTGGTTTGCCTGTAACCGGTTACAGGGGAGAGGTAAGGACGCGGACAGTGGAAGCAATTCAACGAACAGAACTCGGATTCTCTCGTTTAAATGTTTTTTCAGCACACTCCCATTTCAGTCCAATGAATTATTTGCGATGCAACGTCGAGGATAATACATGGCGTCCCACTGCTTTGGCCAAGGACTTTCATCCAAGCTTTGGTTCTCCGGGCTTCGATAATATGGGGGAGTTTTTTGAAGGAGCGCTCCTTCGTTAAGCATTTCCAGCTCATGCATAAAGTGGTCTGATTAATAGGTTGTGCCACGATCATGGTTTTTGGTGTGGGGTAGCTGAGCGCTGGTTAGCGCATCGGCAAAGGCCTGAAGCGCTTTTGTTCTGTAGCGGTCATTGTGCAACAGCATGAGAAACTGGCGCTGCGGTAGGGCGAAGTCTGCCTTGACGAGCGTTCCGGCGGCGAGATGCGGGGCGGCGACCAGTTCGGATATGGCGGTGACATAGTCGCCGGAGCGCACTGCTGAACAAATGGCCTCATTGGACGGTAGTTCCAGCGCTACATTCAATCGTACGGGGTTATAGCCGCTGGCGCGCATCGCATCTTCGAAGACGCTGCGCGTGCCCGACCCCTGTTCCCGCAATATCCATTTTCCTTCAAACAGTCGGTCCCAGGAGAGGCGGCCTGCGTCGCTCCATGTGTGGTCGGGGCGTGTCACCAGAATCAGTTGGTCGGTTGCCACCTTGCTGATGGAAAGCGACGGAGCCTGCACGGAACCTTCCACCAAACCGATATCGGCTGCACCCTCTTGCGTTGCCTCGGTCACGCTTTCCGTATTGCCCAGTGTCAGGCGCACCTCGATCATGGGATAGGCGCTGTGAAATCGCGCCAGAAAGGGCGGTAGCCAATAGCTTGCGATCGTCTGGCTCGCGTGGATCGAAAGAATGCCGCGCTTGCCACCACCAAATTCCGAAAGCATACGTTCGGCCGAACGTGCACGCGCCAGCGTTGCGCGTGCTTCATCGAGAAACAGACGCCCATCGCCGGTTAGTTCTATGCGACGTCCGATACGGTTGAACAGTGTCGCGCCATAGCGTTCTTCAAGAGTGCGGATTGCCGAGCTGACCGCCGAAGGCGTTAGATGCAGCGCCTCGGAAGCCCGGGTCAGGTGTTCTCGCTCCGCTACTTCAATGAAAATACGCAGTTGTTCCAGGGTCATAGCATCAACCATTCGATCTTATCGAATGATTTATGCCATATAATGAAATGGATTGAACAGGGAAAATAAGGCATCAAATAGGAATGAAATTCTCTTTCGATATGAAATGCCGATAATGACATACTCAAAACTCCAGAACATCCTACCCGGACTTGCACTCAGCACTGGTGTCGCCGCTATGGCCATCGGTCTTGAGAAGATCGAGGCCTATTATGCCGGCAGGGCGTGGCTTGAAGCGCTGGTGATTGCCATTCTGCTCGGTACGATGGTGCGCACCTTCCTGCGCCCCGGCAAGCAGTTCAGCAAAGGCATCGGCTTTTCGGCGAAAATGATTCTGGAAATCGCGGTGGTGCTTCTCGGCGCATCCATCAGCGTCAGCGCGGTGATCGCCGCCGGTTCCGGTCTAATTCTCGGTATTGCCTGTGTCGTGGTGGTGGCGATAGCGCTGAGCTACGGCATTGGGCGGCTGCTGAAGCTGCCGCATCGCATGGCAGTTCTGGTGGCCTGCGGCAATTCGATTTGCGGCAACTCGGCCATTGCAGCTACGGCGCCGGTCATCGGTGCTGAAAGTGAAGATGTTGCCGCCTCCATCGCGTTCACCGCAATTCTCGGTGTCGTCGTGGTGCTGTGCCTGCCGCTGTTGGTGCCGCTTCTTGGCTTATCCCATACCCAATATGGTGTGCTTGCAGGGTTGACGGTCTATGCCGTGCCGCAGGTGCTGGCTGCGACTGCTCCGGTTGCCACGATCAGCGTCCAACTCGGCACGTTGGTCAAGCTGGTGCGGGTGCTGATGCTTGGCCCGGTTATTCTGGCTCTGGCTGTGCTCGCGGGCAACAAGGATGCAGGCGCAAAGCCCGGCTTTTTTCAACTGGTGCCGTGGTTTATCCTGGGCTTTCTTGCGATGATGGCGCTGCACTCGCTGCATCTTATTCCGGAAACTCTGCTGCCCGGTATTCAATATGCCTCGACGCTGCTGACCATCATTTCGATGGCCGCGCTTGGTCTTGGTGTCGATGTCCGCTCTGTAGCGCAGGCTGGCGGGCGCGTGACACTGACGGCGATGCTTTCGCTGTTGTCGCTAGGTGTCATCAGTCTCGGGCTGATTCATATGCTCGGGGTGGTTTGACGGAAACAGCCCCGCCTCGGTGAGAGACAGGGCTGTGTCCTGAACAGAGGTCAGCTGATCAATCAGAACTTATAAGCGACGCCGAGACGAATATCGTTCGAATTCATCTTCTCGTTGGCCTTGAGACCGGGAACGGCGAGATCAAGATTGCGTTTGCCGAAATCGGTGTAACGATATTCGAAGCGCGTGACGATATTGTCGGTGACTGCATAGTCAACACCACCGCCGATAGTCCAGCCGGTCTGTGTCTTGGACTGCGAGATGAGCTGCGTGCCCAGAATATGTGCCTTGTCGCCAATATTGCCGAAAGCCGCGCCGCCAGCGATATAAGGCAGGAACCGGTCAAAATCGTAACCCACACGTGCGCGAGCGGCGCCAGACCAACGCAATCGTGTCTTACCCGATGCCAGGCCTCCATAGGAGATGGTTTCACCAACCGATGTCCCCGTGAAATCGCCATCCACGCCCAGAATCACATTTGCTCCGGTATCAAAATTGTAACCGGCATAGATGCCGCCCAGAAAACCGTCCATATTTCCTTTGGAAGTGTAGGATGGCTCCATTGAGAATTTGGAAGACGCCCAACCATAGCCGACCTGTCCGCCGATGTAAGCGCCACTCCAGTTGAAGTTCGTGGCAATAGGAGCGGTTGGTGCCAGAGGTGTTTCCGGAACGATGACATCCGCCGCATGGGCGCCAGAGGCCAACAAAGCTAAAACTCCGGACGCGATAATGGAAATTCTTGCACCCAATATAATTCTCCTAAATATATAATAGTAAATATAAGCAATAATTTGAGATAAATCGAATTATAGAGAGAGTCAATTGAATTTTAGAGATAATTAAAAAAGGATAATTCTGATATTTACTAATTTTCGAAATTTAAAACCTGTCATAAATTGGGGTATTCTGCATTTATCTCTATCGTTATTTGCTTATTCTGGATGAACCTAAATTCGGAGGCCGGAATACGGGAAAGGGCTGCGTCCTAGGTCGCTCATGGCTGGGGTGGCGTATTGATACTACCAGACCAAGCCCGCGCCTCGCCTGAGCGCAAAGAAAAAGCCCGCTATAAAGCGGGCTTTTCCATGTTTACAAGAAGGGGAAAAGATTAGTTCTTTTCCTGCTTCTTCAGAGCAGCACCGAGGATGTCGCCGAGCGAAGCGCCGGAGTCGGTCGAACCGTACTGAGCGACAGCTTCTTTTTCTTCAGCGATTTCGAGCGCCTTGATCGAGACCTGCAGCTTGCGGGTCTTCTTGTCGAAAGCGATGACGCGAGCGTCAACCTTCTGACCGACCGTGAAGCGTTCCGGACGCTGTTCTTCGCGATCACGCGAAAGATCCGAGCGGCGGATGAAGCTTTCCAGGTCGTGATCGACCAGGCGAACTTCGAGGCCACCATCGGTAACAGCGGTCACTTCGCAGGTTACAACAGCGTTCTTGCGCAGTTCGCCGGAAGCTGCTGCTTCGCCGACCTTGTCGCCGGAAAGCTGCTTGATGCCAAGCGAGATGCGTTCCTTGTCGATGTCGACGTCGAGAACGACAGCCTTGACCACTTCGCCCTTGTTGTACTCTTCGATAACCTGTTCGCCTGGACGGTTCCAGTCGAGATCGGAGAGGTGAACCATGCCGTCAACGTCGCCGTCGAGACCAATGAACAGGCCGAATTCGGTCTTGTTCTTGACTTCGCCTTCAACAACGGTGCCGGTCGGGTACTTCTGAGCGAAGGTCGTCCACGGGTTGTCGAGGGTCTGCTTGAGGCCCAGCGAGATGCGGCGCTTGACCGGATCAACTTCGAGCACAACGACTTCGACTTCCTGAGTGGTGGAGAGAATCTTGCCCGGATGGACATTCTTCTTGGTCCACGACATTTCGGAAACGTGGATGAGGCCCTCGATGCCCGGCTCGATTTCCACGAATGCACCGTAGTCGGTGATGTTCGTGACGGTGCCGGTGATCTTTTTGCCGATCGGGTACTTCGCGCCGATACCATCCCAAGGATCGCTCTCGAGCTGCTTCATGCCGAGCGAGATACGATGGGTTTCCTGGTTGATGCGGATGATCTGCACCTTGACCGTCTGGCCGATGGTGAGGATTTCCGACGGATGGTTGACGCGGCGCCATGCCATGTCGGTAACGTGCAGGAGACCGTCGATGCCGCCGAGGTCAACGAACGCACCGTAATCGGTGATGTTCTTGACGACGCCTTCAACAACCTGACCTTCTTCAAGGTTCTGGACGATTTCCGAACGCTGTTCCGCACGGCTTTCTTCAAGAACGGTACGACGCGAGACAACGATGTTGCCGCGACGCTTGTCCATCTTGAGGATTTCGAACGGCTGCGGGACGTGCATGAGCGGGGTGACGTCGCGGATCGGACGGATGTCGACCTGCGAACGCGGCAGGAAGGCAACAGCGCCGTCGAGGTCGACGGTGAAACCACCCTTGACCTGATTGAAGATCACGCCGTCGACGCGCTCGCCATTGGCGAACTTCTGCTCGAGCTTGACCCAGCTTTCTTCACGACGTGCTTTTTCGCGCGAGAGAACAGCTTCGCCGAGAGCGTTTTCGATACGCTCGACGTAAACTTCAACTTCATCGCCCGGCTTCAGCGTGCCGTCTTTGCCCTTTGCGCCGAATTCCTTCAGCGGTACGCGGCCTTCGACCTTCAGACCGGCGTCGATGATCGCCATGTCCTTTTCGATGGCAACGATGCGGCCCTTGACGACATAGCCTTCAGCAAGATCGTTTTGCGCGAAGGATTCTGCCAGCAGGGACTCGAAATCTGCGCGGGAGGGGTTGGATTGAGACATATATACTCCTGATGCATCCGGAAAATTCATCGGATGCGGCGCCGGGGGTTCGTGTTGTACACTGTCCGACCTCGGCTCCGTCTTTGCAGACAACCGGCGCGTGGAACGCGAAGTCAGACTATTCGTTATTCGGCACGACCTTTCTCGAAAACCGCTTCGCAGCTTTCGAGGCCATGCGCTATCAGAGCAGCCTATATAGGACTGTTCTGGCATTTTTCCAGCATTTCCGGGGCAAATTCAGGCCAAAAAGCCCTAAAATGCCTGATCATCATGCCTTGTGACGCGCGAGAGCCTCATCAATGAGATTTTTCGCCGCCAGAAATGCCGCTTCTATACTCATTTCGCTTGTATCAAGCAAGTGCGCGTCTTCAGCAGGACGCAGCGGAGAATCGGTGCGGTTGGTGTCGCGCTCGTCGCGCTTCTTCAGATCGGCGAGAATGTCGTCAAGATCGGCAGTGCCGCCCTTCGAAACGATCTCGTCAAAACGCCGTTCCGCCCGCACTTCCGGCGAGGCCGTGACGAACAGCTTTATCTCCGCCTTGGGGCAGACCACGGTGCCGATATCGCGACCGTCGAGAACGCTGGCCGGAAGGGCTGCCGCAAAATGGCGCTGGGCTTCGACGAGCGCACGCCGCACGGCTGGCATGACCGCAACCTTGGAGGCGGCCTCACCGATATCATGTGCGGACAGGATGGTCTTGTCCATTTCGCGCAGATCGAGATGGCGTGCGGCATCCGCGGCCAGCAGCTCGTCGTCGAGCGGCAGGTTCTTGTCGAGCAGCGCCTTGGCGACTGCACGATAGGTCAGCCCGGTGTCGAGATGCGGTATGCCGTAATGCGTGGCGATGCGCCGGGCAAGGGTTCCCTTGCCCGAGGCTGCCGGTCCGTCGATGGCGACGATGAATGGCTTCATTCGGCTTCGCTCGGCTCGATCTTCGCGCCCATTCCCGTCATGAGGTCCATGAATTCCGGGAAGGAGGTTGCAATCATCGTGCTGTCGTCAACCGTCACAGGCTTTTCCGATGCGAGGCCCATAACGAGGAAGCTCATCGCGATACGGTGATCGAGATGGGTTGCGACGACACCGCCGCCGAGCCCCTTGCCGTCCGGACGACCGCGAACGGTCAGCGACATTTCGCCTTCCGTGCAATCGACGCCATTGACTTCAAGGCCGCGGGCAACAGCTGCCAGGCGGTCCGATTCCTTGACACGCAGCTCATCGAGCCCGTCCATCACGGTTTCGCCTTCAGCGAAACTCGCGGCGATGGCCAGCACCGGATATTCGTCAATCATCGAAGGCGCGCGTTCCGGCGGAACGGTGACACCCTTCAGTCTGGACGATTTTACGCGCAGATCGGCGACATCTTCACCGCCGGCAATGCGTTCATTGAAGACTTCGATATCCGCGCCCATTTCCTGCAAGGTGAGGATCAGGCCTGTGCGGGTCGGGTTCATCAGAACATTATGGATGGTGACATCCGAACCTTCGACCAGCAGTGCCGCTACCAGCGGGAAAGCCGTCGAAGACGGATCGCCCGGAACGTCGATGGTCTGGCCGATCAGCTTGCCCTGTCCGGTGATGCGGATATGGCGCACGCCGTCCTTGTCGGTTTCGACGGTCAGGTCGGCGCCAAAGCCTTGCAGCATCTTTTCGGTGTGGTCGCGGGTCATGACCGGCTCGATAACCGTCGTGACGCCCGGCGTGTTGAGACCGGCCAGCAACACAGCCGATTTCACCTGCGCGGACGCCATCGGCACGCGATAGGTGATCGGATTGGCGACGCTCGGTCCAACAAGGGTCAGCGGCATGCGGTCGCCATCGGTCGACTTCACCTGCACGCCCATCTGGCGCAGCGGGTCGAGCACGCGACCCATCGGGCGGCGCGACAGGGAAGCGTCGCCGATAAAAGCGGTGGTCATGTCATAGGTGCCGACGAGGCCCATGGTCAGGCGCGCACCGGTGCCAGCATTGCCGAAGTCAAGCGGGGCTTCCGGCTCGAGCAGGCAACCATTACCGACGCCATTGATGATCCAGACGTCGCCGTCTTTTTCGATCTTGGCGCCCATCGCCTGCATGGCGCGGCCGGTATTGATGACGTCTTCACCTTCCAGCAGGCCGGTAATGCGGGTCTCGCCCGATGCCAGGCCGCCGAACATGAAAGAGCGGTGGGAAATGGACTTGTCGCCCGGAATGCGAATTTCGCCGACCAGTGCCTCCGAGCGGCGGGCGACTGCAGGTTTCGGGGAAGCGGAATGGGACATGGATTTTTCACTGTCGCATTTTTGGCGCGAACACGCGCCGGATTGAGAGATAAGCGGGGCTTCACGAGTGGATTGAATTTGACGTTTGATTTCCGCTCGACATACACGCCGGTTCAAACGTCAAATTCGAAAAATCCACTCGATTCATAAAGCGGCTAGTGGTCTTTTGCGTCCGACATTTGCTGGGAGCCTGTAACACCGCAAAGCAAATGTCGGACGCAGACCACTAGCATAGTAATACCATGCGGTCATCCGCGAATACGCCGCCGATACGCTGCCGGACGCAGCTATAAGAAAGAGTCTGCGTCATTCGGAGTCTTTCGCTTTGACAAATGCGCCAAATTGCGTTTATGCACCGAACAACACAGTTAAGGCGCGCACCACCCACTTTTCTCGCTATGCAACGGGCTCCGGGGTATAATAAGAACCATAGTGGTGGCCTGAGAAGCTCAGCAGGCGCGTTTTTGAAATGAATTTATGCCCCCTTTATAAAAGTGGCCACGCGCCACGGGCGTAACGGGAATAAAACTCACGAGGCTCAACGTGGCAAAAGCTGAACTTGGTACCAAGCGCATCGACCCGGAAACGGGCAAGAAGTTTTACGATCTGAATCGCGATCCGATCGTTTCGCCTTACACCGGCATCTCCTATCCGCGCTCCTATTTCGACGCGAATGCAGAAGCACGCGTCGTTGAAGAGGAAGCCGAAGAGGAAGAACTGGATACGGCAATGGAAAAGCCGGATTTCGTTTCCCTCGAGGATGCCGACGACGAAGCAAAGGGCGGCGGCGACGATCTGCCAGATATGGGCGACGACGACGACGTCGATCTGGGCGACGACGATGACGACACCTTCCTCGAAGAAGAGGAAGACGAGGACGACGATATGTCGGGTATCCTCGGCGGTGGCGTCGGCGGCGACGACGAAGAAGGCTGATCCTTCGGGAATCGCTTCGATTTTTTGGAATTGTGGACAGGGCAGCTCACGAGCTGCCCTTTCTCTTTGGCGTGATGGTTGAGCGCTTTCCACAGTCTCCGGCGGTGGATGTGGGCATTGGGCGAAATTATTTTCGCAGATGTGAAAAGAGTTGCGATTTAGCTCTTGATCTTCTGACAAACGCCATTTAATAAGCCGCCACACCGGGCAGAAAGTTCTGTCTGGCCCACCTCGAAAGAGGTTTGATGGGGCCATAGCTCAGCTGGGAGAGCGCCTGCATGGCATGCAGGAGGTCAGCGGTTCGATCCCGCTTGGCTCCACCAAATTCCCCCTAGAATGAAAAACGGCTGTTCCACTCTGCCAGAGAAATTTCTGGCGGTTGCGCTGTAATTTTCGTTCAATTTTTTGCCCGCAAGTTCAATTCATGCTCGACTTTATCGCGGAAGCATATACTGACATATATGTTCCAGTATTTTCGCGATGTCATTTAAATGAAACGGCTTCCAGATTTCGACGGTCTTCGATTTTTATTGTGTGTGGGGATCGCGATTTTCCATTATTCTTTCCGGATGCCCATCCGGAACGATGGGATACATTCTGTTATATTAACGTTTGCTTATTTTACTGATGTCTTTTTTATTCTGTCCGGACTGTTCCTGGCGTTGCGCTCAAATTATGAATGGAATTCCGTCCGTTACGTATCTTTCGTTGGCAAGCGGCTTGCGCGAATCTACCCCTTGCACGTGGTTGCCTTTTCCTGTTTCGCCCTGATGTCGATACTGGCGGCGGCAGGGCTGTTCCAGCCATCGGTGCCGCCAAACATGAACTGGCGCGACGGGCTGGCTCAATTGCTGCTCGTTCATAACTGGGGGCTGGGAAAGAGCTTTTCCTACAATTATGTCAGCTGGTCTCTCAGCGCCTTGTTCCTGATGTATCTGTGCTTCCCGCTGTTCGACTGGCTCTGCAAGCGCCTCGGTGACGGGATGCTTGTTCTGGTCGTCGCGGCTCTGCTTGGGGGCGAATATGCGGCACGGGTTCTGGAAACGCCGTCCCTGACACGGGTGCAGTTTGCCGATCTTGGCGTTTTCCGCGTCTTGCCGTCATTCCTGTTTGGCATGTGGCTTGCACGGCAGAAGCATGCCGATCTGCCAAAGGGATTCATCAAGCTTGCTCTGGCGGCCTGTCTGGCGATTTTCCTGTTCTATCATCCGCAAAGCGGGATCCCCGACACGGCAACGCTTGAAGGGCCATGGCGGCTCGTCTTTCTCTATTTCAGCGTCTATGTGCTTTTTGCGGCGAGCCGGCAGAATCTCTACACGCCGCTGCAATGGAGCGGCTTCGTGAAAATGTCGCGCTACAGTTTCGGCATTTTCATTCTCCATCCGCTGGTTGGCGTGGTGTTTTTCAAGCTGGTTCCCGGTAGCTGGGGGGAAACGACCTTCAGCGCAATTGTGCTGATGAGTATGGCCGTCCTTGCCAGCATCGTTACCGCTATCGCCGCATGGCATCTGTTTGAAAATCCGGTCCATCGCTGGGCAGTGCGGCGCATCGATATGTGGGCGGACAAACACAGCGAAAACGCAGGAGTGATGCGCTGACACGACGCATGACTGTGAAAAGCATGGACCTGCCGGGAAGTCTCTTCTAGAAACTTCTGACGGCGCGGCTCGTAACCGGATATTTGCTGCGCCTGTGTCAGGGAGGAATGATGAGCACCGAGGCAGTTTCCACGCAGTTTTCGCAGGACCACTCGCTGTGGCAGCCCGATGCGCAGCGCATCGCAGCCAGCACGCTGGAGCAATTCCGCATTCGCGCTGAACAGCGCACCGGCCTTGACCTGTCGGATTATGCGGCGTTGCATCGCTGGTCGGTGGAAGATCGTGCTGGCTTCTGGACGCTCATCTGGGATTTCTGCAACGTCATCGGCGAGCGTGGCGAAACGGCCCTTGTCGACAAGGGGCATATGCGCGAGGCGAAATTCTTCCCCGAAGCGCGTCTCAATTTCGCTGAAAACCTTCTGCGCCAGCAGGGCCGTGACGACGCAATCGTTTTCCGCGGCGAAGACAAGGTCGAACGTCGCCTGAGCTGGAACGATCTTCACGCGCTGGTTTCAAAGCTCCAGCAATTCATGTTGTCGGAAGGCGTGGAACCCGGCGACCGCGTTGCGGGCATGATGCCCAATATGCCGGAAGCTGTTGCGTTGATGCTGGCTGCCAGCTCCATTGGTGCCGTCTGGTCGTCGTGCTCGCCGGATTTCGGCGTACAGGGCGTGCTTGACCGTTTCGGCCAGATTGAGCCGAAGCTGTTCTTCGCCTGCGATGGCTATTGGTACAATGGCAAGCGCATCGAAGTGGCCAACAAGGTCGCGCAGGTAACGGCAAAGCTGCCGGGACTGCGGAGATCGGTAATCGTGTCCTATCTGGGCGAGGCGGAAGCCGTCGCGCAGAAAGCCGAAAAGGGCATTGCACTCGACGAAGCGCTGAGCGCCTTCGCCGCCAAGCCGGTGGAATTCACGCGTCTGCCTTTCGATCACCCGATCTATATTCTGTTTTCGTCCGGCACGACCGGCATTCCAAAATGCATCGTCCATCGCGCCGGTGGGGTGCTGTTGCAGCATCTGAAGGAACAGCAGCTCCATGCGGATATCCGCGAAGGCGACCGCTTCTTCTATTTCACCACTTGCGGCTGGATGATGTGGAATTGGCTGGCCTCTGGTATCGGTTCCGGGGCTACCTTGCTGCTCTATGACGGCTCGCCTTTCTATCCCGATGGCAATGTGCTGTTCGATTATGCTCAGGCCGAAGGCATGACCTATTTCGGCACCTCGGCGAAATTTATCGATGCCGTGTTGAAAGCCGGTCTGAAGCCGGGTGAAACACACGATCTTTCGGCACTGCGCACGGTATCGTCCACTGGCTCGCCCTTGTCGCCGGAGGGCTTTGCTTTCGTTTATGACGCCATCAAGCCGGATGTGCATCTTGCATCCATTTCAGGCGGAACGGATATCGTGTCCTGCTTCGTGCTGGGCGTGCCGACAGAACCCGTCTGGCTGGGCGAAATTCAGGGTGCGGGCCTCGGCATGGCCGTCGATGTCTGGAACGATGACGGCCAGCCGGTGCGCATGCAGAAAGGCGAACTGGTCTGCACGAAGGCGTTTCCGTGCATGCCGCTGCAATTCTGGAACGATCCGGACGGTGCGAAGTATCAGGCGGCTTATTTCGAGCGCTTCGACAATATCTGGTGTCATGGCGATTTTGCGGAATGGACCGAACATAACGGCATCGTCATCCATGGCCGTTCGGACGCAACGCTGAACCCTGGTGGCGTGCGTATCGGCACGGCGGAAATCTACAATCAGGTCGAGCAGATGCCGGAGATCGCCGAGGCGCTCTGCATCGGTCAGGACTGGGACAAGGATGTCCGGGTTGTGCTCTTCGTGCGGCTTGCCGCAGGTGTGGCGCTCGATGACGATCTGAAGGCGCGGATCAAGACCAAGATTCGCACCGGCGCGACACCGCGCCATGTTCCGGCAAAGATCGTTGCGGTTGCGGATATTCCGCGCACCAAATCCGGCAAGATCGTCGAGCTTGCCGTTCGCGATATCGTGCATGGCCGCGACGTGAAAAACCGGGAGGCGCTGGCCAATCCGGAAGCACTCGAGCTTTATCGCGACATTGCCGAGCTTCAAGAGGATTGATTGAGAGCATTTCCAGCAAAAGTGTGAAGCGGTTTTGCGTTCGGAAATGCGAAAATAAGTCTGAACCGGCGACGAAGGTCGCCGGATAACATGCGCAACAAAATTACGTTATCCGGCAATAAATAGCCACAGAACGCCGCGCAAAGCCATTGCCTATTTGGCCGCCACGGGACACTCTGACCGAATATGGAGCATTTCCAGCAAAAGTGCGTAGCGGTTTTGCGCAGGACAATGCGTCATAAATATTCGTCTTTCGAAAGGCGGATACCGGGCAGAACTTGTGGAGGACGAGTATGTTTGCTTCGGGCATGAATTTCGGTCTTGGCGAGGAGATCGAAGCCCTTCGTGATACTGTGCGCCGTTTCGCTGAAAGCCGCATTGCGCCGCTTGCCGCCGAAACCGACCGCAATAACGCATTTCCCATGCATCTTTGGCGTGAACTGGGTGAGCTTGGTGTGCTCGGCATCACTGCGCCGGAAGAATATGGCGGTGCGGGTCTGGGTTATCTCGCCCATTGCGTTGCCATGGAAGAGATCAGCCGCGCTTCGGCCTCGATTGGCCTCAGCTATGGCGCGCATTCCAATCTCTGCGTCAATCAGCTCAAGCGCAATGGTTCGCCTGAACAGCGGGCGAAATATCTGCCGAAGCTCATTTCCGGCGAACATGTTGGCGCGCTCGCCATGTCAGAGCCGGGGGCAGGTTCCGACGTTGTTTCGATGAAACTTCGCGCCGAAAAGCGCGGCGACGCTTATGTACTGAACGGCAACAAGATGTGGATCACCAACGGCCCCGATGCGGATGTGCTGGTGGTCTATGCCAAGACCGATCTGGCGGCTGGGTCGCGCGGGATCAGCGCCTTCATTGTCGAAAAGGGCTTTGCCGGTTTCTCCACGGCGCAAAAGCTCGACAAGCTCGGCATGCGCGGCTCCAACACCTGCGAGCTGGTGTTCGAAAATTGCGAGGTTCCAGCCGAAAATCTGCTGGGCGAAGTCGGCAAGGGCGTCAATGTGCTGATGTCCGGTCTCGACTATGAGCGCGTGGTGCTGGCGGGCGGTCCGCTCGGCATCATGGCGGCCTGTCTTGATGTCGTGGTGCCCTATGTGCATGAGCGCAAGCAGTTCGATCAGCCGATTGGCGAGTTCCAGCTGATGCAGGGCAAGCTTGCCGACATGTATGTGACCTTCAACGCCTCGCGCGCCTATACCTATGCGGTGGCGGCGGCCTGTGACCGGGGCGAGACCACACGCAAGGATGCGGCGGGCTGCATTCTCTATACGGCGGAAAATGCGACCCAGATGGCCTTGCAGGCCATCCAGTCACTGGGCGGTAACGGCTATATCAATGATTATCCGACCGGGCGTCTGCTGCGCGATGCCAAGCTTTACGAAATCGGTGCAGGCACGTCGGAAATCCGGCGTATGCTGATCGGACGGGAATTGTTTCAGGAGACCCGTTAATGCCGGTTCTGAAATCCGAGATATCGACGCGCGGCGCGACCTATCAGGCCAACCGCAAAGCCATGCTTGAGGCCATCGATATCGTGGCGGCTGCGTCTCGCCTTGCCATTGATGGCGGCGGTGAAAAAGCGCGCGAGCGTCACGTTTCTCGCGGCAAGCTGCTTCCCCGTGATCGCGTTGCGCAATTGCTGGATCCGGGATCGCCGTTTTTGGAAGTCGGATTGACGGCGGGCCACGGCATGTATGGCGGCGCTGCGCCGTCCGGCGGCATCATCACCGGCATCGGGCGCGTGTCGGGCCGTGAATGCATGATCGTCTGCAACGATGCGACGGTGAAAGGCGGCACCTACTACCCGGTGACCGTGAAAAAGCACCTGCGCGCGCAGGAAATTGCGGGCGAGAATCGCTTGCCCTGCATCTATCTGGTCGATTCCGGCGGAGCCAATCTCCCCAATCAGGACGAGGTATTCCCGGACCGCGACCATTTCGGACGCATCTTTTATAATCAGGCGCAGATGTCGGCGGCGGGCATTCCGCAGGTCGCCGTGGTCATGGGGTCATGCACCGCAGGCGGCGCTTATGTGCCCGCCATGAGCGACGAGACTGTGATCGTGCGCAATCAGGGCACGATCTTTCTGGCCGGTCCGCCGTTGGTGAAGGCCGCAACCGGCGAAGTGGTGACAGCGGAAGATCTCGGCGGCGGCGATGTGCATACACGGCTTTCCGGCGTGGCCGATCATCTGGCCAATGACGACGCCCATGCCTTGCAGATCGCGCGCGCTATCGCAGCCAATCTCAACAGCGAAAAACGCTCCTTCATTCCGAAGGGCGACGGGGCTGCTCCGCTTTACGACCCGGATGAACTGCTCGGCGTGGTTTCTGCCGATACGCGCATTCCCTATGATGTGCGCGAAGTGATCGCGCGGCTGGTCGATGGCTCGGATTTCGATGAGTTCAAGGCGCGCTATGGCACCACGCTGGTTTGCGGTTTCGCGAGCATTTACGGTATGCCTGTCGGGATTATCGCCAATAATGGTGTACTGTTTTCCGAAGCGGCCACCAAGGGCGCGCATTTCATTGAGCTTTGTTGTCAGCGCAATATTCCACTGATTTTCCTGCAAAATATCACCGGCTTCATGGTCGGGCGCAAGTATGAGGCCGAAGGCATTGCCAAGCATGGCGCCAAGCTGGTGACAGCGGTGGCGACGGCCAATGTGCCGAAGATCACCATGCTGATTGGCGCATCCTATGGCGCGGGCAATTACGGCATGGCGGGGCGGGCTTATTCGCCGCGCTTCCTGTGGACCTGGCCAAACAGCCGTATTGCGGTGATGGGCGGTGAACAGGCGGCGGGCGTGCTGGCAACCGTCAAGCGCGACGGGATTGAACGCACCGGCGGAACATGGTCGGCGGAAGAGGAAGCGGAGTTCAAGCGTCCGACACTCGAAATGTTTGAGCGCCAGAGCCACCCGCTTTATGCCTCTGCGCGGCTTTGGGACGATGGCGTTGTCGATCCGCGCAAATGCCGCGAAGTGCTGGGTCTGTCGCTTTCCGCAACGCTGAATGCGCCGGTCGAGCCGACGCGCTTCGGCTTGTTCAGAATGTAGGGAGGTAATCAGATGTTTGGGAAAATACTGATTGCCAATCGCGGGGAAATAGCTTGCCGGGTCATCCGCACTGCGCGTGAATTCGGTATCGCCACGGTGGCGATCTATTCGGATGCGGACGCCAATGCGCTGCATGTGGAGATGGCCGATGAGGCCGTTCGCGTCGGCCCGGCGCTTTCGGCGCAAAGCTATCTCAATATCGAGGCGATCATCAAAGCCGCACTGGAAACCGGCGCAGAGGCAATCCATCCGGGCTATGGCTTTCTCTCGGAAAATGCCGGATTTGTCG
Organism: Brucella haematophila; assembly: GCF_005938105.1. Lineage (GTDB taxonomy): Bacteria > Pseudomonadota > Alphaproteobacteria > Rhizobiales > Rhizobiaceae > Brucella > Brucella haematophila. The sequence continues at coordinate 182,560 of NZ_VCPE01000002.1, read as the reverse complement.
ACGCTGTCGAGGCGGCGGGGCTGACCTTCATCGGCCCATCGGCAAAGGCCATCCGCGCCATGGGGCTGAAGGATGCCGCCAAGGCACTGATGGAAAAGGCCGGTGTACCGGTTGTGCCGGGCTATCACGGCGACAATCAGGATGGCGTTTTCCTCAAAAGCGAGGCGGACCGTATTGGTTATCCCGTGCTGATCAAGGCGCGCGCAGGCGGCGGCGGCAAGGGCATGCGCCGCGTCGATCACGGGGCGGATTTCGCAGCAGCACTGGACAGCGCGCGCCGCGAGGCGGAAGCCTCTTTCGGTGACAGCGCGGTGCTGGTGGAAAAATACATGACCAAGCCGCGCCATATCGAGGTGCAGGTCTTTGGCGATGATCATGGCAATGCGGTCCATCTTTTCGAGCGCGATTGCTCGCTGCAACGCCGCCACCAGAAGGTGATCGAGGAAGCGCCAGCACCCGGCATGACGCCGGATATGCGCGCGGCCATGGGCGAAGCTGCGGTGAAGGCCGCACTGGCCATTGGTTATTCCGGCGCTGGCACGGTGGAGTTCATTGCCGATGTGTCGGAAGGGCTGCGGCCTGACCGGTTCTTCTTCATGGAAATGAACACGCGCTTGCAGGTGGAACATCCGGTGACGGAGGCGATCACCGGCCTCGATCTGGTCGAGTGGCAATTGCGTGTGGCCTCGGGCGAAACCTTGCCAAAGCGGCAGGAGGAACTTGCCATCCATGGATGGGCCTTCGAGGCGCGGCTTTATGCGGAAGACCCGGCCCGTGACTTTCTGCCTGCAACGGGCAAGCTTGCTCTGTTCGCTCCACCGGAACAGGCACGTACCGATTCCGGTGTGCGGTCCGGCGATACGATCACACCGTTCTATGATCCGATGATCGCGAAGATCATCGTCCATGGCCGCAATCGCGACGAAGCGCTGAACCGGCTGGATGTGGCGCTGGACAAGACCCGCATTGCCGGGCTCGTCACCAATCGCCAGTTTCTGTCGGCGCTCTGCAAGCTGGACGCTTTTCGCAGCGGCGATGTTGATACCGGGCTGATTGCCCGCGAAGCAGGGCATTTGTTTGCCCAAGAGCCGCCATCGGAAATCGCCTTTGCTCTGGCGGCATTGACGGCGCTCGATCTTCTAGACGCGCCGTTGCACGGCGATCCATGGACGCGCCTGCGCGGTTTCCGTCTTTGGGGCGATGCATCGCGTTCGGTCACGCTGGATCATCAGGGTGATCGCCAGACGATCTGCTTCACCATCAATGAACAAGGGCGTTTCGGCTTCGACTTCGGCTTGGTCGCAATCCGCAGTCACGAAAACGGTGTGGTCCGGTTCGCCCTGGATGGCAGCGTGGCGCAAGCATCTGCTGTGCGGATCGGTCAGGATGTGACGGTGCAGTTCGAAGGGCGCGACACCATATTTCATCATGTGCTGTCTGCCGGAGCAGAAGATGACGCCGCCACCGAAAGCCGCATTCTGGCGCCAATGCCAGGACTGGTGCGGCTTGTGTCCGCCGTGGAGGGCGCCAGCGTTGCCAAAGGCGATCCGCTGGTGACGATGGAAGCGATGAAGATGGAACTGTCACTGACCGCGCCGCGCGACGGCAAGGTTGCGACGGTGACGGTCGCAGCAGGCGATCAGATCAATGAAGGCGCGCTGCTTGTCGAATTGGAGGAAGAACATGGCTGACCATGTCGAAATCGTTGAAATGGCAGCGCGTGACGGGCTGCAAAACGAGAAGCGCTTTGTGCCGACGGCTGACAAGATCGCGCTGATCGACCGCCTGTCTGGTTGCGGTTATGCCCGCATTGAAGCGACGAGTTTCGTCAGCCCGAAATGGGTGCCGCAACTGGCCGATGCGGCGGAGGTAATGGCCGGTATCCGTCGCGCCGACAGCGTGCGCTATTCGGTGCTCGTGCCGAATATGAAGGGCTATGAGGCGGCGGCGGCAGCCAATGCGGACGAGGTCGCGGTCTTCATTTCCGCTTCGGAAGGCTTTTCGAAAGCCAATATCAACTGCACGATTGCCGAGAGCATCGAGCGCCTGTCGCCGGTGATCGGTGCTGCGATCAATGATGGTCTGGCCATACGCGGCTATGTCAGCTGCGTCGTCGAATGTCCTTATGACGGACCAACCGCGCCGCAGGCGGTAGCCGATGTTACTGAGCAACTGTTCTCGCTCGGTTGTCATGAGGTGAGCCTTGGCGACACGATTGGGCGCGGTACCCCGGACAAGGTTGCGGCCATGCTGGATGCAGTGCTGGCAATTGCGCCCGCACATAGTCTGGCGGGCCATTATCACGACACAGGCGGACGCGCGCTCGACAATATCCGCGTCAGTCTGGAAAAGGGCCTGCGGGTTTTCGATGCGTCGGTCGGCGGTCTGGGCGGGTGCCCGTTTGCGCCGGGCGCCAAGGGCAATGTCGATACGGTTTCCGTTGTCGAAATGCTGCATGAAATGGGTTTTGAAACCGGGCTTGATCTGGACAAGCTGCGGTCAGCGGCATTGTTCGCGCAGGCGCTGCGTCAGGATAAAGCGGCCTAGGGGGATCTATGAGCGCCTTCGAAACCATCGATATTGCGATTGATGCACGTGGCGTTGCAACGCTGACGCTGAACCGGCCTGAGCAGCACAATGTGCTGTCCGGCCTGATGATCGATGAACTGACCACCGCGACGTTGCATCTGGCCGATAATGCTGCGGTCAGGATTGTTGTTCTCACCGGCGCGGGTAAAAGTTTTTGCGCGGGCGGCGATCTGGGCTGGATGCAGGCGCAGGTGAATGCCAGCCGCGCACAGCGGATTGAAGAAGCGCGCAAGCTTGCCCTGATGCTGAAGGCGCTCCGCGATCTGCCAAAGCCGCTGATCGGGCGCGTCAACGGTCAGGCCTATGGCGGTGGTATCGGTCTCATCAGTGTCTGCGATGCCGCCATCGGTGTTGCTGGCGCGCGCTTCGGGCTTACCGAGACAAAGCTTGGCCTGATACCGGCAACGATCAGCCCCTATGTCGTGGCGCGCATCGGTCAGGGGAGTGCGCTGCGCATGTTTACCTCTGCCAGATTGTTTGACACGCAGGAGGCAATGCGCATCGGCCTGCTGCATGAGGTGGTCGAGGCTGAACAACTGGATGCGGCGGTGGAGGAGGAGATTAAGCCCTATTTTTCCACCGCACCGGCGGCGGTTGCGGCTTCGAAACGGCTCGTGCACGCGCTGGTCGCGCCGATTGACGAAGCCGTCATCGATATGACGCTGACCCGTCTTGCCGACACATGGGAAACACCGGAGGCCGCGGAAGGGATCGCGGCCTTTTTTGCGAAACAATCACCATCATGGAAGGGAGGGAACGCATAAAAGGGAGGAGCCGATTTTCGTTGTAGTTGTGGGCACTTGGCCCCTTGCAATCGAAAGCCGGAAATGCATTCTTAGCACATCACGAAAGCGGCTCCCGTCTTGGAGCAGTTTTCCGAAACCGCCGAGGCTGTTTTGGATAATATTATGGCTCCAGTCCCTTTTTGGGTGCGGTGCGGCGCGCTTTTGGATCGACCCTTTGAAATCGTAAGATGAAACAAAAGGGAGGGCCCGGCAATTCGGCAGCATATGAGCGCTGAGAATTGACCGGATGGGTTGCCATCATGGGTTAGATGAGGGCGCGTCCCTGGACGGCGCCCCACCAAAGGAGAAAAAGAATGAACCTGAAACTTCTGTCCAGCGTAGCTTTCGCAGCTACACTCGGTTTTGCCAGCGCCGCTTATGCGGATATCACCATCGGCGTTGTTGCACCGCTGACGGGTCCGGTTGCCGCTTTCGGCGATCAGGTGAAGAAGGGCGCAGAAACCGCTGCCGAAGTCATCAACAAGGCTGGCGGTATCAAGGGTGAGAAAATCGTTCTGAAGTTCGCCGACGATGCCGGTGAACCGAAGCAGGGCGTTTCCGCCGCCAACCAGATTGTCGGCGACGGCATCAAGTTCGTCGTTGGCCCGGTCACGACCGGCGTTGCCATTCCGGTATCCGACGTTTTCTCTGAAAACGGCGTTCTGATGGTCACCCCGACCGCTACCGGCCCGGACCTGACCGCACGCAAGCTGGAAAACGTGTTCCGCACCTGCGGTCGCGATGACCAGCAGGCTGAAGTCATGGCTGATTTTGTCCTGAAGACCATGAAGGACAAGAAGGTTGCCGTGATCCACGATAAGGGCGCCTATGGCAAGGGTCTGGCCGACGCTTTCAAGGCTGCGATCAACAAGGGCGGTATTACGGAAGTTCATTACGACTCCGTCACCCCGGGCGACAAGGATTTCAGCGCGCTGGTTACCAAGCTGAAGTCGGCAGGCGCTGAAGTCGTTTATTTCGGCGGCTACCATGCTGAAGGCGGTCTCTTGTCGCGTCAGCTGCATGACGCTGGCATGCAGGCACTGGTTCTCGGCGGTGAAGGCCTGTCTAACACCGAATATTGGGCAATCGGCGGCACCAACGCACAGGGCACGCTGTTCACCAACGCCAAGGACGCCACGAAGAACCCGGCTTCCAAGGACGCTATCGAAGCGCTCAAGGCCAAGGGTATCCCGGCTGAAGCCTTCACCATGAACGCCTATGCCGCTGTTGAAGTCATCAAGGCAGGTATCGAAAGCGCTGGTTCGGCAGAAGATTCGGCTGCAGTTGCCAAGGCTCTGCATGACGGCAAGCCTATCGAAACCGCAATCGGCACGCTGACCTATGGCGAAAACGGCGACCTCAGCTCGCCGAGCTTCGACATCTTCAAGTGGGATGACGGCAAGATCGTCGGCCTCGAGTAAGACTTTGTCGAGCTAGAGCGCATCCCGAAAAGTGTGAAACGGTTTTCGGGAAAGATGCGCGTTAAAACAAAGAATTAGAGCGCCGATCTGATCCAATCAGATCGGCGCTCTAATAAGAAAACGCCGGGCTTGTCCCGGCGTTTTTGCATTCAGGGTTCAGGTGAAAGACGAAGCGTCAGGAATCGTGAAATCCGAGAGCCGGTTCAAGCTCTTCGAAAGTATCTTCCATCGCGTGGGTGGGGCTGCCCGGAAAACCGAAATGCCCATAGGCGATGGACATCTGCGCTTCTGCTTTGCGTTCGCCACCCTTCGAGATCGCAGCCACATAAAGGGCTGCCGCAAGACCAGTGCGATCTGCACCCGCCTTGCAATGAATGAGAACCGGTTTTTCTACATTCTGCATCAGGGTGATCAGCTCCTGCGCACGCTGGGGCGTGAGCTGCTTGCTGGACGACATTTCGAAATCGATATGCTTGATTCCCAACGCTCCCGTCGCGTTGACTTCCTTGTCATACCAATCCGCACCCGGTTCCGGGCCGCGCAGATTGATGATGGTCTTGATACCGTAGGCCTGCTGCAGTTTTGCGATCCGCGCCGGATCGGGCTGATTCGAGCGATAGGCTTCTCCCGGCACGATCTCGTGAACATTGCCGTTATACTGGATCGTATAGAGATATCCGCCCAACATGCTGGCGCCGACCAAAGCAGCGAGTGCGCCAAGCTTGACGCGATTGAACGACCATCTGGCGTATGTTCTGAAAAAACCCATGTGAACGCTTTAAAAGAGTTTTGTGAAATAAATTCCATCGCCAGTTTTTTCTTGGCTTTATCTGAACATGGAGTAAGAATGAGACTTATTCTTGTTCGGCCTCGCTATATTCTGGCCGTTTTCTGGATAGCGTGTGTTTCAAAATTCATATTGGGCGACGGCGAAAAGCCGTCAGGGGTAAATATTCGCGTCAGTTGCGTGGTGTCAGTCAAAGTTGCGTAAGTTTTCCGTGGCTTAAGCCTCGGTTAACCATAAGTGTCTAATCTGAAATCATGATGAGCTGGGGCAGATAGCGGAGCAGGTTTATGCAGCGCTACAGATTTGACGATAAAATGATTCTGACGGAAGCGATTGTCGAGCTTCTCAACCGTGGTGTTGAGCGCGATGATCTTGATCTGGTCTTGAGCCGGATTGGTCCGGTCGATCTCGACTTGATGCATCAGTGTCTGGTCGAGATTTGGAACTACAATCATCCCGAATTTGCCGATACGGCGATGGCGGCCTGATATCAGGCGGCTCGCTTCGGCAGGCAGATTTCTTCGGGAATGTCACAAACTTGAAACGGAGAGGGCTTATGTCTACCTCCGTATCGGGAATTCACTTGGGAAGATGACCGCGGATGAACCGGCGTCAACTCAGGTGAAAGCGGAAGGTCGGGTTCATCCCGGCCTTTTTCCGTTTTTGGACATTGTTACCACTGGCGTTTTTGCTTTTCCGGCAGGCGCGAATTGGCGTAAGAAACACTGTTTCCAAACAGCGGTGAGTTTCATGATACGTCATATTGTTCTGATCAAGTTCAAGCCGGAACTCGATGGCGCGGCCATCGAACACGCACTGGCTTCTGTCGTTGCTCTCAAAGGCAAGATCGACGGCATCATTGCCGTCACCACCGGTGCCAATAGCAGCCCTGAAAGGCTGGAAAAAGGCTTTCGCCACGGCTTTGTGGTGGATTTTGCCGATGCTGCGGCGCGTGATGCCTATCTTCCGCATCCGGAACACGTCAAGGTCGGCAAAGGCCTCGTCGAGGCTGCCGAAGGCGGTCTCGATGGCATTCTGGTTTTCGATTACGAAATCTAGAGCGCATCCCGAAAAGTGTGAAACGGTTTTCGGGATGCGCGTTATAACAAACGGTTAGAGCGCCGATCTGATCCAATCAGATCGAAACGCGCTCTCAGCAATAGCTTATAACAGAAGACCGCCGACGCCCATGCGGGACAGGTCTGTCGAGTTGAGGTCCATGCCTGCCATCAGGCGGTCGAGCACCCAGTCGAGGCTGTTTTCCCGCATGCTGCGGGCGGAACCTGGCGCGGCGACGATATATTTTTCATCGCGCTTTCCAAGCACGAGCAGATTGCCGGGATCGACCGGCATGCCAACGCGCAGAATTTGTCCGCCGCTTTGCAGGATCGAGCGCGGCACGATGTCGGTGGCATCGGCAACTGCCGATGCGCTGAAAATCACAAGTACATCGCAGCCACTGCTCAAATCCGCTATGGCGCCGCCAAGCGCTTCCGTCTCATGGGCGACACGTCTTTCGACGATCAATGTGCCGCCATTGCGCGCCGCGCGCTTTTCCATCAGTTCGCGCGTCTTGTCGAGTACGGTCTCCCGGATCGAGGGGAGGCGGGACTGGATCAGCCCGATACGCAATGGACGAAACGCCTTGACCTCAATTGCCCGGTCTCCGTCGAGCAGGGGGCATATGTCGTCAATCAGGCTTTTCGGTACGGCAAAAGGGATGATCTTGACGGTCGCGACCATCTGGCCCGCTTCCACACGCGCATAATTGCGGATCGTCGCCAGAGAGATGCGCGCATCATGCGCGTTGACCGCATCAATGCGGGAAGCATCGACGCAAAAGACACCGTCCGCACTGGCAAAAAGATTGATGCGTCCGGTGGTCGCCGCGCCGGTATGGATCGTATCAGAGGCGAGCGCAGTCCCGATTGTCTGTGCGGCTTCGTCTTCGCCGATATCGCCAGGCTCGAAGCGGGCAGCGAGAACACTTGTGAGGCCAGCCTGTTGCAGGGCCGTGCAATAGTCGCTGTTCAGTACGGTTCCCTTGCGCAGCACAAGCGCACCTGCCGTTACCGCATAGGCGAGCACGGCGCCATCGGCATCATCGAGCGGCAAGTCTGCGAAAATCATGGTGCCCTTCCAGACTTCAGTCGGCCAGCCCCTAAACGTTAGGGGTTTTAGGTTGTGTGTTCTCAGATTGTCTTAGTCGCGGCTCGGCGACTTCACAATGTTGTTTATCGGTTCCAGATCGCGCGGCTATCGCAGGATTTATCCGTTGGTTGTACTTGCATGACCGGGGACAAAGGGTTAAGTCACCGCCGCGTCGGCGATAAAGGGGTTCCATTCCCCGCGATCAGGCGCTTGCGGAGATGCCTGTTTCCACCAAATGGAGTCCGTTTTGCGGGGTTTTGGCCGCGACATTACGATCCAGTACAAATCTCGTCAGATAGGTGACAAACGAAACTATTCGTTATAACAGTACATTTGGAATTTTCAGAATTTACCGAAAACTGAAAAACGACATACGTGCCGGATTTGACGCTCGCGACATGATGAACCTCTGCGGTTCCCAATGTCCGGGCAGCCTGGAAGGGATTTCAGGTTCAAAACGACACTGACGACGAAATCGCTCTGGTGCGATCTGAAGAACTGAGACGCCTGACCGCAATCATCTGTGGCAGCGGGTTTCAGATTTTCAGATCGCATCGGTGCAGGATGGAAAGACAAATGAAACTCGGCATCCCTCGGACGATCGCTTCGTTCGCCGTACTGGCCCTGACTGCGTTTCTTGCCGGCTGCGAGAACCAGGTTCTTCTCTCTCCAAAGGGAGAGGTCGGTGTAGCAGAACGCGATCTCATCCTTTTTGCGACCGGCCTCATGCTGCTCGTCGTGCTGCCCGTCATCTTCATGACGCTGTTCTTCGCCTGGAAGTACCGCGCCACGAACGAAAAGGCGGATTACCAGCCCGACTGGCACCACTCGACCAAGATCGAACTGGGCGTCTGGCTCATTCCTCTGGCGATCATCGTGGTTCTCGGCACGGTTACCTGGATCAGCACGCATAAGCTCGATCCGTACCGCCCGCTGGAATCCAGCGTGAAGCCGATCAATGTCGAAGTGGTTGCGCTCGACTGGAAGTGGCTTTTCATCTATCCCGATCAGGGCATCGCCACCGTTAATGAAATGGCCATGCCCGTCGATGTTCCGGTCAACTTCAAGCTGACCTCCAGCAACATCATGAACTCCTTCTTCATTCCGGCGCTGGGCAGCATGGTCTACACCATGCCGAGCATGCAGACGAAGCTGCATCTCATTGCCAACCATGAAGGCGAGTTCGACGGCATTTCCGCCAATTATAGCGGTCAGGGCTTTGCCCAGATGCGCTTCAAGGCGCATTCCTACAATCAGGCCGACTTCGACAAATGGGTTGCCGACGTGAAGGCCAAGGGCGAAGAATTGGGCCGCGATCGCTATGCATCGCTGGTTCAGCCGAGCGAAAAGCATGCGGTGCAGTTCTTCACCTATAATGACCAGACGCTGTTCCACGACATCGTGAACCGCTGCTGGGACGGCAAGTCCGTCTGCATGGATGACGAAATGCACCGTCAGCAGATGATCCGCGAAGCACGCGCAAACCTGCGCAAGTCTTCGCCTGTCGATTTCAGCCAGTGGGCGAGCGACATCATCTGTGCAGTCGCGCCGCAGCGTCTGTCGCAGCTCGAAAACTGATCTGCCTTTGCGCCGTGATCTCGCCTGAGGTCGCGGCCATTCGCATTCAATCTTTTGTTTCACGCGGTTCCGGAATGAAAGCCGTTACTGGCTTTCCCGGAATTGCTCCAATCGAAGCGTGATAAAAATGTTCGGAAAACTTACGCTCGAAGCGATCCCGTATCACGAGCCGATCATCATGGTCACATTGACCGCGGTGGCTGGCGGTGCGCTCGCTATTCTGGCAGCCATCACCTACTACGGAAAGTGGGTCCCGCTCTGGAAAGACTGGCTAACGTCGGTCGATCACAAGCGTATTGGCATCATGTACATCATTCTGGCTTTCGTGATGCTGTTCCGCGGCTTCTCGGACGCCGTGATGATGCGCGCGCAGCAGGCCCTTGCCTCTGGCGCGAATGAAGGCTTTCTCCCGCCGCATCACTACGACCAGGTCTTCACCGCCCATGGCGTGATCATGATCTTCTTCGTGGCGATGCCTTTTGTCGTCGGTCTGATGAACTTTGCAGTTCCGCTTCAGATCGGTGCACGCGACGTTGCTTTCCCGTACCTCAACTCGCTGAGCTTCTGGCTCACGGTCGCCGGTGCGGTTCTGATCAACCTGTCGCTCGGCATCGGCGAATTCGCCAAGACCGGCTGGCTCGCTTATCCGCCGCTGTCGGGCAAGGAATTCAGCCCGGATGTCGGCGTGGATTACTATATCTGGGCCTTGCAGATTTCCGGTATGGGTACGCTGCTTTCAGGCGTCAACCTGATCACCACGATCATCAAGATGCGTGCGCCCGGCATGGGCATGATGCAGGTTCCGGTCTTCACCTGGACCGCGCTCTGCTCGAACGTGCTGATCGTCGCGGCCTTCCCGATCCTCACCGTCACGCTGGCCCTGCTTTCGCTGGACCGCTATCTGGATTTCCACTTCTTCACCAATGATGCTGGTGGCAATCCGATGATGTATGTGAACCTGATCTGGATCTGGGGTCACCCGGAAGTCTACATCCTCATCCTGCCTGCTTTCGGTGTCTTCTCCGAAATCATCGCGACCTTCTCCGGCAAGCGTCTCTTCGGCTACAAGTCGATGGTTTACGCAACTGTTGCCATTACGGTCCTGTCGTTCCTCGTCTGGGTGCACCACTTCTTCACCATGGGTGGCGGCGCCAACGTCAACGCTTTCTTCGGCGTGGCGACGATGATCATCTCGATCCCGACAGGGGCGAAGGTCTTCAACTGGCTGTTCACGATGTATAAGGGCCGCGTCCGCATGGAAACGCCGGTTCTGTGGACCATCGGCTTCATGTGCACCTTCGTGGTCGGCGGTATGACGGGCGTTCTGCTTGCTGTTCCGCCTGCGGATTTCGTGCTGCACAACTCGGTGTTCCTGATCGCCCACTTCCACAATGTGATCATCTCGGGCGTGCTGTTCGGCTGCTTCGCCGGTCTCGTCTACTGGTGGCCGAAGGCTTTCGGCTTCAAGCTGAACGAACGTCTGGGCCGCAACGCATTCTGGTGCTGGCTGGTCGGCTTCATCATGGCCTTCATGCCGCTCTACGTGCTCGGCCTGATGGGCATGACCCGTCGTCTGAACCACACGGAAAATCCGGCATGGCATATCTATCTGATCATCGCCGCCGTCGGCGTTGCGATCATCCTGTGCGGTATCGTGTTCCAGGTTCTGCAGATCGCCGTTTCGATCCGCGACCGCGAAAAGCTGCGCGACAACAATGGCGACAGCTGGGGTACGGGCCGTACGCTGGAATGGTCGCTGGCTTCGCCGCCTGCATTCTACAACTTCGCTGAAGTGCCGCATGTCCGCGATCACGACAGCTGGTGGGACATGAAGCAGAACGGTTATGTGCGCCGCACGGAAAAGTTCGCACGCATTCATATGCCGAAGAACACCGGTACCGGTTTCATCATCGGCATCATGAACATTCCGCTCGGCTTTGCTCTGGTGTGGCATATCTGGTGGCTGGCAATTGCCGCTGCCGTGGGTGTGCTGGCCGTTGCGATCTTCCACTCGTTCAACAATGACAGAGACTTTTACGTCTCGGCCGAAGAAGTGCAGAGCGTCGAAGACCTCCGCACCCGGCAACTGACGGCTCAGGAGGCTTGATCCATGAGCGCTAGCATTTCAACTGCTGGTCCATTCAAGGGCGGCAACGAGCATCCTGCTCACGAGGACCATCACGATGCAGGGTCGACCACGCTGGTCGGCTTCTGGATCTATCTGATGAGCGACTGCGTCCTGTTCTCGGGCCTGTTTGCAACCTACGCCGTTCTGGCGCACCAGTTCGCGGGCGGCCCGACCGGCCGTGAACTCTTCGACCTGCAGTTTGTGTTGACCGAAACCATGCTGCTGCTGGTGTCGTCGCTGACCTACGGTCTGGCGACGCTGTCCATGTACAAGAAGAACCGTGCAGGCGTGCTGTTCTGGCTGGGCGTAACGTTCCTGCTGGGCGCAGCGTTCCTCGTGATGGAAGTCTATGAATTCCATCACCTGATTCTCGAGGATGCCGGTCCGAGCCGCAGTGCGTTCCTTTCGGCCTTCTTCGCGCTGGTTGGAACCCACGGTCTTCACATCACGTCCGGCCTGATCTGGATTCTGGTGCTTTCCGCCCAGCTTCTGCGTGACGGTCTGACGGAAAAGAACCAGACGCGCGTGATGTGCCTCAGCCTCTTCTGGCACTTCCTGGACATCATCTGGATTGGCGTCTTTACCCTTGTCTATCTGCTGGGTGTACTGTGATGAGTTCTGCACACGAAACACACGATCATGCCGCGCATGGCAGCCTGAAGTCCTATCTGATCGGCTTCGTGCTGGCGGTTATTCTCACCGTCGTTCCGTTCCTTCTGGCGATGAACGGCTATTTCACGCCTGCCACGACCGCGGCCGTTGTTCTCGGCATCGCTGTCGTTCAGATCCTGGTGCATCTGGTTTACTTCCTGCACCTCGATCCGAAGTCGGAAGGCGGCTGGAATATTCTGGCGCTCATCTTCACGGTCATCATTCTGGCCATCGTGCTTGCAGGCTCCATCTGGGTCATGCATCACCTCGATACCAATATGATGCCGATGTACATGTCGCCTGACGACGTGCGCAACCTGCCTTAAATAGTTCGCGCCTAGCGGGGTTGGTCTTGGACATGCCCCGCTGAGCTACCGTTTCTCCCGTGCGCCGGACCTCAATCCGCGCACGGTTTGAATCGCGGCTTTATCCTCCCTCTCTCCCCCCAAAGCCGCGTGGCGCTCCGGTTCCCTCCGGAGCGCCTCCCTTTTTTTAAAGCTTCTTCATATTTTGCATTTTCCAGCACGAGCTAAGTGTCTCTTGCGACCGGGCGTTGCGTAAAGCTGTGGTAACGTTAACACTCCTTTGACTGAATCCGTTCATATCTAGAGACTAATCTTTAGGTTGTTGCTTGGCCCCCCGGCCTCCCTATGGTAATCCCTAAATCGTCCTGGGTGGGGAATAAACGGGACGCTGCCAGGCGACCGCAAAGACAGGAACCGGACAGTAGCGCGTATGACTTGGAGTAACAGGACGATACAGGGAAAAGGCATCGCCATGCTTTTGCTGGCGGCTCATTTTTCCTCCTTTACCGTGTCGCCCGCCTTGGCGTTTGAGCTTTTTGGCGTCCGTCTTTGGGGCGAAGACAAGAAAACCGATCCAGATATTATCGATCCGAAGACCTATGAGGTCGAGGTCACTACCACCGGTGATCGCAAGAATGCGGATGGCACCGAAGCCGATCTGAAGTCCGTCGTCGAAGGCGCATCCGGTCTGGTTACAGATGCGGACAAGCCCGCTTCAGGTTCTGCTGGTCTGCTTGCCAAGGCCCGCGGCGATTATCGGCGTATTCTGGCGGCCCTTTATGGCGAAGGCCGCTATGGCGGCACGATCTCGATTCTTGTCGATGGCCGCGAGGCGAACGACATTCCGCCGGATGCCGATATTCCCAACAATGCCAAAGTGGCGATTTCAGTTGATCCGGGGCCGCAATTCCTGTTTTCGCGCACGGCCATTTCCAATATCGCCCCGCCTGCGACGGACAAGCGCGACGTTGTGCAATCGCCCGAGGATGCAGGTTTCGCGCCCGGTAAGGTGGCGCGGTCCGGAACGATCATCAAGGCCGAACGTCTTGCCGTCGAGGCATGGCGTCAGCAGGGCTATCCCAAGGCGCGTGTGACGGGCGAGGATGTGGTCGCCGACCATGACGGCAACACGGTGGCCGCCGATGTTTCGCTCGATCCGGGTCGCAAGGCGCATTACGGGCCGGTCAGCGTGGTTGGTACCGCGCGTATGGACCCGCAGTTCATCGCCTGGATGACCGGACTGACGCCCGACAAGGAATATGATCCCGACGACATCGAAAAGGCCAAGAAGCGTCTTGGCCGCATGGAAGTGTTCCGTGCGATGAGTTTCGAGGAGGCGGAAACCATTGAGCCGGACGGCAGCCTGCCGATGACGCTCAATGTGCAGGAGCGTAAGCCTCGCCGTTTCGGCTTTGGTGCTGAATATTCGACCATCGACGGCTTCGGTGTCACCGGCTACTGGATGCACCGCAACCTGTTCGGCAAGGGCGAAAACCTGCGTTTCGATGCCAAGATCAGCGGGATCGGCGGCTCGCAGGATAATTCCTTCAACCCGCAGAACTATTCCTATCTTCTTGGCGGTACGTTCAAGAAGCCCGGTGTCTACACGCCCGATACGGATTTCGTTTTGTCGCTCGACGCCAAGCGCGAAGTGCTCGACGCTTATACCGAAACGTCGGTCAACGCCAAAACCGGCTTCACGCAGATATTCAGCGACGAATTGTCGGGCGCGATCTATGCCAAGGCAAGTCAGGGCCGCTACACCGACTATCCTTTCGGCCCGCGCGACTTCACGACTGCGGGTCTGGAAGGCAGCGTGCTCTACGACAGCCGCAACAACAAGCCGGACCCGAGTTCGGGCTTTTATCTGGAAGGCAATATCCAGCCCTTCTACGAATTCCATTATGGCAATTTCGCCACCCGCTTCACCGCAGAAGGCCGCACCTATTACGGCATCGGCGCAAAGGATCGCGTGATTCTGGCCGGGCGCGTGAAAGTGGGGTCGATCGTTGGCGCTTCCATCGAAGACTTGCCGCCGAGCCTGTCCTTCCTAGCGGGCGGCGGCGGCTCGGTACGCGGCTATGCCTATCGCAATATCGGCGTCGATGCCGGAAACGGCAACATTGTCGGCGGACGTTCGCTGGTGGAAGCTTCGGGCGAAGTGCGCACTCGCATTACCGATTCCATCGGAGCGGTCGCCTTTGTCGATGCGGGCTATGTCGGCGAAAAATCGTTCCCGGATTTTTCCGAACAAATGCGCATTGGCGCCGGTGGCGGTCTACGCTACCTGACCGGCCTCGGGCCGATCCGCCTCGACGTCGCCATACCGCTTAACCGCCGCTCGGGTGATCCGAGCTATGCATTCTACGTGGGCATAGGACAGGCGTTTTGACCAGATTTATCGCAGTTTTCCTTTTCCTGATTCTCGCCGTAGTGGCCGCTGTGCTGGCCATACCGGGCGCATGGGTTACGCTTGTCGGCGTCGATACGCAGACCACGGCAGCGATTGTCGCGCCCGCACAGGCGCAGGATCAGAGCCAGAGCACGCAGCAGGCCGAAGCGTCTGAAAGCAACGAAGAGCAAAAATCCTATTTCCTGTCTTTTGTCGAAAGCCAGCTTTCCGCGCCGAACCGCCGCATTTCCCTGTCGGGCATCAGCGGTGTTCTGTCGTCGGAAGCATCCATCGGCTTGATCACCATTGCTGACCGCGAAGGCGTCTGGCTGCGCATTGAAAATGCCAAGCTGAACTGGAGCCGCACCGCATTGCTGCTCGGTCGTCTCAGCATCCAGTCGCTGAGCGCGGAACGGATCGATATCGCCCGAAAGCCGCTGCCGGACAACAGTTTGCCGTCGCCGGAATCGTCAAGCTTCAGCCTGCCCGAACTGCCGATTTCCATCAATCTGGACCAGCTCGATGTGGCGCGCCTGCGTTTCGGACCGGAGATTTTCGGCCTCGAATCGGAAGTATCCGCAACCGGCAGTCTTTCGCTGGCCGATGGCTCGCTCAATTCCACCTTCGACATTAAGCGTCTTGACGGCCCCGGCGGCAGTTTTGCCCTGCGCGCGGCCTATGCCAATGCCGACCAGAAGGTCGACCTCGATCTGAAAGTCGCCGAACCGGCCAATGGCATCGTGGCCAACCTGCTCAATATTGATGGCCGCCCGCCGGTTGATCTCACTTTGACTGGCGCTGGCCCGCTTGATGAATTGAAAGTGGATCTGGCGCTCGACACCAATGGCACGCGCACGCTGACCGGCGCATTCACACTGAACCGTCAGGGCGAAGCGCCGAATGGCGGTCGCGTTTTCGTGGCCCGTTTCAATGGGCCGATCGCCGTTCTGGTGCCGCCTGTGTTCCGTGACTTCTTCGGCGCTGAAACCGTGCTTTCTGCCGATGGCTTCCTGAAAGATGCGGGCGGTTTCCGCCTTGACGATCTGGCGCTGACAAGCGCCGCATTGAAGCTGAAAGCTGCTGCCGAATCCGGCAATGATCATTTTCTGAACAAGCTCAGCATCGATGCGTCGATTGCCGATGAAAGCAAGGGCCGTGTCCTGCTGCCGGTCAAGGGTGCGGAAACCTATATCGACAATGCACGGTTTCAGGTTTCCTATGGTGACCGTCCGACCAATGACTGGACGGGCAAGCTCGCCGTCAATGGCTTGAAGAATGCAACCATTTCCGCCTCCAGCGTTGCGCTGGATATGGGCGGCGTTGCCGAAAACCTCAACGATGCCGCAAACCGCCACATCACGTTCAAGGTGACTGGCGGCATGGACGGTATTTCGTCGCCGCGCGCGGAGCTGGCGGAAGCGCTGGGCAGCAAGATCGCGCTTCTCGTCGATGGCGGCTGGCGCGCCGGTTCTCCGGTGGAGCTTGCACAGGCCAATATCGAGGGCAATGGTCTCAGCCTCGACCTCAAGGGCAATATTGACGACTTCGTCTTCAATGGCGATATCGCCGCCAAGGTCGCAAGCCTTGCGCCATTTGGCGCTTTGGCGGACAAGGAACTGGCTGGCAGTATCGACGTCAAGGCCAAGGGCACGGTTCGTCCGATCAGCGGCGCATTCTATCTTGATCTTGACGGCACGGCGCAGAACATGCGCACCGGCACCGAGGCGGTCGACAATATTCTGGATGGTGAAGTGCGTCTGGCCGGTGCAATCGGTCGTAGCGCCGAAGGTTTCTCGGCCCGTGACTTCCGGATCGGCAATGAGTTGAGCGAAATCACGGCCAATGGCTCTTTCGCATCGGATAAGGCGAATTTCGATTTCGGCGTGATGCTGTCCGATCTGAAACTGGTTTCAAAGCAGGCCTCCGGTCGCATGACGATCAAGGGCAGTGCGCGCGGCGACGACAAGCTGATTGCGCTGGCCCTGCGCGCCGATGCGCCACAGGGCACGCTGGCAGGTCGCAAGCTTGCCAATGCCGGTCTTGATTTCAACGCCATGCTCGACGGCAATGCCACCACGGGTGCGGCGCTCTCCGGCAAGCTGGCGGGCAATGCCTTCCTCAATGGTGAGCGCATCGAACTTGGCACGCTGATCGACATCGTTAATGACGAGAAGCGCCTGACCAATCTCCTTTTCAATGCTGGCGGGGCGCATCTCTCCGGCAATGTCACACAGACCGCCAAGGGCTTGCTCAATGGCGCGCTGAAACTCGATGCGCCGGATATCTCCACTGCCGCCGCACTGTTCCTTGCCGAAGCAACCGGCGCGGCCAATGCAGATATCGCGCTGCAAGTCGATGGCGACCGCCAGAATGCGACCGTTTCTGCTGACGCCAAGGGTGTGAAGGTCAATGGCAACCATATTGCATCCGCCACTATCGCGCTGACCGCGCAGGATCTGTTCGGCGTGCCTGTTGTGGACGGCAACGCTGCCGCGCGCGATATCATGGTCGGCACTTTCGGTATCGACACGTTCGATGCCAAGGCCAACGCTACCGGCACCAAGACCGATTTCAGCGCCAATACCAAGCTCAAGATTGGCACGGTGGCCAATGCCGCCGGTTCGCTTGAGCCGAAGGATGGCGGCTTTGAGCTTGGCCTCGCCTCCGCCGATGTGAAGCAGGGCACACTGCGCGCCAATCTGGCTGCCCCGGCGAATATCGTCATGAAGGGCAGCGAGATTTCCTTTGGCGATATCGTTATCAACACCGGCGCCAATGGCACGCAAGGACAGGTGAAGGTCAACGGCTCTGTCGATCAAAAGCTTGATCTGTCGGTGGCGCTGTCCGACCTGCCGCTGGCGCTTGCCAACACCTTCAAGCCGGACCTGGGCCTCGGCGGTACGATCAACGGCACGGCGCGCCTGACCGGCTCTCGCGATGCACCGAATGTCGCCTTCGATATGGCGGCGCGCGGCGTAACGGCAGCGGAACTCAAAAAGCAGGGCATTGCTGCCCTGAATGCCGACGCCAAGGGCACCTCTGCCAATGACCGGCTCAATATCGACGCACGGGTGACCGGGGGTGCGGCAAGCGGCAATGGCATCGACGTTACAGCCAAAGGCGGCGTGCCGCTCGGCAAGGGCGATCTCGCCGTTGACGTGACGCTGGCCAATCTGCCGCTCGGTATTCTGAACGGCGCTGTGAAAGGGCAGGACCTCGCAGGCAATGTCACCGGCACGGCGCGTGTGACAGGCCCGCTGACCAATCCAGCAGCCACCTTCAATCTCAAGGGCTCCGGCCTCGCTGCCAAGCCGCTGCGCGACAACGGCCTTGCCCCGCTCAGCCTGCAGGCAGCAGGCAGCTATGCAGCCAAAGCGGTCGATATTTCATCGCTGACGGTGGACGGTCCACAAGGCCTCAATGTCACGGCGAGCGGCAAGGTGCCGTTCTCCGGTCAGGGGCTCGGTGTCAACGTCAACGGCAATATCCCGCTGGTGCTTGCCAATCGCTTCCTCGCGGATCGTGGCGCGCAGGCCAGCGGGATGCTGACGCTGACCGCAAGTGTTTCCGGTGGTTTTGATCGTCCGCAATTGCGCGGCATGTTCTCCACCAGCGGCGCGACTTTCATCGACCCGGAAACCAATGTCCGTGTGAACAGCATCAACATCATGGGCAGCATGGACGGCGAAACCATCACGCTGCGGCAAGTGAATGCTGCATTTGGCAGCGGCGGTTCCGTGTCGGCAAGCGGCACCATATCGACCAATGCGGCGGCGAATTTCCCCGCCGATATCAATATCAAGCTCGACCGTGCGCGTTATGCCGATGGCAAGCTGGTCGTCGCAACGGTCAATGGCGGCATTACGATCACCGGGCCGCTGGCGGGCGATATGCTCATCGGCGGTCGTATCG
This sequence comes from Brucella haematophila, assembly GCF_005938105.1. Taxonomy (GTDB): domain Bacteria; phylum Pseudomonadota; class Alphaproteobacteria; order Rhizobiales; family Rhizobiaceae; genus Brucella; species Brucella haematophila. The sequence continues at coordinate 163,861 of NZ_VCPE01000002.1, read as the reverse complement.
ATGTGGAGCGTGCCGAAATCTCGGTGCCTGAAAATCTCGGCGGCGGCGCAACCTATGTGCCTGTCGAGCACAAGAACACGCCGAAGAATGTTGCGAAAACACTGGAACGCGCCAAGGTCGAAACCCGCAAGGGCAAGGCCAAATCGGTGGCGCGCGCCAATTCCGCCGGCCCACGCCTCGATGTCGTCGTCAATGCGCCAAACCAGATATTCGTGCGCGGTCGCGGTCTCGATACGGAACTGGGCGGTCGCGTGCGGCTCACCGGGCCGGTCAGCGATATCAAGCCGGTCGGTTCCTTTGACCTGATCCGTGGTCGCATCGGCATTCTCGGCCAGCGCATCACCTTCGATGAAGGCCATGTCACGCTGGTCGGCGATCTCAATCCGCAGCTCAATTTCGTGGCCAGTTCGGAAGGCAATGAAATCACGGCCATCGTGACGGTCACGGGTACGGTCGATAATCTCAATATCGTCTTCTCCTCGTCGCCAGAACTGCCGCAGGATGAAGTGCTGGCACAGTTGATTTTCAAACGCTCCATCAGCGAATTGTCGGCCTTCCAGATCGCACAGCTTGCGGCTGCGGCTGCGGAACTTGCGGGCGGGCCCGGCGGAAATTCTCTCATGAACAAGCTGCGCGCCGGAACGGGGTTGGACGATCTCGATGTCGTGACCGACAGCAACGGACAGACGGCCGTTCGCGCCGGGCGCTATATCCGCGACAATATCTATCTGGGTGTGGAAGCGGGTTCTGGCGGCTCGACCAAGGGAACCGTCAATCTTGACATCACGCGAAACCTCAAGGCGAAGGGCGCGCTTGGCGCAGAGGGCGATTCCAGCGGCGGTATCTTCTACGAAAAAGACTACTGACCGATCCTTTGATTTGATTGAAAAGCCGGGCGTTTCGTCCGGCTTTTTCTTTTCAAGCACTGCATCCCTCGGTTGAGTTTTCACGCCGGTGCTATTCTTTTATGAGCATCGGTGCGCCTGGTTTAACGGTTCCTCAACCATAAGACTGCAAATTACGGTTAATACCGAGCGGCATGATGCCTGCTCCCTGTCATCTGTGTTTTGGGCGTTTTGCATGTCAAAGTTGAGTGATGATCTGAGCCGCCGCCGCTTTCTGCTTGGCACCGGGGCCGTCGTTCTGAGTGGTGTTGCAGGCTGCTCGCAGACGATGGATATGTCTGCCTTTCAGGTAGATACGATGTCGACGGGCGGCATCTCGCCGATGCGCCCGCAGATCAGTGTTGATCGCGCCATCACGACGCCAGACGTCATGTATGCATCGGTACAGGAAGGGCCTTATGCGCTGCCTGCCATTCCTTATGACAAGGTGCCGAAGCAATTTCGCCGCCAGATCGTGCCTGATCCGACCGGTCAGGCGCCAGGCACCATCGTCGTCAGCCTGAAAGACCATTACCTCTATTATGTTCTGCCGGGCGGCGAAGCGCTGCGCTATGGCGTCGGCATCGGCAAGGCAGGCTTTGAATGGCAAGGCCGCGCCAATGTGCAATATAAGAAGCAGTGGCCACGCTGGACGCCGCCACCGGAAATGATCCAGCGCAAGCCGGAACTCGAAAAATACCGCAATGGTCAGGAGCCGGGTCCGCAGAACCCGCTCGGTGCACGTGCGCTTTACATTTTCCAGAATGGTCGCGACACCGGCTATCGCATCCATGGCTCGCCCGAATGGTGGTCCATCGGCCAGTCCATGTCGTCCGGTTGTATCCGCCTGATGAATCAGGACATTATCGACCTGTATAATCGCGTACAGGGGCAGGCCCCGATTGTCGTCGGCTAGGACCGTCGATATTCAGGCTCTGACGGCCTGCAAATGGCGTTGTTCTGCGCTTCCGGTGCTCATGTACTCAAAAGTACACTCCGCTCCGGTTCTCGCACCCCACCATTTTCGGCTCGCCATAGCCGGAATCTCAACAGTCCTGGCGGCGTTTTATTCGTAGCGGATCGACTTCGGCATCGCTTCGCCAAGCCTGACGAAATGACGGAACTCGGCGCGCAGTGTGTCAGCCGAAGCCATATGAATCTGCTTCTGTGGCGCAACGTCGTTTTGCGCAATCTGGGTGGATACGCCCGGCATCACAAATGCTGCTGCGGTCAGTACGAGGGCAGCGGCAATGCCGAGGCGTCGTTCGGTTCTGGCCTGCATTTCTATCTCCTTGCGCCGCGTCGCGGCGACTTAAAAATCAGAATCGTCTTTGTTCGCAAAACGCTGGATTTTCAGATCAGTGAAAAGTCGCGCGATGCGTAATGTTCAAAGCGGTATCGATGGCGTGAATCGGTATTGGCAGCAAAGTCTGGCCGAAATCGGCCAAAGCTTCGGCAAAATTGCTGGCGGCAGCTGCCACATCGTCGCAGCGCCTTTTGCAGGCAATGGCCTCAAGGCATGTGTCGAGCAACAGCGCGTCCTGATTATGCAGGCCAGAAATCAGCCCCAATGTCAGGCATTCCTCGCGGCAGACATGATGCGAGTCGAACGGGAAAGCGCGCAACTGGCAGCTTGCACAATGACGCAGCACGCGGATGAAGTGCGAAAGTTCGCCGACAGCGCGTTTCGCCTCCGATGGTCCGAGCACTTCCGAATAGAGACCCCAGGTCATTTCCCACGGGATAATCGAGCCAGTCTCGAAACCCGCAGTCCAGCGACGATAACCTTCCAGCACCAGCTTTTCCGGCAGGCGGTCGAAATAGCCTGCGGTATTGGCGCCGTTCAGCTGCGATATACGCATATTCATGTGCGCCTCCACGATGAAACATCGGAAGACGGATACGAGACAAGGCATTTGCCCTGCTTGCGCTGAACGGGACGTTCCGTTTCGCCCCATATTATACGCCGTATATTGCAGTATCCGGTCGGCAAAAGACTGAGCTGCCAGGGCAGGCCGTCGATATTTGCGGACCGGCATTCGCCGAGACCAACCATTGGGTCCTCCAATCGAAAGGGTTCAAGGCCCAGACATCAAAGGTGCGCAGGATTGCGCGAAGGGTATAAAAGCCGCAAATTGATCTGGAGTCAATTAGTCAACTTTTAAAAAACTTAGATATTTCAAGAGTGTAGAATTATTCTAGACTATAATAGTCATGTTTACAGCATTTGAATGAATACGCAACCGCTGTGGGGGGACAGCGGTTGCGGCAAACGGGCGCAATGCCGGTGGAGGGGGGAGAGAAGGCACTGCGCCCCCATGCTCCGGGAATTAGTGGCCAGAATGATCGGATGATTGCTCGCCCGTCTGGCCATTCTGGGCCGTGACGGGGAAGTTGATCTCGACCTTGCCAGCCTTTTCGAATTGGAGCGTGACCGGCACCGTTTCGCCTTCGGTGTAAGGCTTTTCCGGCTGGATGAACATGAGGTGATAACCGCCGGACTTCAGTTCGACGGTTTCGCCCGCAGGCACGTCGAGACCGCCATCAAGCTTGCGCATCTTCATCACGTTGTTTTCCATGCTCATTTCATGGACTTCCACGCGCTTTGCGCCCGCTGTCGTGACCGATACGAGCTTGTCGGCATCCTTGCCGGTATTGGCAATGGTCAGGAAGCCGCCTGCCACCTTGGCGCCGGGCACCATGGCGCGTACCGAAGGTGACGTGATGGTGAGGTCGCCAAGTTTCACCGGCTCGGCTGCATGACTGCCGTGCGCGTCACCATGGCCGCCATGGCCTGCATGTTCGTCAGCGCCGGTCGCGGCCAGCACGAGAAGCTGCGGTGCCGGGTGTTCGAGTTCGTGCGGGTTCTGCCCGTCCTTGGCAATCTCTGTCCAGGCGACGGAGGCGTCGCTGCCGCAGGCCTGCGTCACCGGGAAGGAAAGCGTGGTGTCCTTGTCGAACTTGGCCAGCTGGCCGACGACGGTGAACTCGTCATAGAACTCGGCTGGCAGGCTGCCTTCGGTGAAGCGCACTTCCTTCACACCGGAGGTGACATCCTTGCCATGCACCTTGTAGGTCTTGGCATAATCGCCCTTGGTGGTTTCGATTTTCCAGCCAGCCTTGGCCTGCGGCTGCGCGGCGATAAAGCCTTCCGGAAGCTCCACTTTCACTTCGGTTGTGGCTTTGCCGTCGCAGCCATGCGGAATGCGGAACGTGGCCTTGTAGAAGCTGCCAGCCTTGGCTTCGCTCTGGTCAAGCGACGAATGGGCGTTGGCCATGCCAGCGGAGACGCAAAGGGCTGCCAGCGAAATTGCGGACGTAAAAAGACGATAGTTTTTCATGTTGAATTACCTGAATAGTCGTGAGGAAAACGCGCCAGCCTTTTGTCAGGCGCATTCGTTCAAACGGGACGTGTTCAGGCGAGAGGCGGGGCTTGCGGCGGTGCCGAGGGCGGATAGACCGCGCGGCGTAAAACCGGCTGTGGCGGCACAACGCCATCGGCCATCGCGACATGCGGCGCGGGACCGGTCGAACTGTCAGGCGCGGGGCAGAGAAAACCGGAGGCGATACGGCAGGCCTCGCAGCTTTCGCTGTTCAGATGCTTGTCATGCCCGTGGTGATCCTGATTTTCACCCTGATCGCTGATGCAGATGACAGGATAGGTTCCATCAGGCAGCTGATATTGCGCGAGCTGGTAGCTGTCGAGCGCATTGAGGTCGACCGGCTTATGCGCGAATGCCACGAGCATCAAAGCCAATACGCTCAACAGGCGTATTGCAAGACTGCTCCGAAACTGGCGCGCGTTGAGCTTCAACCGGGTGCCTCTCATTGTTCTGCGGAGCCTATCTAGTCCAAACCGCGCATCTTTGCCAAGCGCCAAACAGAACCGGCGCGAATTGGTCGCGCCGGTTCTGTTTGCGTGTTGCAAGGCATCATGCTTTGATCTGCTTCACAGCATTCCAAATATAGGCCATTTCGTGTCTATACCGAACACGCTCTATTTGTGAAAGTTTAACGAGAAAGTGTAGGATGCATTCGCATCTGGAGCGCGTATAGTAAATTCGGTAATGCCTTCAAGCTTTCCAGTCAGCGACGCTGTAACTTTGCCTGAAGCTCCAGTGTTCGTGTCATGTGCGCCGACAATGCCACCATTGGTTGGAGTATCCCAGCTGATGGCGTAATTACTCATTTCAAAGCCCTCGGCGGAAATCAACTGGAATTCGGCAACAGTCTTTTCATTGACATGCAAAGGGCTTTCAGGTGGTTTGATTAGTTTCAATTTATTGTTGAGACCGCCACCGACAAAAGTGCCTGTCACCGGATTCGATTTAACAGATCCATCATTAGTTTGTGCGGTCATTGTTAAGGTGATCGGAGTAAGCGGATAGCCAGTGGATGATGTATTTAACGTGACCCAACATATTGCAATACCATTCTCATCTGTAACAACTTCCTCTCTCCACTCATAACTGTTATATGCCGGGTCAAAATGGGGTTCGAAAAATACCGTTAAATTGGGTACTGGATTCTCTTCGCCGTCCAACACAGTTGCTTCTAGCAGCACCTTGGTGTCGTAGCGAAGTTCCTCATTAAGGTCTAGTTTGAGTATTATGCTACTCGGCGTTATGCCTTGTTTGCGAAAATTCAAAGGGAACTGGCATGTGGCATTCGCCAGTGGAACACGTGCTCTGAAATCGGCAACTCCCTTTCGAGTTCCCATGAGGGTCGCAGTAGCGTAACCGTGTGGATCGGTTTTTAGATCATGTTGTAAGATAGAAGCGCCATTGGTAGGGATATCCCAAATGACAGGATATTTTGTCAATGCAAGGTCTTCGAACGTCGACAATTTCAGTACGACTTCAAAAGGGGTGTCGGTATTTCCCGTTTTGCCATATGACAGGTTTTGCAATTGCAGCTTATTGTTCAGGCTCCCCCCAACAATGTCGAGCTCTACAGGCTCCGAAGTATGACTGAAGTCGTCGCTTGCGGTGACTGTTATTTTGGTAGGTGTGTCGGGGTAGCCATCATCTGTGCGGACAATGAACCAGACCGTTGCAATACCATCTGCGTCGGTATTTGGTTGAGGGCCTGTCTCTAAGTTAGTATATCCTTCGTATTTCCAATGCAAAGCCACGCCAGGTACTGGGTTTCCTTCGCTGTTTAGAGCTTTGGCGGTTATGGTCACATAGTCGTCGTATCGGATGCTATCAGGAGCAGGAGGAATTATCTTGATACTGCTGGGCTGTTGGCGGAAATATATTTGGAAGTCGGTGCGGGTGATGTTTGCTTTCGGAGCGCTAACGCTGAAGGTTGCGATTCCTTCGAGAGTTTGCTTGATCGTGGCTTGAGTTTCACCGTTTTCATTGGTCATAGGATGAATCTCAACGAAGATGGCACCGGTCGGGGGATTTCCCCAATCGACATAATAATTCGTCAAAGGATATCCTTTGCCGTCGGTGAGTTTTAACCTTATGTCAATCTGCTCGTTTGTGGGGAGAGATGTGGTTTCTTCTGGAAATGACAACTCCAATTTATTGTTGTGGCTGCCGCCGATGAATGTGAGATCGACCGGACCTTGCGTCAGCTCAGGAATAAACCCTTGCGTTGTAACCTTGACCTGAATTTTGATCGGGTCACCGATAGGGTAACCGGATGTTGTTTTGTAATAAAATGACGAGTTGCTATCTCCCTTATAGTCAGTAGTGGTGATTTTCTGATACTCCAGAACATCTCCGGCCGGCTTGCCATTGATAGTATATTCCCAAATCAGAGTGGCGCCCGATACAGGTCTACCGAGGCGAGCGGCAACTGCAGCACGTATGGGGACGTCAGTGTCGTACAGCACTTGATCATCAGCGGGCGGGTATAACCAGAGGCTATTATATTCATCGCGCGGAGAAGCCTCCTTCGTATCAAATGTATGTTCAATTTCGAGCACTGCATCCGGTTCGTCCTCGGGCCAGACAGCTAGGCGCACGGGCGTGTTTGCTTTATTATTAGCTGGTAGTTCTTGGATAGAGTTTTTGCTCTGGCCATTGTCGTCGGTCAGTGTCAAGGACTGGCTTAGGGTAGCGTTGCCCTCAGTAAGCTGCCATACGAGCCTTCGCTGGGCTAAGGGCTTTTGTCTGTTGTCTTCGAAGTATGCGTAAATATTGACATAATAGTCATTAAGTTTTATTTCATTTGAGCAATAATTATAATATAAATAACTTAAGGTGCTGTTGCCTTTTGTACGAATATAATCCGCCATTTCACTTTCCTATATTTTATAGGTTGAGGATTTATTGGTCGCATTCTGATTAAATATTCGAATGGAAATGTCGATTTTCTTCCGAATATTGTAGGGACGACAATGAAAGATCGAAGCGGATTCAACTACTGTAAAAAAAGGCGCAATATTTGTTTTTGTTGCGAGTTGCAAAAAAAGCAGTAGGCACACTTGTTTTGCAAAGCGTGAAAAAAGCTGAGCGCTGGCAGGTTTTAAAGTCCTGTGCCCGCGTTATGCAGATCTTGTATTCGTCTTTGGTGTAATAATAATGGTCCAGACCGGCTAAAAATTATTGACCGTTCGAGCTGTGTACATTCTCATCTCAGACCCAGATATCCTCAAGCTCAGGCCCGCACCGCGCTTCAAGAGGTCGCGGCGGGAGAGCTTCTTCTTTTCGTGGGTGGAAAGACCGTCGAAAACGGTTGTCATTCGGTTCTCCTCCTTTGCTTGCCCATCCGGAATGGATGGGCTGGCTGCGCGCCCCCGGCGAATTGTCGCCACCGGGAACGCTGGCGTCTGTCATGGCCGCTCCTCTCGGCCATGACAGGCGATACAGGTGCAGGGCGGCTTACTGGTAACGGCCGCCGCGCTGCAGAACTTCAATCTTGTACCCGTCCGGATCTTCGGCAAAGAAGAAGCGGGCGAGCTGCACGCCCTTGTTCTTGAAATCGACAAGCTTGCCGACCTTGAAACCAAGCGCGGTGAAGCGGGCATGTTCGGCGTCGACATCGTCCACGACCACGGCAAGGTGACCATATCCGTCGCCCAGATTATACGGTTCGGTGCGGCCCTTGTTGACCGTCAGCTCGACTTCGAAGTCGGCTTCTGCATTGCGCAGATAGATTAGCGTGAATGTTTCGAAATCAATGCGTTCGGCAATGTCGAGCTTGAAGGCCTGTTGGTAGAAGGAAACTGATTTTTCCTCGTCGAGAACGCGGATCATCGAATGAATGGCTTTAGCCACAAGTGACTCCTATTTCTTGCATGTCATTTTTGGCAGCGCTTCAGCAAAAGCGGCTTGCGATTGTCTCACTGGTTGTCGATTATGAAAGAAAAAACGACGGCGTGGTGGCAATCGGCTACCACAGCACAGTTCGCGCTCTAAAGGATGGAGGAACCCATGTGCAAGGTTTTCGCCGAGCAGGACCCGGAAGGCTACCGGCAGATCAATCGCTCCGTGCGCATTGGCGGGCATTCCACCAGCATTCAGCTGGAAGCCACATTCTGGCGCCTGTTGGATGAAATCGCGGCCAGCCAGAATCTGACCACGCCACGCTTTATCTCCACGCTCTATGATGAAGCGCTGGAGGCCAATGGCGCGATCCCGAATTTCGCCTCCATGCTGCGCACCACCTGCGCGCTTTATCTCATGGGACATCGCCCCGAAGCCGCCGTCTGTGAGGAAGCGGCCTGAATGAGGTATTGGCCTCTTGGTGAAATGGGAATAGGGGAGTAACAGTAAGGCAATATGGGAATAGGGGAGTAAGGGAATAGGTGGTCGCGCGGTGTGTTCGTTTCGAGGAACATACTGCCTTACTCCCCTATTCCCTTACTCCCCTAATCAAGGGAATCGAAATGGCAAGCGTAACGCGCGAACAGGTTCTGGAGCGGCTGAAGACCGTGACGGGACCGGACTTCGAAAGCGATGTTGTGTCGCTCGGACTGGTATCGGATATCTTTATTGCCGACGGCAAGGTCTTCTTCTCCATCACGGTTCCGGCGGAACGCGCAGACGGGCTGGAACCCATGCGGGTTGCAGCGGAAAAGGCCGTGAAGGAAATCCCCGGCGTTTCCGGTGCACTGGTCACGCTGACGGCGGAAAAGCGAGGCGGTCGCACCAGCGACGACGCTCCGCCGCCGCCAAAGCCGCAACCACGCCCTGCTGCTGCCGCACCTGCGCAGCATCGTCATCCCTCGCCACCGCAACGTGCGGCGCAAAAGCCCGGCATTCCCGGTGTCGGCGCGATCATCGCTGTCGCATCCGGCAAGGGCGGCGTGGGCAAGTCCACCACCGCGGTCAATCTCGCCCTCGGTCTGCAGGCCAATGGCTTGAAGGTCGGCATTCTCGACGCCGATATTTACGGGCCGTCCATGCCGCGTCTTCTGGGCCTTACCGGTCGTCCGGAAACGATTGAAGGCCGCATCCTGAAGCCGATGGAAAATTACGGCCTCAAGGTCATGTCCATGGGCTTCATGGTTGATGAGGAAACGCCGATGATCTGGCGCGGGCCGATGGTCATGTCGGCGCTGACGCAGATGCTGCGCGAAGTGGCTTGGGGTGAGCTTGACGTCCTCGTCGTCGACATGCCTCCGGGCACTGGCGATGCGCAATTGACGATGGCGCAACAGGTGCCGCTGGCTGGTGCGGTCGTCGTCTCGACGCCACAGGATCTGGCGCTGATCGACGCGCGCAAGGGCCTGTCCATGTTCCGCAAGGTGGATGTGCCGTTGCTCGGCATTGTCGAAAATATGAGCTACTTCATCGCGCCGGATACCGGCAAGCGCTACGACATTTTCGGTCATGGCGGCGCGCGCAAGGAGGCCGAGCGCCTCAATGTGCCGTTCCTCGGCGAAGTGCCGCTGCATATGGATATCCGCGCCCATTCGGATAATGGCACACCGGTCACGGTGGTCGATCCGGATAGTGAGCACGCGAAAATCTACCGCGATATCGCCTCGAAGGTCTGGGAAAACATGAAGGGCGGCAACGGGGCCGGTCGGCCAGCTCCGGCGATTGTCTTCGATTAAGGGAGTGGGGAGTAAGGCAGTAGGGGAATAAGTGAAAAGAGCGCTTGAACAAGGTTTCGGCCTTGCAAGCCTATTCCCCTATTCCCCTATTCCCCTATTCCCCTATTCCCCTATTCCCCTATTCCCCTATTCCCCTAACTGATCACGTAACCACCGACGGAGCGTCGCGTCCGCTGCGCTTCTTGACTTCGGCGATCTGTTCCGCAGCGTCGATCAGTGCGGCGAGTGTTTCCTGCGTATCGAGATTGTGCTTGGCGGTGTCCGCTTCATAGCGTTCGATATAGATGCGGATGGTTGCGCCCGACGTGCCGGTGCCCGACAGGCGAAGCACGACGCGCCCGCCATCGGGGAAATAGATGCGGATGCCCTGATGCTCGCTCACCGAATGGTCGACCGGATCATGATAGGCGAAGTCGTCGGCCTTCTCGATCTTCAAACCGTTGACCGTGGTGCCCGGCAGGCTCGAAAGCTTGTCGCGCAGGTCGGCCACCAGCTTGTTCGCGATATCCGAATCGACCGCTTCATAGTCGTGGCGGGTGTAATAATTGCGCCCGAAGCGCGCCCAATGTTCCTCGACAATGGCCTTCACGCTTTCCTTGCGCACGGCCAGAATGTTGAGCCAGAGCAGCACGGCCCACAGGCCGTCCTTCTCACGCACGTGATCGGAGCCCGTGCCGGAGCTTTCTTCGCCGCAGATCGTGACCTTGCCATTGTCCAGCAGATTGCCGAAGAATTTCCAGCCGGTCGGCGTTTCATACATGCCGATGCCGAGCTTTTCCGCGACACGGTCGGCGGCGGCGCTGGTCGGCATGGAACGCGCGATGCCCTTGATGCCGCCCTTATATCCGGGCGCCAGATGCGCATTGGCGGCAAGCATGGCGAGCGAATCGGAAGGGGTGACGAAAATGCCGCGCCCGATGATGAGGTTGCGGTCGCCATCACCGTCAGAGGCTGCACCGAAATCTGGTGCGTTGTCCGACATCAGCAGATCATAGAGATCCTTTGCATAGACGAGGTTTGGATCGGGGTGATGGCCGCCGAAATCCGGCAGCGGAACGAAATTGACGACGCTACCATCCGGCGCGCCGAGACGGCGCTCGAAAATTTCCTTGGCGTAAGGACCAGTCACGGCATGCATGGCGTCGAATTTGAGCCCAAAACCGCCCTTGATCATGGCGCGGATGGCGTCGAAATCGAACAGGCTTTCCATCAGTTCGGCATAGTCGGTCACCGGATCGAAAATGACGATCTCGGCGTCACCCAGCCTGGTGCTGCCGAGTTTGTCGATATCGACATCGGCCACCTCGGCGATTTTGTACTGATCGATCACCTTGGAGCGGGCGAAGATCGCCTCGGTGATCTTTTCCGGTGCCGGGCCGCCATTGCCGATATTGTACTTGATGCCGAAATCTTCCTTCGGGCCGCCTGGATTATGGCTGGCCGACAGTATCATGCCGCCGAAGGCCTTGTATTTGCGGATCATGTTGGATGCAGCCGGTGTCGACAGAATGCCGCCTTGGCCCACCATGATGCGACCGAAGCCGTTGGCGACCGCGATCTTGATGAGCTTCTGGATCACTTCGCGATTATAGAAGCGTCCGTCGCCGCCAACCACCAGCGTCTTGCCTTCAAAACCTTCCAGCACATCGAAAACTGACTGGATGAAGTTTTCGGCATAGTTGGGCTGCTGGAAAACAGGAACCTTCTTGCGCAGGCCTGAAGTGCCCGGTTGCTGATCTTGAAAAGGCGTGGTCGCGATCGTCTTGACGGTCATATCTTTCCCGTTCGATTCAATGAATTAAGCAGTCAATGTGTTGCCATTTGCGGTCATTGCAAGACAACATAGATCAAACTTATTGTTTGAAAATAACAAAGCGTGTGTTTGTGACGCGATGTGCTACAAATTTATCCGATGACCGACATGAACCACCATGGCCATGACGCCCGCGATGTCATGCGCCTGAAACGCGACGATGCCACCGGACTTGAAGCCGTTGCTGCGCGTTTTCACAGCCATGCCTATGACATGCATTTCCATGACGAATGGCTTGTCGGCGTAACACATGCGGGCGTGCAGGACTTTTTCTGTCGCGGCAAGCGGCGGCAGAGCACGCCGGGCCGGGTGATTCTCATCGAACCGGGCGAACGTCACGACGGGCAGGCGATTGAGGCGGACGGTTTCACTTACAATATGCTCTATATGCCGCAATCGCTGATCCGCGATGCAATGGGTGGCAATGACGCGCATATCGGCTTTCGCGAAACGCTGGCCGATGACCAGCAGTTGTTTCAAGCCATAGCACGTGCCTGCGAAGCGATCTTTCTGCAAGCGCCGCAGCTGATGGTCGAGGATTATCGCGATCAGGTTACGCAGCATCTGGCGCGGCATCTCGGGCAGGACGGGCCGGAAACAGGTGCGCCGCCGCATCCCGTTGCAGCCCGTGCGATGGAGTATCTGCGTGCGCGCTTCGATGAAGAATTCGGGCTGGATGAGCTGGCAAAAGCCGCAGGTGCTGCGGACCGATTTCAGCTTTCACGCGGGTTTCGACGTGAGTTCGGCACATCACCCCATGCCTTTCTGGTGCAGTTGCGGCTTGCCGAGGCGCGCCGGCTGTTGCGAGAGAAAGTGCCGCCAGCGGAAGCCGCCGCACTCAGCGGCTTTGCAGACCAAAGCCATATGGGGCGCTGGTTCCGGCGGGCTTATGGCATGACACCGGCAGCTTATCGTCGGGGGCGCACAAACGTTCCAGAAATTGCAGCCGCGAAGAGATAGGTCTTCTCTCGAACAGAGGAAGAACCGATGATTTTCGATACCAAAGTAGCCATTCTTGTCCTGAACGATTTGCCCGTCTGGCAAAAACTGAACGTGACTGCCTTCATCGCAACCGGCATATCCGGTGCCGTGCCTGATGCCATGGGCACGCCTTACGAAGATGCGTCAGGCCGCCGCCACGCGCCACTTCTGGGGCAGCCGATGCTGATTTTCGCCGCGACGCCGGAAATCCTGCAACGGGCATGGCAGCAATCGATCCAGCGCGATCTGGTGCGCGCGCCTTATGTGCAAGCCATGTTCGAGACCGGCCATGACGAAGCCAATCGCGCTGTGTTCAAGACAGAGCCGGCAGATGCGCCCGATCTGGTCGGGCTGGCGCTTTATGGTCCGAAGAAGGATATCGACAAGGCCATCAAGGGCGCTAGCCTGCATCCTTGAACAATACGCTCTGGTCGAACAGATAGCGGTTGGAGAGCGGCAGGCTTGCAGCACCCATTGCCTTGGCGTGGACGCCGACCTTGCCCTCTATGATCTCCGGCGCACTGAGACCCTGAAGATCAAGGCGGGAAAGTTCGGCCCGCGTTGCTTCGACAATGCGATGGCGAACACTTTCCGGCAGCCATCCATCAATGATGGCCGCTGGAAAATCGATGATCGACGCTGCGGCCACCGCTGCATGGGCAAGCCCGCGCGCGGCGAGTGCAATCCAGGCATCCAGCGGCTCGCCGAAATTGTGCCAGCTTTCGGGCGACAGCCAGAGATCGTCGGACGAGATGTTCCGCTCCTGCAACAGCCGCTCCAGCACGAAAAGCGAGGCTGTATCGATGAGCTGCAATGTCGCGCGCCCGTCTTCGGCGCTGCGCATGCGCATCGGCATGGAACCGAGTGCACCGGCATTGCCGGTGCGGCCCGGATAGAGCGTGTTGTTCAGCACCACGCCGCCGCCAATGAACGAGCCGATGAAGAAATAGACGAAATCGGTGAATTCCGGCCCGCGCCCGAAGGTCAGTTCCGCGCCACAGGCTGCCGTGCCGTCATTCTGGAGAAACACTGGAAACGGAAAGACCGCGCCGAAATCGTTGACGAGATCGGCATCGAGCCACGCATTCATGTCGGCGGCGGGCGCGCCCACTTCCTCAACCCAGTTCCACAGTTCAAAAGGCAGCGCGATGCCGAGGCCTGCAATGCGATCGCGCTTGTCCGGATCAAGTGCGGCGGTGAAAGCGGCAATACTGTCAAAGGCGAAATGGCGGATTTCGTCGGGTACTGGCCAGCGATAGGTGATGTGCCTGCGTTCGCGGATCGCGCCCAGAAAATCCATCAATATGATTTCCGCGCTGCGTCGCCCGATCTTGAGGCCGAAGGAGAAAACACCGTCGGCTGCAAGCCGCATCGGCATGGAAGGCTGGCCGACCCGCCCACGCACGCGCTCGCCTTGCGTGATCAGCCCGTCTTTTTCCAGAGCGCGAATGATGACGGAAACGGTCTGCGCCGAAAGGCCGGTCAGGCGCGCAATATCGGCCCGGGCCAGAGCGCCATGCCTGCGGACGAGCGCCAGAACCAACCGCTCATTATAGGCGCGCACACCGATCTGGTTGGAACCGCGATTGATATTCGCGCCCGGTTCGGCAAATTTCTGCATGGCAGGGCCGGGCGAACCTGCCGGTCCGTCCCTCGGCTCGGAAACGTCCTGTTCCGGATGATGCCTGACCATTTTCTCTCCCAAATCCCACGCTTGACACGACAGTTGCATTCTTCGTGATGCCGGTCTGCAACGAGCAATTTCCTGTGCTCCGGTGCTCACGTACGTTGAAGTACGCTCCGCTCCGGTGCTCGAAAATCACTCGTTTCGCCACGGCCTGACGAATTTGCAACTGTCGTGTTCGGGCACGGCGAGGTCCTAACCCATTCATCGCAGGAGAAAAAGCCCTCTTCTTTGGGATATGAAATAAAAACAAAAGCTTACGCGGCAAGTTACCTGCTTTTGCAGCGCGGTCTCCTGCTTCCCTCGGCTTTCTCCTCCGATGGTGAGAGTGACACAGCACATTAATAAATCAAGTGGATTTATTAATTGACTCTGTTTCAAAGCCGTGTTTTCCTCATGGCATGCCGGGGGAAAAGGACCGGTATCACTCTGGGAGGAGTTCATGAAGAAGACAGTTCTGTCGGCGGCCTTTGCTGCCTTCACGCTTGGTGTTGCAGCACTGCCTGCGCAGGCTGCCGATGTTGGCGCATGCCTCATTACCAAGACCGACACCAATCCCTTTTTCGTCAAGATGAAAGAAGGCGCTGTCGCCAAGGCCAAGGAGCTGGGCGTCAACCTCAAGACCTATGCGGGCAAGATTGACGGCGATTCAGAAAGTCAGGTTGCAGCCGTTGAAACCTGCATCGCCGATGGCGCCAAGGGCATTCTCATCACGGCTTCCGACACCAAGGGCATCGTGCCGACGCTGCAAAAGGCGCGTGATGCTGGTCTTCTGATCATCGCGCTCGACACGCCGCTGGAACCGGCCGATGCGGCAGACGCGACTTTTGCGACCGACAATTTCATGGCCGGTGAACTGGTCGGCAAATGGGCTGCATCAACGCTTGGCGACAAGGCCAAGGATGCGCGCGTTGCCTTCCTCAACCTGACAGCCTCACAGCCCAGCGTCGACGTTCTGCGCGATCAGGGCTTCGATGTCGGTTTCGGTATTGACCCGAAGGACAAGAGCAAGCTTGGCGATGAAGACGATCCGCGCATCGCTGGTCGCGATCTGACCGATGGCAATGAAGAAGGCGGCCGTCGCGCCATGGAAAACCTTCTCCAGAAAGATCCGACCATCAATGTCGTGCACACGATCAACGAACCTGCCGCTGCTGGCGCTTATGAAGCGCTGAAGGCAGTGGGTCGTGAAAAGGACGTGCTGATTGTTTCCATCGATGGCGGCTGCCCCGGCGTGAAGAATGTTGCAGCTGGCGTGATTGGTGCAACCTCGCAGCAATATCCGTTGCAGATGGCGTCGCTTGGCATCGAGGCGATCAAGAAGTTTGCCGATACCGGCGAAAAGCCAAAGCCGACCGAAGGCAAAACTTTCGTCGATACGGGCGTGACGCTCGTCACCGACAAGCCTGTCGATGGCGTTCCGTCGATCGACACCAAGACGGCGCTGGGCAAGTGCTGGGGTTGATCCGTCGTTGAAACGTCGGGAAATGCCGGCCTGGCGGGTCTTTGCACTACAGTTGCAAATTCGTCAGGCCGTGGCGAAACGAGTGATTTTCGAGCACCGGAGCACAGGAAATTGCTCGTTGCAGACCGGCATCACGAAGAATGCAACTGTAGTGTCAGATTTGCCGGACCGTTCTGCGGGCGAAAGCAGGAGACAATCATGAGTGAGCCACAGGCGGCTTCCGCTGCAAAAAAACCGTCGATGCAGGCGTTTGAAACAACCCTGTCGCAAAGCGCAACCGACGTCGCCTCCTTCGATGCGGGCGATCGTTCGACCGTTTACCGCGTCCGCCAGTTTCTGCATCACAATCCGGCAGCCGTGCCGCTGATCGTGTTGGTTCTGTCGTTGGTGGTGTTCGGCGTCACATTGGGCGGCAAGTTCTTCTCCGCCTTTGCGCTCACGCTCATTCTCCAGCAGGTCGCTATCACAGGCATCGTGGCCGCAGCGCAAACGCTGGTCATTCTCACTGCCGGTATCGATCTTTCGGTCGGCGCGATCATGGTGCTGTCATCGGTGGTGATGGGCCAGTTCACTTTCCGCTATGGTCTGCCAGCCGAGCTTTCCATCGTGCTTGGCTTTGCAACCGGCGCGCTTTGCGGCTTCATCAACGGCTTTCTTGTCGCTTATGTTCGCCTGCCGCCCTTCATCGTCACGCTCGGCATGTGGCAGGTGATTCTGGCGACAAATTTCCTCTATTCGGCCAATGAAACCATCCGGGCGCAGGAGATCACCGCGCAAGCGCCGATCCTGCAATTTTTCGGCGAGAGCATTCGCGTCGGCGGTGCTGTGTTTACTTATGGCGTGATCGCCATGGTGCTTTTGGTGCTGTTGCTCTGGTATGTGCTGAACCACACCGCCTGGGGCCGCCATGTCTACGCCATCGGCGATGATCCGGAGGCCGCAAAGCTGTCCGGCGTTTCGGTCAAGCCGATCCTGATGTCGGTCTATGTTCTGGCCGGTATCATCTGCGCTCTGGCTGGCTGGGCAATGATTGGTCGCCTTGGTTCCGTGTCGCCGACTGCAGGCCAGTTCGCCAATATCGAGTCCATCACGGCTGTGGTGATCGGCGGCATCTCGCTCTTCGGCGGGCGCGGCTCCATCCTCGGCACCATGTTCGGTGCGCTGATTGTCGGCGTGTTCTCGCTCGGCCTGCGCCTTTGGGGCACCGATCCGCAATGGACCTATCTCCTGATCGGCGTTCTCATCATCGCCGCTGTTGCCATCGACCAATGGATCAGAAAGGCTGCCGCATGACAAACTCGGCTACACCTGTTCTCTCGGCAAAAGGTCTGGTCAAGCGTTATGGCCGCGTTACCGCGCTCGACCATGCCGATTTCGATCTCTATCCGGGCGAAATCCTCGCCGTTATCGGCGATAATGGCGCGGGTAAATCATCGCTCATCAAGGCGCTGTCCGGCGCGATCAAGCCCGACGAAGGTGAAATCCAGCTCGATGGCAAGCCGGTCAGCTTCCATTCGCCGATGGAAGCCCGGCATGCGGGTATCGAGACAGTTTACCAGAACCTCGCTCTTTCGCCCGCGCTTTCCATCGCTGACAATCTGTTTCTCGGGCGGGAAATCCGCCGCAAGGGACCGCTCGGTTCGGTATTCCGTATGCTCGACCGAGGCGCGATGGAGAAGATCGCCCGCGATAAGCTGACGGAGCTGGGTCTGATGACCATCCAGAATATCGGTCAGGCGGTGGAGACGCTGTCCGGCGGGCAGCGTCAGGGCGTTGCGGTGGCGCGCGCAGCCGCTTTCGGGTCCAAGGTCGTGATCATGGATGAGCCAACGGCAGCGCTCGGCGTCAAGGAATCGCGCCGTGTGCTGGAACTGATTCAGGACGTCAAGGCGCGGGGCATGCCGATAGTGCTCATCTCGCATAACATGCCGCATGTGTTCGAAGTGGCCGACCGCATCCATATTCACCGGCTCGGACGTCGGCTGACGGTGATCGACCCGAAGGAATATTCGATGTCTGACGCCGTGGCTCTGATGACGGGCGCAATGCGACCGAAGGCCGAGGCTGCATAGTTTTCTTGAGCGGGCCCCTCGAATCGCTGCATCTGTCAGCCCACCCATCGGCAAGGACAGAATACGGAAACCGGACATGACGCCTATCGACCGCGAAGCCCTGCCTTCAGAAATTCTTGCGCGGCTTGCCAAGGATGATGGCCGGTTGATCGTCGCGATTGCCGGCCCTCCGGGCGCAGGCAAGTCTACGATCTCTGAAGAGCTGCGCGCTGCCCTTAACAACGGCGATGACGCACCGTCCATCGTCGTGCCGATGGACGGGTTTCACCTCGACGATGTGATTCTCGATCAGCGTGGTCTGCGCAGTCGCAAAGGATCGCCGCCGACTTTCGATTGCGCCGGGTTTGCAGCGTTGCTCGAACGGCTGAAACAAGTGCGGGAGGAAGTGTTCATTCCGGTGTTCGACCGTTCGCTGGAGCTTTCCCGTGCGGCGGCCTCGGTGGTCGGCCCCGAGCATCGGGTGCTTCTGGTCGAAGGCAATTATCTGCTGCTTGACCAGCAACCATGGTCAAGACTGGCGCCATTTTTCGACATGACGATCCGCCTCGATGTGCCTTTTCCGGTACTGGAACGGCGATTGATCGACCGCTGGCTCTCTTTCGGTTTCGACGAGGAGACGGCGCGCAACCGCGCACTTTCCAACGACATTCCCAATGCGCAACTCGTTGTGGGACAATCGCGCCAGGCGGATTTTGTCGTGGTCTCGGACGGGCGATAACGGGGAATTGCTGCTTTCAAGGCTTGCGAGGACGCGCTTGCGTCTGCATGATGGGCAAAACTCGTCGTATTCTGCAATTTCCGATCGGAATAATCCCCAATGACCGATTATGTCTTCGCGCCGCGCCCGCAGCCGTTTCTGCCCGTGAAGGGAACAGATGCGCTTTTCCCCGTGCACCGCATCTATTGCGTCGGTCAGAATTATGCCGATCACGCCATCGAAATGGGCGGTGATCCGACCCGCAACCCTCCGTTCTTCTTCCAGAAAAATCCGGACAGCCTGGTCATCAATGGCGGTGATTTTCCCTATCCGCCCAAGACAGAGGATGTGCATCACGAGATCGAGCTGGTGATTGCATTGAAGACCGGCGGCATCGACATTCCGGTCGAACAGGCGCTGGATCACGTTTTCGGCTATGCGGTCGGCATCGACATGACGCGGCGCGACCTGCAAGCGGTCGCTAAAAAGGCCGGTCGTCCGTGGGAAGTCGCCAAGGCTTTTGAACATTCCGCACCGTGCTCGGCCATTGCGCCTGTATCCGATGTGGGCCACCCGCAGTCGGCCTCGATTTCGCTTTCCATCAATGGTGAGACGCGCCAGTCCGGTGATCTCAACCAGATGATCTGGAAAGTGGCCGAAACGATTTCCTATCTCTCGTCGCTCTTTGAGCTGCAACCGGGCGATCTTATATTCACAGGCACGCCCGCAGGCGTCGGCCCCGTGCAGCGCGGCGACCGTCTCGTGGGCAAGGTGGATGGTGTCGGCAGCGTGTCCGTAACGGTTGTCTGAGATTATTAAGCGCATCCCGAAAAGTGGGCACCGGTTTTCGGATAAGATGTGCGTTCTATAAAACAGTTAGAGCGCCGATCCAATCAGATCGAAACGCGCTCTAAGCGGAGGAGACAGAATGAGCACCTATCTTCCCGATGATGTGCATGATGCTTTGGAGCGCGTCATCGCTGAGAAGCATCCGGGTCTGAACCTGACAGAGGCCATAACGCTGATTTTGCGCAAATGGCTGGTTCATGAAGGCTATCTGCCGACGGCGCCGGAACATGGCACGCCGCCGGAAGAACTGAATGCGACCAATGATGATTAGCGCGTCCGAAACAACGCCGAAGCACCAGAGCCGGGGCGACAAGTGACGATGGCAAAGCATTCAAAGCAGGGGGCGGGTCGCAAGGCGGCGCTCGGCAAACGCCTTTTGATTCTCACGATTCTGGCTATTTTGCTGGTCATCGCGCTTATCTGGATGAGCATTTATCTCTTCGATCCAAACGGTGGGCTGGACTTCGACGATCTTGGGATTTTTGCCTTGGATTTCAATGTCATAGATACGATGCTGCCACGCATTCTTTGAGCGTGTTAATCCTTTTGTTACCATTTGAAATATTCATTTTGGCGCGACGCTGACGTTTAGAGCTTCCGCTTTTCGTCTTTTGCGTGGTACAGAACTGTCATCGACCGAAAGAATATTGACTGCAACGGGCTTCCTGGAGGCCGTTAAGCCAAGAGGATCTGGATGGCATTCGAGGACATCAAGGCGGAAATTGCGCTGCTGTTTGAGCAAATGGTGAATCAGCCGCAGGACGCCCATGAAATCCGCGAAACGGTTCGCGAAAAGCTGAATGCGCTCCGTGCGAACGGTTTGCCGCTGCCTGACGATCTGGTCGAGCTTGAAAAACGCATCGAAAAAGATTTCGATTCCTGAGAACGGGTCCAGCTATGCGTTTCGCGCTTTTTTCTTCTGCATCCGCTTCCCTTGCACGCAAGGGTGTCCTGCTTTTGGGCTGCGCCGTGGCGCTGAGCGCCTGCAATACCACCAATGATGGCAAGCCGGTCAAAACGGCTCTGATTTCCCCCGCCGATACCGCACCCCAAACGAGTGCAGCGGGCGCCACTATCGACGCTACCGCGCCGCAGGCTGTTGCTGTGGCGGGTGCGCCTGCCGCCGCAACCGCAACTGCGGTTCCGGGTGCTGCGGCTGCTCCTGCCGCTGGCGCTGCCGTCGGCACGACTGCAACGGCCATGGCTGCTGGTCCGGCTGCAACAGGCGGCGCTGCCGCTATTGCCGCTGCCACCACAACGGACGGTACTACCGTTCCCGGCGTGCCAGCAGCGGGTGCCGAAGCCGTTGCTTCTGCCGAGCCGGTTTTGCCTGCCGCTGTTCCTATTCCCGGCGAACGCGGCGTTTCGCAGCCGATGATGGCCTATGCCGGCGCACGTGCTGCCGCTTCGCCTGCTTCGGTTGCCGCCAACATGGCTTTTGAGACGCCGGAGAACGCGCCGAAAGATCTCGATGCGCTGATTGCCAAATATTCCGTCGCTTATGATGTGCCTGAGCGTCTTGTGCGCCGGGTTGTGCATCGCGAAAGCCGCTTCAATCCCGGTGCGCGCAATGGACCCTATTGGGGTCTGATGCAGATCAGCCATCCGACGGCACGCGGCATGGGCTATAAGGGCGCGCCGAAGGGCTTGCTTGATGCCGAAACCAACCTGAAATACGCCGTTCGCTATCTGTCGGGTGCGTATAAGGTTGCCGGCGGCAATGAAAGCCAGGCCGTGCGTTACTATGCACGCGGCTATTATTACGATGCTAAGCGTCAGGGCATGCTGGAAGAAACCGGCATGGATGGCGGTTTCCGCAATGGCCCGACACGCGATGCCGCAGCTTCTATCGAGCCAGTTTCCCTGCCAAGCGGTTCGTCCGCGCCGCTGCCGGGTGTTGCGCCGATCCAGGCTTCTTACGCGCCTGCCGCGCAGTAAGCTTATCCCGGCGGCGCTTGGTCGCCGGTTTAAATCTCGACATCGATTGGCGCATCGGCCCAAAAGTCGGAATCGATTTTTGGAAAGCACGATGCGTTTAACTGTCATATTGACGCTGTAGAGCAATGGCAGTTTGCTGTCTGAACATCGGACAGGGCGAAGATTATGAAACTGCCAGATACTATTAAATGGCATTACGACAGGGCGGAGCTCTGGGCGGATGGCGTCATCCATGTGCTCGGCGTGGCGCTGGCCTTTGCCGGTGCAATCGCCATGCTGATCTATTTCCTGCCCAACAGTCCCGCATCGACGTCGATTTCTTCCAGCGTCTATCTGGCGTGCCTTCTGGGCGCACTCGGTATTTCGGCGGTCTATAATATCTGGCCGGTCTCGCCGACCAAGTGGTTCCTGCGCCGTTTCGATCATTCGGCCATCTATCTGCTGATTGCCGGAACCTACACACCTTTCGCCATGCATATGGGCGACCGTGCCGTACCGCTGCTTCTTTTCGTGTGGGGTGTGGCTTTCATCGGCATCATGCTGAAGCTTTTCCTGCCCGGCCGTTTCGACCGGCTGTCGATCCTGCTTTATCTGGCACTCGGATGGAGCGGCATCATGGTTTACGACACGATTGTTCAATCGCTGCCGCCGACCGTGTTCTGGCTGATTGCAGCAGGCGGCATCGTGTATTCGCTGGGCGTGATCTTTCACGTCTGGCAACAGCTGCGTTTTCAGAATGCCATCTGGCATGGCTTTGTCGTGGTTGGGGCGATGCTGCATTATTGCGCTGTGTTCTTCGTCGGCGCGTGGAACTGAAATACTCAATGGAAGTCTCGTGACTTCGGCATGATCCGCACATTTCTGGGGTGATGCGCCATTTGTGACGGCGGGACGAGGCGTTGCGCCTCGCGCCCGCTGAGATCCAGCAGGGCACCGGAGCGATCCTCGATCTTGGCCGCCACCACATGCACCACGCCTTCCGGGCTGCGCTGGATGCGGCCATCGATGCGGACGAGACGAGCACCCATCACCTCGCGGCGAAATGCTTTCATGATCTTCGGCCAGACGACGATATTGGCAATGCCGGTTTCGTCTTCGATGGTGAGAAACACAACGCCCTTCGCGCTGCCGGGGCGCTGGCGAACGGTCACGATGCCTGCCACCTTCATCCGGCGGCTATCGGTGCTTTCCTGCACAGCGCGGCAGGTGGAGACACCTTCCGCCGTCAGCCCCTCGCGTAAATATTGCAGCGGATGCCCTTTCAGCGAAAGCCGGGTCGTCTCGTAATCGGCAATGACATGTTCCGCCGCGGCCATTTCGGGCAGCTTGGTGCGCGGTTCTTCCGCCAGTTCGCTTGTGGATGCAGCCCGAAACAGCGGCAGGGTTTCATCATTGGGCAGGCGGCGCACAGCCCAGAGTGCTGCGCGACGGTCGATATCGAGCGAGCCGAAAGCATCGGCATCGGCGAGCGCGGTGAAGGCCCGCCGGTCGAGGCGCAGGCGGCGATGCATATCCTCAATGGTGCGATAAGGCTCATGCCGGTCGGCAAGCAGCAGATCAGCATCCCGGCTGGCAAAGCCGTCGATCTGGCGGAAGCCCAGCCGCACAGCTGGTTGCGGGCCGGGGATGTCTTCGAGAAGATTATCCCATTGGCTGAAATTCACATCGACGGGCAGGACCGTCACGCCATGCTCACGCGCATCGCGCACGATCTGCGCCGGGGCATAAAAACCCATCGGCTGCGAGTTGAGCAGGGCGGCGGCAAAGACTTCCGGGTGATGATGCTTGATCCACGCGGAAATATAGACCAGATGCGCAAAGCTTGCCGCATGGCTTTCCGGAAAACCATATTCACCGAAGCCCTTGATCTGGTTGAAGCAGTTCTCGGCGAAGGTCCGGTCGTAGCCGCGCTTCACCATGCCGTCGATCATCTTTTCCTGCATGGTGTGGATGGTGCCCATCTTGCGGAAAGTCGCCATGGCACGGCGCAATTGGTTGGCTTCGTCGGGCGTGAATTTCGCCGCTTCGATGGCAATACGCATAGCCTGTTCCTGAAACAGCGGCACGCCTTTGGTCTTGTCCAATATCTGCCGCAGCTCGTCCGGTGGCCCATGTTCCGGGGCAGGCGACGGCAGGGTGTTGGGCTCCTGTCCGTTTCTTCGTCGCAGATAGGGATGCACCATATCGCCCTGAATCGGGCCGGGACGTACAATGGCGACCTGGATGACGAGATCGTAGAACTCCTTCGGTTTCAGACGCGGCAGCATGTTCATCTGCGCGCGGCTTTCTACCTGAAATACGCCGAGCGAATCCCCCTTGCAGAGCATGTCATAGACGGCTTCATCTTTGCGGGGCAGGGTGGCGAGGGTCATTTTTTGACCACCATAAAGCTGCGGCTTGTGCTGGTGAATGAGGTCGAAAGCCTTGCGGATGCAGGTGAGCATGCCGAGCGACAGCACATCCACTTTCATCAGCCCCACTTCATCGATGTCATCCTTGTCCCATTCGATGAAATAACGGTCTTCCATAGCTGCCGGGCCGATGGGTACAGTCTCGTCCAGACGGTCGCGTGTGAGCACAAAGCCCCCCACATGCTGCGACAGGTGGCGCGGAAAGCCGATCAGCTCTATGGCAAGTTCCACGGCGCGACGGATCACCGGATTTTCCGGGTCGAGGCCTGCCTGACGAATATGCTGTTTGTCGATGCCGCCGCCGGATATGCCCCAGACCGTATTGGCAAGCGCCGCCGTCACATCTTCGGTCAGTCCCAGCGCCTTGCCGACATCACGGATCGCACTGCGGGAACGATAGCTGATGACGGTCGCAACAATTGCCGCGCGGTCGGTGGTGTAGCGATTATAGACATATTGCATCACCTCCTCGCGTCGTTCGTGTTCAAAATCGACGTCGATATCCGGCGGTTCCTTGCGCTCGGCGGAAATGAAGCGCTCGAACAGGAGATCGACTTCGGTCGGGTCCACACCGGTTACACCGAGGCAATAGCACACGACGGAATTTGCCGCCGAGCCACGCCCCTGGCACAGAATATCTTGCGAGCGGGCATAGCTCACAATGTCATAGACGGTCAGGAAATAGGCCGCATATTGCAGCTTTTCGATCAGTGCCAGCTCCTTGTGGATCAGCGCCTGCACCTTTTCCGGAATGGTATCCGCGCCGTAATGTCGGGCAGCACCTTCCCAGGCCAGATCATGCAAATGCTGTTGCGGCGTCTTTCCCGGTGGCACAGGCTCATCGGGATAGTCATATTTCAACTCATCGAGCTGGAAGGTGATGGGCGCGGTGAAATCGGCGGTCGCAGCAATCGCCTGCGAATAGGCGCGGAAAAGCCGTACCATTTCCCGCGCTGGCTTCAGATGGCGCTCGGCGTTTTTCTCCAGCAGCCGCCCGGCGGCAAAAACCGTGCTGTGATGGCGGGTTGCGGTCAGCACATCCTGAAGCGCACGGCGGTCGGGATGGTGATAGAGCACATCATTGGTGGCGAGAAGCGGCACGCCCGCGTCTGCTGCAAAACGGGCGATGCGTTCGGCCCGGCGACCGTCATGGCCCTGATGCGGCATGGCGAGCGCCAGCCAGACACAGCCTTGCGCCGCCGTGGCGATTTCCGACAGGCGCGTCGAAAAGTCAGGATCGTCGTCTTCCGGAGGCATGACGGCGATCTGAAACTGTCTGGCGCGAAACAACAGGTCGGCCCAGAGCAGATGGCATTCGCCCTTGATGGCAGCGCGCCTTTTGCCCTCGGTCAGGAGGCGGCACAATTGGCCATAAGCAGGCCGGTCGCGCGGATAGACGACCATATCCGGCGTGCCGTCGATGAAGGACAGGCGGCAGCCGATGAAAAGCCGGAAGTCGCTTTTGTCACGAAAATCTTTCCAGGCGGCATGCGCCCGCACCACACCGGCCAGCGTGTTGCGATCGGCAATGCCGATGCCGGACAGGCCAAGTTCGTGCGCGCGCAACACCAGTTCCTGCGGATGCGATGCGCCGCACAGGAAGGAGAAATTGCTGGCGACAGCCATTTCATAATAAGCGGGGTTTCTGCCGATATGGGTCATCAGGCAAACAACCCATGCAGAAACCAGCGCGGATGATTGGCGCCGTCATAAAGCCCTTCGCGGAAAATCCAGAAACGCTGGCCGTTCTCATCCTCCACCCGGTAATAATCGCGCAGTTCCGGCACGTCATGACCGATGGAAAGCCACCATTCCGGCTCGATCCGCTCTGGCCCCTCGGCAAGGCGAATATGATGGCGAACCCGCCGCCACAGGAAGAACGAAGGCGGACTGTCAGGCACTTCCGCCACGCTTTCGATGGGCTGCGGCGGACGAAACAATTTTATGGGACGCGCTGGCGGATCACCGGCCAGTGCCGGGCCGCTTTCATAGTCGGTCTGGCTTGCGCGGCTGCCATGCAGGGCAGGGCGCAGGCCAAAAGCGCGCTCCGGCATATGCGTATCGCGCGCGAAGGGCACCAGCACGCGTTCCGGCCCCAGACGCGCCGAGAGCCGGTCGATCAGCTGGCTGAAACCGGCATCGTCTTCCTCATGCTGGTCCAGCCCGGTCTGGCGTTGTGCGACCGCGGCGCTGCGCAAGGCGGCAAGCCTGATCATGTCGAAACCAAAACCGGCATCCAGCGGATCAGTAAGGGCATTGAGCCTTTCGCGCGCAAGACGCAGAAAAACCCTGTCGTCGCGCAGAGGTTGGCCAGTTTCGATATGGATATGGCGTATCGCGCCATCCACCCGGAAGAAAGTCGCTTCGATCAGAAGCGCGCCTTTGCCTTCCGTCTCAAGCCGGGCGAACAGCTCCAGCGCCAGTTCCTGCAAGATGCGCTCCACCAGTTCCATGGCGGTCACAGGCTCGGAGAGGCGGCGTTCAGTCGTTGCGAGCGGTACCATGCGCAGCGGCGAGATGGGCGCGCGCTCCTGCCGTGTCAGGCGACCGAGACGGGTGGCGAGATCTGGACCGAAGCGCGCGGTGAGGGCGGCACGCGGCAGCGCCATCACATCGCCGATCCGTTTCAGACCCGCACGTTTGAGGCCGGTTTCAGCGGCAGCGGCCAGTTCAAGTGCGGAAAGCGGCAGGCGTGGCAACACGGCGTCGGCCTGCGCCTTGTCGAATACACCGCCTCTCGTACCTCGGGCGAGAAGCCGCGCAGCAAAACTGTTATCGGCAATGGCCGCCTGTATGTGCAGACCGGCGCGCTCGATGCGTCGGATCACATCGGCATGCATGGCGGTTAAGACACCGAACAGATGCGCGCAGCCGGTAATGTCCAGCATCAACCCGTGCGGCGGATCGAAGGCGACAAGCGGCGTATAGCGTTCGCACCAATGGGCCATTCCTTTGAGCAGGGCGGCATCGCGCTCCGGCTCGGCATTGGCCACATCAAGTCTTTCCACGCGCGCTCGCGCATCGGTCAGCGCCATGCCGGGATAAAGCCCGAGCTTGGCGGCATTGACGTCGATGGCCGTCAGCCGCAGCGCATTGGCGGTGCGCTCGGTAATGACAAGCGGCAGCGCGTCGGATGCTTGCCCGGAGGACGCATCAGATCGCCCGGCGCGGTGCAGCCTGTCCGTCGGCAGAAACGGAAACCACAGCGCCATGAACGCCATGGAGGACGCCATGGATGCCGACGCTACCGCTTCCTTCCCGTTCTCTGATGCCGAATTCAAGGGTTTCATTGTTCCATTCCATGATCCACTGGCCGCATGTGCCATGACGGTTGCGCTCCAGAACGGCCAGAAAGGCCGGTTTCCCGGGCGCATTGGCCCCGCTGGAGCGCGAGGGCGCAGGGGCCACACGCCATCGGCTGACGGCAGCGCTTTGCACGCCGGTGCGATGGCTTCGAAGCAGGATGACCGGCAGTTGCGCTGTCTCCGCTGCCAGCAGCAGGCGGCGTGAGGCCGTCAGGTCGAGGCATTTCGGCTGGCCGGTTATCGAGGCAACGATGCCGGAAACCAGATGCGAAGCCTTGCCGCCGGTTCCTGCTTCCAGCACATCATTGGCGGCCTTCAGCACATCCTGCGCATTCGGACAGCGCACGATCAGCAGCCGGTGCGGATCGATGCCGAAAGCATACAGTCCCGGCGGGTAGAGCCCGCCATACTCGCTTGTCGCCGTTTCCTCCTCGATCCAAATGATCGGTCGCTGCTTCTGTGTGGCTCGCAATGCCATGGCGAGCGCAAAGCCCGTTGCCGCCATATGCGCACCGGGATTTTCCGCGAAAACCTCATGCAAGGCATCGCCAGCAAACCCATGCGGAAAGGCGGTGTCCGCCGCCGCATGGCCAAGCGCGAAGCTGTTTGCGCGCCCGAAACCGGCACCTGTATCGCCAGCAAAGTTTCCTTGCGGATCGTTGCCTTCAATGGCGGTAACCATGCGCCGCAACGTCGCGATGTCGATGCCGCTCACGTCAAAATTCCTGTAATCTGTCTGTGTTTGATTGCGCGGTTCCGGAGGCAAGCCTGCCTGCCTGTTTTGCCGAAGTCGCTTTCGTTCTCTATTTGTTCCAGTATTGAATCGACTCTGAAAAGAGTCAAGCAGGGAAACGTCCGATCCCTGTCGGCGTGTCGGATTCTTCATAGAAAAGAAAATTCAGGCAAAGAAAAACGCCCTCCGATGAGGGAGGGCGTTTCCAGAACGGTAGACCTTAGGCTGTTGAGATTCTGGCGCTGGTGAGCTGAAAATGGTGGTTTTCGAGAACCGGCGCGCAGCGTACTTAAAGGTACGTGAGCACCGGAAGCGCAGAAAACGGCCATTTGCAGGCCATCAGAGCCTGAAGATCAATGCCTAACGGCGGTCGCGCGCGGCGAGCGTCCGCAGGCGCAGCGCGTTGAGCTTGATGAAGCCCGCTGCATCCTTCTGGTCGTAAGCGCCCTGATCGTCTTCGAAGGTCACGAGCTTGTCGGAATAAAGCGACTTGTCCGACTCACGGCCGATCACCATCACATTGCCCTTGTAGAGCTTGAGAGTGACTTCGCCTTCGACGTTCTTCTGGCTGAGATCGATTGCGGCCTGCAGCATTTCGCGTTCCGGCGAGAACCAGAAGCCGTAATAGATCAGTTCCGCATAGCGCGGCATCAGCTCGTCCTTGAGGTGAGCAGCACCGCGGTCGAGCGTGATCGATTCGATGGCGCGGTGAGCTGCCAGCAGGATCGTGCCGCCCGGCGTTTCGTAGACGCCACGCGACTTCATGCCGACGAAGCGGTTTTCCACGAGGTCGAGACGACCGATGCCGTTGTCGCGGCCATATTCATTGAGCTTGGCAAGAAGCGTTGCAGGCGAAAGACGCTGGCCATTGATCGAAACGGCGTCGCCCTTTTCAAAGCCGATCTTGATGATCGTTGCCTTGTCGGGCGCTGCTTCCGGCGAAATGGTGCGCATATGCACATATTCTGGTGCTTCGAGTGCCGGATCTTCCAGAACCTTGCCCTCGGACGAGGAGTGCAGCAGGTTGGCATCGACGGAGAACGGCGCTTCGCCCTTCTTGTCCTTGGCAACCGGAATCTGGTGCTGTTCGGCGAATTCGAGCAGATGCGTGCGGCTCTTGAACGACCAGTCGCGCCATGGAGCGATGATCTTGATGTCCGGGTTCAGGGCATAAGCGGAAAGCTCGAAGCGAACCTGATCGTTGCCCTTGCCGGTCGCGCCGTGCGCAATGGCGTCTGCGCCGGTCTTCTTGGCAATCTCGATGAGATGCTTGGAAATCAGCGGACGGGCAATCGACGTGCCGAGCAGATAAACGCCTTCATAGACGGCATTGGCGCGGAACATCGGGAAAACGAAATCGCGCACGAATTCTTCGCGCACATCCTCAATGAAGATTTCCTTGATGCCCAGCATTTCCGCTTTCTTGCGTGCCGGTTCAAGTTCTTCGCCCTGACCCAGATCGGCAGTGAAAGTCACGACTTCCGCGCCGAGCTCCGTCTGAAGCCATTTCAGGATGATCGAGGTGTCGAGACCGCCCGAATAGGCGAGTACGACCTTCTTAACGTCTTTCCACTTGCTCATAGTCAACTTCCGATACGATGGATGCCCCATTGTCCGCTCGGGAAGAGCATCCGCAGGGCTTGGGAATTGGATGTTGCTGTCCTTTTATCAGTTGCTAAGCCACGTGCAAGCAGGATGGCTGCGACTTATCGAAAAGACCAGAGAATCCAGTAGCGGCGAGATTTGATTCGCGTTAGAGCATTTCCAGCAAAAGTGCGAAGCGTCTACGCGGGGAAATCAGTCCACTGGACTGATTTCTGATCCCGCTTCGATGCATAGGATAATGCTCAAAGCAAACCAAATAGAGCGGTTCCGACGATTCTGTCAGAACAGAAACCGCTCTATTTTGCCGCGAATTTTCGGAGCTACGCGCATGTCATTCCTGACAAACCTGACCTTCATTCCCGAATGGACCATTTTCGTCCAGTTCGCGATTGCAACCGCCATTCTTTCCATCACGCCTGGCCCGGATATGACGCTGTTCGTCGGGCGCGCCTTGTCTGAAGGCAAGGCGGCCGGTTTTGCCTGCATGGCAGGCGCAAATACCGGCATCGTCATCCATACGACGATGGTGGCGCTGGGGCTTTCGGCGCTGATTATCGCGTCTCCGGCTGCTTTCACTGTGCTGAAGGTGGTGGGTGCCGGCTATCTCGTCTGGCTCGCCGTACAGGCAATCCGCAAGGGCTCGGCGTTTTCGCCGGAAAAGAACGGTGGTAAAAAGCACACGCTGGTTCAGAACTGGGCGACAGGGCTTGGCATCAATCTGCTCAACCCGAAGATCATTCTGTTCAACATGACCTTCCTGCCGCAGTTTGTTTCCGCACACGATCCGCATGCGATGGGCAAACTGTTTTTCCTCGGCCTGTCCTTCATTCCGCTGGCGCTACCCTTTACCGTGCCAATGGTCCTGGCAGCCGACAGATTTGCAGGCCTTCTGAAGAAGAACCCGACAGTCACGCGCATTGTGGATTGGTTGTTTGCCGGTGTGTTTTCGGCTTTCGCGCTGAAAATCATCACCGCGCAGGCGAAATAAGCTTTATGCCTTGATTATCCTGCCGGGCGGTCGGAAAGCCGTCCGGCATTGCGGCCTGCAATCAGCCAGTAGATGAAGCCGCCTACAATGCCCGCGCCCACGAAGGCAGCAATCCAGAGCGGCATTTCCGGCCAGTCGTCCGAGCCGCGAAACGGAATGGCGGTTCCAGCAGTTCCAAGACCGATCACGGCTCCCACAACGCAATAAAACACCGACGAGCGATAGCCGCGTGCTTCGGCAAGCAGAATGACGATAGCCGCAGGCAGGAAGCTGATGCCGCCTGCCAGCATGGCCACGACAAAACCACCGACGAACACACTGCTCCAGAAGCTGGTTGTCGCCCAAAGCGTGGCGGCTTCCGTATTGCTGGCCCCGGCCATCATGGCGAAATCGTCCATCAGTGCATCGACGCCGATGCTGCGAAACAGGATGGCGGCCAGAAACCAGCCGGTTGCCAGAAGGCCGCAGCAATAGCCAAAGAGAATAACGACGAAGCGCATTATGTAGTCGAATGTATCGTTCACGCGCGCTCGCTTGTTCCGTTTATTCGCCGTGTCCGGCGATCATCATGGCTTCCAGCGCAAGGCGTTCGCTCTTGCGCATGCGTTCGGATTCCGACTTCAGCTGGCCGCAGGCCGCGAGAATGTCGCGACCGCGTGGGGTGCGGATCGGCGAGGCATAACCGGCTGCGTTGACGTAATCGGCAAAACGTTCGATCTGCTCCCAGTCCGAGCACTGGTAGTTGGTGCCGGGCCACGGGTTGAACGGAATGAGATTGATCTTGGCCGGAATGCCCTGCAACAGCTTCACCAGAAGCTTTGCATCTTCCAGGCTGTCATTGATGTCCTTCAGCATCACATATTCGAATGTGATGCGCTTGGCATTCGACAGGCCGGGATATTCGCGGCAGGCCTTGACCAGCTGTTCCAGCGGATACTTCTTGTTGATCGGCACGAGGATGTCGCGCAACTCGTCGCGCACGGCGTGCAGCGAAATGGCGAGCATAACCCCGATCTCATCACCGGTGCGATAGATTTCCGGCACGACGCCCGAGGTCGAAAGCGTGATGCGACGCTTGGAAAGCGACAGCCCGTCGCCATCGGAGGCGATGATCAGGGCCTTCTTCACTTCCTCGAAATTATAGAGCGGCTCGCCCATGCCCATCATCACGATATTGGTGATCTTGCGGCCTTCGGCAGGCACCATGGCGCCGTCGGGCGTATCCTTGTCCGGAAAATCGCCGAGCCGGTCGCGGGCGGTCAGAAGCTGTGCCAGAATTTCTTCCGAGGTCAGATTGCGCACCAGCTTCTGTGTGCCGGTATGGCAAAACGAGCAGGTGAGCGTGCAGCCGACCTGGCTGGAAACGCACAGCGTGCCACGGCCTTCTTCGGGGATATAGACGCTTTCGATCTCGACCGGGCGACCTGCGCCGCGCGGCGGAAAGCGGAACAGCCACTTGCGGGTGCCGTCCTGAGAAATCTGTTCTTCGACCACTTCCGGGCGCGCAATGGTGAAATGCTCCGCCAGCATGGCGCGCAGATCCTTGGAAATATTGCGCATGTCAGCGAAATCGGAAACGCCGCGCACATAAAGCCAGTGCCAGAGCTGGCTGATGCGCATCTTCACCTGACGTTCCGGCACACCGGACTTGACGAGCGCTTCGGCCATTTCCTCGCGCGACATGCCGATGAGCGACGGCTTTGCTTCCAGATTGGCGCGCACATGGCGGGCAAGCTGGTCGCGCGTATCATCAATGGTAAGGTCGAACGAAATAGACATCTGTTTTCAACTGTTAAGGGGCGACCGCGATGACGCGCGCCGATCAATTCGGGCCCGATTGCCCTGATTGCAAGGAGTATATGGGCTCTGTCATCTGCATATGCGAGCCTTGTTCCGCGCGCTCTTAGCATAGAATAAGGCGTCCGTCATCCCGTTCGATCATCCCGGCTGT
This sequence comes from Brucella haematophila, assembly GCF_005938105.1. Classification (GTDB taxonomy): domain Bacteria; phylum Pseudomonadota; class Alphaproteobacteria; order Rhizobiales; family Rhizobiaceae; genus Brucella; species Brucella haematophila. The sequence goes on along the minus strand of NZ_VCPE01000002.1, from coordinate 131,469 downwards.
CATGCAAGATTGGCGGAACTGACACAAAAGAAAAAAGCCGGAGCAAAGGCTCCGACTCTGAAAATTCAGTCCGTATTCGACGAAAAGTCGCTTACTTGCAGTTCTGGATCGCGGCGAGAGCTGCCGAAACACCCTTCAGCGAATAGGTGTAATTGGTCTTGGTGCCGCGCTTCGACTGCGCCTCGACCTTGAGATCCTGACCGGATTTCATGGCTGCGATGAGCTTCGGCTCTTCAGCGGCATTTTCCATCCAGCCCGACTTGCCGTTCACGAACATGGTGAAACGGTTGCTGCCGACGCTGACGGTAACCTTGGCGTTGGGGTTCAGGTCATACCCCGCCATGAACTGCGGCTCGAACGAGATGTTCTGGCCCGGCTTCTGGCTGATCAGGAAGAAATTGTCGCCGTGGTCGACCGAGGCCGGAGCCTTCACAGTCGGAACGGAGAGGACATAGCAAACCTTGCCGTTGCCCGCCTTGTAGCTATAGGCGCCCCAGGCGTCGAACTGTTTAATCTGGGTCGGTGTCTGGGCGAGGGCCGAGCCCGCCATTGCAATTGTAAACACCGAAGCCGCGACGATCGATTTTCCAAGCATGATCTTTTACCGGTTCTCTTTCGTTTGCTTCAAACTCGAATATCGGGATGCCGCCGTTCTACACGCCGCCCCGCTCAGTTGCCGATTAAAGTGCCTTAATCTGGGTTACCAAACGGTGAAGTTTTGAAAGAAAACTTGAACGAGCAAGGGCTGATCGCCACCCCAGGCTCCACATCAATGCAAAGAAAGCGGCTGGAATATGACAGGAGGGGAGTAGGGCAGTAGGGGAATAAGGGAATAGGGGATGAAGGGGGAAGTTGCGGCTTCACAATTAAGTGTCTGGTCCGAAAGTCGCCATCCGGGCTGCAAATGACGACAAATATGTTCTGGCTCACCGCCTAGTTTAAGGGCTTGTACGGGTTCAGGATTGTGAGAACTTACTCCCTTACTCCCTTACTCCCTTACTCCCTTACTCCCTTACTCCCTCAACCTCTTCCAGCGCCTGACGCGCCGCCAACCGGTGCGCAGGCGTAATATGCGTGCGCACGGCGGTAAGGGCGGCCATCAGCACGGCGACATCGTCGGTAAAGCCGATGCCGACCAGCATGTCGGGGATAATGTCGAAGGGCAGCACGAAATAGGCAAGCGCCGCCATCAGCGTCATGCGCACGCGTGTCGGTGTCTTCTGATCGAGGGCGCAATAATAGGCGGCCACCACTTCATCCATGAAGGGCACCATCCGACCGGCGCGGCGTGCGGCCTTCCAGAAACCTTGCTTCACCCGTTCGCTGCGTTTCTTGAAATCGCTTTCGCTGCCGGGTTCAAGGATTTCACCAATTTTGACGCTATCCATCGTCGAGCAAACTCCTGTCAGTCAGATCGCGGCCTATGAGGGGCCGAAAATGACATGATCGAAAATGGGGGGTATCGCCCCGGTTTTCAAGTTTTTGCTCGTTCAGGGCAGGCAGCATCCTGCAAGAACCATCAGCTACAACCTCCATCCCAAATCACCGGATTATAGGTCCGGCCAGCCCAAGGTCAGTTTTGGGTCTGGGTCAGCTTCTTGATCTGATTGAATGGAGACTGTTCATGCATCTTACCGGCTATGGCGAGAACTTTGTTCGTGCTGACCGGACGAGTCAGTTCTATCGCGGAAACCAGCTCGCATCGGCGCAGGATTTAAGCGACCACATCACCGTCGATGTGAAAGACAATGTTTGCTACGACGCAACGGCTTATATGCGCTTTCTTCTGGGTGCGGGCATTTCCGAGCATACCTTGCGCGGAACCTCCGGGCAGAACTGGATTCCGCTGTTGAACTTCCGTGCCGGAGAGCAGTGGAACGGCTATTCCGCCATCACCTATGGCCGCGCCATCGGGTTCTACGATGTTAGGGCCGGGCATATTTTCCACTCGGCCATTGCTGTCGGCGATGTCTTTATCCGAAGTATCAATGGCGGCGCGCTTGGCCAGAACTGGGGTGATCGCATCGATCTGACCAAAGCGCTGCCCTATTCGTGCCGGAACCGCGACGGCAGCTTCAATTACCAGAAGAAGATCATCATGGTTTATATTTCAAAGGTTTAAGAGCCTGTTCCAAAAGTCGTACTGTGTGGCTGCAAATGTCAATTTTCTACATTCCGGTGCTCACGTACCTTTAGTACGCTCCGCTCCGGTACTCGAAAATCACCATTTTCGCACACACATGCCGCTTTTTGATTCAGGCTCTAAGAGGTGGCTATCGCATTCATCTTGCGCGCCATTTTGATGTCTAGGTCTGTGATGCCATTCTCGCTGTGGGTCGCTAACGTGACATCGACGCGGTTATAGACATTGAACCATTCAGGATGATGGTCGAGTTTTTCGGCGTAAAGCGCTGCCCGTGTCATGAAGCCGAAAGCGGCGTTGAAGTCCTTGAACTTGAAGCTTTTGGTGATCGCCTCGCGATCATCCACCTTCTGCCAGCCCTCCAGTTCGGCCAGCGCCTGTTTCAGTTCGTCTGCAGTCAGCCGGTTGCGTGCCATCGTCTTTCGCCTATGTTGCGGTTCTTGAACTAACTTATCATGAGCGCGAGGGTTCCGTGACCATAGAGAAACCGACCAGCATTCTTTTCATCTGCGCCGGCAATATCTGCCGTTCACCGCTTGCCGAGGGCGTGATGGGACATGTTCTTGAAGCACGTGGTGTCCGCAATGTGCTGATCGATTCGGCAGGGACGAACGGTTATCACACGGGAGAAGAACCCGATGAACGGTCCATCAGCGTTGCGGCGCGTCATGGTCTCGATATCAGCGCACAACGATGTCGCCAGCTGATCGCCGCCGATTTCAGCCGCTTCGACCTGATCCTTGGGATGGACCGCTACAATATGCGGATGATCGCGCAACGGCAGCCTGCAAATGCAAGCGCGCATGTTGGGCTGTTCACCGAGATTGCAGAGGGAAAGGCAGTTGAAATCCCCGATCCCTATTATGGCGGAACCGGGGATTTCGAGCTGGTTTACCGGATGGTTCTGGCGTCTTCGAAAGCGCTGGCCGACCAGTTCTGGCGGGTGGACGCCACCAAAGGCCAGGCTTCTTCAACAATGTAAGGTCCGCCGCCCACGGAATCGCGGGAGGACATCAACACGAAACGGCCCACCTTGAAGGGTGGCGTCGCGAAATTGCCGCGTGAAGAAAGGTAACGCACGACATCGTCGATGCGAGCGTTGCGAAGCCGCGCAAGCGTCACATGGGGTGTGAATTTGCGCGGGTCAGCGGGAATGTGCAGCCTCTGGCAGATGCGTTCGATTTCCGCCTGCAATGCGTTGAGTTCAGGCGACGGGGATACACCCGCATAAATGCTGTGCGGCTTTTTGGAACCGAACGCATTGACACCCGACAGGTTGAGCATGAATTCGGGTCGCCGCACACGATCAAGCGCATTGGCAACCTCGTCGGCCACATGGCCTTCCACATCTCCGATAAAACGCAACGTTATGTGGTAGTTTTCGACATCAATCCAGCGTGCGCCGGGGAGACCGCCTCGCAATAATGACAGCGAGAGCGCAGCATCGCGCGGGATTTCGAGGGCAGTGAAAAGACGCGGCATAAGGCATCCTCCTCGAAGCGTTCTGTGTCAGAGCGCTATGCGTCGTGGACGCATAAAGGACACTCTAACCTAGAGAGTCAAAACATCGTACCTGTCAGAAATCGATTCGGCTAAGTCGATGCATTTGTAGCGAATCATCGTTTGAGTCCCGGAGCAAGCTGTTTATGCTCCTAACGGGTTTCAGCCTCCTGATGTCCCCTTGTTTTGCATGTCGGACAGGCTTTTTTCGATAGTGGGCATAAAGTTTGCCACCATTGCTTCGACACCTTTTTCGTTGGGGTGCATTCCATCCTCGAGCAGAAGATCCTTCTTGGTTGCTACGCCGTCGAGGAAAAACGGGTAGAGCGGCACGCCATATTTCTGCGCCAGCTTCGGATAAATCGGGTTGAACTTGGCGGCATAGTCCTTGCCCATATTGGGTGGGGCGATCATGCCTGCCAGAATGACGGAAATGCCGCGCTCCTTGAGGCGCGCCAGCATGTCGTCCAGATTCTTTTCCGTAATGTCGGGCTGGATGCCGCGCAGCGCATCGTTGGCGCCGAGTTCAAGAATGACGAGATCGGTTCCATCGGGGATGGACCAGTCGATGCGTGACAGGCCGCCCGTGGTCGTGTCGCCCGATACGCCTGCATTTTCAATTGAAACCTCGACGCCCTTGTCGTTCAGCGCTTTTTCAAGCTGCTGCGGAAAGGCGGCATTGACGGGCAGGAGATAGCCGGCCATCAGGCTGTCACCGAAGCCGACAACCTTGACCTGCGAAAGCTGTTCGGTCGGCAGAGCGTCTTCAAGACCCGTCGGGTCTTCCTGTGCCGGCTCCTGCTGGGCATAGACGCTGCCAGCAAAAACTGATCCGAGGATCGCAAAAATCGAGAGCCATGCCGGAATTGAGAGTTTGAAACGCATCGTTGGCAACCCATATTCGGTAAAAGGGTGAGCGACAGCTCACGTGATTTATTCAAGTGTTGGCGCAACATAAGTTCAAATTTGTGGCGCGCCCTTCAGTTCTACTGATTCATATAGGAAGAAAACCGCGTGACGGAACAGGCTGTTGGCCCGATTATCGAACTTGAGAACGTTCATCTGACGCTTGGCCATGCTGCATCATCGGTGCATGTGCTGAAAGGTGTCTCCCTCAATATTGCCAGCGGCCAGTCCGTGGGCATTGTCGGTCCGTCCGGTTCGGGCAAATCCACACTTCTCATGGTTCTGGCAGGGCTGGAGCATGTCGATAACGGAACTGTGAAGATTGCGGGCGAGACGATCAGCCAGATGAGCGAGGATCAGGCCGCTGCTTTCCGTGGGGCCAATATCGGCATTGTGTTCCAGTCGTTTCACCTGATCCCCAATATGACGGCGCTGGAAAATGTGGCGGTTCCGCTGGAACTGGCCGGACGCCGAGACGCATTCGAAGTTGCGGAACGCGAGTTGAAGGCCGTTGGGCTTGGCGAACGGCTGACGCATTATCCGTCCGAGCTGTCCGGCGGCGAGCAGCAGCGCGTGGCGATTGCACGTGCGCTTGCGCCGTCGCCGAAAATTCTGATCGCCGACGAGCCGACCGGTAATCTCGACACCACGACGGGGCGGCAGATTGCCGATCTGCTCTTCGCCAAACAGCGCGAAAACGGGCTGACCATGGTGCTCGTTACCCACGATCCGTCGCTGGCCGCGCGTTGCGACCGCGAGATTCCCGTCCGTTCCGGTCGCATAGAAGAACCGGCCAAGGGTGGTGCGGTGCTTGAGAAACTGGTGGCTGGCGCATGAAATCTGCGACGTCGCTTTCGCTGGCACTCCGCTTCGCACTGCGCGAAATGCGCGGCGGACTTGCCGGGTTCTATATTTTTCTGGCCTGTATCGCGCTTGGCGTGGCGGCTATCGGCGGCGTCAATTCCGTGGCGCGGTCGGTCAGCACAGGCATTGCGTCGGAAGGTCAGAGCATCCTTGGCGGCGATGTCAGCTTTGCGCTCAATCAGCGCGAAGCATCCGCCGATGAGCGCGCCTTTATCGAAAAGCAGGGCAGGATGGCCGAAAGCGCAACGATGCGCTCCATGGCCCGTATGCCGGATGGGTCCGACCAGTCGCTGGTCGAGGTTAAGGCGGTCGATGCCGCCTATCCGCTCTATGGTACGTTGAAGGTCGCACCAGAACAGTCGCTGGCCGATATGACGGCTGTCAAAGGCGATGTTTACGGCGCTGCGGTCTCCCAGGATTTTCTCAACCGCATGGGGCTGTCGCTCGGCGCAAAGGTGCTGCTCGGTTCGCAAACATTCGAATTGCGCGGTGTGATCGAAAGCGAACCGGACCTTCTTTCGTCCGGCTTCAATTTTGCACCGCGTTTTCTGGTTTCGCTTGATGGCCTACGGGCTTCGGGTTTGATCCAGCCGGGAAGCCTTGTCGACCATGTTTATAAGGTCGCGCTTCCCAATGGCGCGCCAGATTCGGCAATTGCCGAAGTCAGACGGCTGGCCACCGCCGATTTCCCGGATGCCGGATGGAATATCCGCTCCCGCGCCAATGCCGCTCCGGCGCTGAGCGCCAATATCGAGCGCTTCTCACAATTTCTCACGCTGGTTGGCCTGACGGCGCTGATCGTCGGCGGTGTCGGTGTCGCCAATGCTGTGCGTGCCTATCTTGACGGCAAGCGCGGTGTGATCGCGACCTTCAAGTCGCTTGGCGCGCCTGCGCGCTTTGCGGTTCTGGTCTATCTGGTGCAGATCATGGTGATCGGCCTGATCGGTATTGTGCTTGGGCTTATTCTGGCGGCGATTATTCCGTTTGCTGCTGGAATAGTGCTGGCCAATTATCTGCCGGTCGCCGGTGGCGGCGGTTTCTTTCCCGGCGCGCTGGCGCTCGCCGCCGTCTTCGGCCTGATCACCACGCTCGCCTTTGCGATCATTCCGCTGGGTCGCGCCCGCGATATTCCGGCGACGGCCCTGTTCCGCGAGCAGGGCTTTGAGCAGCGTGGTCTGCCGCCGCTGCTTTATCTGGGGCTGGCGGTTCTGCTGATTGCGGCTCTCGCTGCTCTGGCGCTATACGTTGCCTATGACCGGCGCATTGCGGCGATCTTCATCGTCTCGGCCATTGCCGCTTTCGGCGTGCTGCGGCTTGTGGCCGATGGCATACGCTGGCTCGCCCGCCGCGCACCGCGTGTGCGCTCGACGGCGCTGCGGCTTGCTGTCGGCAATATTCACCGCCCCGGCGCCCTGACGCCTTCAGTGGTGCTTTCGCTCGGCCTAGGCCTCACGCTGATGGTGGCGATTGCGCTGATCGATGGCAATCTGCGCCGTCAGGTCACGGAGAATATTCCGGCACAGGCGCCGGATTTCTTTTTCGTCGATATCCAGAACCGCGACATTGGCGATTTCACCAAGCTGGTGAGCGGCATCGTGCCAGACGGCAAGCTCACTTCCGGCCCAATGCTGCGCGGGCGTATCGTGGCTTTCAACGGTGCCAATGTCCGCGACATGACCATTCCGCCCGAGGCGGCCTGGGTTCTGCGCGGCGACCGCGGCATTACATTTGCCGACAAGGTGCCGGATAATTCGACGCTGAGCGAGGGCGAATGGTGGCCTGCCGAATATAGCGGTGAGCCGCTGGTCTCTTTCTCCGAACGGGAAGGCAAGGAACTGGGGCTGAAGCTCGGTGACAAGGTGACGGTCAATGTGCTGGGCCGCAACATCACGGCAAAAATCGCGAGCTTCCGTCAGGTGCAGTGGGAAACGCTGGCGATGAATTTCGTCATGGTGTTTTCGCCCAACACCTTTGCCGGTGCGCCGGCGACATGGCTTGCGACGCTCACCATTCCGGACGGCCAGAAAAACCGCGCGCCTGATGTACTCCGACAAGTCACCAAGACATGGCCCGCTGTCACGACCGTCAGCGTGACCGATGCGCTCAATGTCGCCAATGATCTCATCAGCCAGCTTGCAACAGCCATTCGCGCTGCGGCTTCCATTGCGCTTGCCGCTTCGGTTCTGGTGCTGGGCGGTGCGCTGGCTGCGGGCAACCGCGCCCGGGTGCACGATGCTGTCGTCCTGAAGACGCTGGGGGCCACACGCGGCACGCTGATTGCAGCCTATGTGATGGAATATATGCTGCTCGGTCTCGCAACCGCGCTTTTTGCACTTGCCGCCGGTAGTGCGGCTGGCTGGTATGTCGTGGTGGAAATCATGAAGCTCAAGGCGAGCTTCCTGCCCGATGTGGCGCTGATGACCGTAGCGGTTGCGCTGGTGCTGACGGTCGGTTTCGGATTGGCCGGTACATGGCGGGTGCTGGGCCAGAAGCCTGCACAAGTGCTCCGGACTATATGAGCGTTTTGTAATGTGTAGGGCTAAAAAAGCATAAGCCATTGGATCGTATGGAGAATGCGGTTCGGTTTTTCGCTGTGACCCTCGCGTTTTTTTACAGGCGGTACTTGTACGTGAGGGCCATAATCCCCATAATGTCAGGCAGGCATGCTGGAGTCCCGCCAGCGGCGCCTGGCGGCGGCTCGCCGGAATGAGCGCCCCGACACCGGACGGGACATGGCAAGAGGATTTAAGTCATGGCTGACTTTCGCAATATTCAGGCGCAGCAGAGGCCCGTAGGCGGCGCTCGCGCCGATGCAGGCATCGATCAGGGTTTGCGCAGCTATATGCTGGGCGTTTACAACATGATGGCTATCGGCCTGGCCGTTACCGGCCTTGCTGCATTCGCCGTTGCGGCACTCGCAACGACGACGGACCCGTCCGCAGCCGTCGCGCAGCTTGCTAACGGCAAGATGCTCACGGGCCTTGGCGTCGCGCTCTATACCTCGCCGTTGCGCTGGGTGGTGATGCTTGCGCCGCTGGCGGCAGTGTTCTTCCTGAGCTTCCGCATCGAACGTCTTTCGGTCTCGACCGCTAACGCCGTCTTCTGGGGCTATGCAGCTCTCGTCGGCCTGTCGCTGTCGTCGATCTTCCTGGTCTTCACCGGCCAGAGCATCGTTCGCACCTTCTTCGTGACCGCCGCGTCCTTCGGTGCGCTGTCGCTCTACGGCTACACGACCAAGCGTGACCTGTCCGCTATGGGCTCGTTCCTGATCATGGGCCTGTTCGGCCTGATCCTGGCTTCGGTCGTCAACATCTTCCTCGGCTCCTCGGCATTGCAGTTTGCAATCTCGGTGATCGGCGTTCTGATCTTCGCAGGCCTCACCGCCTACGACACGCAGTCGATCAAGGAAATGTATTACGAAGGCGATGCTTCGGATACGCAGGGCCGCAAGGTCGTGATGGGCGCGCTGCGTCTCTACCTCGACTTCATCAACATGTTCACCTTCCTGCTGCAGTTCATGGGCAACCGTAACTAATCAGCAGAAGAAGCTGGAATGCGAAAGGGCAGCGGAAACGCTGCCCTTTTTGCTTTTGTCCGATCGTTTCATGATGCATTCTGGAAATGTGTAAAATCATTTCTCCGGTTCTGCCTCATGCCCATCGTCCGCGATTTTAACCCCACCGATATAGATGCCATCACTGCAATCTATACCGAAGCCGTGCTGAACGGTTCCGGCTCCTACGAAGTCGAGCCACCGTCGCGTGAAGATTTGCGACAGCGCTTTGAGGGTTTTGTCGAGCAGGGTTTCCCAATTCTGATTGCGGAAGAGGAGGGTGTGGTGCTGGGCTATGCCTATGCCAGCTATTTCCGCACCAGACCGGCCTATCGCTGGCTTGCGGAGGATTCGATCTATATCGCGCCAGAGGCCAAGAATAAGGGCGTCGGCAAGCTTCTCCTGCGCGAGGTGATCGAACGGGTAACGGCGGCGGGTTTTCGGCAGCTGCTGGCCGTCATCGGCGATGGCGAGAACAATATTGGTTCGGTGCGGCTGCATGAAAGCCTGGGCTTCCAGCATTGCGGACGAATTGAGGGTTCAGGCTTCAAGCACGGGCGCTGGCTGGATACTGTGCTGATGCAGTTGCCGCTCAACGGCGGACGCACGCTTGAGCCGGGAGCGCCGCCGCTATCCTCATCCTGAGCGCGCCGACGTTCAGGCCTCGACGAGTTTCAGGCTCTTGTCGAAAACGCGCAGCACGCGTTCCAGCTCATGGCCGCGCTTCATGATCAGCCCACTTGCGGCGATGACCGAATAAGCACCCTGCTTCTGGGCCAGCTTGGGATTTTTCTCGATGCGGAACAGCGGCACCTCGCTGGCGCGCCGGAAGATGGAAAAGACGGCCCGGTCAGTCAGGTGGTCGATGGCGTAGTCACGCCATGCACCGGCGGCGACCATGCGGCCATAGATGTTCAGGATCTTGCCAAGTTCATGCCGGTCGAAACTGATGGTGGAGGGGGTTGGTCTGGCGCGGTCGAGTGAGACGACCTTTGTCGACGCAGACGCGTTGGACGAGGATGATGAATCCTCATTTGCTGCGCTTGAAATATCCATGTCCTTCCTTTCAGCCCTGTGGGTGGCGAAGCGGCAGGCGCGTCTTCGCTGAAACGAAGCGCATGACAGTAGGGTGATGCTTTTGTGAAACAAATTCAAGTGCAGGCGGCGTCTTGGCTGTTTAATTGACCGGGATTTCCCTCAAAAAAAAGTCAGATTCGCTGCCTATTTGATCGTGCATTAGTTGTTCACGAAAAACGAAAGTCTGTCTGTAATGGTGATCGGCGAACACATTTTCGCCTTGTCAGCTTCGCATTCCAGCCTGATTATGGCTTCAGCATCCACGTGTTGCCTGAGACGGTTCGGTTCGGGTATGTCCGACCCCAAGCCCCCCGCCCAAAGGACTGCCCGAGCCGAACCAACCTTCTTCGTCCGACCGAGCCGCAACACTGATACTTCCTTCCAGACACTTCGAAACCGAAGCCCGCGAAAAGCGATGATCGTGTTCGACACCCGACAATACTGCCGGATTTGAAGACTATGGTTTGTGATGAAACCGCTGCGGTCAGAACCCGACTGGCGCTTTTTCCTTGAACATGGCGGCACCATGGATACGCCCGAGCGAATTGTCGTCCCGGGTTTCCTGCAGAATAACGGCACAACCTGAAACATCCTTGCGCTTCAATTCGGAGGCGGGGAGTTCGATTTTCAGCGGTTTGCCGTCCCACATGCCGATGGTGTTGATCTCGCTCACCGTGTTTCGGTAAGTGATATCCTGACCGGCATTCTCGCCCTCGGTGATCGGTATGGTCACTGCATCGCGGAAATAGAACAGCACCACATGCACCGGCGATTTCGGCTTTTCACCAGCGCCAATTTCGATCGACAGACGGCCATCATCGAGACGGTTGATCGTGACAGGCACAGTCAGCTTGTCGGCAGCGATCTGTGCGTTGATAGCCCCCGCATCGCGACCGTTGACTTCTGCCCGGCCATTGATGATGGCCTGCGGCGTATAGATCATGCGCGCGTTGAAGGAATTGCGATAGGCATTCTGCCGGTCGGTATTATCCTGGGTGGCAAGCGTGTCGCGCCACCCCATATAATCCCAGTAATTGACGTGAAACGACAGCGCCAGAACGCTCGGATCATCGGCGAATTTGGCAAAATTATCGTCAGCCTTCGGGCAGGATTTGCAGCCCTGGCTGGTGAAAAGCTCGATAACGGCAGTCTTCTTCGGCGCAGCTTCAGCCAAAGCGGAGCCTTGCATGGAGACGCAACCGGTGAAAGCCAGCCCCAGAACGGCGCATATGTTGCGCCAACCCGGCTGGAAATCGCCGGTCAGCCATGTGGCTGTTCCATAAAAAGACGGCTGAGCGGTCACTTTAGTTTCATCCTGCACTAATTGATGATGACATCTATTATGTAGGAATTGCGTCGATCAATGGGAATTCACGTTGCGGTGAGATTCCGGGGCAAGTGTGCTCTATTTGCGTCATATCAATCCCGAAATGTCGGGATTCGGGCGCGAAAATCGCGAAAATGAGAGATTCGGCGTTGAAACTGCCGGAAAATAAAAAAGCCGCCGAAGTGATCCGGCGGCTTTTCGTTTCAATCGAGTGCCGATTAAGCGGCGAGATCGCGCAGAACGGTCTGCAGAATGCCGCCATTCTTCATGTAGTCCAGCTCGTCCAGCGTATCGATGCGGCAGATCAGCGGAACCTTCTTCACCGAGCCGTCGGCATAGGTGATGGAAGCGTCGACCTTCTGACGCGGACGCACATCGGCAAGACCTTCGATGGTGACGATTTCGTCGCCCTTGAGGCCAAGCGTCTGCCAGCTGGTGCCTTCCTCGAAGACGAAAGGCACAATGCCCATGCCGACGAGGTTGGAGCGGTGAATACGCTCGAAGGACTGTGCGATCACGGCCTTGACGCCGAGCAGGTTGGTGCCCTTGGCAGCCCAGTCACGCGAAGAACCGTTACCGTATTCGACGCCTGCAAAAACGACGAGCGGCACACCCTCGGCCTTGTACTGCATGGCAGCATCATAGATCGAGGTTTCTTCCTTCGACGGGTAGTGGATGGTGTAGCCGCCTTCACGTCCGTTTTCGCCCAGCATGTGGTTGCGAATACGGATATTTGCGAAGGTGCCGCGCATCATCACTTCATGGTTGCCGCGACGCGTGCCGTACTGGTTGAAGTCGGCAATGCCGACGCCATGGTCGATGAGATACTTGCCGGCAGGCGACTGAGCCTTGATGGAACCAGCAGGCGAAATGTGGTCGGTCGTGATCTTGTCGCCGAAGAGACCAAGAATACGAGCGCCCTTGACGTCGCCGATCTGACCTGCCGACTTGCCCATGCCAACGAAGTAAGGCGGGTTCTGCACATAGGTCGAGTTATCGTCCCACGCATAGGTCTGGCCGGCAGGAACCTGAACGGCCTGCCAGTTGGCATCGCCCTTGAATACGTCTGCATATTTCTCCGAGAAGATTTTGCGGGTGACGTTCTTGGCGATGAACTCCTGGATTTCCTTCGAGGAAGGCCAGATGTCGCGCAGGAATACCGGGTTGCCGTTCTGGTCTTCGCCAAGTGGCTCCTTGGTCAGGTCCTTGGTGACCGTACCGGCAAGAGCGTGGGCGACGACGAGTGGCGGCGAAGCAAGGTAGTTTGCCTGCACGTCCGGAGAGACGCGGCCTTCGAAGTTACGGTTGCCGGACAGAACGGCAGCCGCGATCAGGCCCTTTTCGTTGATCGTCTTGGAGATTGGCGCTGGCAGCGGGCCGGAATTGCCGATACAGGTCGTGCAGCCGAAACCGACGAGGTTGAAGCCGAGTGCATCGAGATCCTTCTGGAGACCAGCGGATTCGAGATAGGCGGCAACGACCTGAGAGCCGGGAGCAAGCGACGTCTTGACCCAAGGCTTGGTCTTGAGACCCTTGGCGACGGCGTTGCGAGCCAGCAGCCCGGCAGCAATCAGCACGCTCGGGTTCGAGGTGTTGGTGCAGGATGTGATGGCGGCGATCACCACATCGCCATGGCCGAGGTCGAAGTCTTCGCCTTCAACGGCATAGCGCGTGGTCTGGCCGGTGGTCTTCTTGTACTCGTTTTCCAGCGAGGTTGCGAAACCGGAACCGATGTTTTCCAGCGGAATACGACCTTCCGGACGCTTCGGACCGGCCATCGACGGAACGACGTCGGCCATGTCGAGTTCGAGAATGTCGGTGAAGACCGGATCGGCTGCACCCTTGTCGCGCCACATGCCCTGCGCACGGCAGTAAGCTTCAACCAGCTCGATGCGATGCTCATCGCGACCGGTGGTGTTCATGTAGTTCAGCGTTTCGCTGTCAACCGGGAAGAAGCCGCAGGTTGCGCCATATTCCGGGCCCATATTGGCAATGGTCGCACGGTCGGCCAGCGTCATGTTTTCGAGGCCTTCACCGAAGAATTCGACGAACTTGCCGACGACGCCCTTCTTGCGCAGCATCTGCGTGACAGTAAGCACGAGGTCGGTCGCGGTGACGCCTTCCTTGACCTTGCCGGTCAGGCGGAAGCCGATAACTTCCGGCAGAAGCATGGAAACCGGCTGGCCGAGCATGGCAGCTTCAGCTTCGATGCCGCCCACGCCCCAGCCCAGAACGCCAAGGCCGTTGACCATGGTTGTGTGGCTGTCGGTGCCGACGCATGTGTCGGGATAGGCTATCGTTTCGCCGTCTTCTTCCTTGGTCCAGACTGCCTGGGCCAGATATTCGAGGTTCACCTGATGGCAGATGCCGGTGCCAGGAGGAACAACGCGGAAATTCTGGAACGCCTGCTGGCCCCATTTCAGGAAGCGGTAGCGTTCGCCGTTGCGCTGATATTCGAGGTCCACATTGGCCTTGAACGCGCTTGGATTGCCGAATTCGTCAACGATGACCGAGTGATCAATGACCAGATCTACGGGCACGAGCGGATTGATCTTTTCCGGGTCGCCGCCGAGCGCCTTGAGGCCGTCGCGCATTGCTGCAAGGTCTACAACGGCTGGAACGCCAGTGAAGTCCTGCATGAGAACGCGGGCTGGGCGGTAGGCGATTTCTGCGCCGGCTTTGCCGCGGTCGGCAAGCCACTTGGCAACAGCTTCGATGTCCGACTTCTTAACGGAGCGGTCGTCCTCGAAGCGAAGCAGGTTCTCAAGTAGAACCTTCATGGAGAAAGGAAGCTTGGAAACACCCTCGAGGCCGTTCTTTTCGGCTTCGGTCAGGCTGTAATAGACATAGTCTTTACCACCTACGGTGAGGGTCTTGCGGCATTTGAAGCTGTCAATGTGTGACACTGCATTCGTCCTTATGCTACTGGCCGGAAAACCAGGACGAACGCCTAGGCTAGCGTTTCAAGGACGCGCCAAGGTGCGGGTGCAGTCATTTCCGCTGTCCGTCCCGAAGCCTGGGTCCCGAACTTTTTATTGCGGGTGCCAGGTGTTGAGATCGGCCAAAAATGGTTTCCACGCCGACCGCTGGCGTGGTAGCTGCTATATAGAGAGTTTCCTAAAACGATTCCAGACTGAATCTCGTGAATTCGCCTGCTTGCGGCGAAATGTTGCGATCCTCCCGGTTGTTCCATCGAGTTGGGAAGCGGTTGGTTTTTGAGGAGAGAAAATGCGGCTGGAGGCCGAAAATCTGGGCGGCGAACGGGGCGGCGAGACAATCTTCTCCAACCTTTCTTTCACGCTCGATAGCGGGGAGGCGCTGGTGGTCACTGGCCCGAACGGGTCAGGCAAATCCACCTTGCTGCGGATCATCTGCGGCTTGCTCGCGCCCGAAGAGGGGCGGATCGAGTTGACTGAAGGCGGTGCATCACTGCCGGTGCAGGCAGCCTGCCATTATCTCGGCCATCAAAATGCGATGAAACCAGCCTTGAGCGTGCGCGAGAATCTTTTGTTCTGGCAACGCTTTAACGGTCAGGACGCCACTGCGCCGCTGCTTGAAGTCGATGAGGCGCTGGAAGCCGTCAATCTGCCCGGCGTTGAACATCTGCCCTTCGGCTATCTCTCCACCGGGCAAAAGCGCCGTGTTTCCATTGCCAAGCTTCTTGTCAGTTATCGTCCGCTATGGATTGTCGATGAGCCGACGGCAGGTCTCGACAAGGCATCCGAAGCGCGCTTTGCCGGGCTGATGCATGACCATCTGCAACAGGGCGGCATGATCATTGCTGCCACGCATATTCCGCTGGGGCTGGAAGCCGTTTCAGGGAAAGTGGAGGCCGGTTTCCCGTCAGAAACTGCGATAGTCAGAAATATTTCTATCAAGTCGCTCGATATGGCCGGTTTCTCGCATGAGGCCTTTTGATGCTGGCGCTGTTCCTTCGCGACATGCGCCTGAGCTTTCGCGCGGGTGGCGGCGCGCTGGTCGGCATATTGTTCTTTCTCGCCGTCATTTCGGTGATGCCATTTGGCGTCGGCCCGGACCTCAATCTGCTGGCGCGGATCGGTCCGGCCATGTTGTGGATCGGCGCCCTGCTGGCGACGCTGCTCGGGCTTGACCGGCTGTTTCAGGTCGACCGCGACGATGGCTCTCTCGATCTTCTGCTGATCGGCTCCGACCGGCATATGCTGGCGCTCACGGTGCTGGTCAAATGCGTCGCCCATTGGGCGTCAAGCGTGTTGCCGCTGGTGATCGCGTCGCCCATGCTCGGCCTTTTCATGAATATGGATGCAGCAGCCATCGGCGCTACAACCCTGACGCTTCTGGTCGGCACGCCCGCCATTGCCTTTGTCGGTGCAGTCGGTGCGGCGCTGGCAGTGGCCTTGCCGCGCGGCGGACTGCTTGTTTCCGTCATCGTGCTGCCGCTCACCATACCGGTTCTAATTTTTGGTGTATCTGCTTCTTATGGAGCGACGGTAGACAACGCCCCCTTTGTCGCTCCATTTCTGGTTCTGTCCGCGCTCACGCTGTTTTTCGCGGTGCTGGGGCCGCTGGCCGCGAGCGCTGCGCTCAAGAATTCAGCGGATTGAACATGATCCCGAAAAGTGGGAACCGGTTTTCGGTGGTCATCATGTTCGGCGGATTGACGCAGTTGATTACGGTCAATTGAACGGCATAAGGGGGGAGGTTAAGTATAGGTCATGACGAAAGACGCTGTGAAAACCGCAAGCTGGCTCGATATGGCCAACCCCACCCGCTTCCTTGCCTTTGCGGGCAAGGTTTTGCCGTGGCTGTCGGCGCTTGCCGTTCTGTTCCTTGTTGGCGGTCTCGCCATGGTCTTCCTGTCGCCAGACGATTACCAGCAGGGCCTCACGGTCCGTATCATGTATATCCATGTGCCTTTCGCATGGCTTTCCATGATGTGCTATTCGATCATGGCGGTATCAGCACTGGGAACGTTGGTCTGGCGGCATCCGCTGGCCGATGTCTCGATCCGGGCCGCCGCGCCGCTTGGTGCCGTGTTCACGGCCTTGGCGCTGGCTACGGGTTCGCTCTGGGGCAAACCCATGTGGGGCACATGGTGGGTGTGGGACGCACGCCTGACCTCGGTTTTCGTGCTGTTCCTGATGTATCTCGGTATTATCGCACTGTCGCGCGCCTTCGCCGATCCGGCCAAGAGCGCCAAGCCGGTAGCCGTGCTGACGCTGGTTGGCTTCATCAATATTCCGATCATTAAATTCTCGGTCGACTGGTGGAACACGTTGCACCAGCCAGCGTCGGTTTTCCGTATGGGCGGACCGACCATCGATGCATCCATGCTGCGCCCGCTGTTCGTGATGGCGATTGGTTTCACGCTGCTGTTCTTTGCGCTGCATATGATGGCGATGCGCAACGAAATCTGGCGCCGCCGCGTGGCGTCGATGAAGAAGCTGGCCGCCCGCAACGCGGATCGCAAGCGCGGCAAACAAATCCAGGAGGAGGGCGCGGTATGAGCAATCATCTCGGCTTCGTCGTGGCTGCTTATGGCATCACAATCGTGGCGCTTGTCCTGACTGTCGGCTGGATAATCATCAATCAGCGTATCCAGAAAAACGAGCTGAAGCGGCTTGAGGCGCAGGGCGTGCGCCGCCGTTCCTCGAAGCCAGCCGGATCGGCACAATGAGTGAGGCGACGCAAAAGCCCGCAGCGCCGAAAAAGCGCGCCACATGGGTAGCGCTTCTGCCTCTGCTGGTCTTTGTTGGGCTTGCCGCCGTCTTTGCGGTGCAGCTTTTGTCCGGCAAGGATAGCTCGGCCATTCCATCTGCTTTGATCGGCAAGCAAGCGCCGCAAACCAATCTCCCGGCAGTTGAAGGCCTGATGCGCGACGGCGTTCCGGTGCCGGGCCTTAACAGCGAAGATTTTATTGGCAAACTGACACTTGTGAATGTCTGGGGATCGTGGTGCGTTCCCTGCCGTCAGGAGCATCCGCTTTTGATGGAAATAGCCAAGGACAGTCGCATCCGTCTGGTAGGTCTCAATTATAAGGATCAGCCTGAAAACGCCCGCCGTTTTCTGGGCGATCTCGGCAATCCCTTTGCCGCCGTCGGTGCCGACCGTGCAGGCCGCTCAGCCATCGAATGGGGCGTCTACGGCGTGCCGGAAACCTTCCTCGTCGGCCCCGATGGCAAGATTATCTATAAGCATGTCGGGCCATTTACGCCGGAGTCGGTGCGTGATGAGTTAATGCCTGCGGTGGCGAAGGCTTTTGATCATAAATTATAAAGCTGGAATTGCTAACAGTTGATGTAATTTATTATGTTTATAATTATAACTTTGTATTTTTAATTAATAATGGTGATTTTATGTTTAGGGTTAGAGGTTTATTGTTGTATGTATTCTGCCTTTTTCTCTCGTTCGTTGGCTTTCTAGCGCCGGTCTATGCTGCCTCGCAGGAGATATTTTCCTCTCGGCCGAAGAATGTGCCGAATGACTACGTGATCACACCGAACGGTTATTTCCATCCGAGTTGCGTACATACCGTGCAGAATGACGAGATAGTTCTTCCAGGATTGATCATAGAAAAGCAAAACGGTGAGAGAAGAGCACTGGAGAAATGTAAGTACTCGAATTTTAGCCGAGCAGGGCAAGAGCGAAAACCGGAAAAGAAGCTAATATCGCCGAGTGATATGGTTGACGGTTGGAAGTTAGATGCTAGTTATCAAATGGAAAACAGTTTGGGCATCCTGTCGGCCTCGTGGGTCGTTCCCGCTGATCCGGCTATTAACCAAGGCCAGAGTGTTGCTTTCTTTCCCGGCGTGCAGCAAATCCCATTAGTCTCAATTCTGCAACCGGTATTAGATTGGAATAATTATGGTATTCCTGGATGGACTTTGGTTAGCTGGAATTGCTGCGAAGCTGGGACGACTTACCATTCAGTGCCTGTATTATCTTTTGCTGGGGATATAATCCAAGGGACGGTAGCTTATGATGCTCCTACGGGAGGATATACTGTCAAGACGACCGGGCGAAATGGTTCAACGTCTCTAAAAACTCGTTCTTACTTGCAAACTGTGAATCAGGTTTTTGGTGCGGCAATGGAAGTCAATGGTGTTCAATCTTGCGATGGCTTACCCGCCAGCCGATCAATAAAGTTTTATAACATTTCAGTTTTTGATATGAACGGTCGCACTGTAAACCAGCCGTTTATTCCTACTTACATTGGGAATGAGTGCAACTATAATATATCAATTAGAAATGGTTCCCCTTCAGAGATCACTTTCAATTTCTGAAACTGCCTGCCTCTCGTGGTGTTGAACTGAGAGGCAGGCGTTCACGCAATATGTTTATTTTATATTCCGCACAGCACCCTTCGCAGCACTCGTTGCCATGGAAGCATAAGCCTTCAGCGCGGTAGAAATCTTGCGCTTGCGCTCTTCGGCTGGCTTCCAGCCCGTTGCTTCCTGCTCGGCGCGGCGTTCGGCCAGCGTCGCATCGTCCACGGCGAGGTGGATCTTGCGGTTCGGAATGTCGATATCGATGATATCGCCTTCGCGCACCAGACCGATCGTGCCGCCTTCGGCAGCTTCCGGCGAAACGTGGCCGATGGAGAGGCCTGACGAACCGCCCGAGAAACGACCGTCGGTGATCAGCGCGCAGGCCTTGCCCAGACCTTTCGACTTCAGATAGCTGGTCGGGTAGAGCATTTCCTGCATGCCGGGACCGCCCCGCGGGCCTTCATAGCGGATCAGCACAATGTCGCCAGCCTTGATCTTGCCGTTCAGGATGCCAAGCACAGCCGTATCCTGACTTTCGAAGATACGTGCCGGGCCGGAGAACTTCAGGATGGAGTCATCCACGCCTGCCGTCTTCACGATGCAGCCGTCTTCGGCCAGATTACCGTAAAGCACGGCCAGACCGCCGTCCTGGCTGAATGCGTGTTCCTTGGAGCGGATGACACCCTTTTCGCGGTCGGTATCGACACTGTCGAAGCGGCGTTCCTGGCTGAAAGCCACCTGCGTCGGCACGCCGCCGGGCGCAGCTGAGTAGAACTTGTGCACCATTTCGCTGTTGGTGCGGGTCACGTCCCAATGATCCAGCGCCTTGGCAACAGTCTGGCTGTGCACGGTCGGCAGATCGGTGTTGATCAGGCCGGCTTTGTCGAGCTGGCCGAGGATGCCCATGATGCCGCCCGCACGGTGCACATCTTCCATGTGAACCGTGTTGTTGGCAGGCGCGACCTTGCAGAGCACCGGCACGCGGCGCGACAGGCGGTCGATATCGGCCATGGTGAAATCGATTTCGGCTTCCTGCGCGGCTGCGAGAAGATGCAGAACCGTATTGGTCGAGCCGCCCATGGCGATGTCGAGCGTCATGGCGTTTTCAAAGGCCGGGAAGCTTGCAATCGAGCGCGGCAGCACGCTTTCATCGTCCTGCTCGTAATAACGGCGGGCGAGATCGACAACCAGATGACCGGCTTCCACGAAGAGGCGCTTGCGGTCGGCATGGGTTGCGAGCGTCGAACCGTTGCCCGGCAGCGACAGGCCGAGTGCTTCGGTGAGGCAGTTCATCGAGTTCGCGGTGAACATGCCCGAGCACGAACCGCAGGTCGGGCAGGCGGAGCGTTCAATCGTCTTGACCTGCTCGTCGGTATAGTGATCGTCGGCAGCGGCGACCATGGCGTCGACAAGGTCGAGCTTCTTGACCTGATCGTCCCAGATCACCTTGCCCGCTTCCATTGGTCCGCCCGAAACGAACACGACCGGGATATTGAGGCGCAATGCGGCCATCAGCATGCCGGGGGTGATCTTGTCGCAATTGGAGATGCAGACCATCGCATCGGCGCAATGGGCATTGACCATATATTCGACCGAGTCGGCGATGAGTTCGCGCGACGGCAGCGAATAGAGCATGCCGTCATGGCCCATGGCGATGCCGTCATCGACCGCGATGGTGTTGAATTCCTTGGCGACGCCGCCAGCGCTTTCGATTTCGCGCGCGACGAGCTGGCCGAGATCCTTGAGGTGAACGTGGCCCGGCACGAACTGCGTGAACGAGTTCACCACAGCAATAATCGGCTTGCCGAAATCCTCATCCTTCATGCCGGTGGCGCGCCATAGGCCGCGCGCACCCGCCATATTGCGGCCGTGGGTGGTTGTTCGCGAACGATAAGGAGGCATTTTCTGACCTTTTAGGAATTAAACCGGAGCGATTTTATCCGAACCGCCCCATCCATTGATAGTAACCCGTTTCCTGTCACAAAACCGTATCACGCTTTTGCTGGAAACATTCTAACTTCATTGCCGATATGACAGAAGCCCTTGCAGCAGGCAAAGCGCAAATTGCCCCATATTGCCAGCGGCGGGACTGTTTGCAGGTTTGCGGACAGCGAAAAGGGTTCTGGCGTGCGACAGCTTTCGCAGGCACAGGCAACCCCAATCTAGCAGGTTATTGTTATAATGCAAAAGAATTCAGGCTTAAAACGTAACGAAATTGCTTGAACTCAGTTTGCGGCCATTGCCATGGCGGTGTCGAGCAAGGCGTTCGCCGTCTTCATACGCTGTTCCGCATCGGCGCGAAACTCCGGCGGCAGGCGGTCCGGATGGTTGCCGGCAGCAAAGGACCGGCGCAGACGCTGTAGCTCAGCGCGCTTCAAGCCGGGGCGAAGATCAAGCTCACGCCTTATAGCATCGGGCGACTGGCTTTGCATGCGCGCTGCAATTTCACGCCGCTCGGTCTCAAGCGGGGTCTCAGGCCGCTCTGTCTCGCCGCTCTTTTCCTCAAGGTCAAAGAGGGGAGCGAGATCGACTTCCGGTCGCGATGGTGCGGCACTATCGCTAAACCCTGCGGAGAAGACCGCCGATGCGAGATTGATCTGCGGCCGGATCACGGTTTCTTCCTGACCGGAGCTTGCTTCGGCTTCTTTCAGAACAGTTGCAAAATCCGGGAAGGCCTGCCGCATTGGTCTCAGCGCACCGCAACGGCTGAAAGGGCAGTGGCCAGCGTGCGTGTCAATATTGTGGGCGGGATCGGCTTCTGGAAGACCGGCACTTCGGGATAGCGCGCTGCGAGTTCTGCGGGCAGTCCGCCGCCGGTATGGATGACGACGAATGTGTTGCGGCTTTTCAGCCGGTCGAGAATCGGCTCGACATTGCCGTCCGCCAGGTTCACGTCGAGGATGGCGGCGTCGACTTCGTTTCTGCTGATGAGATCCATCGCCTGCCGGACAGTGCCAACCGGACCGACAACCGTCCCGTTCGCATCTTCCACAGTCGCGGCAACGTCGAGAGCGACGAAAATTTCGTCCTCCACAACCAGTATGCGCCGCTGTTCAAGATCGTTCATCACTGTCTTTCACCTCTGCGGGAGCCCACGTTGCGAGGCCCGCGCTTCCATTCAGAAAATGCGCGAGCACCAAGTGTGGTTCCCTTCGCTGCATGATAATTCACTTATGGTGAATCAAATCTTTACCACAGGAAGAGGTCCCGAGGGCGTTGCAGACCGGGATCACGAAGAATGCAACTGTCGTGTCAGAATGCCGTGAAGGTCAGCGTGGTCAGCGACCGCACGATATGGGGAATGTTGAGCACGTTCTCGTTGATGAACTTGCCGATATCGTCACCCTCGGCGATATAGATTTTTGCCAGCAGGTCGAATTCGCCGCTGGTCGAGTAAAGCTCGGAAGCGATCTCGCGCTGATAGAGAGCGTCGGCAACCTCATAGGTTTTGCCGGGAGCGCACTGCAGTTGCAGGAAAACGGGCTTCATGTCTCTACCTTTCGCATCGGATGGCGGCGTTCGAGGTTTCAAACACGGTCGGGCAGGCGAAATCAAGAGCCATTGCGCGATTGAACCCGCCCACTTGTTGCAATCCTGTTCGAAACCTGATCGACCGCATGGCCAAAAGCTGTGGTCAAAATGAGCGATGGGTCACAATTGCTCTGGTAATATATCAATTTCAGGTGATGATCGGCTTTGCGTCCCAAATCGCTGTTATAGTCCCGCGCTCCGTGTCGGAGTACAGTTCTCACCATACACCGATGCATTTGCGAGGAGTATCCGAAGGTCTCATGAAATTTATGTCTGTTCTGTCCCCGGCTTTTGCCGTCGCTTGCCTTGTTTCTCTGGTTTCGATGGCTTTGCCTGCTTCCGCAATGAATGCTTCTGAAAAAGCGCAGCTCGAAAAGCTCGATCCAGATACCCGTCTGGAGCAGCGTTGCGATGTGGAAGCCATGGAGCGGATAACCCGCGAACAGAATAAATTCTCGGTCGACAAGGTGCTGGCCTACGCCTTTTCCGATCCGGTGACGCAGAAAAACTCCATAGATGCGGAAGGTGCTGCATTCCGCAGCCGCGAGCGCTGGTACAAGCTCGCCTTCACCTGCAAGACCGATGACGAGCACATCAACATCACGTCGTTCAAATATGATATCGGCGATGAAGTCCCCGAAGACCAGTGGGACAAGCATTATCTGGTGCCGTAACCAAGCGCCGTTCTCTTTTATTTTGATGGATTATCCTGCGACTTGTGAGTTTCTCCGTCGCGGGACTGGCAGCTGTGTGCTCAACCCTTATTCCCGAATTTATTGGGATTGCTTGCCTGGCAAATGTGTGGTGTCACTGTATTAATTATTGCTAAATTTATAATAATACTCGGTTTTTACTTATGACACCTAATCTCATTGTCGCTTTTATTTTTTTCGGGGTGATGCTTGACCGTTTTAAATGTCGCAAGCTTGGCACTCTTTCGATTAGTCTCGGCATTGTTCTGTTTGGCGTTATAGCGTCCGGAATTCTGCCCGATTATCTGACGCGGCGCTTGCAGTCGCCCTATTCATCGACGCTGCAATCCCAACTGGAAGACAATACTGCTTTTGTCATCTTCGGCATGGGTACGCAGGCGGTCATGGAGCGTGGCGAGAAAGTGGTTGAGCCACCCGCTTTGTCTTATGGGCCGATGTTTGCCGCCGCGAGCATGAATCATCGCTGTGTCGAGAGTGGTTTGAAGTGCACCTTCATTGTCAGCGGTGCAGATGTAGCCGGAACAGGCGTGTCCGAAGCGGCATTGATCGCCGGACAATTGGTGAAGGCCGGTGTCGATCCCGCATCTATCCTGTTGGACGAGAAGAGCCGCAACACCTGGCAGAACGCCAAAAGCACCGCCACAATTCTGAGTGCGATCAAGCCCGCGAAGGTGGTGCTTATACAAAACGCGCAGATCATGAAGCGCGACTTGCTATATCTCGCACATTTCGGCGTGCTGCCCGAACCTCTTGCAACTGGCTATCTGACGACGAGCGTGCATTCCGGTGGATACAATTTTCTGATCACCGATATGGCATTGCATGAAGCAATCGGCATCTGGCGCTACAACTTTTACAACTACATGGGCTGGAACGAGCCGAAACAGCCGCTCCTTGTGCTGAATGCTGCAACGACGACGATTCCCGCACCCTCCCGGTGAGTTAATGATGCTACCACCCGGCGTGTTTCGATAGGGTGGCGGAAAAAATATCCCCGAAACATCCCGAAAAGGGAGCAGATTTTTCGAAGCCGTTTTAAATTTCGGTGCGGTTGTGGCATCCTGTCGTCAAAGACCTCTGATACTGTCCTGACCAATGGATACTCGAGGGATAACCCGTGGGGGGACCCAAAGGAAACAATGGAGGCGGTCGTGAAATTATCGAAACTTTCACTCACTTTGGCGGCATTGGTGGCAGCGGCGTCGCTGGCAGGAACCGTTCAGGCAAGCCATGCGGATCAGACGCTTCTGAATGTGTCCTATGATCCAACGCGCGAGCTGTACAAGGATTACAATGCGGCCTTTGCGGCGCATTGGAAGAAGGAAACTGGCGAAACGGTCACCATCCGCGCATCGCATGGCGGTTCGGGCGCACAGGCCCGTTCGGTGATCGATGGCGTCAAGGCCGATGTCGTCACGCTGGCGCTCGAAAGCGATATCGACGCGATTGCGGATCGCACGGGCAAGATCGACAAGGAATGGCGCAAGCGCCTGCCGAACAATTCATCGCCCTATACGTCGACGATCGTTTTTCTGGTGCGCAAGGGTAACCCGAAGGCCATCAAGGACTGGGGCGATCTGGTGAAGGACGGCGTGGAAGTCATCACGCCGAACCCCAAGACCTCCGGCGGCGCACGCTGGAACTATCTTGCCGCATGGGCCTGGGCCTACAAGCAGTATGGCGGCGACGAACAGAAGATCAAGGATTACATCGCTGACCTGTTCCGCCATGTGCCGGTGCTTGATACCGGCGCGCGTGGTGCGACGACCAGTTTCGTGCAGCGCCAGCTTGGCGATGTGCTGCTGGCCTGGGAAAATGAAGCCTATCTCTCGGTTGCCGAATTTGGTGAAGACGCGTTCGATATCGTCGTGCCGCCGCAATCGATCCTGGCTGAACCGCCGGTCGCGGTTGTCGACAAGAACGCCGAGGAAAATGGCACCACAAAGCTGGCGCAGGCCTATCTCGAATATCTCTATTCGCCGGAAGGTCAGGCCATCGCGGCCAAGCATTTCTACCGTCCGTCGAAGCCAGATCTGATCCCGGCCGACCAGCAGCGTAAACTTCCCGACTTGACGCTGGTGACCATCGATGATCCGATTTTCGGCGGTTGGGCCAAGGCGCAGCCTTACCATTTCGGCGACGGAGGCACGTTCGACCAGATCTACAAGCCTGGCAAATAAGAGGCAGCCATTTCGGGGAGCCGCGGCAGACGCGGCTTTCCGTATAGAGCATAATCCGACCGGAGTGAAACGAGAATCGATAAGATTATGCTTGAAATATAAAAGCTTAGAGCGCCGATCTGATTCATTCAGATCGAAACGCGCTCTAATGCGCAATAAGAGCACAGTCAGCCCGCAAGAACCGGCGCTGATATTTGCAGCCACTGAAAAAGGGAACAAAACAAAAGCATGTCTTCGCTCCCTGCACGGGCCAGAGCAGGGTTTCACTTTCGCAAGCCGAGCGTCATTCCAGGTTTCGGACTGACGTTCGGTTTCAGTGTTGCCTATCTGACCCTTCTCATTCTCATCCCGCTGGCAGCCCTTGTGCTGCGCTCCACCGATGTCGGTTTCGCCGGTTTCTGGCGGCTCATCACCGATGACCGCACGCTGAAGGCGCTCGAAACAAGCTTTGGAACGGCGTTTATCGCCGCTCTGGTCAATGTGGTGTTCGGCGTCATTCTGGCCTGGGTCCTGACCCGTTATCGCTTTCCCGGCCGCCGCTTCGTGGATGCGATTGTCGATATTCCCTTTGCATTGCCGACAGCAGTTGCCGGTATTGCGCTTGCCGCCATCTACGCGCCGAATGGCTGGATCGGCAGCCTGTTTGCGCCCTTTGGCATTCGCATCGCCTTCACGCGCCTCGGCATTGTGATCGCGCTGATCTTCATCGGCCTGCCATTCGTGGTGCGCACTGTGCAGCCGATCATGGAAGAAATCAGCCGTGAGGTTGAAGAGGCAGCGGCGACGCTTGGCGCTTCGCGTTTCCAGACCATCTGGCGCGTGCTTCTGCCGAGCCTTCAGCCCGCCATTCTGACCGGCTTTGCGCTCGCCTTCGCGCGCGGCGTCGGTGAATACGGCTCGGTTATCTTCATTGCGGGCAACACGCCTTATGTATCGGAAATTGCGCCGCTGCTGATCGTGGTCAAGCTGGAGGAGTTTGATTACGCCGGGGCGACGGCGCTTGCCACCATCATGCTGGTGCTGTCCTTCGCGATGCTCTTGCTCATCAATCTCATTCAGGCGCGATCAAGAAAGAAATACGGCTATGGCGAATGAAAAAAAGCGCGCCAGCCGTAGTGCTGTGACCGAAAGCCGACCGACGCGCATCATCCTGATTGCGCTTGCGCTGGCATTTCTGGCTCTCTTCCTGATTCTGCCGGTGCTTGCAGTCTTTGTCGAAGCTTTCCGCAAGGGCCCAACGGCCTATGTCGAGGCCTTGCTGGAGCCGGACGCCTGGTCGGCGATCAGGCTCACTTTGACTGTTGCGGCCATCGCCGTGCCGCTCAATCTGGTTTTCGGCGTTGCCGCCGCCTGGGCAATCGCCAAGTTCGAATTCAAGGGCAAGGCGCTCTTGACCACGCTGATCGATCTGCCGTTTTCGGTGTCGCCGGTCATTTCCGGTCTGGTCTTCGTGCTGCTGTTCTCCAGCCACAGCCTGCTCGGGCCGTGGCTTGAGCAACACGGCATCCAGATACTGTTCGCGGTGCCCGGCATTGTGCTGGCGACGGTTTTCGTGACGTTTCCGTTTGTGGCGCGTGAATTGATCCCGCTGATGCAGGAACAGGGAACCGGCGACGAAGAAGCGGCGATTTCGCTTGGCGCCAATGGCTGGCAGACCTTTCGCTATGTCACGCTGCCGAACGTCAAATGGGGTCTCCTCTATGGCGTTCTGCTCTGCAATGCGCGCGCCATGGGTGAATTCGGCGCCGTATCCGTGGTATCGGGCCGCATTCGCGGTCTCACGAATACCATGCCTTTGCATGTGGAAATTCTCTATAACGAGTATAACTTCGTCGCGGCATTCGCGGTGGCCTCGCTTCTGGCCCTGCTTGCGCTTCTGACGCTGGCGCTCAAGACAATCCTCGAACTGCGCTATAGCGATGAGCTGGCGGGCAGCAACGGGCACTGAAAACAATCTGGGATGCTGATCCCATGCGCTTGAACGCGCTTGAAAGAACGATGGCCGCGAAGCGGCAGGGGAAAGGATTGGGAATGGAAGTTCGTGTTGCCGATGTGCGTAAAGAGTTCGCCCGTTTTCCGGCTTTGCATAATGTGTCGCTGGATATTCGTTCTGGCGAACTGATCGCGCTGCTCGGCCCTTCTGGTTCGGGCAAGACCACGCTGTTGCGTTTGATCGCCGGACTGGAAACACCGACCGAAGGTACGATTTTCTTCGGTGAGGAAGACGCCTCGCAGAAAAGCGTGCAGGAGCGCAATGTCGGATTCGTTTTCCAGCATTATGCGCTGTTCCGGCATATGACAGTTGCGGACAATATCGGCTTTGGCCTCAAGGTTCGTCCCGGTTCCACCCGTCCGGCCACCGGTGAAATCCGCCGTCGCGCACTGGAGTTGCTTGATCTGGTGCAGTTGCAGGGGCTTGAAAAGCGCTACCCAGCCCAGCTTTCGGGCGGTCAGCGCCAGCGCGTCGCGCTTGCCCGCGCCATGGCCATCGAGCCGAAGGTTTTGCTGCTTGACGAGCCTTTCGGTGCGCTCGATGCTCTGGTGCGCAAGGAACTGCGCCGCTGGCTGCGTGAAATCCACGACAAGACCGGCCACACCACGGTTTTCGTGACGCACGATCAGGATGAAGCGCTGGAACTGGCCGACCGCGTTGTGGTCATGAGCCAGGGACGCATCGAACAGGTCGGCACGCCGGATGAGGTCTATGACGATCCGAACTCGCCTTTCGTCTATGGATTCATCGGCGAGTCCAGCACGCTTCCGGTCCGTGTCGAGAATGGCGAAGTCTGGCTGACGGATCGCAATATCGGCCTCACCGCCGCGGGCGCGGCAAGCGGCGAAGCGCAGCTCTATTTCCGCCCGCATGATGTCGAACTGCTCGACGGTTGCGGCGGATGCATCGCAGGCACGGTGGTGGCAAGCCGCCGCTCCGGCGGCAAGCGACGTGTGGAGCTTGAACTGGGTGGCGCGCGGGAGCGCATCGAGATTGAAATTCCGGCGGAACACCCGGCTGCGGAGAAAAGCCGCATCGCGTTTCGCCCGCGCTACTGGAAGTTGTTTCCGGCAGGTGGCTCCGAAAAGGCTTCGGCGGGAACTTCGACAAAAATCGACGCCTGAACCGCGATTTTTGGTCTGATAAACTGACAAAAGGCGGCTGTCGCGCGGTGATTCTCGCGCGGCAGCCGCTTTTTTCGTCCTGTCGGGCGTGAATGCAGGCGCGCGCGTAAATTTCCTGCTCGCTTACTCAGGGTGGTATTATTTTAAATTTCAATATGTTAGGATTGTAAAAGGCCACGATTTTCATAACGCAACATTACTGTTCGGAAAGAATTGTGCGTTGCGATTTAAACGGTTTGAATATCAGCACAATGCGCCGTCGCATTTTGGCCAAAAGCGGGCGACATGCAGGGAACCGATCAAGGATACTGTCGTTTCCCTAGACTGAATCGAATTTAGTATCCACCGCCGCAGATTACTCATTTCCTTCGGAAAGGCTGTTAAGGCAGATGCCGGAATTGTCTTCTTCGCACTCCAATTCAACCTCAACCGAGAATACATCGTCAAAGCCACCCAAAGCGAATAGTCCGATGGAGCCGAAATCCACCGGGCAGGGCGGTTCTGATCAGATTCCGCCGGAACAGCCATCGCCGATCCGCGCTCTCTACAAGACAGAAGATGAGCTGCGTGTTCTGGCAAGCACCGTCGCCCGCGGGGAAAATATCCCGCTGCCGGGCTATCTGGCGTTTCCGTTCGATCAGCGCCTGTCCGAAAACGGCAAGCTGATCCTGCATGCCTATCGCGCGTCTGACGCTGCGTCGCGTGCGGGTGAGACCATTACGCCTGCCGCGCAATGGCTGCTCGATAACCATTATCAGATCGACAAGAATGTCCAGCAGGCCCGCCGCGATCTGCCGCGCCGCTTCATTCGCCAGTTGCCGCCCTATAAGGCGGTTGAGGGCATGCCGCGCATTTTCGCGCTGGCCTGGCTTTATGTCGCCCATACGGACAGCAATTTCTCACTGAAAACCCTGACGGCCATCGTCCAGGGCTTTCAGGAAGTCGAGCCGCTGAAGATCGGTGAATTGTGGGCGCTGCCGTCCGCCGTTCGCTATTTCCTGATCGAGAATGCGCGCCGTTTGGCGCTGCGCGTCGACCGCGCCCGCAACATGCGCAATCTCGCCAACACGGCTGCCGACCGTATTGTGGTTGCCGATGGTGCAGAGCTGGATTCCGTTCTGGCGCAATATGCGCAGGCCGCCCGCGACAGCACTTTTGCCACGCATCTTCTCTATCGTCTGCGTTCCGCATCCACCGACACCACGGCTGCTGCCAGCTGGCTGGAGCGGATTCTGGAGCAGGAAGGCAGCAACCCGGAAGACGCCATCGTCGAGGAACATGCACGCCAGTCCACTGGCGGCGTGACGATGGGCAACA
This sequence comes from Brucella haematophila, assembly GCF_005938105.1. GTDB lineage: Bacteria > Pseudomonadota > Alphaproteobacteria > Rhizobiales > Rhizobiaceae > Brucella > Brucella haematophila. The sequence continues at coordinate 101,994 of NZ_VCPE01000002.1, read as the reverse complement.
TCATCCGCAGCCTGAAATCCATCGACGACGTGGATTGGGAAACCTGGTTCGAAACCGTCAACGAGGTCGATGCGATCCTGCGTGATCACAGCGATTTCGAACTCTTGGATTTCCGCTCGCGCAACGCCTATCGCGTGACGATTGAAAAGCTCGCCCGCTATTCGGATATGAGCGAAATCGATATCACCTGGGCTGCACTCAAGCTTGCCGAGGAAGGACAGCGCGCCGAGCAGGCAGGTCATCCGCAAGCCGAAGGCAAGGGCTCCATCGCCTATTATCTGTCCGGCGACGGTCGCAGCGAACTGGAGAAGGTCTGCGGTTACAAGGCGCCCTTTGGCGTCAAGGCGCTGCGTTTCTATCGCGGGCTTGGACTTCTCGGACTGTTCATCCCGACGGCGATCTTCACGATCCTCATTCTGCTGCTCGTCAATTATTGCATGAGTCGCGCCGGTCTTTCGACTGATCTGCGCACGCTGTTCACGCTGCTGGCGATCTTCCCGGCGATGGATGCGTCCTATTCGCTGTTCAACGCGCTGGTGCCGTGGTTTGTGCAGCCAACGCGTCTGATCGGTTTTGAATATAAGGAAGGCCTGCCTGAAGAAGCGCGCACGCTTGTCGCGGTGCCGACCTTCATCACCTCGCGTGATTCCATCGATGAGCAGATCCGCAATCTGGAAGTCCATTATCTCACCAATCCGCGCGGCGAGATTTATTTCGCGCTGGTCAGCGACTGGGTGGATGCGAAGCAGGAAATCAAGCCTGCGGATATGGAAATCTACGAATATGCGCGTGAGGAAATCGCCAAGCTCAACGAGCATTATACGGGCGGCGACCAGCCGCGCTTCTTCCTCATGCATCGTCGCCGCCTGTTCAACGACAAGCAGAATTGCTGGATGGGCTGGGAGCGCAAGCGCGGCAAGCTGCACGAGCTGAACCTGCTTCTGCGTGGCGATCAGGATACGAGCTTCTTCCCGCCGGACGAGCGTCTGCCGAAGGAAATCAAATATGTGATGACGCTGGACGCCGATACGCGTCTGACGCCGGAATCCGTCACCAATCTGGCCGGCAAGCTCAGCCATCCGCTGAACCGCCCGGTCATCGACGAAAAGACCGGCAAGGTCGTTCGCGGGTATGGCATCCTGCAGCCGCGCGTCACGCCGTCGCTCACCACCGGCGACGAAGCGTCGTTCCTGCAGCGCGTCTTCTCGGTCAATCGCGGCATCGACCCTTACGTCTTCGCGGTTTCCGACACCTATCAGGACCTGCTCGGCGAAGGCACCTTCACCGGCAAGGGTCTTTACGACATCGATGCCTTTGAGGCGGCGCTGAAGGATCGCGTGCCGGAAAACACGCTTCTCAGCCACGATCTTCTTGAAGGCGGCTATGCCCGCGCTGCTCTGGTCAGCGATGTGGAAGTCGTGGAAGACTATCCGACCGGCTATAATGTCGACGTGTCGCGCCACCATCGCTGGGCGCGCGGCGACTGGCAGCTTCTGCCATGGCTGTTCTCCACCAATCGCGGCGTCAGCGCCACGACCCGGTGGAAAATGGTCGACAATCTGCGCCGTTCGCTGAACCCGATCCTGTGGCTTCTCGCTGCTGTGGTTGGCTGGAGCGTGCTGCCGCTCGGTGCGGCTGCCGTCTGGCAGGCCTTCCTGATCGTCAGCATGTTTGTGGCGCCGACTTTCGGCATTGTCACAAATCTGATCCCGGTGAATATGGATTATTCGCTGAAGGGTCATGCGCAATCGGTGCTGACCGATATTGCACTCGGCACGGCGGATGTGGCGCTGCGCACGACCTTCATCGCGCATTCGGCCTTCCTGATGGCCGATGCCATTGCGCGCACGGTCTATCGTCTGTTCGTTTCGCGTCGCAATCTTCTGGAATGGCGCACGGCTGCTCAGGCCAAGACGTCACCCGACACGCTGCTGTTCTATTTCCAGCTCATGTGGCCAGCCATGGCCATTGCAGGACTGGCGATCCTGTTCCCGCTTGCTGCGGAAAGCCACGCCGCGCTGATTGCAGCACCGTTTGCGGTGATCTGGTTCGTCTCGCCGCTGATCGCTTGGCTGGTCAGCCGTTCGGCCAAGCCGCAGGATACGCTTGAAGTTCTGTCGTCCGACAAATCGGATCTGCGCCGTTATGCGCGCCGGACCTGGCGTTACTTCGCCGAGTTTGCCAATGAGGAAAACCATCATCTGCCGCCGGACAACTTCCAGGAAGATCCGGCACCGATCCTGGCCCAGCGGACCTCGCCGACCAATATCGGCGTCTATCTTCTGTCGATTGTCGCAGCGCGTGACTTCGGCTGGATCGGCTTCGATGAAACGGTAGAGCGTGTCGAGGCGACCGTCGATACGCTGGAGAAGATGGAGAAGTATCAGGGCCATCTCTACAACTGGTATGAAACCAACACGCTGACCCCGATGCGCCCGCTTTATGTTTCGGCGGTCGATAGCGGCAATCTCGCCGGCCATCTGGTGACGCTGTCTTCGGCGCTCGAAGAATGGGCGGAAGCACCGTCCGTTTATGTTCAGGGCGATCTCGACGGTATTCTCGACGTCAACGATATCCTTGAGGAAACCATCGCGAATATCCCGGACGACCGCCGCATCCTGCGTCCGCTGCGTCGCCGTCTGGAAGAGCGTACCGCCAATTTCCGCCGCGCCGTGCGCACCATCAAGGAAGAACCGGAAACGGCATCCTTCCGCACGATCAACCTGTCGCTTTTCGCCAATGACATTGTGCGTTTGATGGAAGAACTCGACAGTGAGATCGAGACGCCTGCCAGCGGCGAAGCCAAGGAATGGGCGCGTATTCTGGTCGATACCTGCCAGGCGCATACCGATGACGCCATGGGCGAACGCGATACCGACGCACTGCGCGAACGCCTGCGCGATCTCGCAACCCGTTCGCGTCAGCTGGCCTTCGACATGCAGTTCGGCTTCCTTGAGCGCAAGGAGCGCCGCTTGCTGTCGATCGGCTTCCGCGTGCAGGAAAACGAACTGGACGAAAGCTGCTACGATCTTCTGGCTTCCGAAGCGCGTCTGGCGAGCCTGTTCGCCATCGCCAAGGGCGACGTGCCGGTCGAGCATTGGTTCAAGCTGGGCCGTCTTCTGGTGCCGGTGGGCTGGAAGGGCGCTCTGCTCTCCTGGTCCGGCTCGATGTTCGAATATCTGATGCCGCCGCTGGTCATGTCCGAGCCGCTCGGGTCGCTGCTCGACCAGACCAACAAGCTCGTCGTGCAGCGCCAGATCGACTATGCGACCTCGCGTGGTCTGCCATGGGGCATTTCGGAAGCGGCGTTCAATGCGCGTGACGCGCATATGAACTACCAATATTCCAATTTCGGCGTGCCTAATCTGGGTCTGCAGCGCGGCCTGTCGCGCAATGCGGTTATCGCGCCCTATGCGAGCCTGCTCGCATCGCAATATCAGCCAGCGGCTGCCGTCGCCAACCTCAAGCGTCTGGCCAAGCTTGGCGCGCTGGGCCGCTATGGCTTCCACGATTCCGTGGACTTCACCCCGTCGCGTGTTCGCGAAGGCGAAACCTGTGCGGTCGTGAAGAACTATTATGCCCACCACCATGGCATGGCGATCATCGCGGTCAACAACGTGATCTTCGAAGGTCGCATGCGTGAGCGTTTCCACTCCGATCCGGTGATCGAAGCAGCCGAACTGCTGTTGCAGGAAAAGGCGCCGCGCGAAATCCCGATGATCTACGCCAAGACGGAAAATCCGATGCGTGTGGATTCGGGCGGTTTCGACGATGCGCCGATGCGCATCATCGACAAGCCGTTCAAGGCGCCGCGCACCACGCATATGATGTCAAATGGTCAATATGCGCTGATGGTCACGGCCAATGGTTCCGGCTACAGCCGCTGGCACAACTGGGACATCACCCGTTTCCATGCCGATGCGTCGGAAGACCTTCAGGGTTCCTTCCTGTTCTTGCGCGATATGGAAAGCGGCTACTGGTGGTCGGCAACCGGCGAGCCGGTGCGCAATCCGGACGAAGAAACCAAGACGGTCTTCACCGAAGACAAGGCGGAATTCTACAAGACTGCCGGTGACATCAAGACCGTCATGGAAGTGATCGTCTCGTCGGAATATGACGGTGAGGGCCGCAGGCTCGACATCATCAATACGTCTGCGCGTGACCGCATCATCGAAGTTACCTCCTATGAGGAACTGGTGCTGACCGACAAGGACAGCGACGCCGCCCATCCGGCCTTTGCCAAGATGTTCGTCGAAACCGAGATCGCCGATAACGGTTCGACCATCTATGCCAAGCGCCGCAAGCGCGCGCCGTCAGATCCGGATATCCATGTGGCGCATTTCGTCACCGATCTGACCGGTGCTGTCCGTGAAACCGAGGTCGAAACCGACCGTCGCGCCTTCATTGGTCGTGGCCGCAGCCTGCGGGATGCGATCGCGTTCGAACCGGGTGCAAAGTTTACCGGCAGCCAGGGCTGCGTGCTTGACCCGATTGCTTCGGTGCGCACACGCGTCCGCGTTCCGGCGCACAAGAAGGTGAGCCTCGTTTTCTGGACCTTTGCCGGTGGCAGCCGCGATGCGGTGGAGCATGCCGTGGCGATGCATCGCCATCCGGAAAGCTTTGCCCGCGAGTTCTCGCTGTCGTGGACCAGCTCGCAGGTGCAGCTCTATCATATCGGCATCAAACCAGCAGAAGCTGCCGATTATCAGAAAGTCGCGGCCTATCTGCTCTATCCGGAGCGGACCTTGCGCCAGCCGCCGGAAACCATCGCCAGCGGTCTCGGCAAACAGTCTGATCTGTGGCCGATGTCGATTTCCGGCGATTATCCGATCTTCGCCCTGCGGATCGACAATGAAGCCGATCTTGAAGTGTTGCGTGGCGTGTTGCGCGCGCAGGAATATTGGCGCAGCAAGGGCCTCACCGTCGATGTGGTGGCGGTCAACGAACGCGCCTTCTCTTATGCGCAGGACACACAGCGCGCCATCGACTGGATCGTGGAAGGTTTCCGCGCCCGGGGTGGTGGACAACCGCACATCTTCGCGGTGCGCCGTGACCAGATGAGCGACGAAAGCTACAACACGCTTCTGGCTTCGGCGCGCATTGTTATGCATGCGCAGAACGGCTCGCTTGCCGAACAGCTGCGCCGCAGCGAGGAAATCACGGTGGATCTGGCCGCGCGCGACGCCAAGTCGGCAACGACCGGTCAGGCTGCGGTTCAGGGTCTCGGTGCTGCGGGCCTTGCGCCAGCGGTTATCGAGCGCGGCTCCGGCACGACGGAAGAACGCCGTCCGGTCGTCAAGCCGAAGGTCACCAATCGTCCGGCTCCAACGGGCGACGATCTCCAGTTCTGGAACGGCTATGGCGGTTTTGCGGAAGACGGCAGCTATGTTGTGCGGGTCAATGGCCTGACCAACACGCCGCATCCGTGGATCAACGTCATCTCCAATCCGTCCTTCGGTTTCCATGTCTCGGCGGAAGGTTCGGCCTTCACCTGGGCTGGCAACAGCCGCGACTATCAATTGACCCCATGGGCCAACGATCCGGTCACCAACCGTCCGGGCGAGGCGATCTATATCCTCGACCGAGAAACGGGCCGCACCTTCGCACCAACGTCGAATGTGCTGCGCGACGAGGCAGTGACTTATGAAGCGCGCCACAGCCATGGCTACAGCACCTTTGCGGCGCAGCATGGCGAGCTGGCGCTGGAACTGACCCATATCGTCGATGCCGACAAGCCGGTGCGCCTGTCGCGCCTGACGGTCACCAACAAGGGCCGCTCCAAGCGCAAGCTGCGCGCCTATGGTTATGTCGAATGGGTGCTGGGCAATGCCCGCGCCAAGAATGTGCCGTTCATCGTGCCGTCGCATGATGACGAACTGGGCGCGCTCTTTGCGGGCAATCCGTATCATCCGGACAAGTCGGGCCAGATCGCCTTCTTTGCAGCGACTGAAAAGCCGCAATCGGTGACTGCCGATCGCAGCGAGTTCATCGGCACCACCGGTTCGGTGGACAGGCCGGAAGTCGTGCTCGCAGGCAAGGCGCTATCCAATACGGTGGAAGCCGGACGCGATCCGTGCGCGGCGCTCGCGCTCGACATTGAAGTCGGACCGGGCGAAAGCCGTGAACTGGTGTTCCTGCTCGGCAATGCTGCCGATCAGGCGCAGGCGAAGAAGCTGATCTCCGACACCCGCAGCGCGTCTTTCGAAGACAAGCTGCAGGCGGCGAAGAACCAGTGGGAAACGCTCTTCAACCGCGTGCAGGTGAAGACGCCCGACCCATCATTCGACCTTCTGGTCAATGGCTGGCTGCCTTATCAGGCGATTGCATGCCGTATCTGGGCGCGTGCTGCCTTCTATCAGGCCAGCGGTGCCTTCGGCTTCCGCGACCAGTTGCAGGATACTCTGTCGCTGCTGCTTGTTGATCCAACGCTTGCCCGCGCACAGATCCTCAATGCCGCATCGCGCCAGTTCCCTGAAGGCGATGTCCAGCATTGGTGGCTGCCTGCCACGGGCGCCGGTGTGCGCACGCTGATATCGGACGATGTGGTCTGGCTTGGCTATGGCACGTCGCTTTATGTCGAGACGACGGGCGACCGTTCGATCCTCGATGAAAAGCTGCCTTTCCTTGTCGGGCGCAAGCTGGAAGAGGGCGAACATGATGCCTTCTATGAGCCGGAAATCTCCAAGGACACGGCAAGCCTTTACGAGCATTGCGCGCTGGCGCTCGACCTCGCGGTTGATCGCACCGGCCAGCATGGTCTGCCACTGATCCTCGGTGGCGACTGGAACGACGGCATGAACCTTGTCGGCGTGAAGGGCCAAGGCGAAAGCGTGTGGCTCGGCTGGTTCCTGGCCTATACGCTGCGTCAGTTCATCCCGATTGCCGAGGCGCGCAAGGACAAGACGCGCGTCGACATCTGGAAAGCGCATCTGGAAAGCCTGACGGCTGCTCTGGATCGCGACGGCTGGGATGGCGAATGGTATCGTCGCGGTTTCTACGACAACGGCGCGCCGCTCGGCTCGAAGGACAGCGACGAATGCCAGATCGACGCCATTGCGCAGTCCTGGAGTGTGTTGTCCGGTGTTGCTGATCCAAAGCGCGCCGAACAGGCAATGGCATCACTCGAAAAGCGTCTGCTGGATGAGGAGGGCGAATTGCTCCGCCTCTTCACACCGCCTTTCGACAAGACGGTGCAGGAGCCGGGTTACATCAAGGGCTATCCGCCCGGCGTTCGCGAGAATGGTGGTCAGTACACCCATGGCGCCACCTGGGCCATTCTGGCGCTGGCCCGCATGGGCAAGGCGGCGGAAGCCTGGCGTCTGTTCTCGCTGATCAGCCCGGTCAATCATGGCCGCAACCCGGACGTTTATCGTGTTGAACCTTATGTGATCGCAGCCGACATCTATTCCGTCGAGCCGCGCCGCGGACAGGGCGGCTGGACCTGGTATACGGGCTCGGCAGGCTGGTTCTACCGCGTGGCAACCGAGGGTATCCTCGGTGTGACCAAGCGCGGCGACAGGCTGCATCTCGATCCGGCATTGCCGCCGGAATGGGACGGTTATGAAGCTGAACTTCGCTTCGGCGAAGCGCTTTATCGGGTCAAGGTTGTCGCTGGTGTCAAGGATAAGGCGATCAAGCTCAATGGTCGCAAGGTCGGCAAACCGGATGAAGGCGTGCCGATCAAGCCGGATGGCGAACATGAAATTGTGGTAGAGCTTCCCAAACAGAAGTGAACCGATTAAAAAGGCGGGTGAAAACCCGCCTTTTGCACGACTCAGGGCAACTTATTTTTGAGCATTGTTCCACGCAAAACCGCTACGCTCTTTTGCTGGAAATGCTTTAAGTAAAACTGGGTCCTTGTGCCATCGGATACTTGTTATTTGCTGGAGGCCGTCATGGCCAGAACTGATATCGCGCGCCGCGTCTATAACCACGCCTGGAAGCTCGATCCGATTATCCGCAGCCTGCTGGATACGGATTTCTACAAGCTTCTGATGCTCCAGATGATCTGGGGCCTTTATCCTAAAGTTGACGCCACTTTCTCGCTCATCAATCGCACGACCTCGGTACGTCTTGCCGACGAGATCGACGAAGGCGAGCTTCGCGCGCAACTCGATCATGCGCGCACGCTGCGCTTTTCCAAAAAGGAAATGATCTGGCTTGCAGGTAATACGTTTTATGGCCGCAAGCAGATTTTCCAGCCTGAATTTCTGGCTTGGCTGCATGATTTCCAGCTGCCGGAATATGAGCTTCGTCGCAAGGACGGGCAGTATGAGCTGCATTTCCACGGGCCATGGTCTCACACCTCCATGTGGGAAATTCCAGCACTTGCCATCATCAACGAGTTGCGTTCGCGCGCGGCGATGAAAAATCTCGGGCCGTTCTCGCTCGATGTGCTCTACGCTCGCGCCAAGGCCAAGATGTGGAGCAAGGTGGAGCGGTTGCGCCTGCTGCCTGACCTCAAAATTTCAGATTTCGGCACCCGCCGTCGCCATTCTTTCCTGTGGCAGCGCTGGTGCGTCGAGGCGTTGAAGGAAGGCATCGGCGGTTCCTTCACCGGCACCAGCAACGTGCTTCTGGCGATGGATACCGACCTTGAAGCGCTTGGCACCAATGCGCATGAATTGCCGATGGTGCTGGCGGCCCTCGCCAAGACCGACGAGGAACTGCGCAGCGCCCCTTACCGCGTGTTGCAGGACTGGAACCGTTACTATGGCGGCAATCTGCTGATCGTTCTGCCGGATGCCTTCGGCACGGCTGCCTTCCTGCGCAATGCGCCGGACTGGGTTGCCGACTGGACGGGTTTCCGCCCTGATAGCGCCCCGCCCGTCGAAGGCGGCGAGCGCATCATCGAATGGTGGAAATCGCGCGGCAAGGACCCGCGTGAAAAGCTGCTCATTTTTTCCGATGCGCTGGATGTCGATACGATCGAGGACACCTATCGGCACTTCGAAGGCCGTGTGCGCATGAGCTTCGGCTGGGGCACCAACCTCACCAATGATTTCATGGGTTGCGCGCCGAAAAACATCGAAGGGCTGAATGCCATTTCGCTCGTCTGTAAGGTGACGGATGCCAACGGCCATCCGGCAGTCAAGCTTTCCGATAATCCGCAGAAAGCGACAGGCGATCCAAAGGAAGTGGCGCGTTATCTCAAATTCTTCGGCAATGAAGAGAGAGTGGAGCAGCTCGTCAGGGTTTAACGAGCCGCACTTTACCGCTATTCCATCAGTCGCGCTGTGCCGGACAGGCGGATCGATCCGCCGCGTTCCGTGCCGATCTGGGCACGAAGATGCGATGGGCTGCCCATGTCCTCGCCCTGAAACACTTCGATCTCGCCGCCATGCGGCCAACCGATATCGCGCAGATAGGCAGCAAAGGCCGCCGTGGAAGCGCCGGTCGCCGGGTCTTCATAGACACCACCCGCAGCAAAGGGATTGCGGCTGTGGAAGCGCTGTGGCGTTTCCGAATGGATGAGCAGGATGGTCGTCCAGCCCTGCCGTTTCATCATCACGCGGCCACGCGCCAGATCATAATGCATCGAGGCAAGCTTTTCGCGTGAGCGCAGCGGCAACAGGATATGGTCTGCGCCCGCATGGATCAGCGCAGGCGGAATGCCGGGCGCAAGATCATCCTTGTCGTAGCTGAACAGCGACAGGGCCTGCTCCACTTCGACTTCAGCGGCTGCACGGTTGCGCGTCGGCGGTGATTGCAGGCTGGCGGCGAACAGCTCGCCTTCCTTGCGACCGTCAACGCTGATGGTGCTGCCATTGAGCTTCAGATTGAAATGTCCGTCGCCCATGCGCATGGCCAGCGCTGCACCGAGCGCAATGGTGGCATGGCCGCAGAACGGCACTTCCATTTCAGGCGCGAAATAACGTACGCGCCAGCTTTCGCCATCCGGCATGGCAAAAGCCGTTTCAGAAAAGCCAACCTCCTTGGCGATTTTCTGCATTTCCTCTGGAGAGGGAAGGCGGTCCGCAATCAGCACGCCTGCTGGGTTGCCGCCCTGATTGCCTTGCGAGAAGGCTGCGATGCGCAAGACGTCCACTGAATTGTCCTTCGCCATATTCGATTCTCTCCCACCCACTCTCTATAGAAGGCGGGAATTGAGTCGGGTCAATGGCGTAGGTTAGAAGGTGCTGTCTTATCTGTAGATGACGGAATCAATCCCGCATTTCTGCCGCCCAGGGCGGGTTTGCGCCTGCGCGGGAAACGGTGACGGCGGCAGCCCGAACGCCAAGCGCAACAGCGGAATGAATCTGGTCTTCGTTCAGATTCTCGATTGAACCCTTGTTGAGCAGGCCCTGATTGTGCAGGCTCACCAGAATACCCGCATTGACGGTATCTCCCGCGCCGACCGTGTCCACGACATCAACCTTGACGCCGGGCACACGCACCGTTGCACCGGTCGTATAGGCATCGGCGCCATGAGCGCCCTTGGTGATGACGATCAGCTTTGGACCAAGCTTTAGCCATTCGGCGGCGATTTCATCATGACTGCCATGTTCGCCAAACCAGTTGAGATCTTCGTCCGACAGCTTCACGATATCGGCCAGCGCGATCATGCGCTTCATGCGGGCCAGATGCTTCTCGCGGTCGGTGATGAAGCCGGCGCGGATATTGGGATCGAGGAACATGACGCGCTTTGGCGCTTCGCGGGTCATCAGCGCTTCATAGACGCTGCCGCACGGCTCGGAAATCAGGCTGATGCAGCCAAACAGCATGGCGTCGATGCTGTCATCCACGAAAGGCATGTCGCTTTCGGAAAGCATGCGGCCAGCGGTGTTCTCATCGTAGAAAGCATAGCGCGCCTGACCGTCCACGAGACGGACGAAGGCAAGCGTCGTCGGGCGATCCGAAATGGCGGCAAAGGAATAATCCACATTCGAGCGCGCCAGCGTGTCCCGCAGCACTTCGCCGAAGAAATCCGATGAAATGCCGGAGAAAAAGCCAGTCGGCACGCCAAGCCGCCCAAGCGCTATGGCCGAGTTGAAAACCGAACCGCCCGCAAAAGGCACGAAGGCCGTTTCGCCGGTCGCGGTTTCGCGTGGCAGCATGTCGATCAGGGCTTCACCGCAACAAAGGATCATGGCTCGGTCTACTGTTGAATTGGATTTTAAATCGATTAAAGCGAACTAAACAAAAAGCGCGGTGTTTTTCAACAGCCGCGCTTTGTATTTTTGTCAGAGCCTGAATCAAAAAGCGGCGTGTGTGTGCGAAAAGGGTGATTTTCGAGTACCGGAGCGGAGCGTACTAAACGTACGTGAGCACCGGAACGAAGAAAATTGCCATTTGCAGCCACACAGGGCGACTTTTGGAACAGTCTCTCAGACGTGCTGTCCGCCATTGATGTGTATTTCAGATCCTGTGACATAGGACGAAGCCTCGGTGCACAGGAAGTAGATGGTTTCTGCGACTTCCGAGGTTTTGCCGAGGCGGCGCATGGGCAATTGTTCGACCAGCTTTTCCGTGCCCGGCGACAGGATCGCAGTGTCGATTTCGCCCGGCGCAATGGCGTTGACGCGGATACCATAGGGGCCGAAATCCGAAGCCATTTCGCGGGTCAGCGAGGAAAGCGCCGCTTTCGACGTGGCATAGGCGGTGCCCGCAAAGGGGTGAACGCGGCTACCGGCAATCGAGGTCACGTTGACGACCGAACCCTGTGCGGCTTCAAGTTCCTTGAACAGACCGCGCGCCAGCATGATAGGCGCCATGAAATTGACCTGAAACACGTCGCGCCAGACGGCCATCGGTGTTTCGATCGAGTTCAGGCGGCGTCCAGCTTCGGCTTTCGGCGAAATGCCCGCATTGTTGACGAGCGCGTGCAGCTTGCTGCCATTGGCTTCCAGCCGGCGGCGGATTTCGGCAATTGCCTTGCCGACATCTTCCTGATCGGCCAGATCGACCTTGATATGGTCTTCCGGTCCGGCGGGCCATGGACAATTATCGGAGAAATCCTGCCGTGAGCAGGTAATCACGCGCCAGCCAGCGCGTGAAAAACGCTTGACGGTCGCATGGCCGATACCGCGGCTTGCGCCAGTCAGAACCAGCGTCTTGCGCTCTTCGTCAACCTTCGGGCCTTCGGACTGGGACGCGTCTGTTTTGGTCATTTGGGTCATGGGAAAACCTCGCTCTCAAATCTTGAATAGACCATGCCGCTCAAGATTTCGAGGGGAATCAGAGCATTTCCAGCAAAAGTGCGTAGCGGTTTTGCGTCGGATAATGCGTCAAAAGAAATAGATAGAGCGGTTCCACAATCCGGTTCTAACCGGAACCGCTCTAACAACTGCGCGTGGAAGGTGCTTCACTTGATCGCGACCGGGGGAGCGGATTGTTATCCGCTCCCCCGGTTCTCGCCAATCCTTACTGCGAATTGCCCATGATGATGTCGAGCAGCGTGGTCGAGCCGCCTTGCCGTCGCTGCGGTTGTTGGGCCGGCTGCTGCATCGGCTCGCCGCCGACATCGCCGGGCGGCATAGGGCGATAGGTGTCATCATAACCGCCGGGCGCATTGCCCTGTGGGCCGGGTGCATTCACTGGATAGGTCGGAGCCTCTTGCGGCGACGCCTGCTGAATGTCGCCGCGCATGGTGGTCTCAGGCGCCGGTGGCCAATAGCCATCGTCGCCGTTTCCGGCCATCGGCTGATCGCCATAACCGCCCTGCGGCATCATGTTGGGATCGTAAGGCGCATTCGGGTCCATGCCGTCGCTGCCGCCGGGAACGACATTCTGGATGTCGTAATGGCCGGGCAGTTCTGCAATGGGTACGCCCTTATGCGCGACCTGCATGAAGCTCTTCCAGGCGGCAACGGGCAAGGTCGAGCCGAAGACGCGCTTCATGCCCTTGCCGTCGTCATTGCCGAACCAGACGCCAGTGGTCAGATTGTAGGTGTAGCCGACGAACCATGCGTCGCGGAAATTCTGGCTGGTGCCGGTCTTGCCCGCTGCGGGCCAGCCGCCAAAGGCCGCCTTGCGCGCCGTGCCGTCCTCAACGGTCCGCCGCAACATGGCGTTCATCATGCCGACATTGCGCTCGTCGATGACGCGCGGGCCAATGGCGTCATCCTTTTGATAAAGCACCTTGCCGTCGGCATCCGTCACCTTGGTGATGAAATAGACCGGTGCGCGATAGCCGCCATTGGCGAAGGGCACATAGGCATCGGCCAGTTCGAGAAGCGTCACTTCCGACGTGCCAAGCGCCAGCGAGGCGTTCGGGTCGAGCTTCGACTGCACGCCGAGGCGGTGCGCGGTATCGACCACCGTCTGCGGGCCGACTTCCATCACGAGCTGGGCAGAAACCGAGTTGAGCGAGTGCGACAGCGCGGTCGCCAGCGTCACTTCACCCATATATTTGCCGTTGTCGTTGCTGGGCGTCCACTTGCCGATCCGCACTGGCGCATCATTGCGCACCGAATCCGGTGTACGGCCCAGTTCCAGCGCCGAAAGATAGACGAACGGCTTGAAGGAGGACGCAGGCTGGCGGCGCGCATCCGTCACGCGGTCAAACTGGCTGGCGGCATAATCCACGCCACCGACCATGGCGCGCACCGCGCCGGTGCCGTCGATGGAAACGAGAGCACCCTGGCTGACATTCATCTTCTTCCCGTTCTGGGAAATCTGATCCTTGATCGCCTCTTCACCGGCTGATTGCAGATTGAGATCGATTGTCGTTTCAACCGTGATATCGGTCTTTGCCTCGCCGATCAGCGCTGGCAATGCGGACACGACCTTGTCGGCGACATAGTTTTCCGAGCCCTGCCAGAAGGACGGCGCGCGCGTCGGCGGTTCGCTTTCGGCAATGGCCACTTGCCTGTCGTCGATCATGCCTTCTTCGCGCATCGCGCCCAGTACCAGCTTGGCGCGGGCGGCGGCGGCTTCGGGATCGCGGGCGGGCGACAGGCGGGATGGCGCTTTCAGAAGACCGGCCAGCGTGGCCGCTTCCATCAGGTTCACATCCTTGGCCGACTTGCTGAAATAACGCCGCGAGGCGGCATCGACACCATAAGCGCCCGAACCGAGATAGACCCGGTTCAGATACATCTCCAGAATCTGGTCCTTGGTGTATTTATGCTCAAGCCACAATGCGAGCATCACTTCCTGAACCTTGCGCTCCAGCGTGCGGTCAGGCGAGAGGAACAGATTCTTGGCCAGCTGCTGGGTCAGCGTGGAGCCGCCCTGAACAGCGCGGCCCGAAACGGCATTGGTGACAATGGCGCGGGCAAGGCCGATGGGGTCTATGCCGAAATGCGAGTAGAAACGCCGGTCTTCAATGGCCACAACGGCCTTGGGAATGAAGGCCGACATTTCGTGCAGGCCTATTGCTTCGCCGCCGGTGGTGCCGCGATTGGCAATCAGTTTTCCACTCACATCGACAATGCGCACATTGGGCGGCCTGTCGGGGATTTCCCAATCTGTCGTTGGCGGCATCTTGGCGGCAAAATAGACGAGCACACCGGCAAGGCCGATGCCGCCCCACAGGCCAAGGACGAAGCACCAGTAAATCGCGCGGCGCAGAAAGCCGAAGAAGCCGCGCGGCTTCGCCTTGCCGCGGCGTGCTGCACGCGGTTCGCGATCCCGGGACGGTGTCCGTTTGCGTTGCTGCGAGCGCGCCATACGCTCCTCCTCATCGACATGGAAATCGTCCTCGTCTGTCCTTTTCTTTTCGTTGCCGAAAGAAGGGTCGATGCGTCCGTTCCTGTCGTCTCGCGATGCCATATTCTGCCTAAGTCGCCCACCTGCGCGCCGGTTCGTCATGCATGCGAACCGGTCATTTTCCAAAAACATATCTGCATTGCCGTCACGTCGTCGGCGAATGCGTACAAGGGTTTACCCGGTGCAGGGTAAATGCGGCGGTTTAAAGGGACGTAAATCGCCTGTTAATAAAAAGCCCGCCATGAGGCGGGCTTTATCAAATTGTCGATGGATTATTCGCCGCGCGGCTTCTTGCTGTAGCCGCCTTCGGATTTCCGTGGGCCCTTCTTGAAGCCGTCGCCGCGAGGCTTGTCACCCCAGGACTTCTCGCCACGCGGCTTGTCGCCCCACGATTTTTCACCATAAGACTTTTCACCACGTGGCTTGTCGCCCCAAGGCTTGTCTCCGCGCGGCTTGTCGCCCCACGACTTTTCGCCATAAGACTTTTCACCGCGCGGCTTGAAGCTCTTGCCTTCACGGCGTCCGGCATCTTCGCCAGCACCGGCAACGGCAGGGCGGATCACCAGACCCTTTTCGCCCGTGCCGCGTTCGGCAACAGACTGACGGAATTCTTCAGCCTTCGTTGCGGCGATTTCAAAACGGGTTTCGCCGTCGAGAATCTTGATCGAACCAACATCGCGCTTCGATACGTCGCCTGCCTTGCAGATCAGCGGCAGCAGCCACTTTGGATCGGCGCGGTGCTTGCGACCGGCGGAAACCGAGAACCAGACGCCGTCGAAATGCGCATTGCGGTCGAAGCGTTCGCCCGGCTCGCCGCGTTCTCCGCGATCAAAACGGTCGTTACGCTCGAAACGATCGCCACGGTCAGAACGCTCGCGCGGCTTCTTGCCGCCAACCGGATGAACCGGTGCGTCCGACACTTCTTCCGGTGCAGGCGCCAGCGACAATTCGCGATTGAGATAAGCGGCTGCAAGCTGTTCCGGCGTATAACGCTCCAGAAGTGCCTTCAGCACGTCCTGATGTTCTTCCTCGACCGGCTGGCCGAAGGCCTCGGAATTGAGAATGCGCTCGTTGTTCTTGGCCTGAACAGCCGCAATGCCCGGCGCAGGAATGGTCTGCGCATCGAGCTTTGCCATATGCAGAAGGCGCTCTGCAGAACGGCGGCGCGAGAACGGCACGACCAGCACGCAGGTGCCCTTGCGACCGGCGCGACCGGTACGGCCCGAACGGTGCAGCATGGTTTCAGGATTGTTGGGCAGATCGGCATGGACAACCAGATCGAGATTCGGCAGATCGATACCGCGTGCGGCAACGTCGGTCGCCACGCAAACGCGGGCGCGACCGTCGCGCATGGCCTGCAGCGCGTTGTTGCGCTCGGCCTGGCTCAGTTCGCCCGACAGGGCCACCACTGCAAAGCCGCGATTGGAAAGGCGGCTTGCCATATGCTTCACTGCTTCACGGGTCGAGCAGAAGATGATCGAGTTCTGTGAATCATAATAAAGCAGTGTGTTGATGATCGCGTGGTCGCGCTCATGCGGCGGAACCGGCATGGCGACATAATCGATATCGGCGTGCTGGCTGGTTTCGCTCTGCACGGTGAGGCGCAGCGCATTGTTCTGGAAACGCTTGGCCAGCTGGGCGATGGGCTTCGGCACGGTTGCCGAGAACATCAGCGTGCGGCGGTCTTCCGGCGCTTCACCGAGGATGAATTCGAGGTCTTCGCGGAAGCCCATATCGAGCATTTCGTCGGCTTCGTCGAGCACGACAACACGCAGCTGCGACATGTCCAGCGCGGAGCGGGTGATATGGTCGCGCAGGCGGCCCGGCGTACCAACGACAATATGGCTGCCGCGTTCAAGCGCGCGGCGCTCGGTGCGGATATCCATGCCGCCAACGCAGGATGCGATGCGCGCGCCGGTGTCGGCATAAAGCCATTCCAGCTCGCGGCGCACCTGAAGCGCCAGTTCGCGCGTCGGCGCGATGATCATGGCAAGCGGTGCACCCGGTTCGCCGAAGCGAAGCTCGTCTTCCAGAATGGTGTTGGCCATGGAGAGGCCGAAGGCAACGGTCTTGCCGGAGCCGGTCTGGGCGGAAACGAGAAGGTCGGAATCAAGGGTTTCAGGTGCCAATACGGCGTTCTGAACGGCGGTGAGGGTGTTATAACCGCGAGCGGCAAGAGCTCCGGACAGTGCCGGAGCGATGGTTTCGGGCAGAGACATGGACAACTTTCACAAAAGCTTCACAAGTCGCAAACCCATTGGCCGTAAACCTAACGTTCACGGCTCCCCTGGCGACCACCGAAGCAACAGAATTGCCGCTTCCCTATAGGGTTAAGATCGTCAGGTCAACCGGGCGAGGCCTTAATGGGCCTCATCCCAGTTATGCGCTGCACGCGCATCAACATGCAGCGGAACCGTCAGAGACACTGCCGGAAGGGCCGCATTCTCCATGATATGCCGCACCAGCGGAATGGTTTTTTCCACTTCATTTTCAGGCACTTCGAAGATCAATTCATCGTGCACCTGCAGCAACATACGGGCAGCAAGTTTTTCGTTTTCAAGCGCATCTTCCATGCGAATCATGGCGCGGCGGATAATATCTGCCGCCGAACCCTGAATGGGCGCATTGATGGCAGCACGTTCGTTGAAGGCGCGGACCTGCGGGTTGGAGGCGCGAATATCGGGATAATGGGCGCGGCGACCGAAAATGGTTTCGACATAGCCATGCTCACGCGCGAAAGCCTTGGTGGCTTCCATATAATCCTTGATGCCGGGGAACCGCTCGAAATAGGTGCGGATATATTGCCCGGCTTCCTCACGCGGGATGGAAAGCTGGTTGGCGAGGCCGAAGGCGGAAATGCCATAGATGATGCCGAAATTGATCGCCTTGGCGCGGCGACGCACTTCCGACGGCATGCCTTCCACCGGCACGCCGAACATTTCCGATGCGGTCATGGCATGAATATCGACGCCATCTGCGAAAGCCTGCTTCAATTGCGCAATATCGGCCACATGGGCCAGCACACGCAGTTCGATCTGGCTGTAATCGGCGGAGATCAGCTTGTTGCCCGGTTCCGCGATGAAGGCCGTCCGGATCTTGCGACCTTCGGCGGTGCGCACCGGAATGTTCTGCAAATTCGGCTCCGATGAGGAGAGGCGACCCGTCGAGGTGGACGCCATTGCATAGGATGTGTGGACGCGCTTGGTCTGCGGATGGATGAAGCCGGGCAGCGCATCCGTATAAGTCGATTTCAGCTTGGTCAGCTGACGCCAGTCGACGATCTTGCGCGGCAGTGCATGGCCTTCGGCGGCCAGATCTTCGAGCACCTGCGCCGAGGTGGACCATTGGCCGGTCTTGGTTTTGGAAGCGCCGGGCAGGCCCATCTTGCCGAACAGAATATCGCCAAGCTGCTTGGGCGAACCGATGGTGAATTTTTCACCAGCCAGTTCGTAGATTTCGTCTTCGTAACCGGCGGCAGCCTGTGCCAGATCGCCGGACAGGCGCGACAGAACCTGACGATCCACGGAAATGCCGCGCTCTTCCATGCGGGCCAGCACATCAACCAATGGGCGTTCAAGCCGTTCATAGACTGACATGAGACCTTCCGCCGCCAGACGCGGTTTCAGGACTTGCCACAGACGCAGCGTCACATCGGCATCTTCGGCTGCGTAGGCCGTCGCACGGTCGATATCGACCATGTCGAAAGTCACGGCGTTTTTGCCGCTGCCCGCCACATCCTTGTAGGCAATTGGCGTATGGCCCAGCCAGCGCTCCGAAAGCGGGTCCATGCCATGGCTGCCCGTGCCAGCGTCGAGCACATAGGAAATCAGCATCGTGTCGTCGAAGGAGACGGTGTTGACGCCGTGACGGCGCATGACCAGCCAGTCATATTTCATGTTCTGCGCGATCTTGAGCACGGAGGCGTCCTCAAGAACGGCTTTCAGCGCTTCAAGCGCCTGATCGAGCGGTATCTGCCCCTCGACCATGCCGCCGCCGAGCAGGTCGCCCTGACCGGATTTGTGCTGAAGCGGAATATAGGCGGCCTTGATCTCTTTGCTGTTCTGGGGAACGAGCGCCAGCGAGAAGCCGATCAACTCGGCCTGCATCGGATCAAGCGAATTGGTTTCCGTGTCAAAAGCCACGAGGCCGGTTTCGACAGCCTCAGTCAGCCAGAGCTTCAACGTGGCGATATCGCGAATGCAGGTATAGGCACTGGTGTCGATCTTCTGTGCGGTGGCTTCTGCAGCGCGCTTGTCCGCCAGCGCTTTCGGCGTGTAGCCATCGACAGCCGGGGTAGCAGCAGATGGTGCAGTGGCGTCGGTGCCGGTTGCAGCCATGTCCGCAGCCTTGGCTGGCACATCGACATCGGGACCATGCGCATCCGCGCCCCATTCGGTTTCGACATGGCACGGCTCGACGGCAGAAGCATCCGTATCGGTCGCTTCGGCAACGCGGCGGGTCAGCGAGGTGAATTCCATGGCCTTGAGGAAGCCGATCAGCTTCGGGCCATTTTGCGGTTCGAGAACCAGAGCGTCCAGATCGACATCCAGCGGCACATCGGTCTTGAGCGTAACCAGCTCGCGCGAAATCTTGGTCTGGTCTGCGAAGGCTATAATGTTCTCGCGGCGCTTGTTCTGCTTGATTTCCGAGGCGCGGGCCAGAAGCGTGTCGAGATCGCCGAATTCTTCCAGCAATTGCGCTGCCGTCTTGGGGCCGATGCCCGGAATGCCCGGCACATTATCCGTGCTGTCGCCGGTCAGCGATTGCAGGTCGATCATCTTTTCCGGCGGCACGCCCCATTTTTCGATCACTTCCGGGATCGAAATCTGCTTGTCCTTCATGCTGTCATACATGGACACACTTGGCGTCACGAGCTGCATCAGGTCCTTGTCGGAGGAGACGATGGTGACATCGCCGCCCGCTTGTTCAGCAAGGCGCGCATAGGTCGCGATCAGGTCATCGGCTTCGAAACCGGCCTTTTCGACACAGGGCAGGTTGAAGGCGCGGGTCGCCTGACGGATCAGGCCGAATTGCGGAACAAGGTCTTCCGGCGGGGCGGTGCGATTGGCTTTGTATTCAGGATAAAGCTCGTTGCGGAACGTCTTCGACGAATAGTCGAAAATTACCGCGAAATGGGTCGGCACCACACCGACATCGGTGTTGCGCGCATCTTTCAGCAGCTTCCACAACATGTTGCAGAAGCCTGATACAGCGCCCACCGGCAAGCCGTCGGTCTTGCGGGTCAGCGGGGGAAGGGCGTGATAGGCGCGGAAAATATAACCCGAGCCGTCAACGAGAAAGAGATGATCGCCTTTTTTCATGGCTTCTTTTTATCCTTCCGCACTTTCGGACGCAAAACCGTTTCGCATTTTTGCTGAATTGTTCCGGGAACAGGAGGCCAGGAACAGGAGGCCAAGAACTAAAGGAAAGCAGCCGCAAAGGGAACCGGCTCCGTGTCAGGAGAAACAATGATCCACGCGAAAGAAATCCATCACGGTAAGATAACGAGTTTGTTACAGATTTGTAATCTTCCGTGCCCTTGAATAGCCACGATTGAAAACCAAATTTTAGTCATCGACAGTTCGTCGGTCGCCGGTTTTCTGACCCGTCCCCCGTTGGATGCCGGATGCTAGCGGCAGCCTCATTCCCCTCTCCGGGCTGCCGCTTTGAGTGTAGTGATATGGCCGCTGTGGTATCCCCTCACCGCAGCGGCCAAATCATATCCGGGCCACCTTTTCCCTCATGCTTTCGGACAGTTTTTCTCAGGCGAGAAATCCCGGCTGCCATCCGGTTTGAACACTTTCGGGTTCGGATCGTAAAAGGGGCCGACGACGAGCGGTTCCGCCGGTAATATGGTCTGGTCTTCACTGGAAACGACGGTGGTTGCAAGTGTCTGCAACAGGTCTCCATTCCTTGCGGTCACGCGAATGGAAACATCATAGGGCTTGTCCTTGACGATGCAGTGCAAAGGCTCGGTCTCCAGCGAAAGCTGGTCCTGATTGGGAAAGACTTTCCGGTCGACCACGACTGGCGCGCCCTGCGCGGGATTGTCGAAGGCCGCAGTAACCGTCGCTCCTTCTTCCACCGGACCGATCTTGCGCAGCGTGACCAGAAAGGTTGCGCGGGCAATGCGATAATTGAAGACTACGAGCCGCCCCGAAATTTCGTAAGGCCCGGTCGTCTTTTCACGCTGGCATGCCGCCAGCAGCGGAAAAGCGAGCGCGATTGCGACGAGCTGTTTCACATCTCTACCTCCCGATTGCGATAATAGTGGCGGCTGGCCTTGGCCCGGTTGCCGCAGACGGTCATGTCACACCAGACGCGACTGCGATTGCGGCTCTGATCGAGGAAAAGCCAGCCGCAATTGGCGCAGATTTTCAGGCGATCCGCATCGGCTCCCGACTGGCATTTTCCCATCAGCCGGAGTGCCGAATGTGCGGCAGCTATCTCCAGCGCTGAAGGCGATGTGGTGTGGCGCAGCACATCGGCTATGCATTCGAGAAGATCGGCCAGCAGCCGGTCATCGGCTTGCGCACGAACGAATGCGCGAAAATAGCCATCGATGGCTTCTCGCAAGGACAGAAAACGGCGCAGATTTTCCGGCTCGACCGGGACAAGCGACAAAGGCAGGTCTTTCTCTGCGCAGAACGTTGCCGCCGCGTGCGCAAAGCTTTTCAGATTAGCCGGCTCTGCAAAGCGATCCACGCTGCGCGCGGCGTCGCCGCGCAGAATAACGCTATTGGCAATATCCAGCGCCAATGCGCCGCCGGAAAAACGATGCGGGGTCCAGGAAAAGCTCATAGCACATTATAACTGGTAAAAGTGATTTTGACAGTTATAATCTGGACAGTGTAGCGAGGGCGTATCCATGGCCTACCTCTTGCAGCAATTCGCCAATGCGGTGCCGCTGGCGGCGACCTATGCCATGCTGGCATTCGGCTATGCGCTGAGCTTCGCCGTCCTCAAGCGCGCAGATATCAGCTATGGCGCGCTGGTGGCCTTTTCCGGCCAGCTTCTTCTCATCTTCACGGCATTTGGCTGGAGCAGGCTCTGGTTGGTTTTGCCCGCCGCGATTGGCGTCGGTATAGCCGGGGCGCTGTTTTATACGCTTGCCGCCGGGGCAGTGATTGCAGGTCTCGTCATGCGACCGCTCAGTCGGGCGTCGCCCAATATGGCAATGGTGGCGGCGTTGGGCGTGGCCGTGGTGCTGATGGAAAGCGTTCGTCTCGCCGCTGGATCGCGGAACCTTTGGCTGCCGCCCTTGTTGCAGGACAAGATCACCTTCTGGGGCGAGGGCGACAAGGCGGTCGTGCTGACCACGATGCAGATCATCAATACGGTTGTGATGGCATCCATCGTACTGATCGGCAGCTTCGCCTTGCAGCGCAGCCGTTTTGGCCGCAACTGGCGGGCGGTCCGCGACGATGTGCTGGCGGCGCAGCTTTGCGGGGTCAATGCAGGGCGGGTCTTCCTTGCAGCCTATATGGGCGCGGTGCTGATTGCCGCCTTGTCCGGCATTTTGATGACCGCCTATTACGGCACGATGAGTTCCGGCGATGGGCTGCTGCTTGGCCTCAAGATATTGATGATTGGCGCAGTGGGCGGCTATTTCTCGCCGCTTGCTTCGGCAGGCGGTGCGGCCCTTTTGGCTTTTGCCGAAACATTCTGGACAGCCTTTGCGCCGCTTGTCTGGCGCGAACCGGCAATATTCGCACTGCTGGTCTTTCTCCTGAGCGTCAGCCGTCGCGAAAGTCTTTCACCCTGACAAAGGCCTTCAATTTGCGGTAATCACTTGCGAATTGGGTTTCCAGCGGGAAGTGCTGGTTGTACTGTGCCGCCAGTTTACGTTTCGACTCGTCAGGAAGTTTCCATGTCCCAGCAACCGTCTGCGCAATCGCTCGACAAAGTACTCAGCCACCTCGACGCCAATCTTGATAACAGCCTCGAACGCCTGTTCGAACTGCTGCGGATCAAGTCGATTTCGACAGACCCGGCCTACAAGGCCGACTGCCGCAGGGCTGCGGAATGGCTGGTGGCTGATCTGAAGACGATTGGCTTTGACGCCAGCGTGCGCGACACGCCGGGCCATCCGATGGTGGTTGCGCATCATGACGGCGCCACGCCCGATGCGCCGCATGTGCTCTTCTACGGTCACTATGATGTGCAGCCGGTCGACCCGCTCAACCTGTGGGAAAACGATCCTTTCGATCCTGCGATCAAGGATGTCGACGATGCCTCGAATGGGGGTCGCAAAATCCTGACCGGTCGCGGCACGTCCGATGACAAGGGCCAGTTGATGACCTTTGTGGAAGCCTGCCGCGCCTATAAGACGATCAATGGCAATCTGCCCGTCAAGGTGACGCTGCTGTTCGAAGGCGAGGAAGAATCCGGTTCGCCGTCGCTGAAGCCGTTCCTCGATGCAAACAAGGCGGAACTGAAAGCCGATGTGGCGCTGGTCTGCGACACCTCCATGTGGGACACGGAAACGCCTGCCATCAGCGTCGGGCTGCGCGGTCTGGTTGGCGAGGAAATCGTCATCAAGGCTGCCGACCGTGATCTGCATTCCGGCTTTTTCGGTGGCGCTGCGGCCAATCCGATCCATATTCTGAGCAAGATTCTGGCCGACCTGCATGACGAAACCGGACGCATCACCGTTCCGGGCTTCTATGAAGGCGTGGAAGAAACCCCGTCGCAAATCCTGCAATCCTGGGAAGGTCTCGGCCGCACGGCGGAAAACTTCCTCGGACCTATTGGCCTTTCCATTCCATCCGGCGAAAAGGGCCGCAGCGTTCTGGAACTCACCTGGGCGCGCCCGACGGCGGAAGTGAACGGCATTATCGGCGGCTATACCGGCGAGGGTTTCAAGACTGTTATCGCAGCGCAAGCTTCTGCCAAGGTCTCGTTCCGTCTCGTTCATAAACAGGATCCGGTGAAAATCCGCGAGGCCTTCCGCGCTTTTGTGCAGGAACGTCTTCCAGCCGATTGTTCGGTGGAGTTCCACCCGCATGGCGGTTCGCCAGCGATCCAGCTGCCTTATGATTCACCACTGGTTTCCAAGGCCAAGGACGCGTTGTCCGACGAATGGCCGAAGCCAGCCGTACTGATTGCCATGGGCGGCTCGATCCCGATTGTCGGCGATTTCGACACGTTCCTCGGCATGGAATCGCTTCTGGTCGGCTTCGGTCTCGAAGATGACCGCATCCATTCGCCCAATGAAAAATACGAGCTGAACTCCTTCCACAAAGGGCAACGCTCATGGGCTCGGATTATGGCGGCTATCTCCGCCAAGTAGGGCCCGCATTACGGCGGCAACTGCCGCGAAACAAGGACAACTGAATGACCATCCGTTTTCATAAAAACGATCTGCCGAACCTCGATCATTATCAGGTCGATGCGGTCGCCATCGATACCGAGACGCTGGGGCTGAACCCGCATCGCGACCGGCTCTGCGTGGTGCAGATTTCACCCGGCGACGGCACGGCGGACGTGATCCAGATTGAAGCCGGTCAGAAGAAGGCACCCAATCTGGTCAAGCTTCTGAAAGATCGCTCGATCACCAAGATCTTCCATTTTGGCCGGTTCGATCTGGCGGTGCTGGCCCATGCTTTCGGCACCATGCCGCAGCCGGTCTTCTGCACCAAGATCGCATCGAAGCTCACCCGCACCTATACGGACCGTCACGGTCTCAAGGAACTGTGCAACGAGCTTCTGGATGTTTCGATCTCCAAGCAGCAGCAGTCATCCGACTGGGCAGCAGAAATTCTCTCGCAGGCGCAGCTCGAATATGCCGCTTCCGACGTGCTTTACCTGCATCGCCTGAAGGCTGTTCTGGAACAGCGTCTTGAGCGTGATGGCCGCGCGAAACAGGCTGAAGCCTGCTTCAAATTCCTGCCGACCCGTTCGGAACTCGATCTGATGGGCTGGCCGGAAGACGATATTTTCGCGCATAGCTAAGGCTGGGCGTCAGGCCACGTATTATGATGTTTCGAACCGGCGTGTCAGCTTGGCGCGTCGGTTCGACATTTCAGCTATTGTTTAATGATGTAGCTATTTGGTCTAATTTTTATGTACAGCGCCGATGTAGCACATTTGCTTCAAACCCGGGATTAGTTTGTCGCATTCCTTTGTGCAGCTTTTATAATCAGAAGATATAATGCATGCATTAGCATAACTGATACTGGCTGCGCTGATAATTCCGGCAATGGCTAAGTTGATAAAAATCTTCATTGTAAGATCCATCTCAAAAAGTAAAAATAACTCTTCATATTAAAAGAGTTTCTATAGGCTACAATGTAATTATGAAGTTTTTATGAAATAAAAATACAGTATTTTGTAGGTAATATTTCAATAGCTTGTTTTATGTTTTAATTTTTGAATATTATGTCGCAAAGTTTACTGTTTTCTTTTGCTCGCTATTGTCAATGTAAGCCCATGCCGGGCGGCGGAACAGAAACTGTCCATAGCCGGTCCATTGAATAAGCCCATAAAGAATGACTGGCCCGACCACGCCGGATGCGGTGGTCAAAAGCGATACGGTGCCGATATCGATGAAGCCGAATTTCAGCAGCACTGTGCGCGCAATGGCCATCGGCAGGAAGAAGGCCAGATAGATCACAATCGAATGTGCGCCGAGCCAGCTCAGTGCCCGATGCAGCCAGTATCGCGCAGGCAGCAGGCTTAAGAGCGAGGAGGTCGAAATGATCGCCAGCGCGCCGACCAGTCCCAGCAGAAGCGAAATAATGGGCAGATCGCTGACAGCGCCGCGCCCGTTCAGAAGATCGTTTGCCGGAGCGATCAGCGAAGAGAGGCTTTCCGGCACCGGCATGAAAACAAGCTTGTATTCGACAAGGGCCCAGATGAGCAGCCCGGCCATGCCGACGAGCGGGCGCTGGCGCAGCCAGTCAGCGATCTTGAAGATGGCCGGTGCGAAGGCATAGCCGGCGAAGAAATAAACGAAACGCGAGCAGAATTCGTCAATCATTACCCAGCCTGTATGCACAGGCAGGATTTCCAGCACGGCCAGCACGGTAAAGGTCACGCCCACCGGCACGCGCTTCAAAAGCCGTGTCGCGATAAAGAAGACGGGCAGGATATAAATGAACCAGAGCGTCCCGAATGGCTCAAGGAAGGCCATGAGATAGGCCTGCACGACGCCCGAAACCCCAGCTTCGCTGGCAATGCCTGGCGCCTTGAAGGCAAACTGGATCGTCAGCCACAGAATGTAGAAATACAGGAAATGCACGACTTTGCGGTCGAGATAACGCCGCCATGGCCGGTCAATGACAAGACTGAGAAACAGTCCGGAAATCATGAAGAAATCCGGCATGCGGAACGGCTTGGCGAAGGCGACCACATAATGCATCCAGCCTTCAGCGCCTGCTGCCTTTTCGACACCGAGCGTGGAATGCATCATGACGACGAAGATAATGCAGATGCCCTTGGCAATATCGACCCAGTCGATCCGTTCGCTGCTGCCTGCTATCCGCATATCTGCCTCCCACCCATTAAGCCCGACTTTCTATAGCTTGATTGGATCGGGATTAATATAGCGCGCAGGTCTTGCGGCATTTTGGGCAGTTATTGCCCAATTTTTAACTATAGGAGGTGGTTTCACGGCTTCGTGTACGGCATTTTGCAGATTTCTCTTGCTGTGGCCCCGCTGCTACAGACTTTTGTGAGCAATCGCTTATATTGAAGGCAAGCTTGGTTCAGTAAATTTCCTTCAGGAGGTTCATCATGAAGCTCAAGACGCTTCTTCTCGCATCCACCGTCGCCCTCGTTGCTGCCACCGGCGCAAAGGCTGCTGACGCGGTTATCGAACAAGAGCCAGCACCTGTTGTCGTTGCTCCGACGTTTACCTGGAACGGTGCCTATATCGGTGGCCAGGTTGGCTACGGCTGGGGCAAGGCCGACTTCAGCGGCGACGTTTTCACCAATGACAGCGTGAAGCCGGATGGTTTCCTCGGCGGTCTCTATGCCGGTTACAACTTCGATCTGGGCAACAATGTTGTTCTCGGTATCGACGGTGACATCACCTATAACGACCTGTCGAAGGGCATCCGCGTTTATGACGGCGACCTCGAGGTTGGTTCGTTTGAAAACAAGCTGCGCTGGTCGGGTGCCGTTCGTGCCCGCGCTGGTTACGCCTTTGACCGCTTCCTGCCTTACATCGCTGGCGGTGTGGCATTCGGCGATGTCAAGAACAGCGGCACGATCGACGGTATCGGCTTCTCTGAGAGCAAGACGCTCACGGGTTGGACCATTGGCGGCGGTGTGGACTATGCCGCAACCGACAATCTGATCGTTCGTCTTGAATATCGCTACACCGATTACGGCGACAAGAACATCGACTTCGGTGGCCTCAGCGTCAAGAACGACTTCAAGACCAACGAAGTTCGTCTGGGCGTTGCCTACAAGTTCTGATCCTTCGTTGAAGGATTGCATGAGAAAGGCCCCGCAATGCGGGGCCTTTCTTTTTGCCGCGGCCAATCCGCCGGTTCGCAAACAGCAGACAAATAAAAAGGCCTCTGCGAACAGAGGCCTTTTTTGTGGTGGTGCAGAACTGGATCAGACGTCCAGATTGGCAACGCTTAGCGCGTTTTCCTGAATGAATTCGCGGCGCGGTTCCACTTCGTCGCCCATCAGGCGCGAGAAGAGCGAGTCCGCGTCGGTCGCGTCGGTCACCTTGACCTGCAGGAGCGAACGCACATTCGGGTCCAGCGTGGTTTCCCAAAGCTGCTCGGCGTTCATTTCGCCCAAGCCTTTGTAACGCTGTAGCGTCAGACCCTTGCGGCCGGTCGCGAAAATGGCGTCAAGCAGCGCCATCGGACCGGACAGGGTGTCCGACTTGTCCTTGCGGCGCAGCACTGGCGGCTCACCGAAAGTCTCGGCAATACGGCCTGCCACGCGGTCGATCTGGCGGGCATCGGCGGAGCCAAGCAGCGCCATGTCGAGAATGGCAGCGTCCTTGACGCCGCGCACCATGCGCTCGAAGCGATAGCCACCGTCTTCCATGACATGGCCAGTCCAGCCGCGCTCTGTTTCTTCCGAAATCATGTCGAGGCGCGTTGCAACCGTATCGGCGGAGCGTTGTGCCGTTGCATTGTCCTTCGATGCGTCCGGGTTGAGCAGACCGGCAATCGCCGCCTGTTCGACGACGCGACGGTCGTAGCGCGTATGCAGGCCATGCAGAAGCTGGCGCAGCGTGCGCGCATCGTCGACGACGGCGCGCAGATCAGGACCGGCGCGCACTTCGCCGCTCGCCATTTCAAGGGCCGCTTCTTCAAGGCCGGTCTCGATGAGGAAGTCTTCGAAGGCGGCTTCGTTCTTGATGTATTGCGAGGACTTGCCGCGCGATACCTTATAAAGCGGCGGCTGCGCGATATAGATGTGGCCGCGCTCGATCAGTTCCGGCATCTGGCGGAAGAAGAAGGTGAGCAGCAGCGTGCGAATATGCGCACCGTCGACGTCAGCATCGGTCATGATGATGATCTTGTGGTAACGCAGCTTGTCGGCGTTGAAGCCGTGCGTCTCATCCTTGCCGATCGACGTGCCGAGCGCCGTGATCAGCGTGCCCACCTGATCGGAAGACAACATACGGTCGAAGCGAACGCGTTCCACGTTCAGGATCTTGCCGCGCAGCGGCAGGATCGCCTGGTTCTGGCGCGAGCGGCCGCTTTTCGCGGAGCCGCCTGCCGAGTCACCTTCGACGATGAAGATTTCAGACTTGGCCGGATCGCGCTCCTGGCAATCGGCAAGCTTGCCCGGCAGCGAGGTCACGCTCAGCGTGCTCTTGCGGGTGATGTCGCGGGCCTTGCGTGCAGCTTCGCGGGCGGCGGCGGCCTGAATGACCTTCTCGACCACGGCCTTGCCCTGCGCCGGATGCTCTTCAAGCCAGATCGACAGCGCTTCGTTGACGAGGCTTTCGACCACCGGGCGCACTTCCGACGAAACCAGCTTGTCCTTGGTCTGCGACGAGAACTTCGGGTCCGGCACCTTGACGGAAAGCACGGCGGTCAGGCCTTCGCGGCAATCGTCGCCGGTGAGCTGCACCTTTTCCTTCTTGGTCATGCCCGACGCATCGGCATAGCCCGTGACCTGACGGGTCAGGGCGCCGCGGAAACCGGCCAGATGCGTACCGCCATCGCGCTGCGGAATGTTGTTGGTGAAGCACAGCACCTTTTCGTGGTAGGAATCGTTCCACCACATGGCGACTTCCACCGTCATGCCGTCTTTTTCGCTGCGGATATAAACCGGCTCGTCGATCAGCGGCTTCTTGCTTTGATCGATATATTTCACAAATTCGACCAGACCGCCGTCGTAATGCAGCTCGTGTTCCTTGGCGTCCGCGTGACGGTTGTCCGTCAGCTTGATGCGCACACCGGAATTGAGGAAGGCCAGTTCGCGCAGGCGGCGTTCCAGCGTGTCATAGTCGAATTCGACCATGCTGAAGGTCTCAGTCGAAGGCAGGAAAGTCACGGAAGTGCCGGTCTCGCCATCGGCCACATCGCCCGTCACCGCCAGCGGCGCATCGGCGACGCCGTGGGTAAAGCTCATTTCGTGAACTTTGCCATAGCGGCGGATCTTCAGCTTCAGCCAGACCGAAAGCGCATTGACCACCGAAACGCCCACGCCGTGCAGACCGCCGGAAACCTTGTAGGAGTTCTGGTCGAACTTGCCGCCCGCATGGAGCTGGGTCATGATGACCTCGGCAGCCGAAACGCCTTCTTCCTTGTGGATGTCGGTCGGAATGCCACGACCATTATCGGTCACGGTGCAGGAGCCGTCGGCATTGAGCGTCACGGTGACGAGCGTGGCATGGCCTGCCAGCGCTTCGTCGATGGCATTGTCCACGACTTCATAAACCATGTGATGCAGGCCGGAGCCGTCATCCGTGTCACCGATATACATGCCCGGACGCTTGCGAACGGCATCCAGACCTTTCAGAACACGAATGGAATCCGCGCCATATTCGGCGGGGGCTTCGGAATTCATCTCGGGCGTCTCGCTCATGAAAATCTTTCGAAAACGTGCTGCGGATGCAGCCTTGAAGCCTGCTGCAATTGCAGCATCAAAAATACTGTCGAATCACACGACAAACATGGCTTTAATATAGGCGCTAACGGCATATTTTCCAAATTTTCGAGGCAAATTTACCGGGGATTCCGGTCGTTTGAGTGCATCTCCACCGCATATGACGAAACTGGGTACGGATCGGCTTCTGGAAGCGCCACAATTGGCCCTTATATGTCATGAAGCAGGGTATTGGGCGGGTGTTCGAAACCCGATAGATGCGAGGAGCGCCTGATGGAAACAGCGACGATGATACCGGAAGCGCTCAAGCCCTTCGTGCCGCCAGCGCCGCGCCCGCGCGAAAAGCCGGTCGGTCGTTTCGAGATGATGCGCGTGGTTTACAAAAACCCGCTCGAGCTATGGGGCGAGCCATCCTACAATGAGCGGTGGATTTCCGTCAGCTGGTTCGGCCTCAAGACCATCATCGCCAATGATCCCGGATTGATCCGTCATGTGCTGGTGGATAATGCCGCCAATTATCCCATGTCCGCCATCCGCCAGCGCGTGCTGCGTCCGCTGCTGCGCGACGGTCTCCTGACGGCTGAGGGGCAGGTGTGGAAGCGCTCGCGCAAAGCCATGGCGCCGGTCTTCACGCCGCGTCATATCGGCGGTTTTGCGGAAGCCATGCGCGACCGTTCACGCCTGTTCGTGGAACGCTACAAGACCAGCGGCATGATCACCGATATCGCCCATGACATGACGTTGTTGACCTACGACATTCTGGCCGAAACGCTGTTTTCCGGCGAGATCGCAGGCGATCCCAATGATTTCGCGCGTCAGATCGACAAGCTGTTCGAAACCATGGGTCGCGTCGATCCCTTTGACTTGCTTGGACTGCCCGACTGGCTGCCACGTCTCACGCGTTTGCGCGGCCAGCAGTCGCTGGGCTTTTTCCGCGCGCTTGTCTCGGACACGATTGCCATGCGCAAGGCGCGTATGGACAAGGGCGAGGCGGTGCCGAGCGATTTCCTGACGCTGCTTTTGCGTGCCGAAGGTCCGGAGGGCCTGAGCCGTTCCGAGATCGAAGACAACATCATCACCTTCATTGGTGCCGGTCACGAAACGACAGCGCGGGCGCTTGGCTGGACGCTTTATCTGCTCGCCAAGGCCCCCGAAGAACGCGAACGGGTTGAGGCGGAAATCGACACTTTCTTCGAAAAGGGCGGGCGCGATCTGCCGCCGCATGAGTGGCTGGCCAGCCTGCCTTTCACGCGCGCCGCTTTCGAAGAGGCGATGCGCCTTTATCCGCCCGCGCCATCGATCAATCGTGAGGCGGCGGAAAATGATCGCTATGGCGATCTGGAAATACCGAAAGGCGCCACCGTTCTGGTCATGCCATGGGTGATCCATCGTCACCGGCTCTATTGGGATCAGCCGGATGCTTTCATGCCGCAGCGCTTCTGGCCGGAAAACCGCGACCGGCTCGACCGTTTCCAGTATCTGCCGTTCGGCGCTGGCGCACGTGTCTGCATCGGGGCCAGCTTTGCCTTGCAGGAAGCGGTGATTGCGCTGGCGACCATGCTCGACGGTCATCGCTTCGATGTGCTGGAGACAACAAAGCCGTGGCCGGTGCAAAAGCTCACCACGCAGCCGCAAGGCGGTCTGCCGATGAAGGTGATCCGGCGATACTGATTCTGGCGGGGAATTTCCAACCTATTCAATTGGGTTTGCTAAACACAAATCGCTAAATCCAGAAAATCGAGCGAAACAAACTCATATCCAGCTGCTGCGCTGGTGGTTTTTATCGCACTTCTGCTGACGTGATACGCATTCAAAACACCTTTATTGATGTTTGGCTTGTTTATATGAACTTCGTCATTCTTAAAAAATAGTTTGGTTTCTTCGTAGAAATTATTATAGTAATGCGGATAATTTGTTTTGTAGGATAGGTATTTATTAATTTCATTGTTAATATTATATCTAGAATTTATTTCTTGCGTTCTTGGTAACACACCACAGTATCTTGCTATCTTATCTAAAAATTCATCATGTAGGTCTCTTATAAATATTGCACTATGAGTGTCAATTTTTATTTTGTATAGATACGGTTTATTGAAGTTTCCGATTATGCCTTCATCATTAAAAATGCTCTCCCTATCTGAAAATATGCGTCTTTTAATTTCCGAGTTTGTACTTAAGAACCTGACTGTGTCATTTATTATATAGTTTTCAACTCCATTTTTTGTCGCTGATGCAAACACCGTATTGGAGCCGAAAAGTTTTGGTGTCGTCACAAAGCGTCCATATTCTCCGACGTTATGGACGCCCTTTCTCGCAACCTCATTTGGACGGCGCACATCAAATCGATAGGCTGCAACTGGAAAAGCTTCCACTTCAAAGCTTCTGTGTCTTGAAGAGGGCGATGGCCAATATGGATCGTAATCAAAATCAAGCATTTCTTTATCCTGTTCTATAAAAGTATACAGGATAAAGCAATATATACACTTGATTGAACTGTTTTAGCTTACAGCCTTTCCGCATGCCAGCGAAGATGGTCATCCATGAATGTCGAAATGAAGAAATAGGAATGATCGTAGCCCTCACGCATATTGAGCGTGAGCGGAATGCCAGCCTTTTTGCAGGCTTCTTCCAGCAGCCACGGGCGCAGGCCGTCATTCAGGAAACCGTCTGCGGTGCCCTGATCAACGAGAAACGCCGGAAACTTGTAGCCATCCTCGATCAGCAGCGAGGCATCATAGGGACGCCATGCGCGTTCTTCCGGCCCGAGATATTTTTCCAGCGCCGGTTTCGACCAACCGGCTGTCGACGGCTGCACGATGGGCGCGAAAGCCGAGGCCGACTTGAACCGGTCGGGATTTTTCAGCGCAATCGTCAGCGCGCCATGGCCGCCCATGGAATGGCCGGTAATGGCCTGCCGCGCCATATCGAGCGGAAATTCAGCGGCAACCAGTTCGGTCAGTTCCTGCGTGATATAGCTGTACATCTGGTAGTTCCTGGCGAAAGGCTCCTGCGTCGCGTCGACGTAAAAGCCTGCACCCTTGCCAAACTGCCAGTTATCCGGCTCATCCGGAACGTCATCGCCGCGCGGGCTCACATCGGGGCAAATAACGGCAATTCCCAGTTCTGCGGCCAATTGCCGATATTCGCCTTTGTCCATCACGTTTTGATGTGTGCAGGTCAGCCCGGATAGATACCAGAGCACAGGCACTGGTCCGTTTGCAGCCTGTGGCGGCAGGAAGACGGCAAAGGTCATGTCGCACTGGGTGGTTTCGCTTTTGTGCCGATAGACGCCTTGTGTTCCGCCAAAGCACTTCGCAGTCGAAATCGTTTCCAGGGTCGTTGTC
The DNA here is from genome assembly GCF_005938105.1 of Brucella haematophila. Classification (GTDB taxonomy): domain Bacteria; phylum Pseudomonadota; class Alphaproteobacteria; order Rhizobiales; family Rhizobiaceae; genus Brucella; species Brucella haematophila. The sequence goes on along the minus strand of NZ_VCPE01000002.1, from coordinate 68,965 downwards.
ATAAGAATTCCAGTTCCTGATTTATGCGCAGATTGGGCAACATCAGCTGCCGAGCGCTACGGCGGCATTGACCGCTGCCGCGACGAGAATGGTGTTGAAGAAATAGGATACCACGCTGTGCAGCAGCGTCAGCCGCCGCATGGCGGTGGTGGTGATGCCCGTATCCGAGGTTTGGGCGGTCATGCCGATGACATAGGCGTAATAGGCAAAGTCCCAACCCGATGGTTCCGGCGTGCCGGGAAAGTCGAAGCCGCCGCGATAGCGGCTGGCATGGCTGCTGTCGTCGCCCGCCGGATCACGCGGCTGCCAATAGGCATGGGCGTAATGAATGGCCGTCAGCATGTGAATGGTTGCCCAGCCGAGCGGCACCGATGCAAGTGTGGTCACCAGCGTGAAACTGTCGGCCTGCGGGTGCCTGTTGATCACGATGAACAGCGACACAACCGCAACGATGACAGTTGCGAAAGTCACCAGAAAGATGATCCATGCCGGCTCATCGGTGCTGGCTGCGTGCTTTTTGAGAAATGCTGCCGTGAGCTTCGGCATCACGGTCAGGGTGAGTGCCAGATAAAGCACGAAGAATGTGTTTGCGCCGATGACCGGCGCAAGCGGGCTTTTCAGAAGCCAGGAGACGATAAAGGCTGCCGCGCCGCCGATAGCCGCGAGATAGAAGGACATATGGCGGCGCAGCAGGAACATTAGTTGCTCTTTCTTTGCGGTTGCAGCCGCATGTCCACATGCGGGATGCCGTCTTCCAGATATTCGTCCGAAATGGCTTCGAAACCGAATGAGCCATAGAATTTCTGCAAGTGGCTCTGGCCGCCCAGCTCGATGGCGATGCCGGGAAAGCGCTCTTCCGAAAAAGCAATTGCTTCCTGCATCAGCCTTCGGCCGAGCTGGTAGCCCCGGTAATCCGGGGCCACGACCACACGTCCAATCTTGGCGGGTTTGCCTTCGCTTTCCGGCGGCAGAACCCGCAACGCGGCTGCAAGTTCTTCACCGTCAAGAATGCGCAGGTGGTAAGCGCCAATGTCCTTGCCGTCGATTTCCGGATAGGGGCATTTCTGCTCCACCACGAAAATATCCACGCGCAATTTCAGCAGCGCATAAAGTGCGCGCGGGGTAAAATCGTCCAGCTCGTCCCAGCGGGATATCAGCGTCTTTTCGCCCATCAGTAGACAATCACCGAACGGATCGACTTGCCTTCATGCATCAGGTCGAAAGCCGTGTTGATTTCATCCAGCGGCATGGTGTGGGTGATCAGATCGTCAATGTTGATCTTGCCGTCCATGTACCAGTCGACAATCTTCGGCACGTCGGTGCGACCGCGTGCGCCACCGAAGGCGGTGCCTTTCCAGACCCGGCCCGTGACCAGCTGGAACGGACGCGTGGCGATTTCCTTGCCTGCTTCGGCAACGCCGATGATGATGGATTCACCCCAGCCGCGATGGCAGCATTCCAGCGCCTGACGCATGACATCGGTGTTGCCGGTTGCGTCGAAGGAATAGTCCGCGCCGCCATCGGTCAGGTCCTGAATGGCCTGCACCACCTTGTCATTGCCCACTTCACGCGGGTTGACGAAGTCGGTCATGCCGAACTTCTTCGCCATTTCGACCTTGGACGGGTTGATATCCACGCCGATGATCTTGTCAGCGCCGACCATGCGTGCGCCCTGAATGACATTGAGGCCGATGCCGCCGAGGCCGAACACCACGACATTCGAACCCGGACGAACCTTTGCCGTGTAGATCACTGCGCCGATGCCGGTGGTGACGCCGCAGCCGATATAGCAGATCTTGTCGAATGGCGCGTCTTCACGCACCTTGGCGACCGCGATTTCCGGCAGAACGGTGAAGTTCGAGAAGGTCGAGCAGCCCATATAATGGAACACTTCGCCGCCATCGCAGGAAAAGCGCGTGGTCTTGTCGGGCATCAGGCCCTGGCCCTGGGTCGCGCGGATCGAGGTGCAGAGGTTCGAGCGCTGCGACAGGCAGGTTTTGCACTGGCGGCATTCCGGTGTGTAAAGCGGGATCACGTGGTCGCCCGGCTTGACGGAGGTTACGCCTGCGCCGACTTCGCGCACGATGCCTGCACCTTCATGGCCGAGAATGGCCGGGAACTTGCCTTCGGAATCGAGGCCCGACAGCGTATAGGCGTCGGTGTGGCACACGCCGGTCGCCATGATTTCGACCAGCACTTCGCCAGCCCGTGGTCCGCCAATTTCGACGGTTTCGATGGTGAGAGGCTTCTTTGCCTCCCAGGCAACGGCTGCACGTGATTTCATGACGATGTTCCTTCTGGATATGGAGCACATCCCCGAAAATTGTGAAACTATCTTCGGACAAGATGGGCTCAAAAACAAATAGTTAGTTCGGTTTGGCGTCCTATTTCAGATAGGTGCGCAAAATTTGCATGATTTGATCGATCTCGGCATCCGGGTCTGTTGCGACGTCGCGCACAATGGTCTCACGCGCTTGCCCGAATGTCTCGCGGAAGTGACTTTCCAGAACTTCCGCCATCAGGCCATTGGCCGCGCCGCGCAAGGCTGCAATCTGCTGCAACAGCGCTGCACATTCTGTGCCCGCTTCCACGGCGCGTTCGAGCGCTTCCGCCTGTCCACGGATGCGGCGAAGGCGCGTCAGCGCACGCTTTTTATCTTCCGGTGAATGCGGCATGAAACCTCTCGATCTTGCGGAAACCTATATACTATGGGGGAGTATGTCAATTGCTCCTGAACTGGCTTCTGCAAGAATGGTTTTCTCTGCAATTGGCACGGCCCGGATTTTAAGCCTCAAGCCTGAGATGCAGCAGCGGATAAGGCCGTCCCTGATCATCGGTTTCCGAGCGACCTGTCTCGACAAAGCCCAGATGGCGATAAAAGCCCACGCCTTGCGTGTTCTGCTCGTTCACATCGACGGTCAGCGCGCCGCGTTGTTTGGCGTGCGCAATCATATATTTGCCAATGCCCTTGCCGCGCTGGTCGGGCGAAATGAACAGGCTGTCGATATTGTTATCGGTCATGCCCATGAAGCCTATCGGTTTGCCGTCGTTTTCAATGACATCGACTTCCACATTCGGCAGATATTGCTCGCCGACCAGCTTTTCGATTTCCCGGAAGTCGTCGGGGCTCAGAAAGTCATGCGTGGCGCGCACATTGGCCCGCCAGATTTCGGTGAGAGCAGGCGCGTCGGCTGGAATGGATTTTCGGATATGGATCATCTCTGTTCCTTGTGTGATAAGCACTAAACTGACGCATTATCTTACGGAAATCCATTTGACGAGCCTGCCCGATCTTCCCGTTACACGCATTCTACCGCAATTGGATGAGGCGATGAACGCCCATGCAAGCGCGGTGCTCGTCGCGCCGCCGGGCGCGGGCAAGACGACGCTGGTGCCGATCCATATGCTGGATGCGAGCTGGCGCGGCGATGGCATGATCGTGCTTCTGGAGCCGAGGCGTCTTGCCGCGCGTGCTGCCGCGCGCCGCATGGCTGAGCTTCTGGGCGAGGAGCCGGGCGAAACGGTCGGCTACCGGATGCGTCTGGAAAGCAAGGTGTCGAACAGGACGAAAATCCTCGTCGTCACCGAGGGTGTCTTTGCCCGGATGATCCTTGACGATCCCGACCTCAAGGGCGTGGCGGCAGTGCTGTTCGACGAGTTTCACGAGCGCAGCCTCGATGCGGATTTCGGGCTGGCGCTGGCGCTGGATGTGCAGGCGGCCTTGCGCGACGATCTGAAAATTCTGGTCATGTCGGCAACGCTCGACGGTGCGCGCGTGGCAGCCCTTCTGGGCGATGCGCCGGTGATCGAAAGCGAGGGCCGGGCTTTCCCCGTCGATATTCGATATCGGGAACGAAAAGCCGACGAGCGCGTGGAAGACGCCATGGCCCGCAGCATTCGCGATGCGCTGGCGGAAGAGACGGGCAGTATTCTGGCTTTCCTGCCGGGGCAGGGCGAGATCGAGCGCACGGTGCGCCTGCTGGAAGATCGTGTGCCGGCCCATGTGATGCTCGCGCCGCTTTACGGGGCGATGGAAGGCCGCGATCAGGATGCGGCGATCAAGCCCGCACCGGAAGGCAAGCGCAAGGTGGTTCTGGCGACCTCGATTGCCGAAACCTCCATCACGATTGACGGCGTGCGCGTGGTGATCGACAGCGGGCTTGCCCGTCTGCCGAAATATGAACCGGCCACCGGCCTGACGCGGCTGGAAACCGTGCGCACATCGCGCGCCAGTGCCGATCAGCGGGCGGGCCGCGCCGGGCGAACGGAGCCGGGTATCGCCATTCGTCTCTGGCATCAGGGGCAGACGGCATCACTGCCAGCCTTTTCGCCGCCCGAGATTCTGGAGGCGGATCTTTCTGGCCTCGTGCTCGACAGTGCCGCATGGGGCGTGACCGATCCGGCAACGCTGAGCTTTCTTGACGCCCCCCCGAAACCGGCGCTGAACGAAGCCCGCACCTTGTTGCGGCGGCTCGGCGCGCTGGACGAGGCCGGGCGTCTGACTCCCGACGGCGAAGCCATGCGTCAGCTCGCCTTGCCCGCACGTCTTGCCCATATGGTGGCCGAGGCGGGCAAGCGCGGTGAAGCCTCAAAGGCTGCCGAACTCGCCGTGCTTTTGACGGAGCGTGGGCTTGGCGGCAATGAAACCGATCTCGACACGCGGTTTTCGCGCTTTCGCAATGATCGTTCTGACCGCGCCCAAAGGGCCAAAGGTCTGGCAAAGCGTCTTGCGGCCAATGTGTCTAATCAGGGTGCACCAGCAGGATCAGGGATCGGTCGCATGTTGATCGACGCCTATCCCGACCGGATCGCCAGAGCGCGCGGCCAGACCGGGCAGTTTCTGCTGGCCAATGGTCGCGGCGGGGAGGTGGATAGTGCGATCAGTCTCAGCCGTGCGTCCTGGCTGGTCGTGGCGGATATGTCGGGCAAGGCAGGCCGCGCGCGGGTTCTTTCGGCTGCCGAAGTATCGGAGGCGGAAATCCGGTCTGCCCTTGGCGACCGGATCGAGAGCGGGCGTCAGGTTGTCTACGATCCTGAAAAGAACGCGCTCAGGGCGCGTGAAGCCGTGCGCATCGGTGCCATCGCCCTTTCGGAAAAGCCTCTGTCGGCACCATCGGGAAGTGCAGCCGATGAAGGCGTAATTGCCGCCGTGCGCGAGCATGGGCTTGGCATTCTGCCCCGGAGCAAGGAAGCCGATATTCTGCGCCGCCGCCTTGGCTGGCTTTATCGCGGGCTTGGCGATCCATGGCCATCCATGGAAGACGAACATCTGCTGGAGACATTGGAAGACTGGCTGCTGCCCTTCCTGACCGGCGAAGCGCAGCTCGACCGCATTCCCGGTCATGTGTTGAAAAACGGCCTGATGAGCCTTGTGCCCTTCGATCTCCAGCGCAGCGTGGATCAACTTGCGCCGACGCATTTCACCGTGCCGACCGGCTCGCATATCCCGATCCGCTATGATGCCGAAGAACCGGTGCTGGCGGTCCGCGTGCAGGAATTGTTCGGTCTGGGCCAGCATCCGTCCATCGCCAATGGCAAGGTGCCATTGCTGCTGGAACTGCTGTCGCCAGCCCATCGTCCGATCCAGATCACCCGCGATTTGCCGGGTTTCTGGAAAGGCTCATGGGCCGGTGTCCGGTCCGACATGCGTGGGCGCTATCCAAAACATGTCTGGCCGGAAGATCCCGCCACTGCGGAAGCAACGCGCCGGGCAAAGCCGCGCGGGACGTAGAGCATTTCCAGCAAAACATGCATTAACCACCTGCGACCGGATAACGCAGTTCCGCTTGCATTCCTCTCTTCGCTTGCCCCATAAGGGGCAGGATAGAGGGACAGCAGACTATGCACGCAGAATTCGAAAATCGCGCTTCCAATCTTTCGCGTCGCCCGCGATTGACCACGCTGGTTCGCGTGCGCTGGCTCGCCATCGCCGGGCAGACGGCAGCCGTCATGCTGGTGGCGCTCTATCTGCAATTTCCGTTTGCAGTCGGTATCTGTTTTGCGCTGATTGCCTGCTCGGCATGGCTCAATCTCTATCTGGCCTTTCGCTTCCCGACCAATCACCGGTTGAACCCGGAAGCGGCAAGCCTCGTGCTGGCCTTCGATATTCTGCAACTGGCGGGCCTGCTTTATCTCACCGGCGGGCTGCAAAACCCCTTCGTCATCCTGATGATCGTGCCGGTCATCATTTCGGCCACTTCGCTCTCCGCCCGGCACACGCTGGCGCTGGCTCTGCTGGTCGTGGCCTGCACCTCTGTGCTTTCCATCCGGCATGAACCGCTGCCCTGGTATCCGGGTCAAGAGCTGAACCTGCCTTTCCTGTTTGTGATCGGCATCTGGTGCGCCATCACATCAGCACTGGGCTTTACCGGCGTCTATGCCTATCGCATTGCAGAAGAAGCGCGCCAGCTGGGCGATGCTTTGAGCGCTGCGGAACTCATTCTCCAGCGAGAACAGCACCTGACGGCTCTCGATGGCCTCGCCGCTGCTGCCGCCCATGAGTTGGGAACGCCGCTTGCCACCATTGCGCTGGTGGTGAAGGAAATGCAGCGTTCCTATGCCAAAAATCCGGTTGATACGGGGCTTGGGGAAGATATTGCGCTGTTGCATTCGCAGACGCAGCGCTGCCGCGAAATCCTGCAACGGCTGACCAGCCTCTCCTCGGAAAACGAGGAGCACATGTCACGTCTGCCACTGTCCTCGCTGATTGAGGAGGTGATTGCACCGCACCGCAATTTCGGTGTGGTCATTGATGTCCAGAAAGTGGAAGGGCCAAAGCCGGAGCCGGTCACGCGGCGCAATCCCGGCCTGCTTTATGGTCTCGGCAATCTGGTGGAAAACGCGGTCGATTTCGCACGCGGCAATGTCAGCGTCACCTGGGGCTGGACGGATAATCAGGTCAGCGTGACTATTCAGGACGACGGCGAAGGCTTCAAGCCGGAAATCCTCGACCGCATTGGCGAGCCCTACATGACCAGCCGCGACAATACCCGCAATGGCGGGGGGCTTGGTCTCGGGCTGTTCATTGCAAAAACCTTGCTGGAGCGTTCCGGCGCACAGATTGCATTCCGTAATCGAAGCAATCCGGGGCAGGGGGCCGAAGTCAAAGTGGTTTGGGCGCGTTCAACCTTCACGAGGGTGTAACGCGAAACCTCTTTTCAAATTTGTTTTTGCTCAACTTCTTGTGTTGTCTTTTAGAATTATTAATCAAATACAATGATTTATAGTCTCGCGCAAAATTCGGAGCCGTAGAAATTGCTTCAACGATTCAATGGCTATTTGACTTTTTGACGCAGGGGTATCAATAAGGGATCAAAAATACAGGCAGGAAGCACCCGATGGACGACTTGAAGCAGGAAGACAGCGAAGCCATAGGCAACGATCCCACCCTTCTTCTGGTTGATGACGACAAACCTTTCTTGCAACGCCTGGCGCGCGCCATGGAAAGCCGGGGCTTCCAGGTGACCACAGCGGAATCGGTTGAAGAAGGCATCGCCGCCGCCAAGGCAGCAGCACCCGCCTATGCCGTGGTGGATATGCGGCTGGGAGATGGCAACGGTCTCGACGTCATCGAAGCCATTCGCCTGCGCCGTTCCGATACGCGCGCCATCGTCCTCACTGGTTATGGCAATATCGCCACCGCAGTGAATGCGGTAAAGCTCGGCGCTATTGATTATTTGTCGAAACCCGCCGATGCGGATGAAGTCTTCGCCGCCCTGACCCGCCGTCCGGGCGAGAAGGTCGCGCCGCCGGAAAACCCGATGTCCGCCGATCGTGTTCGCTGGGAGCATATCCAGCGCGTCTACGAAATGTGCGAGCGCAATGTTTCCGAAACCGCACGCCGCCTCAACATGCATCGCCGCACCTTGCAGCGTATCCTCGCCAAGCGCGCTCCGCGCTAAGTGTGACGGGAAGCAATCCGGCTTCTGGCGGCTTGTATTGAAAGTTTAGTAGTTTCTTAACTTAGTGAAAAATCCAGTAAAGCCATGTGGTTTTGCTGGATTTTTTTATATATCGCAAATTTTAAGGCAATTTCACTGTATTACGATTCATTCTTAGGGGATTAATCTAAAGTTGAATATAAAAATCTATAATAATAAGGCACCTAGGGCTATTCGGAGGAGAATACTGCGCTTTCCTGGCCGCAGGCCTAGTTCTCTTGGGCCCGAATGCGCTATCTAACATTCAAGGCAACACATGACTGCTCATATTGATGCATCTTCAAGCGCGGCCGCTCGCCGGCGCGCGCTTATCGCCAGTTTGACTGGCAGTTCTATCGAATGGTTCGATTATTTTCTCTACGGCACTGCAGCCGCACTTGTTTTCAACAAGCTGTTCTTTCCTAATTTCGACCCCGTCGTCGGGTTGATGTTGTCCTATCTGTCGTTTTCGCTGACCTTCTTCATCCGTCCGCTGGGCGGCGTGATTTTCGCGCATATCGGTGACCGCATCGGTCGCAAGAAGACGCTGGTCATCACGCTGTCGCTGATGGGCGGCGCTACGGTTCTCATCGGCTTGCTGCCGACCTATGAACATATTGGCGTCTGGGCTCCCATTCTGCTGATCCTGCTGCGCATGGTGCAGGGGCTCGGCATTGGCGGCGAGTGGGGCGGCGCCCTGCTGCTGGCTTATGAATATGCGCCCGCCAACCGCAAGGGCTTCTTCGGCAGTGTTCCGCAGGTCGGTGTGACCATCGGCATGTTGCTGGCCACGCTTTCGGTCAGCCTGATGGTGACCCTGCCGGATGAATCCTTCATGGCATGGGGCTGGCGCGTTCCGTTCGTGCTGAGCGCCGGTCTGGTTTTCCTTGGCCTGTGGATCCGTAACGGCCTTGATGAAACGCCGGAATTCAAGCAGGCGAAGGAAAGCGGTAATGTCGCCAAGATGCCGCTGGTTGAAACGCTCCAGAACCATTGGCGCGAAGTGCTGATCGCCGCTGGCCTGAAGGTCGTGGAAACCGCACCGTTCTATATCTTCTCCACTTTCGTGGTGAGCTATGCGGTGAGCACGCTCGGCTTCGACAAGAGCGCGGCGCTGAATGCCGTGATGATTGGTGCGCTGGTCGCTTCGGTTCTGATCCCGACCATGGGTCTGGTTTCCGACTATGTGGGCCGCAAGACGGTCTATGTCGTTGGTTGCGTGCTGCTCGGCCTGTTCATCATTCCTTACTTCATGCTACTCGACACAAAGACCGTCTGGGGCCTGACGCTGGCAACGGTTATCAGCTTCGGCGTTCTCTGGTCGCCGATCACCGCCGTTCTGGGCACGCTGTCGTCGGAAATCTTTGCCACCAAGGTGCGCTATACCGGCATCACGCTTGGCTATCAGCTGGGTGCTGCTTTGGCTGGCGGTACTGCTCCGCTGATCGCCACCTGGCTGCTCGCCAAATATGAAGGCAGCTGGCATGCGGTTGCAGCCTATCTGCTGGTGACGGTGCTGATTTCGCTCATCGCAATCATCGCGATCAGCCGCAGCCGTTCGCGCCAGTAACCGGCAAAAACAAACATTTGAGAGCGGGGAAACCACATCGGTTTCCCCGCTTTTGTTTGATTAGAGCGCTTTTCGATCTGATTGCATCAAATCGAAAAGCGCTCTAATTCTTTGTTTTAGCGCGCATCTTCTCCGAAAACCGTTTCACCCTTTTCGGGATGCGCTTTAAAAATCGCCGCCTGGCATTTCCAGTCCGGAAAGCTCCGCATAGGTCAGGCGTGCCGCGCCTGCGCGGGCAAAGCGAAGCATCAGCGCCTTGCGTGTTGCGCCTGCCAGCTTGTGTTCGGGCGCATCGCGCATGATTTCCGCACCGTAGCCGTCGGAGAGAATGAAGCCGCATTCCTCCGGAAAAATCTCGCGGGGTACCGCCGGATGGGTGGCGAAAAACAGCCGGTCGCAATAGTCGCGATATTCCGGCCATTTGCGGTCGGCCTTCCAGTCCTCGATGGACGACTTGATCTCGACAATCCAGATTTCACCCTTGCGGCTGACCGCGATGAGGTCGGCGCGGCGGCCCGATGCGAGCGGCAGTTCGGGCAAGGTCGCAAGCCCCATATCCAGAAACAGGCGCTGCACACCACGGCGTACAAGCATGGCGTTGTCCGATTGCCGTCCGTCGGACAGGGGATGGGTCTGGTTGGGAATCACGATTGGCATGGCCGCATTTTGCGTGCGGTTGCAGGGCGAAACAACTGAAAACACGCGATTCTTTGTGGCGTTTTTCCAGTATTCGCGGGTGAAACAAGGCCAAAGAAGGCAAAAAAATGGCCTAATAAAGAACTTTTCAATTTACGGTTAACGCACAGTTAACAATACTGCCGCATCTTCAAGCATGAATGGGCGATTCGCTCCTTTTGACGGCACATTTGATTCTACCTTGGGGGAATGTATGAATTCTCGCGTCCTTAAGCTGACGACGGCACTTTTTCTTGCAGGCGCACTTGCTGGCTGCTCTACTGTCGGCGGAACGTTCTACACGGCCTCTTACTCGTCGGTTACCGATGCTGGCTATGTTGTTCCTGCCATTCCGAGCGAAAAGATACCATCGCAGTATCGTCGCCAGATCGTGAAGTATCAGACGGATGAGGCCCCTGGCACGATCATCGTCGATACCCCCGAAAAGTTCCTCTACTACGTTATGCCGGATGGCAAGGCGATGCGCTACGGCATCGGCGTTGGACGCGAAGGTTTTGGCTGGTCGGGCACGGCCCGCATTGCTATGAAGCGCGAATGGCCGACCTGGACGCCGCCATCCGAAATGATCAAGCGTCAGCCGGAACTGGCAAAGTTCCGCAATGGCATGGATCCGGGCCTCAAGAACCCGCTTGGCGCGCGTGCGCTCTATCTGTTCAACAAGGGCGGCGACACTGGCTACCGTCTGCACGGAACGCCGGAATGGTGGACCATTGGCAAGGCCATGTCGTCGGGCTGCATCCGTCTGATGAATCAGGACATCATCGATCTCTATGATCGCGCTGAACAGGGTGCAAAGGTCATCGTGAAGCAGTAAATAATACAATATCGGCGATACACGACATTAAAGTGGTGATCGTGTATCGCCGAAATTATTTTCAAATAATTTAAAGTCTATTTTCAGAGCAATGCGGGTAATGTATCTGCATAAAGCAGAATGGTATTTGAAATTGATTTCATGATGTGTATGCATGCATCCGGAAGCTCTTCTACATCTGAGCAACTTATAGGTATATGAAACATCATGTCCTCATTCTTGAAACATGAATGAATCTATACTTTTTAAATAATACCGCAATCACCATAGTTTGGTACATGATATGTGCGGTTATATCGCTTATGTGAAATATACGATATGCGCCCATGCCTGCATTGGCAGGGGGCTGACGACCCTCATTCCCGCGATTACATAAAAAAACGCCGGACTGATGATCCGGCGTCTTTCCTGATTCTCAGATTTTGAAATCAATCAGATCTGTTCAACCTGCTGGACTTCCGGAACGAAGTGGCGGAGCAGGTTCTGGATGCCGTGCTTCAGCGTCGCAGTCGAAGACGGGCAGCCGGAGCATGCGCCCTTCATATTGAGGAACACGGTGCGGTTTTCGAAGCCACGGAAGGTGATGTCGCCGCCATCCTGCGCAACGGCAGGGCGAACGCGGGTTTCGATCAGTTCCTTGATGGTTTCGACGATCTCGGTATCGGCCTCATCGAAGAACTCTTCATCGCCATGTGCGGCGGCGGCATCTGCATTGGCATTGCCAGCCATTGCCGAAGCGCCCGACATGAAATGTTCCATGATCGTGCCGAGGATCGCAGGCTTCAGGTGCTGCCATTCGCCATCGTCCTTGGTGACGGTGATGAAGTCATAGCCGAAGAAAACGCCGGTAACGCCAGGAACGGCAAACAGCTTGGCCGCCAGCGGCGACGTGTTGCCTGCGGTTGCAGCATCGCGGAAATCGGCGGTGCCTTCCGGCATGACCACCTTGCCGGGCAGAAACTTCAGGGTCGCCGGATTGGGCGTGGTTTCAGTCTGGATGAACATGCCAGTTCTCCGCTTTCAATTTTGGAACTGTTCTAATAATCGCGAAACTGCGCGGAAACAAGGGCTGTCGCTCTCAGGCGCGTTTCAGTTACTATCAATATAGGGTGATTGCACGGCAGTTGCAAATTCGTCAGGCGCTGGCGAAAAGGGTGATTTGCGAGCACCGGAGCGCCGGAAATTGCTCTTTGCAGCCCGGCATCACGAAGAATGCAACTGTTGTGTCAGGTCACCGCATCAATGTCGTCATCGGTCAACCCTGCGGGAACCACGGTGACGGGGATGGGAAACTGGGCGCGGCCAGCGAGCGATTGAACAAGAGGGCCGGGGCCTTCCTTGCCGGAACCGGCAGCAAGAACCAGAATAGCGATATCCTGATCCTCCTCGATCAGGCTGAGCAGCTCTTCGGCTGTCTGGCCTTCACGGATGCTCAGTTCGGGTTCGATGCCCTGATCTTCGCGCACAACAGCGGCGAATTTTTCCAACGCGGATCGTGCTCGATCCTGCGCTTCGGATCGCATGATTTCGCCAACGCCCAAAATTTGCTGGAAATCGGAGTCATCGATAACGAATAGTAGAATAAGCGAGCCGCTCGTGTTTTTGGCACGGCGTGCGGCATAGGCGACGGCGCGCCCGCATTCAGGCGTTTCGTCGATGACGGCTAGAAATTTGCGTCGGTGACCGGATTCCCGGCTCAGTCGTTTGGATACCATGGGCGCAATTTGCCATCAGGATTGGCCGCCCGCAAGCCAGCATTGTTTGCTGTGACCGTAAACGACAGGCGTTTTTTCTAAGCGCATCCCGAAAAGTGTGAAACGGTTTTCGGATAAGATGTGCGTCAAAGCAAAAATGAAGATTAGGGCGACCGCAAAAAAGCGGTCGCCCTTAGTGTCTGAATTGAAATCAGTTCTGCAACCAGCCGATGATGTCGCGCACATCGCGCATCGTCTTCTCGGCGAGAACGCCTGCGCGCTCGCCGCCATCACGCAGAACGCTGTCGATATGGGCCGGATCGGCCACCAGACGGCGCATTTCATGGGTGATCGGCGAAAGCTTGGTCACAGCCAGTTCGGCCAATGCCGCCTTGAATTCCGAGAACTGACGTCCGCCAAATTCGCCGAGGATATCTTCCTTCGACTGCGAAGCGAGAGCGGCATAGATGCCGACCAGATTGTCCGCTTCCGGACGACCGGACAGACCGTCTAGTTCCGACGGCAGGCCATCGGAATCGGTCTTGGCCTTGCGGATCTTCTTGGTGATCGTGTCTTCGTCGTCGATCAGATTGATGCGCGACAGGTCGGACGGATCGGATTTCGACATTTTCTTGGTGCCGTCGCGCAGCGACATGATGCGCATGGCCGGGCCTGAAATCATCGGTTCGGTCAGCGGGAAGAAGCCCGAAACCTTCTCGTCGCCCACCTGCATATCCACGCCGATACCAAGCGATGCGATACGGTCCGAATAGTCGTTATTGAATTTTTGCGCGATATCGCGTGTGAGTTCGAGATGCTGCTTCTGGTCTTCGCCAACCGGCACGGCGGTGGCGCGATAGAGCAGAATGTCGGCAGCCATCAGGCTCGGATAGGCAAAGAGGCCGAGCGAAGCATTTTCGCGGTCCTTGCCGGCCTTGTCCTTGAACTGCGTCATGCGGCTCATCCAGCCGATGCGGGCAATGCAGTTGAACACCCAGGCGAGTTCCGCATGCTGCATGACGCGGCTCTGGTTGAAGACGATGCTCTTCTTCGGATCGATGCCCGAAGCCAGAAACGCCGCCGTCACTTCACGGGTAGATTGCAGCAGTTCAGCCGGGTCGGGCGACACGGTCAGCGCGTGCATGTCCACGACGCAATAGATGCATTCCTCGGTCTTCTGGACCTCTACCCACCGCTTGATCGCCCCCAGATAATTGCCGAGGTGAAGATTTCCGGTCGGTTGGACGCCGGAGAAGATAAGCGGTTTGAACGTGCTCATGGCTGTTTCCTAAAAAAAGCATTTCCAGCGAAAGTGGGTACCGGTTTCGCGTTCGGAAATGCGGGGCGTAAACTCCCCTGCCGGTGGAGAGCAGGGGGCTTTGACGATGGGGCGTGTTTTCGCAGAGACGAAGAGGCGTTTCAAGGACAATTATGCGTCACTCTCGGGCTCTTTCTTGACCGCGCCGCGTTTGACATTGCGACGGATCATGCCGGTATTTGCACCGCCGAGACCGAAGGCGAGGCCGAAATAGACGATCATCGCGGCAACCACCATGGCGCAGACCGTACCGGCCCGAACCGCAAAAGGAGCGGCGGAAGAAAGCTCATAGGCGAAATGGCCGATGGCATAATGAATGCCGAATGCCATCACGCCCGCCGCGATCAACAGGCGCGGGATGCGGGTGAGAAGCGGAATATCCTGCCCCCAATGGCCGCGCTTCACCAGCGTTGCAAAGAGCAGAACGGCATTGACCCAGCCAGCCACGATTTCTGCCGTGGCGATGCCGGTCGGGCCGAGGCGCGGGAACAGCGTGACCGCAAGCGAGACATTCACGGCAACGGAAATGGCCGCGAAGATCATCGGCGTGCGCGTATCCTCGCGGGCAAAGAAGCCCGGAATGAACGCCTTGATCAGCACGAAAGCGGGCAGGCCGAGACCGTAAATCGCCAGAATATTGGAAACCACGATTGTAGAATCCGGGCTGAATTTGCCGCGTTCGAACAACAGCCGCACGATGGGTTCCGACATGACGAGAAGCGCTGCCGCTGCGGGTAATGTGAGAAACAACGTGAACTCGACCGACCGGTTTTGCAGGTTCGATGCTTCCTTCATGTGGCCGCCACGCAAGGCGCGCGACAGCTCCGGCAGTAATACGGTGGCAACCGCAATGCCCACCACGCCCAGCGGCAGCTGATAGATGCGGTCGGCATAGACCAGCGAGGAAACCGCGCCTTCCATGCCGGAAGCGATATTGGTGTTGATGAGCAGGTTGATCTGCGTGATGCCGCCGGTAATCGCGGCAGGCAGGGCCAGCACCAGCAGTCGCTTGACGTTGGACGTCAGGCGCGGGCGGCGGAAGCCGATCTTGATGCCTGCATTGCGCACCGCAAGCCAGACGATGGCAAGCTGCACCAGACCTGCCGCCATGACGCCCCAGGACAGGCCATAGCCCACGGCCAGCGCGTCGTAGCCGCGCCACCAGGCCAGCGCCAGCACGCCGATTAGGATGATGTTGAGGAAAACCGGCGCTATCGCCGCTGCAAAATAGCGGTGCAGCGAATTGAGCATGCCGCCCATCATGGCCGCCAGCGACATGCAGGCGAGATAGGGGAACATGATAGTGGCGAGCCGCACCGTATTGTCGAACTTGACCGGATCGTCCATGAAGCCCGGCGCAATGACGGTGCGTACGATGAATGGCATTGAAAGTTCCATCACGATGGTGATGAACAGCAGCACCGTGAACAACACGCCGAACACTTCTTCGGAGAAGCGGCGGGCGCCGTCCATGCCGTTCTTTTCGATTTCCTTGGCGAAAAGCGGCACGAAAGCGGAGTTGAATGCGCCTTCGGCAAACAATCTCCGGAACGTGTTCGGAAAGCGGAATGCTGCGTTGAAGGCATCGGCCACCGGGCCGGTGCCGAGCGCTGCCGCCATGAACATCTCGCGTGTGAAGCCGAATATGCGGCTCATCAGCGTGCCGGATGCCACCGTGGCGAACTTTTTGACCAGACTCATGCTTTTGAGAAACCTAACTTATGCTGCAGCCTGCGACGAGCGGCCATTGGCCTTGCTGCCGTTTTCGCCGCTGAGCAGTGCAAGAACCTTGCGCCGGATATTGCCCTGGCGGGTGGCGTTGGAAATCTTGTGACCCACGAGGTCCGTTACATAAAAACTGTCGATGACCTTTTCACCGAAGGTCGTGATATGCGCCGAAGCAATATCCAGCGACAGGTCAGAAATGAGGCCGGTCAGTTCCGACAACAGGCCGGGACGGTCCAGCCCTTCCACTTCGATGACCGAGAACTTGTTCGACAGCGTGTTGTTGATCTCGACACGCGGCTCCACGGTGAAGGCCTTGGCGTTCTTTTTCGGCTTGGTGCGCTTGGCCAGCACATCGGGCAGATGCGCCTTGCCGGAAAGCACGTCTTCGATCACCTTGCCCACGCGTTCGGCGCGGCGGCGTTCATCCTCGTCGAGATCGAATTCGCGGCTGATCAGGATCGTATCGAGCGCACGTCCGTCACCGGTGGTGAAGATCTGAGCATCGACAATATTGCCGCCTGCGGCAGCACAAGCGCCGGTGATGATCGACAACAGGCGCGGGTGATCGGGCGCCAGAACGGTGATTTCCGTCACGGCCTCGAAGCTCTGCGGCTTGGCCATGGTGGCAAGCGCGCGACCTTCCCGGTCGGCTTCGCGGATGAAATGCGCATGGCGCACCTGATCGTCGAGGCTGACGGTCAGGAAATAGTTGATGTAATGCAGGCCAAGATAGGCGTCGCGCTCGGCGGCTGGCCAGTCGGCAAGCTTTTCGGCCAGTGCTTCACGGGCTTGCCGGTCGCGGTCGGCGCGCGAAAGCTCGGAGAAACCGCCGGTCAGCACCAGTTCGGTTTCATAGAAAAGCGTGCGCAGAAGCTGGCCCTTCCAGCCGTTCCAGACGCCGGGGCCAACCGCCTTGATGTCGCAAACAGTCAGGATCAGCAGCAGCTTCAGCCGTTCCATCGTCTGCACCGTATCGCCAAAGTCGATGATCGTCTTGCGGTCGTTGAGATCGCGCGACTGGGCCACCATGCTCATGGTCAGATGCTCGCGCACCAGCCATTCCACGGTTTCCGTCTCGGAAGGGGTGAGGCCGAAGCGCGGGCAAAGCCTGCGGGCTATGCGCGCCCCGGCAATCGAATGATCTTCCGGGCGTCCCTTGGCGATATCGTGCAGGAGAAGCGCCACATAGAGCAGGTTGCGGTCACGCTTGATCGTGGTGATCAGATGGTTGGAAAGCGGATGCTCGTTTTCCAGTTCGCCATGCTCAATTTCCGACAGAACGGCAATGCAGCGCAGCAGATGCTCGTCCACGGTATAGTGGTGATACATGTTGAACTGCATCATGGCGACAATCTTGCCGAAATCCGGAATGAACTTGCCAAGCACGCCGGATTCGTTCATGCGGCGCAGGATCAGTTCGGGATTGCGCGGCGATGTCAGAACGTCGAGGAAAAGCTTGTTGGCTTCGGGGTTCTCGCGCAGATCGCCATTGATGAGTTTCAGCGAGCGGGTGAGCTGCTGCATCGCTTCCGGGTGAAATTCCAGCCCATGCTTGTCGGCGAGCTGGAAGATGCGGATGATATTGACCGGGTCTTCCGAAAACACGTCGGGGCGCGCCGTGTTGATGCGGTGATTTTCGGAGACGAAATAGCCATCCGTCGAAAGCTTGCGCTTGCGGCGCGAAAAGGTGAGGAAAATGCGGTTGAAGCCCGGCACATGCTTGGCCTGCTGCTCCTCGAGTGCGGCGCAGATGATGCGGGTCAGGTCGCCCACATCCTTCGCCACGAGGAAGTAGTGCTTCATGAAGCGTTCGACATGGTTCTGGCCGGGATGCGCGGTATAGCCGAGGCGCTGGGCGATTTCCGGCTGAATGTCGAAGGAGAGGCGCTCTTCCGCTTTCAGCGTCGCAAAATGCATGTGGCAGCGCACGGCCCAAAGAAAATCTTCCGCCTTGTTGAAAATGCGCAATTCGGCACGCGACAGCACGCCGAGCTTGACCAGCTCTTCCTTGGTTTTGACACGGTAGAAATATTTGGCGATCCAGAACAGCGTATGCAGGTCGCGCTGGCCGCCTTTGCCTTCCTTGACATTCGGCTCCACCAGATAGCGCGTTTCGCCCGCCTTGCGGTGGCGTTCGTCGCGCTCGGCAAGCTTGGCCTGAATGAATTCCGGCCCGGTATCCTTGACGATTTCCTCATCGAAGCGGGTGACGAGCGCGGTGAACAGATCCTTGTTGCCGGTAAGAAAACGCGCATCGAGAATGGCGGTGCGGATCGTCATGTCTTCGCGCGACAGGCGGATGCATTCATCGATATTGCGCGTGGAGTGGCCGACTTTCAGCCCCATGTCCCAGAGCATATAGAGCATATATTCGACGACCTGCTCGCCCCACGGGGTCTGCTTGTAGGGCAGCAGGAACAGGAGATCGATGTCGGAACCCGGCGCCAGTCCGTTGCGTCCGTAGCCGCCGACCGCGACGATGGCCATGTTTTCCGCCTTGGACGGATTGACCATCGGATAGACCTTGGTGGTGGCAAATTCGAACAGCACCTCGATCAGCGTGTCCATGAGATAGGAGAGGCGTCGCGCGCAGAGCGTGCCGCCGCCGTCCTTCATCAACAGGCCTTCCGCATTGGCGCGACCGCGCACCAGCGCATCTTTCAGCGCCTGCAACACCACCTTGCGCACCGGAAGGCTCGTGTAACTTTCGTCGGTCGAATCCGCCAGCTCGTTGAGCTTGCGACGGAGCGTATCGGGATTGACGATCTCTTCCAGCTTCAGGTCGTGTGCGCTCATGCGGCTTGCAGGTCCGGCTTTTCGGGAAAGGAATTGCGGTGACGGCGATAACGTATAACCGCTTTTAAACAGGATGAATATGCAAAAGCAAAGGCCGGGTTTCCCCGGCCTTCTCATGCATCATTTCTAATATTTAGTTCGTCGCATTATAGGCGGCGATGGCCGCCATATTGACGATATCGGAATCCTTGGCTCCGATGCTGACGATCTGTGCCGGCTTGTCGAGACCGACCAGCAGCGGGCCGATAATGGTCGCGCCGCCCAGTTCCTGCAGCATGTCGGCGGCAATGGATGCCGAGTGATTGTCAGGGGTCACGATGACATTGGCCGGGCCCGACAGGCGGATGAACGGATATTGTTCCATCAGCTTCGGGTTCAGCGCCACATCAGCGCTCATCTCACCGTCGAATTCGAAATCGACATGACGGGTATGGAGAATGCGCACTGCTTCCTGAATACGGGCAGAGGTTTCGCCGCCCATATGGCCGAAGGTCGAGAAGGCGGTGAGTGCAACGCGCGGAACATAGCCCATGCGGCGCGCCATGCCTGCGGCTTCCACAGCAATATCGGCAAGCTCGTCTGCTGTTGGCTTCTCGTGCACGGCGGTATCCGCGATGAACACGGTGCGACCGCGGCAGAGCGCGATGGACACGCCGACCACGCGATGGCCTGGCTTGGAATCGACCACGCGGCGCACATCGTCGAGGCCGGTAGCATAATTGCGGGTCACGCCCGTCACCATGCCGTCGGCATCGCCCAGCGCCACCATGCAGGCCGCAAAATGATTGCGGTCATTGTTGATGAGGCGATGGCAATCGCGGGTCAGATAGCCCTTGCGCTGCAATTTCTCATAGAGATAGTCGGCATAGGCCGAATTGCGGCTGGACAGACGCGCATTGATGATCTCGATGCCGGGGCGCTCGATATCCATACCGGCGGCTTTGGCGGTTTCCTTGATGCGCTCGTCGCGACCGACGAGAATGGCTGTGCCCAAGCCCTGATTCACATAGGAAACAGCGGCGCGCATGACCTGTTCTTCTTCACCTTCGGCAAAGACGATACGCTTTGGCTGGCGGCGCACGCGCTCGTAAATGCCGCGTAGCGTCGAGGCGATCGGGTCGCGACGCGCCGACAATTCACGCTTGTAGCCTTCGATGTCGGTGATGATGTGGCCTGCAACGCCGGTTTCAATCGCGGCCTTGGCAACGGCTGCGGAAACCGAGGCAAGCAGACGCGGATCGAATGGCACCGGAATGATGTAGCTCGGGCCGAAGCGCGGACGGCTGCCCTGATAGGCGGCGACCACATCGTCCGGCACGTCTTCGCGGGCAAGTTCGGCCAGCGCATTGACGGCGGCGATCTTCATCGCATCGTTGATGGTCGTGGCGCGCACATCGAGCGCGCCGCGGAAAATATAGGGGAAGCCAAGCACATTGTTGACCTGGTTCGGATAGTCCGAGCGACCGGTGGCGACGATGGCATCATCGCGAATGCGGGCGACTTCTTCCGGGGTGATTTCCGGGTCGGGATTGGCCATCGCGAAGATGATCGGGTTTGGCGCCATGGCGCGCACCATTTCTTCGGTCAGGGCGCCCTTGGCGGAGAGGCCGAAGAACACATCGGCATCCTTCAGCGCGTCAGTCAGCGAACGGCGGTCGGTCTTCACCGCATGCGCCGATTTCCACTGGTTCATGCCTTCTTCACGGCCCTGATAGACGACGCCCTTGGTGTCGCACAGGATGATGTTTTCCGGCGCAAAGCCCATGGCCTTGATCAGTTCGATACAAGCGATACCCGCCGAACCCGCGCCATTGCAGACGAGCTTGGTCGTCTTCATGTCGCGTCCGGTCAGATGCAGCGAATTGATCAGACCGGCGGCAGCGATGATCGCGGTGCCGTGCTGGTCGTCGTGGAAAACCGGAATGTCCATCAGTTCGCGCAGGCGCTGCTCAATGATGAAGCAGTCGGGCGCCTTGATGTCTTCCAGATTGATGCCGCCGAAGGATGGTCCAAGATAGCGCACAGCATTGATGAAGGCGTCGATGTCGGTCGTATCGACTTCAAGGTCGATGGAATCGACATCGGCAAAGCGCTTGAACAAAACGGCCTTGCCTTCCATGACCGGCTTCGACGCCAGTGCGCCGAGATTGCCGAGGCCGAGAATGGCTGTGCCGTTGGAAATGACGGCGACGAGATTGCCCTTGGCCGTATAATCATAAGCGCGCGCGGCATCTTCCGCGATGGCCTTGACCGGCACGGCGACGCCCGGCGAATAGGCGAGCGACAGGTCGCGCTGCGTGGTCATGGGCTTGGTGGGGTTGATTTCCAGCTTGCCTGGGCGGCCCTGCGCGTGAAAGTCGAGCGCTTCTTTCTCACTGGCTGTGGGTGTGCGTTCTGGCGTGTTGCCCTTCGGCGTAGAGACTGGCATGTTCCCTCCGGAATCTTGTGCGGTCGCATTCGATAGCGCCAGTCTGGAAATGTGTAAACAGCGCTTTTTGGAATA
This sequence comes from Brucella haematophila, assembly GCF_005938105.1. GTDB lineage: Bacteria > Pseudomonadota > Alphaproteobacteria > Rhizobiales > Rhizobiaceae > Brucella > Brucella haematophila. The sequence continues at coordinate 47,927 of NZ_VCPE01000002.1, read as the reverse complement.
GTTCTTCATTCAAAAACGATGTGATCTGTAATTTAATGACTTTGATCGCGTAATACGCGCAATAAAAGAAGGTTTTATGGCATGGACGTGCGGGGCGAAAACGATAAGCCGGAAGCGGAAGAAAATACCGCGCAGGAAACGGTTGTTCGCCTCACACCCATGATGGAGCAGTATATCGAGATCAAGGCGGCGAATGTTGATTCGCTCCTGTTCTATCGCATGGGCGATTTCTACGAACTGTTCTTCGACGATGCTGTGGAGGCTTCGGCAGCCCTCGGCATCACACTGACCAAGCGCGGCAAACATCTGGGCGAAGACATTCCCATGTGCGGTGTCCCGGTCCATGCTGCCGATGATTACCTGCAAAAGCTCATCGCCAAGGGCTATCGCGTCGCCGTCTGCGAACAGGTCGAAGATCCGGCGGAAGCAAAGAAGCGCGGTTCGAAATCCGTGGTGCGCCGCGACGTCATCCGTCTGGTGACACCCGGCACGCTCACCGAGGAAAAGCTGCTTGATCCCTCCGAGGCCAATTTCCTGATGGCGCTCGGTCGCACCAAGGGCGATGGGGCGCTGGCGCTGGCCTGGATCGACATTTCGACGGGCACATTCCGCGTTGCCGAAACGACAGAAGAACGGCTTTTTGCCGATATCATGCGCGTTGATCCGCGCGAACTGGTGGTGGCGGATACGGCGTTTCACGATCCTGAACTGCGCCCGTCTTTCGATCTGATCGGCAAGGCGGTATCGCCGCAACCCGCAACCCTGTTCGATAGCGCTGCCGCGCAGGCGCGCATCCAGCGTTATTACGATGTGGCGACGCTGGACGGTTTCGGCCAGTTCAGCCGCTCGGAACTGTCGGCCATTTCCGGCGCCATCGCCTATATCGAAAAGACCCAGATTGCCGAGCGCCCGCCGCTGATGCGGCCCGAGCGCGAGCATGAAGGCGGCACGATCTTCATCGATCCGGCAACGCGCGCCAGTCTGGAACTGGTTCGCACCATGTCGGGTAACCGCGATGGCGGCTTGCTCAAGGCGGTGGACCGCACTGTCACCGGGGGTGGTGCGCGGCTTCTGGCCGAGCGCTTGACCGCACCGCTGACCGATCCCAAGGCAATTGCGATGCGGCTTGATTCCGTGTCGTTTTTTCTCAGCGAGCAGACGCTTTGCGATGCGCTGCGACGCGAGCTGAAAGGTGTGCCGGATATGCCGCGCGCGCTGTCGCGTCTGGCGGTGGGGCGTGGCGGTCCGCGTGATCTGGGTGCTTTGCAACGCGGGTTTGAGGCGGCGGGCACGCTGGCCTCTTTGCTGGAAGGTTCGCTTCTGCCGGAAGAGTTGGGCGCGGCGCGGGATGCGCTTGAAGCCATGCCTGCGGCTTTCGCGGCACATATCGACCGGGCGCTGGCCGACGAGTTGCCGCTGTTGAAGCGTGACGGCGGTTTCGTGCGCGAGGGCTACAACACGGAACTCGACGAAATGCGCGCCTTGCGCGACCAGTCCCGCCGTGTGATTGCGGGCTTGCAGGCCGACTATATTGAGGAAACCGGCATCAAGTCGCTGAAGATCAAGCACAATAATGTGCTTGGCTATTTCATCGAAGTGACAGCGAATAATTCGGGTGCGATGACCGATACGGATGCCGCCAAGGGCCGCTTCATCCATCGCCAGACCATGGCCAATGCCATGCGCTTCACGACAACGGAACTCGCCGCGCTTGAAAGCAAGATCGCCAATGCTGCCGACCGTGCGCTGTCGATTGAACTGGCGATCTTCGAAGAGCTGACGGCGGAAGCCGTTTCCCATGCCGACAGCATCCGCGCAGCCGCAGCCGCCCTTTCAGTATTTGATGTTTCGGCAGCGCTTGCCGTGCTTGCGGACGAGCAGGGCTATTGCCGCCCACTGGTTGATGACAGCCTGTCCTTCAATATTGTGGCGGGTCGTCATCCGGTGGTGGAACAGGCGTTGCGTCGTCAGGCAGCCAATCCGTTCGTTGCCAATGATTGCGATCTTTCACCGCAAAAGGACGGCGGCAATGGCGCAATCTGGCTGCTGACCGGTCCGAATATGGGCGGTAAGTCGACTTTCCTGCGCCAGAACGCGCTGATTGCGATCCTTGCCCAGATGGGCTCATTCGTGCCTGCGGGTGCGGCACAGATCGGCGTTGTGGACCGGCTGTTCAGCCGCGTTGGCGCTTCTGACGATCTGGCGCGGGGACGCTCGACCTTCATGGTCGAAATGGTGGAAACGGCGGCGATCCTCAATCAGGCCGGCGAGCGTTCGCTGGTCATTCTCGACGAGATCGGTCGTGGCACCGCGACCTTCGACGGGCTTTCCATTGCCTGGGCTGCGGTTGAATATCTGCATGAAAAGAACCGCTGCCGCGCTTTATTCGCCACGCATTTCCACGAAATGACGGCGCTGTCGGAAAAGCTGGAGCGGCTTTCCAATGTCACCATGCGGGTCAAGGAATGGGACAATGATGTCGTCTTCCTGCATGAAGTGGCCAAAGGCGCTGCCGACCGGTCTTATGGCGTGCAGGTTGCGCGGCTGGCCGGTCTGCCGGAAGCAGTCGTCAACCGCGCGCGCGATGTGCTGCATCAGCTTGAAGCTGGTGAAACATCCGGCAAGGCCGACAAGCTGATCGATGATCTGCCGCTGTTTTCCGTTGTGTTGCAGCAGGAAAAGCCGAAGCCGCAGGCATCGGCAAAGGACAGCGAACTGGCAAAGGCCGTGGCAGGCATCAGCCCAGACGAGCTGACGCCGCGTGAAGCGCTTGACCTGATCTACAAGCTGAAGGAACTGGCCGGAAAGGCGTGAGTTTCTGGCCTGGTAGGGCGCCCCAGTCTGTTTGAGATTCTGGTTATGACGAGCCGAAAATGGTGATGTTTGCGACCCGGAGCGGAGTGTACTTTCCAAGCATAGTCCCGAAAAGTTGCAGACTTTTCGGATCAGGCTATGCGGCAAAGGAAGTTACATGAGCACCGGAAGCGCAAAACAGCGCCATTTGCAGGCCGTCAGAACCGGAATATCTACAGACTACACGAAGCGGTTTGCTTCAGCGCCGTAATAGGTAATGTAGCGGCTGGAGATGCGCTCGATCGGCAGAATGATGAACACGTCGGTCGTGCCGAATGCTTCATCGATCACTGCGCCGTCGCCGATCATCGCGCCGAGGCGCAGATAGCCCTTGACCAGCGGTGGCATGGAGAACAGCGCAACCTTGTTGTTGATCGCTTCCTTCGGCATCAGGTCCATTGGCTGATAGCGATGCGGCAGTGCGCGCACATCCCAATCCGGCGTGGCGCGGCAGTTCTGGTGCAGGAACGACAGGCCAAGCGCATGGGCGGCAGGAACCGGCCCATGGAACGAGGCGCAGCCGAAGATCACGTCAATCGAATGGCGACGGCAATAGGCCCATGCACCCTGCCACAGCAGTTCGACCGTGCGCTTCGAACGGTATTCCGCCTTCACGCAGGAGCGGCCAAGCTCGAGCAGGTTGAGATTGGGGCGGGACAGCGCCAGGCGCTGCACGTCATATTCATCCGCCGAGTAGAAACCGAGCGCCTTGTCGGCCTGATCGCTGCGCATCAGCCGGTAGGTGCCGACGATCTGCTTGTGCTCAGGGACTGGCAAGGCAGTGTCATAAACGAGAAGGTGATCGCAGATCGTGTCGAAACGGTCGGCATCGCGAAGCTCCACGGCCTCGATGGATTCCTTGCGCGCGCCCATTTCTTCGAAGAACACGCGGAAACGAAGTTCCTGCGCGGCTTCAATGGCTTCACGGGAGTTTGCAAGTCGCACTTCGAGCGAGCCGATACGTCCGAGAACGATCGGGTCATCACCGGTTGCGAATAGCGCCTGTTGTGCTTCTAAGCCTGACATGACCGTATCATCAATGATTTGCTGGCCCATTCCAAGCAGTACTGTCATGATGATTCGCTCCTGATTTGTCTATTCACGTATTCCTGAACCTTTTCCCACTGATTAAGCAGTGAAATCGGCCTTCTCATTCGTAGGACGGCGGCACAGATGAACTGCGGCTTGCCGTGGTACTAGAGAGCGAGTGCTACGTGAGGATGACAGAAGCGTGTCACCAATGTGTCATTTCGGATGGGTACCGCTTATCCCCTTCAAATGGCTTTAAAATTACGATCTTCACGTTATGCGAAAGCCCGATAACGATCAAGTTACCCACGCCCGGCAACAAATTGGGCGTCATATTAGCTTATCAACGGGCAGCGCGTTCGCGCCGCCAGCCGAGAAATTCTTCCAGAATGATCAGTGCCGCACCGATGGTGATAAAGGTGTCGGCTAAATTGAAGACGGCGAAAGACCATGTCGGCAGGTGGAACAGGATATAGTCCACGACATAACCGTGCATCACGCGGTCGATCAGATTGCCAAGCGCGCCGCCGATCACCAGTGCAAAACCATAGCGGGCAAAGACGCGGTCCTGCGCATTGGTCCACCAGAGATAGAGCACGAAGACGATGACCGCAGCGGTCATCGCCACCAGACCCCAGTCGTGCAGCCCGGCAAGCATCGAGAACGCGATGCCTTCATTATGCGTGCGAAACAGGGCCAGAAACGGCAGCAGGTCGATCTGCTGGGCGTAATCCATGCGGGTTTCGACCAGATGCTTGACGCCCTGATCGATAAGAACCGTGAGAATGACAACGAGAAGCGAAGACAGAACCGCGTGACGCTTCATCATTATCCCCTTTCGTCGAGGGTGAGCGCCTCACGGCGGATTTCATAGAGCATCACACCGGTGGCGATTGCCAGATTGAGCGAGTCGGCGCGGCCTGCCTGCGGAATGCGCGCGAGCTTGTCGCATGCATTGGCGAGATTGTCCGGCAGGCCCTGCTGCTCATTGCCCATCATCAGCACGACCGGCTTGTTGGCATAAGGAATGGTGCGGTAATCGACAGCGCCCTTCAAATGCGTGCCGACGATCAGCCCGGAGAAACCCTTGCGCCAGTTGAGAAAGTCATTCTCCGTCGTCTTGTAGAGCGGTACGGAAAAGACCGAGCCCATGGTGGCGCGCACGGTTTCCAGCGAATAGGGGTCGGTGGTGTCGCCAATCAGGATGACGCCCTTCGCACCAACCGCATCGGCGGTGCGGATGACCGTGCCGAGATTGCCCGGATCACGCACGCGGTCGAGCGCGATATAGACGTCGTTATGCTTCGGCTTGAGGCTTGCCAGCGACTGGTATTGCTGTTCGAAAACACCAACCACCACCTGCGGATTATCGCGGCGGGTGATCGCGGCGATCACCTTTTCGGTCACTTCCAGCACCAGTCCGCCCTTGGCGAAGGTGCGGGCGGCAACCTGCTCGACCATTTTGTTGCCCTTGCCGGATTTGGCGAAAACCAGCGTCTTGATGCGCCAGTCCTGCTCCAGTGCGTCGATGACGAGCTTCAGCCCTTCGGCCAGAAATACGCCTTGCTGATCGCGGAATTTCTTCAATGCCAGCGAGCGCAGATCCTTGACGATCGGGTTGGTCAGGCTGGTGACTTCCTTCACCTGCCCAACTTTAGAGTGCCCCGATGAGTGATCACCGCGCGAACCGCTGTTTCTGGAAAAATCGTCGTTACGGCTCATTTGGCTACCCAGCGGCTGAACATGGATGTTGAAAGCGCGCGCCCGGCAGAACGTTCACGCAGGATAAGTTCGCCCGATTCGACTGTGCCGCCAAGGCCGGTGAACCGGTCGCGCATCAGTTCGTGAATGGCGAAGAAGGATGCGCGGATCGAATAGGCGGTCAGGATCACGGCAAGCGGCTTCGGTGTCAGGATCGAGCGGCACGTATCGACCATGGCGGGCAGGTGTTCGAACAGTTGCCAGACCTCGCCGCTCGGTCCACGCCCGTAAGCGGGCGGGTCGAGCAGGATGATGTCGTAGAAACTGCCGCGCCGTTCTTCGCGCGCCACGAATTTCATCGCGTCTTCGCAGATCCAGCGGATCGGCTTATCCGACAGCCCCGCCATTTCCTGGTTTTCGCGCGCCCAGATAATGGCTTTCTTGGAAGCGTCGACATGGGTGACTTCCGCACCGGCGCGGGCAGCAACGAGCGAGGCAACGCCCGTATAGCCGAACAAGTTCAGCACCTTCACGTTGCGCCCGGATTTTACGCCGTCGCGGATGAGGCCGTCCATGTAAGACCAGTGCGCGGCCTGTTCGGGAAACACACCGACATGGCGAAACGAGGTGAAACGACCGTGAAAGGAGATGCCGTCATGCTGCATCGGCCATGTTTCGCCGAGCGGCACTTTGGGAAACGCCCAGCGGCCAATGCCTTCTTCATCCGTATTGCCGGTGAAAACCGCGTCGGCCTGATCCCATTCCTTTTGCGGCAGGCTGGGGAGCCAGATCGCCTGACCTTCCGGGCGAACGATGCGGTAAGGACCGTATTGCTCAAGCTTCAGCCCGTTGCCGCTGTCGAGCAGCGCATAATCGGCGGATGGTTCGGTTTCGAGGATGACTGGCAATCTCTCGCCTGGGCGAGGGCCGGTATAGGGTTTGATTTCGCGTAGCGGCGCGATAACCCGTTCGCGCTCTTCGGTGGCTACCGGCTTGGGCGCGGCCTTGGCAAATTGCGGGCGCGGCTTCTTGAAGGCCGAACCTTTACCCGGATTGGCAGAATCGAACTTGTTCTCATGACGCGGCGCATCATGCTTCGCACGGTCGAAACCGCGATCCTGTTTGCCGCCCGACGGCTTTTTGCCTTTTCCCTTTGGCGCTTTCACCCGAAACTCCAATCACAATGATTGCGGTCTAGGTAGGATAAACAAAGCCGGTGTGGAAGGGGGAAACGACGTTCTTTCGCGTGCGCGGGCCTTTTCAGGGCCGGAAAACCCGGAAGTTCTGCTTCCGGGCTTGAGAATGGCGGGCGTTTCAGGAGTTCGCCACCGATGTGTTGCGTCTTTCGGCGGCTTCGGCGCGTTCGAGAAGACGGGTCGCTTCCAGCTTGCGATCACGCGCTCTGCGGCGATGCTTGCCCTGGGTTAGCCAGGTGACCAGCGAACCGATCACCACGCCGACCAGCAACGCGCCAAACAGCCAGATGAACAGCGGCGCGCTGTAGGACAAGGCCGGATTGCCCGGATTGAACGGATCGATCGTCAAAATCGTGGTGGCACGATTGGCAACCGACAGCGCGATCAGAATGACCGCGAGCGGGACCAGAATGACAATTGCGACGATACGTTTTGCCAGCATGATCTTCTATCAGACGGCGCCGTTGAGACGGTCGCGCAGTTCCTTGCCGGTCTTGAAGAAGGGAACCCACTTTTCTTCCACGTCCACCGTTTCGCCGGTGCGCGGGTTGCGTCCGCTGCGGGCCGGGCGGTTCTTGACCGAGAAAGCGCCGAAGCCACGCAACTCGACGCGGTTACCGTCCGCGAGGGCATTGGTGATCTCGTCGAAAACCGCGCCGACGATGTTTTCGACATCGCGCTGAAAGAGATGCGGATTGCGGCTGGCGATAATCTGAACGAGTTCCGATTTGATCACGGCTTTAAACCCCTGTTTCCTGTTCTTGTACTGTCAGGCCTGACGCCAGACATTGTTAGGTCGCTGAATTTACGTCAATTTACGTCTGGCTTTCCATCAACGTGCCAAACCGAGAGAAGTCCGTCAAGAAAGATGCGATCCTTTGCTATCTCCTTGAGCATACTATCGGCTTCCTGAGGCACACCGATGAGCCGCGCACCAGCATGAATGAGGAGATCGCGCAGCGAAAACCCTGTTTCACTGTTGACCGGCTTCCATTCAAGACGTGGCAATGTGGTGGAAACCCCCTTGGTGCCGAGCCAGGCGACAGCTTCATCTTCGCCGCCAAGCCCGTCGATGAGTTTCTTTTCCAGCGCCTGACGGCCTGTGAAAACCGCACCATTGGCCAATGCCAGCGCCTGTTCATGCGTGAAGGAGCGGCGCTTTTCCACAATGTCCACGAACCATGCATAGGAATCCATGATCATGTTGCGGATCATGCCCTTCGCTTCTTCGCTGGCCGGACTGAAATAATTGGGTTCCGCTTTCAGCGGCGCGGACTTGATGGTTTCGACCTTCACGCCGATTGTATCGAGAAGCTTGGAAAGGTCGGGATACTGGAACAGCACGCCGATGGAGCCGACGATGGATGTCTGCCGCGCCACGATATGGTCGGAAGCGCTGGCGATCATATAGCCGGCAGACGCTGCCAGCGTGCCAACCTGGGTGACGACCGGCTTCTTTTCGGCGATTTTGCGGACGGCTTCATAAATGGCCTCACCGCCGACGGTGGTGCCGCCGGGCGAATCGAGAACCAGAATCACGCCCTTGACCGCATCGTTCTTGGCGATCCTGTCGAGGCGTTTCAGAAGCTCCTCATTCTCGAAGATCGTGCCTTCGATGCGCACCTTGGCGATATGCGGCTGGGTGAAATTCGTGCCGCGCATCGACCATGAGGCGAAACCGACGACGAGAAGGGCGAGCAGAAGCAGAAATGCCACGCGCCAGACGGTTAGCTTGCGGCGCAGCTTTCGTCTTTCGATCATTGCTTCGGCGTCCTGGGCCATTCTGTCCATCCATTCGTCTTTAATAAATGCGACCGGCCTTTATGGGCGGTCATGAAAATCCATGCCGATCTTTGTGCCCCCAATTAGGTCAGGCGGCAAGACGCTTCAATTACGCTTTTCAAAGAGATAGTGCTGCACAACTGCATTGTCATGATATCCAGACGAGAGATTCTGTCTTTGATCAGAAACAAGGGCGTTCAATTGCAAGTTACGCATGCGCGTGACGCGCTGTAATTCAGGGCCTTTTTGTGGTATCAAAGAGTTGATTAGCATTCTACCTAATTAGTGGTGCTGCTGATTGTGGTTTATTATCAATAGGATAGCAAGGCTTGTCTATGATTTTTGGACAGGTGCGATATTTTGCGTCGCCATCACGCTATTGAGCATCCGGGTAAATTATCCCAAATAAACCATATTGAAGTGAAAGAGCGCCTATTGATTGCAGGTAGTGAACCTCTACATCGAGCGCATTCTGATCTTTGACTGGAAATTCTTGAATTGACTACAGTGGATTATCTGAAGGACGTCATGACTACCGACACCACAAACAGCCCTGTTGCGCAGACCGCAGCCCCTTCCGGGCGCGGCAAGGGCGGCGTGCGTTTTGGTGCGTCCCAGAAAGCCGAGTCACTTTTTCATGCTGCGCAGCGCCATTCGGTTCGCGTGCGGGTGCTGAAAACCGCCCTGCCGGTTGCCGCCATCGCGCTTGCTGCCGTTTTTTCCTGGTATACGTTTCTCGCAACGCCAGCCACGCCGATCAAGGTCGAGATGAATACGGGCGGCGAAAATGGCAAGCTCGTCATGTCGAGCCCGCATTTGAACGGCTATAATAAGGACAACAAGCCTTATTCGATGACCGCTTCCAGGGCGACCCAGGAAGCCAATAATAGCGGTGTCATCACGCTTGAAGGTATTCAGGCTGAATTGCCGGTGGGCGACCGGGGCGTGGCCAAAGTCGAGGCTGCATCCGGCATTTACGATAATGCGAATGGTCGTTTGCAACTTGATAAGGACTTTATCGTAACCACGAATGAAGGTTTGCGTGCTGTGATGCACTCGGCAGATGTCAATCTGAAGAGCGGACAGATCACAACCGACAAACCGGTCGATATTCGCAACGGAAATACGCATATTCTGGCCGACAGCATGCAGGTCAAGGACAATGGCAAGGTTCTGATTTTTGAGAACCGCGTTCAGATGACCGTTGACGGCAGCGTGATTTCGGGAAACAAGGCGCCCTGACCGGGCGCTGGATAAGGGCATACCAAGCGTTCAACCTTATTTCTTGGTATGGCGCGGATTTGTTTTTTGTACGCATTTTGCGAAGCCTAATGTTCCCATTTGGCGGCAAAGTGCTTAATGTTGCATCTGGACGCAGGTTGTTCAAAGCTTAAGCGCCTGCATTCGGGGGACTGAAGATTTATGGAACGTGAGACGGGCAAGATGATCAAGGGCACTATGGCTCGCACGATGCGGGCAGGATTCGCAGTTCTGGCGCTTGGCATCGTTGCCGCTCCTTTTGCCGCTTCGGCGCAGGAAGCCGCAGGCGGCGCAGTGAACGGGCTCAAGCTTTCCAACAGCAAGGCGCCAGTCAAGATTGACGCCGACAAGCTGGAAATGCGCGACAAGGAAGGCGTTGCGGTTTTCACCGGCAATGTTTCCGTTGCGCAGGGCGACGCTCTGCTGAAGGCGGGTCTGATGACCGTCTATTACAACAAGGCTGCCAAAGACGATAAGGGCGAAGCCCCGAAAGAACCGGCAAGTGCGGGTGTTGGTGGTCTCGATTCGTCGAGCATCGATCACATCGACATTTCCGGCAAGGTTTACCTGAAGTCGGGCACGCAGGTCGCAACGGGCGATACCGGCCGTTACGACGCGAAGAATCAGATCATGATTCTCGAAGGCTCGAAGGTCGTTCTGACCGACGGTGACAATGTCGTCACCGGCTGCAAGCTGACGGCGCATCTCGACACCGGCCGCGCCAATGTCGAAAGCTGCAAGAGCGGCGCGAACAGCAAGGGTCGCGTATCGATCATCATGGCGCCGAAGGATCAACAGCAGGGCGGTGCCGCGCCCAAGCAGAACTGACCGAGGCGTCACGCGTGGGATTGTTCTGGAACAAGAAAGCCGGTGAACCGCAGGCGGTTGCCGAGAGTGTTGGCTCTTCGGGCGATGCGCATGGCGTCATGCCAGCACAGCCGGGCAAGACGGCGCGCCTCAAGGGCACGCTGGTCGCGCGCGGTCTCTGCAAGAGCTATCGCGGTCGTCAGGTCGTCAATGGCGTTTCGTTCGGCGTGCGCGCCGGCGAGGCAGTTGGCATCCTTGGGCCCAATGGCGCCGGCAAGACAACCTGTTTCTACATGGTGACGGGTCTTGTTCCAGCCGATGCCGGTTCCATCGAGATTGATGGTTTCGACGTCACATCCATGCCGATGTATCGCCGCTCGCGTCTCGGTATTGGCTATCTGCCGCAGGAAGCGTCCATCTTCCGTGGCCTTTCGGTCGAGAACAATATCAAGGCAGTGCTTGAAGTGGTCGAAAAGGACCGCAAGAAGCGCGCTTCCGAACTCGACGCGCTGCTGGAAGAATTCCACATTGCGCATCTGCGCAAGGCGCCCGCCATCTCGCTTTCGGGCGGTGAGCGTCGTCGTCTGGAAATTGCCCGCGCACTTGCTTCGCGCCCGAATTTCATGCTGCTCGATGAGCCATTCGCTGGCGTTGATCCCATTGCGGTTTCGGATATTCAGCAGCTCGTCCGCCATCTGACCAGTCGCGGCATCGGTGTTCTGATCACCGACCACAATGTGCGTGAAACGCTCGGTCTGATCGACCGCGCCTATATTATCCACGCCGGTCAGGTGCTGACCCATGGCCGCCCGGCCGAGATTGTCGCCAATCCGGATGTGCGCCGCCTCTATCTCGGCGATCAGTTCACGCTCTAAAGCATGTCTCCCGAAAGTGGGAACCGGTTTCGGGATAAAGACATGCGGAAAACAAAAGCTTAAAGCGTGTCACGTGAATATGATTGAACGCGACACGCTTTAAGTTTGCCTGAGTGAAAAACCTGTTTGACCCGCAAGCTTCGGCTCCCGGGTCTATTTGAGCTGGCTAACATAAAAGCTGCTCCAAAAAATGCATCAATCTTGCGACTATTTTCCCCTTTTGTCCCAAAACTGCACATTCTGAATTGACAAGCAAGGATCATACCAGTTTTGATCAGGGAGAAACTCCGGTCATCAAGGCCGGGTGAAATAGCGGCTCAGGGTTTTGGTCGACCAGTCGTTCGCAGGGGGAATAACGCGTCGTATGGCTCTGTCGCCCAAGCTAGATTTCCGTCAGTCACAATCGCTGGTGATGACACCCCAGCTGATGCAGTCGATAAAACTGCTTCAGATGACGCATCTTGAGCTTGAGCATTTTCTCGATCTGGAAATCGAAAAGAATCCGCTGCTGGACAGAATAGAGGCAGCGAATGATGATTTCGCAGGCGTTGACGCTGCCCGTGACGATGACCGTTCTTCTGCAAGCGGCGACCCGACAGACGACCGCCAGTCGGATGAGGATGGCCCGTTTGACGAGGGGCAGGTGGACTGGTTCAAGACCGATGCGCCGGACGCCGCTGAAAATCTCTCCACCACTTTCGACAGTTCGCTGGAAAACATTTTTCCCGACGATCCGGGCCGCTATGACGAGATCAATCCCGACCTCGCCGCCCAGTGGAAATCGTCGACGCTCGACGCCTATAGCAGTGGCAGCGGTGGTGGATATGATCTTGATCAGGTGACGGCCAGCCGGGTCTCGCTGGCTGACTTTGTGGGCGAGCAGATCGCCCTGACCTTTTCGCAAACCTCTGACCGGTTCATCGCCATGGCTCTCGCCGATGCGCTGGACGAGAGCGGCTATCTGCGCGTGGACATTATCGGGCTGGCGCAAAATCTGGGCGTCGAGACCGTGGAGGTGGAGCGCGTTCTGGCTGTGATGCAAAGCTTTGATCCGCCTGGCATTTTTGCTCGCGATCTACGTGAATGCCTTGCGATCCAGCTGCGCCTGAAGGACCGTTTTGATCCGGCCATGGCAGCGCTGGTCGAAAATCTCGACCTGCTGGCACGGCGCGATTTCGCCACGCTGAAAAAACTCTGCGGTGTCGATCAAGCCGACATTCTCGACATGCTGTCCGAGATCCGCACGCTGGATCCGAAGCCGGGCGCCTTGTTCGAAGTTGCGGTGGCGGACGCCATCGTGCCTGATGCGGTCGTCACGCCCTCGCGTGACGGTGGCTGGGCCATCGAGCTTAATCCGGCGGCCATGCCGAGGCTTATCGTCAACAATGAATATTATGCCGAGGTGAGCGCTTCGGTGAAGGCCGAGGAAAAGACATTTCTGGCCGATTGCATGCAGACGGCGAGCTGGCTGGTGCGCAGTCTGGATCAGCGCGCACGAACGATTTTAAAGGTGACGCAGGAAATCGTGCGGCAGCAGGACGGGTTTCTGCGCCACGGCGTCACCCATCTCAAGCCGCTGAACCTGCGCATGGTGGCCGATGCGGTGGGCATGCACGAATCCACCATCAGCCGTGTGACGGCAAACAAGTTCATGGAAACGCCACGTGGCGTGTTCGAATTGCGCTATTTCTTCACCGCTTCCATCGCCTCGTCGGAGGGCGGTGACGCCCATTCTTCCGAAAGTGTTCGGCATCGTATTCGCCAGATGATCGACGCTGAAAAGCCAGATGATGTCCTGTCTGACGATGCAATTGTTGATGCGTTGAAGAAAGACGGTGTGGATATTGCGCGAAGAACTGTCGCAAAATATCGGGAATCGATGAATATTGCTTCATCGGTTCAGCGCAGGCGTGAGAAGAAAGCCAAGCTTTCTGTTTCTTAGAACGCATCCCGGAACGTAAAACTGTTTTCGGACAAGATGCGTGTCAAAACAACTGTTTAAACCACCGGTTCCCCGGTGGTCCCGAATAGATGATTGTACCTCCAGAGCGATTTTTGACCGGTTCAAACCCAAAAGAATGCTCTGAAATTTTGAACTTGAAGCACCGTTCGATCAGAAAAAATCGATCATGATCGTGAGAACCGGCAGCGCTTCAAGTTGGCCAACTGGCAGGAGGACCAATTGACAAGCGCCGTTTCAATCAATAGAAGCCCGGCTCGCGCCGCAGCGCTTGCCCGAAAAAGCTGGAATAGTCCGGTTTTGCGGGCTTTTGCAGATGTGGCACAAAATATGCATCGGCTTTTTCTGAAAGAGTTAGCGGATGTCCGATTGCTTAAAGGAAAGGCAGTTTAGCAGAAACGGCAACGATCACGCGTTTGGGGCGTTGCATAAGACAAGGAATGTTCAAGGTGTCGTTTGACCGGTTTTTGATCGGAAAAGCGTGGATTTTGAAGGTGTTTCAGGGTTTCGACCGGCAAGCCGGATCAAGTCTGAAAAACCCGTAGGATGAATGCCATCTTTGATGACGGTTCGCTTTGCGCTTCGCTTGCCTTGTGATTAGACTAAGCCCTGTGGTGTAACGCAAATGAGGTGTGCCAAATGACTCTGCGTGTATCTGGAAAGCATATGGACGTCGGTGAAGCTTTCACAACCCGGATCGTAGATCGGGTGAATGAAACGGTCGGCAAATATTTCGATCATGGCTTTTCCGGGCAGGTAACGGTCTCGAAGTCCGGCTCACGGTTCAGTGCGGATTGTACATTGCACCTCGATAGTGGTGCGACGCTACAAAGCACTGGTGATGCGCAGGATCCGCAGCTGGCTTTTGATGCGGCAGCGGACAAGATTGAAACCCGCCTTCGGCGCTATAAGCGCCGTCTGAAGTCGCGTACGGCTACCCAGCCAAATGCGATCTATGACGACGTGGCATATCGTGTTATGGCACCGCTGCCGGAGGAAGAGGAGGAGCTTCCGGCCGATTATGCGCCTACCATCGTGGCGGAAACGTCTGTCGCCCTGCGCACCATGTCGGTGGCTTCGGCGGTGGTCGAGCTTGATCTGATTGAGAACCCGGTTCTGGTTTTCCGGAATGCGGGCAATGATGAAGTAAACATCGTCTACCGTCGAGCGGACGGCAACATCGGCTGGGTTGACCCATCGACGGTTACCCGCCAGGCCGCGCCTCGCGTCTGACGGCAAACCCGAAGCGCACGTTATGCGTAACCGCTGGTGAAGGGCGGGCCCATTCGTGGGTAGTTGCGTGCGCTTCCTAAAACCGGGCCGAAAACGGCCTGATTGAAGAAGGAACGGAGAGAATGGATCTTAGTGATCTGATTCAGCCGGGGGCGATTATCCCCGCGCTGAAAGCCAGCTCCAAAAAGCAGCTTTTGCAGATTTTGTCTGAAAAGGCTGCGGAACTGACCGGTCTCCCTGAGCGTGAAGTTTTCGAAACAATTCTCCAGCGTGAACGCCTCGGTTCGACCGGGGTGGGCAGCGGTGTGGCTATCCCGCATGGCAAGCTGGCGAATATCGGCAAGATTGCCGGCATCTTCGCGCGCCTTGAAACGCCGGTTGATTTCGAGGCGCTGGATGATCAGCCTGTCGATCTCGTTTTCCTGCTGTTGGCCCCGGAAAATGCCGGGGCTGATCATCTGAAAGCCTTGTCGCGCATTGCGCGTATGCTCCGCGACCCGGATATGGTCGCCAAGCTGCGAGGCACCCATGATGCACAGGCGCTCTATTCATTTCTGACAGCCCAGCCGGCCTCCAACGCCGCCTGAGCCTTAAAGCGCCGGATTTGTTTGTACCGGCGCTTTGAAATCGATTTTGGTGAAGCCGTCACTCGAACAGAGTGGCGGCTTTTTCTATTTCAGCTGTGCTGCATAGTATTATTAGGCTCACACAATATATGGATTATGCAAGCGATGGCATTCATGTAGAAGAATTTTGTAAAGCTCAGATTGATGGAAAATAAATTGAAGAAATATCTTTCAGCATTGGTTGTTGCGATTGTATTTTCCGGTTTCTCTTGGGCTGAGGAAACCAGAAAGGAGTGTGTTGATCGCGTTGGAAACGAATGTAGGGCGGCGCATGGCAATCATGATGGTGGCTTTAACGCCGAATATCACAACTGTCTTGAACAAATGATGCTATGCCCGGGATTCGGCAATTAGTTTTTATTATAGATTTACTGAGGAAGAAGAATTGAGAAAAATAATTATTGCATTGATTGCTGTTACTGCTGTCACCCATGTTGCGCTGGCTGACGAAAGCATGGTGTGTAAAGAACGGGCAAATAACGAGTGCAAAAATAGTCCTGAGCTCGTTACAACGACTTTTGAAGGCTGCGTTGCAAAGAGATACGCGCTGTGCATCGCGGAAAAATTTCAGCCTAATCCCGTGAAGTAAATACGAATGTGGCGATAGCGGCTCTGCATAGCGTGAGCCGCTATCGTGGTATCTCCAGCAGGGCCGCCATTTTAGTTGAGCAGCACCGTGCGTAATTCGTGTTCGTGTGCGCCTTGCAGCGCCGTGGCGCGAACATCGGAAAGCACAATTGGCTCGCCGCTTGCGCCGAAGAGAGCCCAGAGTTCAAGGCCAGGCTCAATGGGTGGGAGGGCAGGGAAGCTGCGTGCAAGATCGTCGGAGCGAATCTTGCGTACGTAGGCAATTTCACCTTCGCCCAGATGAGCGAATTCATTTTCGGTGAGAACCTGTCTGTTCATGGTCTTAGCCTCCATTTGAGCGGCACACCATTCACGGCTATGCCGCACCAGAGCTTCACGATAGTTATCATAGCCTTAATGACTGAACGAAACCTGAACGTTTTTCAGTCTTTCACAGCTATGTTGATTTTCTTGATCAGCCGTTCCGGTTCCGGTCGGTCGAGATCGACAGCGAGAAGACCGTTTTTCAACTCGCAACCCAGCACCCGCATGCCATCGGCCAGCACGAACACACGCTGAAACTGCCGGGCCGCGATGCCGCGGTGCAGATATTCGCGTTCAGTGTCGTCGGTCTGTCGCCCGCGGATGACAAGCTGGTTGTCTTCCGTCATGACGTCGAGATCTTCGCTGGAGAAACCTGCCACGGCAAGCGTGATGCGCAAGCGCTCAGAGCCTGTTTCACCGCGTAGGCGTTCGATATTATAGGGTGGGTAGCCATCGCCGGATTTTGCAATCCGTTCGAGTGTCTTTTCCATCGTGTCGAATCCGAGCAAGAGCGGGCTCGAAAACGGAGTCATTCTTGTCATTGCATCAGTCCTTGATGAGAAGCGACCGTTATGAAGAGAACCCGTTCGGCGTATCTCTCCGCTAACTGATATGGCTTGTGAAAAGCCCGACTTCAAGGGCCAATGCCGGAATCCCCCTTCGTCATATCGTAAAACGACGATGGGGCAGGGCGATACCCGCCACTGTTGCGGGGCGAATAGTGTCAAACTTAGCACATACTGAAACGCGCTTTACCGCCGTGCCTTGGCCAGAGCTGCACGAAAGGCGGTGGCGAAGTTTTCGCGATCGTCGGGATTGAGGAAACTGCCGATGGCGACGTGCTTGTCGCGGCTTTCAACGCTCATATCCGTAATGCCGATATCCGGCTTTCGCGCCACGCGAAAGCGCGTCCAGAAGGGATTGAACTGATGCGCCGTCATTTTGCCGGAAGGGGCATATTGGCGGATATGCAGGGCTGCGCGCGAAACGGAAATCTCTTCACGCGCCCGGGCAGAGCGGTAATTCCAGCGAAAAGCCAGATAGATCAACAGCACATCAAGACCGAAAAAGCCGAAGATCGGCCATGCGCCAATGGACCAGAACAAAATTCCGACAAACAACCAGCAGCCGATAAGTGCCGCCATCAGGACGGTGAAGCCCGTGCGCCCCAGCGAGCGATAGGGCGTCAGCAAGGCTTCAAAAATAGGGGTCTCGAACCTGTCCGGTTCCGCGCCGTCTGGATGGTGCATTGAAGTCTGAACCCTTGATCTGAAAGCCGCCTGCGTCAAGCTGCGGGTTGTCTTCCAGGAACAGACCTCAGTATAGAGACAGAATGCAAAAGGCCAAAATCAAATCGCCCGTGACAGTTTCCGTCGCCGCAAGCAGCCCGGCAGCGAGCCCCGCCGTTCGTCGCCCGCGCCGCGTGGCCGGTACGCTTTATACGGCTGACGAGATACACGAAATCTTCCGCCGGTTCTCCGTGCAGCGCCCGGAACCGAAGGGCGAACTGGAGCATGTGAACGCCTTCACCTTGCTGGTGGCGGTGGTGCTATCCGCTCAGGCGACGGATGCGGGCGTCAACAAAGCGACGCGCGGTCTGTTTGCCGTCGCCGATACGCCGCAGAAAATGCTGGCGCTGGGCGAGGAAAAGGTCGGCAATTATATTCGCACCATCGGCCTTTGGCGCAACAAGGCGAAGAATGTCATCCTGCTTTCGGAAGCGCTGATCCGCGACCATGGCGGTGAGGTGCCGGGCGACCGCGACGCGCTGGTCAAGCTGCCAGGTGTCGGGCGCAAGACGGCCAATGTCGTGCTCAACATGTCGTTCGGCCAGCCGACAATGGCAGTGGACACGCATATATTGCGCATCGGCAACCGGATCGGTCTGGCGCCGGGCAAGACGCCGGATGCGGTCGAGGCGATATTGGTGCGGGTCATTCCAGCGGAATATATGCTGCACGCCCATCACTGGCTGATCCTGCACGGGCGCTATACCTGCAAGGCGCGCAAGCCGGAATGCGAGCATTGTGTCATCGCCGATATCTGCAAATCGCCGGACAAGACCTGCGATGTGCCAGCCGCGCTGGTTCCGCTTCCGCCTCAGGCGTAAGTTTTGACAGGCTTGGCGGCCTCGCGCTGCGAAATGGCTTTGTGCAGATGCACCATCAGCGCTGCCGCGAAAAGCGGGGTCAGAAGATTGACCAGCGGAATGGCCATGAAACCGGCAATCAGCAAGCCCGCCAGAAAAACAGTCACGCCATAATGGGAGCGCAACGCCTTGGCTTCCGCTTCGCTGCGATAGCGCATGGCCGCGAATTCGAAAAACTCGCGCCCGAGCAGATAGGCGTTGATGACGAAAAAGGCGATCAGGTTGATGCCCGGCACAAAGAGCAGGGCGAGAGCCAGAAGATTGCCAAGGATCACCACGCCGAGAAATTTCAACGAAACCACGATGGAGCGTCCAAGCGGCAGGGCGTCGCCCGCCGGGTCGTTCGGATAATCCGTGCGCTCGACCACTTCGGCAACGTCATCCAGAAACAGACCGGCCACAAGTGCCGTAACAGGTGCGATCATCAGCGCCAGAACAAGCGCCAGCCCAAGCCCCGCCGCAATGGCGGCGACGATACCCAGCCAGCCTGCCCAGGCGGGCATGCCGGGCAGCAATTGCTCCATCCACGGCCAGGCATAGATAAAAAAGATTTGACGAATACTGGCCCAGAGACCGGCCAGCAGCAAAAGCGTCAAACCCAGCGTTTTCCAGAAAACCGAGCGAAACTCCGGCGTCAGCAGACGATTCAGGGCTTTCAGGGCGGCGTCTATGATCATTCTTTTTCCGTTTTGAGCCTGTTTTGGCTGTGGACGAAATGAAAATAGGTACGGCCATCGGGCCGCGCAAGCCAGACTACCCACATACCGGGATCGTGGCGGGGTAGCCAAAGAGAGAGCAAAAGGTTAAACCCGCACCCGAATATCTATCCCACCGTATCAGGCTCGGGACAGATAGCTGGCGCCAAAGCCTCCTCTGCCAAAATGAAGGGCAGGCCGGAGAATTGAAAAAAGGGGAGCTTCTCGAGCTCATGGCCACATTCGACGTTCTTTGCATCGGCAATGCCATTGTCGATATTCTCTCGCGTACGGACGACTCATTCCTCGAAACCAACGGTATCGTCAAAGGTGCAATGAACCTGATCGATGCCGATCGCGCAGAATTGCTCTATAGCCGCATCGCAGGTCCGGCGACGGAAATGTCCGGCGGCAGCGCGGGCAACACCGCGGCAGGCGTCGCCAGCCTCGGTGGACGTTCCGCCTATTTCGGCAAGGTGGCGACTGACCATCTCGGACGTGTCTTCGCGCATGATATCCGCGCGCAGGGCGTGGCCTTTGATACGCGTCCGCTGGAAAAGGGTTCGCCAACCGCCCGCTCGATGATTTTCGTGACGCCGGATGGCGAACGCTCGATGAATACCTTCCTCGGCGCCTGCGTCGAGCTTGGACCGGAAGATGTCGAGACCTCCAAGGTCGCCGATGCCAAGGTTACCTATTTCGAAGGCTATCTGTGGGATCCGCCACGCGCCAAGGAAGCCATCGTGATGGCTTCGAAGATCGCGCATGAGGCTGGCCATGAAGTGGCCATGACGCTCTCCGATCCATTCTGTGTCGACCGTTATCGCGGGGAGTTCCTCGACCTGATGCGCCAGCGCACGGTCGATATCGTTTTCGCCAATGAAGACGAAGCCATGTCGCTCTACCAGACCAAATCGCTCGAAACGGCGATTGCCTCGATGCGCATGGATTGCAAGCTGTCGATCATCACGCGCTCGGAAAAGGGCGCAGTCATTGTGACGCCGGATCAGACGCTGACCGTTCCGGCCATCGAGATCGACGAACTGGTCGACACGACCGGCGCGGGCGATCTTTATGCGGCGGGTTTTCTCTATGGTTATACCAAGGACCGCTCGCTGGAAGATTGCGCACGGCTCGGCTCGCTTGCCGCCGGTCTCATCATCCAGCAGATGGGCCCGCGTCCGCTGCTCAGCCTTCAGGCCGCTGCAAGTCAGGCTGGCCTGATATAATTACTACTCGGACCGAATGATCCGGTCGCGCTGGAGTTCTTCTTCTGTGCGGCCGGGACGACTTTTATAAACCGGCAGGTTCCAGCCGAAATAAAGCGCTCCGCCGCGCACGGTAAAACTGGTCAGCGCCGCGACCACTGCCGAAAAGAACGGATCAACGCCAAGGCGCGCCAGCCCGACATAGAGGCAGGCTCCCGCCAGCGCCGCCGTGATATAGATTTCCCGCCGCATGATCACCGATGGCTCTCCGGCCACCATATCGCGCAGTATGCCGCCCAGCGTGGCGGTGAAAATGCCGGTGACGATGGCGACCGGTGCGCTGACGCCGAGCGCAAGCCCCTTGGCCGCACCCATCACCGTATAGGCCGACATGCCGATAGCATCGAGCCAGAGCAGCACACGATAGCGTGATTCCACCATATGGGCGGTAAAATAGACCGCGAAGGCGGCCAGTGTGCCCGCCAGCAGGTAGATCGGCTCCTGAACCCAGAAAACCGGTGTACTCAGGATGAGATCGCGCAGCGTTCCGCCGCCGATGCCGGTGATATTGGCAAGAAAGATGAAGCCGACAATGTCGAGCTGTCGCCGCGAGGCGGCAAGCGCGCCTGTTGCCGCGAAGACGAAAACACCCGCAAAGTTCAGAAACTGTACGACGGTCACGCGGCTCCCCCCAGCAAGATATGTGACGCGATTTTCTATTGCTCTGCGCGCCTTGGCAATATGGCTGCATGAGTGCAGGTCAGCAGATGTAAAAAGAGCGAACGCATGATCCGACCGGAGCGAAGCGAGGATCGATCAGATCATGCGTCAAGTAGATAAGTTCGGGGCGCATTCCGGGCTGATGTAATCAGCTCGGAATGCGCCCCATAAACCGCCGCTCTTTTTGTAATTTCGATGACGCTGCTTATCAGCTGTTGCCTTCCGCGCCGCCGGCCTCGGCAGCCGCCTTCGGGCCACCCTTGGAAACGCCGACCATGGCCGGTCGCAGGACGCGGTCGCCAATGGCGAAACCAGCCTGCACAACCTGCACGACGGTGTTGTTCGGCAGATCCGGGTTCGGCACTTCGAACATGGCCTGATGGAAGTTCGGGTCGAACTTCTGGCCTTCCGGCTCAAGCTTGGTGACGCCGTGGCGTTCCAGAGCCTGCAACATGGCGCGTTCGGTCATTTCCACGCCTTCGGCCAGAGACTTCAGGCTGGCGTCGGCTTCCAGCATCTCGGGTGGAATGGTGTCGATGGCGCGGCGCAGATTGTCGGAAACCGACAGCATGTCGCGGGCAAAATTGGTCACCGCATAGGTGCGGGCATCCTGCACGTCGCGCTGGGTGCGCTTGCGCAGGTTTTCCATTTCGGCAGCAACGCGCAGAACCTGATCCTTGAGTTCCATGTTATCGGCTTCGAGCGCGAGAATCCGGTTTGCGGTTTCATCAGCCGCATTGTCCGCTTCGTCTTCCGCAACTTCGGCGCTGGCTTCGGCCTTGCGCGCTTTCAGGAAATCGGCGGCAGCCCGGTTCAGCGCCTCACGATCCCGTGGATTGTTGATGTCGCGCTGCTCAAGATCGGGGTTCTGGGTTTTGTTCTTTTCGTCAGACATAATGCTTCTTCCGTCTTGAATATCGTCTGGGGCGGATATCGAGTTTCAGGCCATTAAAATCAAGGCTTAATTTCTGGTGACCCGGTAAGATTGACACCTCACCGCAAAAGTCTAGACACGATCTGGGCCGTATAGTCCACCATCGGAACGATACGCGCATAATTGAGGCGGGTCGGGCCGATGACGCCGAGCGCCCCGATGACCCGCTGTTCGCTGTCGCGATAGGGTGCGACCACCAGCGACGAGCCGGACAGCGAAAACAGCTTGTTTTCCGAGCCGATGAAAATGCGCACACCCGAACCGGTTTCGGCCAGATCCAGAAGCTGGACCATGCCGTCCTTGGTTTCCAGATCGTCGAAGAGATGGCGCAGACGCTCGATATCTTCCTGCGCGTGAATATTCTCCAGAAGATTGGCGCGGCCGCGCACGATCAGCCGCGACGGCTGGTCAGAGCCGGTGCCGCCCCACACGGCGAGGCCCTGTTCGACAAGCTCCTGCGAAAGCTGGTCCAGCTCCTGACGGGTTTCCTCCATCAGCACCTTCAGCTCGGCCTTGGCTTCGGAAAGCGTATGGCCATGAATATGGGCGTTGAGGAAATTCGAGGCTTCGACCAGTTGCGATGCGCTGATGCCGACTGGCAGATTGATGACGCGGTTTTCCACATCGCCATTCTGCATCACCAGCACGGCAAGCGCACGGGTCGGCTCCAGCCGCACGAATTCGATATGCTTGAGCGCACCTTCCGTCTTGGTGGCAAGCACGAGACCCGCGCCGCGCGACAGGCCAGACAGGACCTGACTTGCCTCGGTCAGCACGCTTTCTACCGAATTGCTGTTGCCGGCGGCGCGCACCTGCGCTTCGATGGACGAGCGTTCGCCCGGCGGCAGATCGCCGACTTCCATGAAGGCATCGACGAAAAAGCGCAGGCCGATCTGCGTTGGCAGACGGCCCGCCGACACATGCGGCGCATAGATCAGGCCCAGATGCTCCAGATCGCTCATCACATTGCGAATGGTGGCAGGCGAGAGCGAATGCGGCAGCAGGCGGGACAGATTGCGCGAACCGACCGGGTCGCCGTCGTTGAGATAGCTCTCGACGACCAGCCGGAAAATTTCACGCGACCGCTGGTCGAGCGAATTCAGAAGCTGATGTTCAGGCGATTTCATCATGATAGAGCGGCGAACCTGTTGATTGCTTACCCTAAATATAAGGTTGCGGCGCGTAGCGTCAAAGGCTTTAGCTCCATACTGGCATTCCTCTCAACACTTCTCGACATGTCTTTGGGCTGGCGAAGCGCAAAATTCCTTTCTATTTGCGCCCGGTGAGCCTAAAAAGCCGCACGGAAAACTTTGAATCCCCAAGAACTCGATCAAGGAAATTGATATATGCGTCCATCCAAGCGTGCTGCCGACGAAATGCGCGCCGTCTCTTTCGAGCGCGGCATCTCCAAACATGCGGAAGGCTCCTGCCTGGTCAAATTTGGCGACACGCATGTTCTGTGCACGGCAAGCCTTGAGGAAAAGGTACCGGGCTGGATGCGCAACACCGGCAAGGGCTGGGTCACGGCGGAATACGGCATGCTGCCGCGTTCGACCGGCGACCGCATGCGCCGCGAAGCCGCCACTGGCAAGCAGGGCGGACGCACCCAGGAAATCCAGCGTCTGATCGGACGATCCTTGCGCGCTGTCGTGGACATGCAGGCGCTGGGCGAAGTGCAGATCACAGTAGACTGCGATGTCATTCAGGCCGATGGCGGCACGCGCACCGCAGCCATCACCGGCGGCTGGGTGGCCTTGCATGAATGCCTGCGCTGGATGGAAGCGCGCCAGATGGTGCGGGTCGAGAAGGTGCTGAAGGATCATGTCGCCGCCATTTCCTGCGGCATCTATGAAGGCGCTCCTGTTCTCGATCTGGACTATGCGGAAGATTCCGTCGCCCAGACCGACAGCAATTTCGTCATGACCGGCGCGGGCGGCATTGTTGAAATTCAGGGCACCGCCGAAGGCGCGCCTTTCTCGGAAGAAGAGTTCCTGAACCTGATGAAGCTGGCGCGCAGCGGTGTCGATCGTCTTGTGTCCCTGCAAAAGATGGCCGTGGCTTAAGAGCCTGAATCAAAAAAAGGTATTTGCAGCCGCACAGGACGACTTTTGGAACAGGCTCTGCTAGGACAGGGTCTGCTCCATCTGAATGAGGAGACCTGATCCATGCGCGCTGCACGTATTCTTGAAACGGCACTCTATGTCCGCGACGTCGCCGAGGCGGTAGAATTCTATCGCAACACGATGGGGCTGGAACCGGTGGGCCAACTCAGCGAGCGCAACGCTTTCTTCCGCTGTGGTGAGGGCATTTTGCTGCTCTTCAAGGCGGAAGAAACCTTGAAGCCGCCTTTGCCCGGCAATTTGCCTGTGCCGCCGCATGGCACAACGGGGCCGGGTCATGTATGTTTTGCCGCAAGCCGCGCGGAGATCGAGGGCTGGCGGAAACATCTGGAAAAGCATGGCGTTGCCATTGAGGCCGATTTCGATTGGCCCAATGGCGCACATTCGATTTATTTCCGCGATCCATCCGGCAATTCGCTGGAGATTGCCGAACCCAAACTATGGAATTGAAAATGAGAACGCTGGAAAAAGGCAAGCTGATTGTCGCCTCGCACAATGCAGGCAAGCTGAAGGAATTCGACGGACTGATCGGTCCGTTCGGCTTCGATGTCAGCTCTGTTGCAGCACTTGGCTTGCCGGAGCCGGACGAGACCGGCACCACGTTTGAGGAAAACGCCTATATCAAGGCGCTTGCTGCGGCAGAAGTCACCGGCTTGCCCGCATTGTCCGACGATTCCGGCCTGATGGTCGATGCGCTGGATGGTGAGCCGGGCGTCTACACGGCCGACTGGGCCGAAACCGAAGACGGCACGCGTGATTTCAACATGGCGATGCGCAAGGTCGAAGATCTTTTGCAGGAAAAGGGTGCGACGACTGCGGACAAGCGCGGCGCGCGTTTCATCTCCGTCATCTGCCTTGCATGGCCGGATGGCGAAGCGGAATATTTCCGCGGCGAAGTGGAAGGCATGCTGATCTGGCCGCCACGCGGCACGACCGGCTTCGGCTATGATCCGGTGTTTTTGCCGGCGGGCCACGAAAAGACCTTTGGCGAGATGACTGCCGACGAAAAACATGGATGGAAGCCGGGCGACGCTGAGGCCCTGTCGCACCGCGCCCGCGCCTTCAAGCTTTTTGCCGAAAAGGCGCTCAACGTGGAGCCGGCTTCCGCGAAATGAACAAGCTGTTTCCCTCTTCACCGGCGTTAGTGGACGGCGTGAGCACGATTCCCATCGCGCGTGCGAATGGGGAAACTGCG
Organism: Brucella haematophila; assembly: GCF_005938105.1. GTDB lineage: Bacteria > Pseudomonadota > Alphaproteobacteria > Rhizobiales > Rhizobiaceae > Brucella > Brucella haematophila. Next base: position 22,693 of record NZ_VCPE01000002.1, on the reverse strand, counting down.
TTCGGCGTTTATGTGCATTGGCCGTTCTGTCTGGCCAAATGCCCTTATTGCGACTTTAACAGCCATGTCCGTCACAAGCCGGTGGATCAGGCGCGGTTTTCCGAAGCGTTCCGGCGCGAGATGGAAACGCTGCGCGAGCGCACGGGCCCGCGCACGGTCACCAGTATTTTTCTGGGTGGCGGCACGCCATCGCTGATGCAGCCCGAAACGGTGGGCGCTCTGCTCGATAATATTGCGTCGCATTGGTCTGTCGCACCTGACATCGAAGTGACGCTGGAAGCCAATCCGACCAGTGTGGAAGCCGACCGTTTTCGCGGCTATCGCGCGGCAGGCGTCAATCGCGTGTCGCTCGGCATTCAGGCGCTCAACGATCCCGATTTGCGCCGTCTCGGCCGCATGCATTCGGTCGAGGAGGCCAAGGCCGCCATTCGTCTGGCGCGCGAGATTTTTCCGCGCCTGTCCTTCGATCTGATCTATGCGCGTCCGAACCAGAGCATCGAGGCATGGCGCGAAGAGCTGAAGGAAGCCATCGGGCTGGCTGCCGATCATCTCTCGCTTTACCAGCTGACCATCGAGGAAGGTACACAGTTCTACAATCTCTGGAAGGCCGGAAAGCTGACCACACCGGAGCCGGACCACGCCGCAGCGCTTTATGAAGAAACGCAAAGGGTGACGGCAGAACATGGTCTCCCGGCCTATGAGATTTCCAATCATGCGGTGCCGGGGCGCGAGTCGCAGCACAATCTCGTCTATTGGCGCTACGGGCAATATGTCGGCATCGGCCCCGGCGCGCATGGGCGTTTCGTGGAAAACGACGTTCGCACCGTCACGATTACCGAAAAGCATCCGGAAACCTGGCTCGACAAGGTTGATCGGCGCGGCCACGGCATTATCGAGGAAGAATATCTTGATGGCGGGCAAGAGGGCGACGAGTTCCTGATGATGGGGCTGCGTCTGCGCGAAGGCATTGATCTGGATCGCTACAAGCGGCTGTCTGGTCACGACGTTGACCAGAAGCGTCTGGCGAAACTGATCACCGAGGGCATGATCGAGCCGATGGGCGGCAGCATCATTCGCGCAACGCCGGACGGTGCGCTGGTGCTGGATGCGCTGGTCGCGGATCTCGCGGCATGAGGGATAAGCAATGACTGAAGATATGGGCGCCCAGAATATTGACGATGGACGGCGCGATTATGTGGTGGGCGGCACAGCCATGCGCGCCCGTCCGCTGGAACCAGCACTTTATATCGTGTCGACGCCGATCGGTAATCTCGGCGACATGACGCTGCGCGGCATCGAAACGCTCGCCGCAGCCGATGTGCTGGCCTGTGAGGATACACGTGTGACCCGCGTTCTCCTCGACCGTTACGGCATTTCCCGCCGTCCGATCAGCTATCATGAGCACAATGCCGCCGAAGCCGGTGAAAAGCTGATTGCCGCGCTGTCTGCGGGCAAAAGCGTTGCGCTGGTGTCCGATGCGGGCACGCCGCTTGTTTCCGATCCGGGCTTTCGTCTGGTTGGCGAAGCACGCGAAGCGGGTATTCGCGTCGTCCCCATTCCGGGTGCCTCCGCGGTTCTGGCCGCACTTGCCGCTTCTGGTCTGCCGACCGACGCCTTCATGTTCTGTGGCTTTCTTCCATCCAAACACGGGCAAAAGCAGACGAAGCTCGAAAGCCTCAAGGGCATCGATGCAACGCTGGTGTTTTATGAATCGCCAAACCGGACAGCGGCGACACTGGCCGAAATGGTCGAAGTGTTCGGGCCGGATCGTATGGGCGCGCTCTGCCGCGAACTGACCAAAGCCTATGAGACCATTCGCACGGCGCCGCTGGGTGAACTTGCAGCGGAGTTTGATGGCGAAGATCGCATTCGCGGTGAAGTGGTTCTGCTGGTCGGCCCGCCGACGGGCAACACCATTCCGCAAAGCGAGGAAGATATCGACAAGCTGCTTCTGTCGCTTGCCGACGAACTGCCGCCATCCAAGGCCGCAGGCGAGGCAGCCCGTATGACTGGCGGGCAGAAATCGGTTCTCTATCAGCGCCTCATGCAACTGAAATCGGATCAGCGATGACAGACCTCCGCGAGAAAAAGCGCAGCGCTTTCTTTCGCGGACACAGCGCCGAACGCTTTGCGTCCGTGCTGCTTCTTTTGAAAGGCTTTCGGATCGTTGCGCGGCGCTATCGAACGCGGCTCGGTGAAATCGATCTGATCGCCCGGCGGGGCAATCTGGTGCTCATCGTCGAGGTCAAGGCGCGCAGCAGTCTGGAAGCCGCGCATCTCGCCGTCACGCCGCAGGCCATGCAGCGCATCGAAGCCGCAGCCGATCTCTGGCTGCAACACCAGCCCGACCAAGCCCGCCTGTCGTTGCGTTTCGATCTGATTGCCGTGCTGCCGCGCCGCTGGCCCAAACATGTTCCGGCCTTCTTCACGAGCGGCGATTATCGGTAACCGATATCTATAAGCCTATGTAAACCCTATAAAAATTGTGGGATATATTTCTGGCCTTATGGGAAATTAAAATCCCGCAATCGGCTGTTTTGAGAAAAAGTGATGCTCGCCGTGATTTTCACGCGCAAGCCCGTTTCTTATAAATCTCCCGCTCTCCATGGATAATGGCGCCATCTTTTTACCAGACGCATTTCCGTAATTGAAACCGGTATCGGCTTTCGTTGGAAATGCTCCCAAGGATCGCGCCGTGTCTCTACCGCAAAAGCGTTTACTGGCTGATTTTCCTGCCTTCTTCCGGGTGTCGGAAGCGGTGGTTGTCGTCGTTGGCGGCGGCGAGGAAGCTTTGAACAAGGCGCGCCTCGTGGCGCAGACATCCGCACGTCTTCGCATCATTGCCGAAGAAACAGATCACCATCTGGCCGATTTCATCGCGAGCCATGGTGCGGAGCATATTGCAGCACCTTTTGCGCCCGAACATGTCGAGGGCGCAAAGCTGGTTTTCGTGGCGACTGGCGATGAAGCGCAGGATCGCGCCGTTGCTGCTGTGGTCAAGGCCGAGAAGGTTCCGGTCAATGTCGTTGATCGTCCAGCACTTTGCGATTTCCTGACGCCTGCCATCGTCAACCGCGCGCCGCTGACGATTGCGATTGGTTCGGAAGGCAGCGCTCCGGTTTTGGCGCAGATGGTTCGTGCGCGTATCGATGCCGCCTTTTCGCCGCGCCTTGGCGAGCTTGCGCATTTTGCCGAAAGCTGGCGACCGCTGGTCGAGCGCGCGCTGCCCAAGGGTCTGGCGCGCCGCAGTTTCTGGCGCGGGTTCTTTTCGGGCCGTGTCGCCAGCGCCATTGAAAATGGCGACCGCGTGGAAGCCTACAAGGCTGCAAGCGATCTGATCGAGCAGCGTGACAATGCCGCCGGTTATGTCTGGCTGGTCGGCGCCGGTCCGGGTGCCGAAGACCTGCTGACCCTGCGCGCTCATCGCGCTTTGATGGAAGCCGATGTGATCGTGCATGATGCGCTGGTGCCGGAAGGCGTCATTGCCATGGGCCGTCGTGACGCCGAGCGCCTTGCCGTCGGCAAGCGCAAGGGCTGCCATTCCAAAAGTCAGGAAGAGATCAACCGTCTTCTGGTTTCGCTGGGGCGTGAAGGCAAGCGCGTTGTGCGGCTGAAATCGGGCGATCCGCTGGTATTCGGGCGCGCAGGCGAGGAAATGGCGGCGCTGCGTGCTGCTGGTATCGGTTTCGAGATCGTGCCCGGCATCACCTCGGCCTTTGCTGCCGCTGCCGATATGGAATTGCCGCTGACGCTGCGTGGTGTCGCTTCGTCGCTGGTGTTCACCACGGGCCATGACATGACGGGCGATGTGCTGCCGGGCTGGGCGAAGCTCGCCGTCTCGGGTGCAACAATTGCCGTCTATATGGGCTCCACGGTCGCGGCATCGGTTGCTGCGCGCCTGATTGGTGCGGGCCTGCACGAAGATACCGCCGTGGCGGTGGTGGAAAATGCGAGCCGACAGGACAAGCGCCTGTTCCACGGCACGCTAAAGGATTTGCCGGATCTGGAAAACCGCAAGGAACTTTCCGGCCCGGTCATGGTGATCATTGGCGATGCCGTCGCCGGTGCCGCAATCGACAAAGCCGAAGCGCTGGCCCTCAAGCCGGTTTCCGTCGCAGCCTAAACCCGCAGGATGCGCGGTTAACAAAAGTTTGGAGTTTGGAAATGGTCGTAAAAGTTCTCACTGCAAACCGGCTGATCGACGGGCAGGCTGTGTGGCTCGGTGCAGACGGTTCGTGGCAGGAGACCATCGACGGCGCGCTGATCGCCCGCCATGCGGAAGCCGTGACGGCGCTTGAAGAGGCGGGCAAGCTTGCAGCGAAAGCCAATCTGGTTGTCGATGTGAATGTGATCGATGTCGAGGAACGCGAGGAGGGGCTTTACCCAATTCGCCTGCGCGAGCGTATTCGCCTTTCCGGCCCGACCATCGTTACCTTCGGTGATCTGCCCCTTGATAAGCCTGCTTTGAAGCGCGCCTCGTAATATCTGTTGACGCATTTCCGGACGCAAAACCGGTTCCCACTTTTGCTGGAAATGCTCTGAACCCGGATTTAGACTATGTATCGTTATGATGAATTCGACCGCGATTTTGTTGCGGCCCGTGTCGCCCAGTTCAAGGATCAGGTCGAGCGCCGCCTGACTGGCGAGCTGACCGAAGACCAGTTCAAGCCGCTGCGTCTGATGAATGGTCTCTATCTGCAATTGCACGCCTATATGCTGCGCGTGGCCATCCCCTATGGCACGCTGTCGAGCCGCCAGCTGCGCAGGCTTGGATCGATTGCACGCGACTATGATCGCGGCTTCGGCCATTTCACCACGCGCCAGAACATCCAGTATAACTGGCCCGCCCTGAAGGACGTGCCGCGCATTCTGGAAGAGCTGGCGGAAGTCGAGATGCACGCCATCCAGACCTCCGGCAATTGCATTCGCAATGTGACCGCCGATCATTTCGCAGGCGCTGCCGCCGACGAAGTGGCTGATCCGCGTCCGTTTGCAGAAATTTTGCGCCAGTGGTCGTCGCTGCATCCGGAATTTTCCTATCTGCCGCGCAAGTTCAAGATCGCCATTGTCGGCTCGGATCATGACCGCGCCGCCATTCAGGTGCATGATATCGGCTTGCAGCTGAAGAAGAACGAGGCAGGCGATCTGGGACTGGCCGTCTATATTGGCGGCGGTCAGGGCCGCACGCCGATGGTGGCGAAGAAGATTCGCGACTTCCTGCCCCTCGAGGACATGCTGACCTATGTGACGGCCATCGTGCGCGTCTATAATCTGCATGGCCGTCGCGACAACAAGTATAAGGCGCGCATCAAGATTCTCGTCCATGAAACGGGCGTCGAAGAACTGACCCGCGAGATCGATGCCGAATGGGAAGATATTCGTGACAGTGAGCTGAAGCTGCCGCAGCGCGATATCGACGCCATCGAAAGCTATTTCCGCATGCCGAACCTGCCGCAACGGCCGGAAGGCTGGGAAGTGCTGGCGGTTACCCAGAAGGCCGATGCGGAATTTGCAAGCTGGGTGGCGCGCAATGTCACGCCGCACAAGAACCCGGATTATGCGGTCGTCACCATTTCGCTGAAGCCCATCGGCGGTATTCCTGGCGACGCAAGCGCAGAGCAGATGGAACTGGTGGCGGACATTGCCGAAACCTATTCCTTCGATGAAATCCGTGTCAGCCACGAGCAGAATCTGGTTCTGCCGCATGTGGCCAAGGCCGATCTCGCAGCGGTTTATGATCTGCTGCAATCGGATGGTCTGGTGACGCCGAATGCCGGTCTCATCACCGACATCATCGCTTGCCCGGGTCTTGACTATTGCGCCCTTGCCAATGCGCGCTCCATTCCGGTGGCGCAGCGCATTTCCGAACGCTTCGGCGACCAGCAGCGCCAGCTTGAAATCGGCGATCTCAAGATCAAGATTTCCGGCTGCATCAATGCCTGCGGCCATCACCATGTCGGCCATATCGGCATTCTGGGCGTTGAGAAGAAGGGTGAGGAACTCTATCAGATCACGCTTGGCGGTTCGGCGGACGAGCATTCGACCATTGGTGAAATCACCGGTCGCGGTTTCTCGTCGGAAGAGGTGGTGGATGCCATCGAAACGGTGGTGGACACCTATCTGTCCCTGCGTGAAAGCCCGGAGGAAACCTTCCTCGCCGCCTATCGCCGCGTTGGCATGGAGCCGTTCAAACGCGCGCTTTATGGAGAAATAAGCCGTGCAGCTTGATGCTGAAGAAAGTGCCAGCGCCGAAGCCCGCCTTCTGGAGGCCAGCCACGGTGCGTCTACCCCGCAGGAAGTGATCGCGCTTGTCACGCGCGAACTCTATGAGGGGCAGATCGCGGTCGTGTCTTCCTTCGGGGCGGAATCGGCAGTGCTCCTGCACATGATCTCGGAAATCGACCCGGCGACGCCGGTTCTGTTTCTCGATACGGGAAAGCACTTTCGGGCGACGCTCGATTATCGTCATGATCTGGTGGACCGGCTGGGTTTGACCGATGTGCAGGATATCCTGCCGCTTGAGGATAGCCTCAAGGCGGACGATCCGTTCGGCGCGCTGTCGATGACCGACAAGGATCGCTGCTGCTTCATCCGCAAGGTGGAGCCGATGGCGCGCGCTGTGGCCCCTTATCGGGCCTGGATGACGGGCCGCAAGCAGTTTCAGGCATCGACGCGCGAAAGCCTGCCGGTATTTGAATCGGTCGGCCCCCGTATTCGTATCAATCCGCTGGCGCGTTTGCAGGCAGCCGATCTCAAAGCCTATGCCGAAAAGCATGATCTGCCGCCGCATCCCCTGACCGCGCAGGGCTACCGTTCCATCGGTTGCATGCCTTGCACGCGGCCCGTGAACGACGGCGAAGACCAGCGTGCCGGACGCTGGGCGGGATCGGAAAAAACAGAATGCGGCATCCACCTGTCGGGTCTGTCCGACAGCTTGAAGAATTTGGGAGCAGGTGACCGGAAATGAGCGATATCAACGAAACCAAACTCTGGTCTGCCGATGGCTTTCGCGAAGACGATTATGTCTTTGCCGACGATCTTGAAACGGCGGGCGACGCTCCGGCTGTCATCATTCCGCTTGCCGTCTGGCTTGGACTGGAGGAAGAGCGCCGCCGTGCCTCCAATCGCCGGATCGGCATTTCGGTTGCGCCGGGCGAAGCCATTGAACCGCTGCTGGATGATCTTGGCAGCCTGCCACTGATCGCCTTGCAGTTCCCGGCTTTCAATGACGGTCGCTCCTATTCCAAGGCCGAGATTTTGCGCCGCGAAGGTTTTGCTGGCGAATTGCGCGCCGTTGGTGACGTGCTGATCGATCAGGCTGCGTTGATGCTGCGCACCGGCTTCGACAGCCTTCAGGTGACGAACAAGGTTGCCCAGAGCCGTCTTGGCGAAAACCGTCTGGTCGACACGCCCGGTTACTACCAGCCGGGGCGCGGCTCCGTGCCGGAAGCAGGCGGGTTTGCCTGGCGTCGCGTGAAAGCGGGCTGAATTTCACCCCTGAGCGTCTGCAAATGGCACTTTTTTGCGAATAATCCCAAAAAGTCTGCAACTTTTCGGTACTATGCTGGAAGTACATTGCGCTCCGGTTCTCGAAAGCCACCATTTTCGCCAGCTCAGGAACGAAATTGGGCGCGTGGCGACCGGCAACTATTTGCCATTCTTTTGGCTGTCTTGATGCGCTAGATACGCCTTGTCACTTACAGGGAGTTGAGGCGTGATCCGGCACATTGTTTTCTTCAGCGTCAAGCAAGGTCAGGATATCGAGACGGTCAGGAAAGGGCTGGAGCAGCTTGCCACCATCCCCTATTCCGATGTGTTCGAAGTTCTGCCGAATTCCAGGGTCGATCCGATGTGCGACCGCATCGATCTTGTGGTCTATGCCGAGTTCAAGGATGAAGAAGCGCTTTTCGCTTTCAAGAAACATCCGACCTACGATGCGACGACGCAACTGGTGCGCCCGATGCGCGAATTGCGCTTCTCTGCTGACGTGGTTACTGACAAGCGGTAGTTACCACTCCGCTTGCGGTCGCTCCTGAAGCGGCAGGCCGCCAAACAGGTCGGGCTCGCTGGAGATTTTGGCGCGCTCGATATTGAGAAGCTTCAGTTTGGTCGCCGTGCCGCCAGCCGCCGAAAACCCGCCGACCTTGCCGTTGGAACCGAGAACCCGGTGGCAGGGCACGATGATCGGAAACGGGTTTTTGCCCAGCGCATAGCCAACCGCCTGTGACAGGCTGACATCGCCAAGCCGTCTCGCAATCGCACCATAGGTGGTGGTTTCACCGGCCTTCAATTCGAGAATGATCTCGTAAACCTGTCGGTTAAGGTCGGGCAGGGATTCGAATGCCAGCGGTGTTTGCGAAAAATCCGGTGATCCGCCGTCGAGAAGCACACGCACTTTTTCAATGGCTTGCGTCACAAAGGTTGGCACATCGGCCTGCGCTTCGGGAAACTGTTCGCCCACCCGCTCACCAAGACGGTAGCGGGTTTCCGTCTCGTCTGTATCGCCGATTTCGACACCAATGACTTTTGCGCCGCGCCAGGCAATGCCGCACGCGCCGATAGGTGTTTCAAAAATGGTGATTCCAGATGGTTCCATACGCATCAATATAACACGGATTTTACGACCGAACGGCGATCACAAACGATAACTTGTAACATTTGCAGCGAATGGCGCTGCGAAATGGTTGAAGAACGCCACGAATAATGATTGTGTGAGCGAGAAGGTCAGGATGGCGGCGTGAGAGATTCCATGCCCTTAAATGGCCAAACGGGTCGATATAAGTTTCCGTCGCAGTTTTCGCGAGATCGGAACCGAGGAATTTAAATGGACGATTATGAGCGTTATGCCACGGGGTTAATGATCGTTTTCGGCGCGCTGATCATCGGCGGGTTGATGGCGGCAAACCTTTATCATGGCGACAAGCCGGGTTTTCTCTTCGCGCTCGGTGCGGCGGTTGTCGGCTGGTTTTCAGCTTTCGCTGTTCTTTTCGACAAGCCGCGCGTTTATGGCGTGATGATTGCCGTTGCAATCGGGCTGGTCGCGGCTTCCATCGGCGCTTATGTCACCTGAGTGGCGATAAATATTCGAAGACAGTTCAGAGAAAAGCCCCGCATTGCGGGGCTTTCTTCGTTGGTTGCGGCCTTACAGATAAGGCGAATAGCACTGGCGGCGCGGCCCGTAATTGGGCTGGAAGGTGTTGTCATAGGCGCGATAGGACCGGTAACGGTTGTAGCACCAGCGAACATGCGGATTGCCGCCGCGATAGACTGGCGCCGGACGGTGACGATAAACCGGTCCCGGTCCCCAGTAACGTCGATCATATCGATAATAGGGCCTGTAACGCGGTCGGTCATAGCGCCAATAACGGCGGTCGCCGCGATAATCGTAATATTGCACGGTCTGCACATTGGGGGTTGAGGTCTGTGCCGACGCAGCAGCCGGTGCCGCCATCAGCGAGGGCTGCGCTGCATTGGCCGTCCCGGCCACGGCTGAAAGCCCCATGCCAAGCGACAGACATGCGGCAAACAGGGAATAACCGAACCTTTTCATAGGTCGCTCCTAATAAAAGCAAATCATCCGTGCGGATATTTTTGCTCGTCCATTGTGGCGGAGCAGTGGCTTTGGGCGGTCACGTTTTCTTCTTCCCGGCAACAGATCGGTGAGGTGTGTCCGGGTTGGGCGCATTGTCTTGGGGCCTCTTTCTTGGGTGCACATATCGTGTTGCAAAAGCCGATCAATAATTGACATAAAGATATGTTTATGTCATTAAGCGACCTTCTGCGATTATGCATATCAGAATACAGGCGGTACTCTCATGGCGTCTTCTCTCGACGATCTCTTCGGTGCAACGGCTGCAAAGCCGGATGGTTCGGAGGTGCTGGCCGCGCTGACGAAAGCAGCGCGCGAGCGGATTTTGATCCTCGATGGCGCGATGGGAACGCAGATTCAGGGTCTTGGCTTCCATGAAGAGCATTTTCGCGGCGAGCGTTTCGGCGCTTGTGATTGCCAGCTTCAGGGCAATAATGACCTTCTGACACTGACCCAGCCCAAGGCTATCGAAGAAATCCATTACGCCTACGCCATTGCGGGCGCGGATATTCTCGAAACCAATACATTTTCGTCCACGACGATTGCCCAGGCCGATTACGGCATGGAAGAGCAGGTCTACGAACTGAACCGCGACGGTGCGCGCCTTGCGCGTCGCGCGGCCTTGCGCGCCGAGCAGAAGGACGGTCGCCGCCGCTTCGTTGCCGGAGCGCTTGGACCGACAAACCGCACCGCCTCGCTGTCGCCGGATGTCAATAATCCCGGCTTCCGTGCGGTCACCTTTGACGATCTGCGCATCGCCTATGCCGAGCAGATCCGGGGCCTGATCGATGGCGGTTCCGACATCATCCTGATCGAAACCATCTTCGACACGCTGAATGCAAAGGCTGCCGTATTCGCTTCGGAGCAAGTGTTCGAAGAGAAGGGCATTTTCCTGCCGGTGATGATTTCCGGCACGATCACCGATCTTTCCGGCCGCACCCTGTCCGGCCAGACGCCAACGGCATTCTGGCATTCGCTGCGTCACGCCAAGCCGTTCACCATTGGCCTGAACTGCGCGCTGGGCGCCAATGCCATGCGCGCTCATTTGGATGAATTGTCGAATATCGCCGACACATTCATCTGCGCCTATCCGAATGCCGGTCTGCCGAACGAGTTTGGCCAGTATGACGAAACGCCGGAAGCGATGGCCGCCCAGATCGAGGGCTTTGCCCGCGACGGCATGGTCAATGTGGTCGGCGGCTGCTGTGGCTCGACGCCGGAACATATCCGCGCCATTGCCGAGGCTGTTGCGAAACACCCGCCGCGCAAGCCTGCCAAGGTCGCGCCGCTGATGCGTCTTTCCGGCCTTGAGCCTTTCACGCTGACCGAGGACATTCCCTTCGTTAATGTCGGCGAGCGCACCAACGTGACCGGCTCCGCCCGCTTCCGCAAGCTGATCAAGGCCGGTGATTTTGCCGCTGCCCTTGATGTGGCACGCGATCAGGTGGCCAATGGCGCCCAGATCATCGACATCAATATGGATGAAGGCCTGATCGATTCCGAAAAGGCGATGGTCGAATTCCTCAATCTGATCGCTGCCGAGCCGGATATCGCCCGCGTACCGATCATGATCGACAGCTCCAAATGGGAAGTCATCGAGGCTGGCCTGAAATGCGTTCAGGGCAAGCCGGTGGTTAACTCCATCTCGATGAAGGAAGGCGAGGCAGCCTTCATTCATCACGCCAAGCTCGTGCGCGCCTATGGTGCGGCGGTCGTGGTCATGGCGTTTGATGAAACCGGACAGGCCGATACCGAAGCGCGCAAGATCGAAATCTGTACCCGTGCCTACAAGATCCTGACCGAGCAGGTCGGTTTCCCGCCGGAAGACATCATCTTCGATCCGAATATTTTCGCGGTAGCGACGGGTATCGATGAGCACAATAATTACGGTGTCGACTTCATCGAAGCGACCCGGCAGATCATGACGACCTTGCCGCATGTCCATGTCTCGGGCGGCGTGTCGAACCTGTCATTCTCGTTCCGCGGCAATGAGCCGGTGCGCGAGGCGATGCATGCCGTGTTCCTCTATCACGCCATTCAGGCGGGCATGGATATGGGCATCGTCAATGCTGGTCAGCTGGCGGTTTATGATGCCATCGATCCGGAACTGCGCGAGGCCTGCGAAGATGTGGTGCTGAACCGCCGTTCGGATGCGACCGAACGCCTGCTGGAAATTGCCGAGTGTTTCCGCGATTCCGGTTCGAAGGAAGCCAAGGCGCAGGATCTCGCCTGGCGCGAATGGCCGGTGGAAAAGCGCCTTGCCCATGCGCTGGTCAACGGTATTACCGAATATATCGAAGCCGATACGGAAGAGGCGCGCCAATCTGCCGAGCGGGCGCTTCACGTTATCGAAGGCCCGCTGATGGCTGGCATGAACGTGGTTGGCGATCTGTTCGGAGCGGGCAAGATGTTCCTGCCGCAGGTGGTCAAGTCTGCCCGCGTGATGAAGCAGGCCGTGGCCGTTCTCCTGCCTTACATGGAAGAGGAAAAGCGCCTCAATGGCGGCGAAGAACGCCAGAGCGCCGGCAAGGTGCTGATGGCAACCGTGAAGGGCGACGTGCACGATATCGGCAAGAATATTGTCGGTGTCGTGCTGGCCTGCAACAATTACGAGATCATCGATCTCGGCGTCATGGTGCCTTCGCAGAAGATTCTGCAAGTCGCCCGTGACGAGAAGGTCGATGTCATTGGTCTGTCCGGCCTCATCACCCCGTCGCTCGACGAAATGGCGCATGTGGCGGCGGAGATGGAACGCGAAGGTTTCGACATTCCGCTTTTGATCGGCGGGGCGACGACCAGCCGTGTCCATACGGCGGTGAAAATTCATCCGCGTTACGAGCGCGGTCAGGCAGTCTATGTCATCGATGCCAGCCGTGCGGTCGGTGTTGTATCCAGCCTGCTGTCGCCGGAAGCCAAGGGCGATTATGTCAGTGGCGTTCGCGATGAATATGCGAAGGTCGCCGCCGCTCATGCGCGCAGCGAAGCGGAAAAGCAGCGCCTGCCGATAGCGCGTGCCCGCGCCAATGCGCACAAGCTCGACTGGGACAGCTTTGCTCCGGTAAAGCCGACCTTCACCGGCACGAAGACCTTCGACGATTACGATCTGGCCGAAATCGCGCGCTATATCGACTGGACGCCGTTCTTCCAGACCTGGGAGATGAAAGGGCGTTATCCGGCGATCCTTGAGGACGAAAAGCAGGGCGAGGCCGCACGCCAGCTCTGGTCCGACGCGCAGGCCATGCTCAGGAAGATCATCGACGAAAAATGGTTCACGCCGAAAGCCGTGGTCGGTTTCTGGCCAGCCAATGCGGTGGGCGACGATATCCGGCTGTTCACCGACGAGAGCCGGAAGGAGGAACTTGCGACCTTCTTCACCTTGCGCCAGCAGCTTAGCAAGCGCGATGGCCGTCCGAATGTCGCCATGTCCGACTTTGTGGCGCCGGTCGAAAGCGGAAAGCAGGATTATGTCGGCGGCTTCGTCGTTACGGCAGGCATTGGCGAGGTGGCCATTGCCGAGCGTTTCGAGCGTGCCAATGATGATTACTCCGCCATTCTGGTGAAGGCGCTGGCCGACCGTTTTGCCGAAGCCTTTGCAGAACTGATGCATGAGCGCGTGCGCCGCGAATTCTGGGCCTATGCGCAAGATGAAACCTATACGCCGGAAGAACTGATCGGCGAGCCTTATCAGGGTATTCGTCCGGCCCCGGGTTATCCGTCCCAACCAGACCATACCGAAAAGACCACGCTGTTCCGTCTGCTTGATGCCACGGCTGAGACCGGTGTGGAACTGACCGAAAGCTACGCCATGTGGCCGGGCTCGTCGGTTTCGGGCCTCTATATCGGCCATCCGGAAAGCTATTATTTCGGTGTCGCCAAGGTGGAGCGCGATCAGGTCGAGGATTATGCGAGCCGCAAGGGCATGAGCGTTCGCGACGTCGAGCGCTGGCTTGCACCGATCCTCAATTATATTCCCGGCGATGTTGCCGAAGAAGCTGCATAGTCACAGCGACTGTTACAACCAAAAGAAGAGGGCCCTGCGATGCGGGGCCCTTTTTATTTTAGACACTTTCCCGGCGCCCCCGTTAGACCTGTTTAAAAACGACTGTTTTTCAAAAGGTTCCAGCTTTTTTGAAAGCAATCTTTCTGGAGAGACTTACAGGAAAATGCTATTTAAGGCTGTGCGTTCGAAATTTTATGAGCGTAAAAGTTGTATTGTGCGTAAGTTATTGAAAACATTATTAGGATGGCAGCAATGAAATGGGAATTGTTATGCGATGCCATGCAGTCTGCGGATAATGCGGACAAACTGTTTGAATATGTGAAAAAATATGCCCGCGAAATCGGCTTTGACCATGTTTCATATGTCATGTCGGTTCCGTCCTTGAATGGGGCGGTCAAATGGGTGCGTTACGAGGACATGCCGAAAGGCTGGACCGAACTTTATGCCGCCAAGAAATATGTGGAGGTCGACCCGCTGGTCCGGCTTGGTCTGCACAGCATCGACCCGCTGGTCTGGTCGCCGAAGCTCTTTGCCGACACGCCGCAATTATGGGCCGATCTGCAAAGCTATGGACTGAAGGTGGGTATTTCGCAGCCGTGCTGGGCTGCACAGGGCGTGTTTGGAATGCTGACATTCCTGCGCAGCGGCCAGCCGCTGACCGCAGCCGAGGTTACCGCACTGCGGCGTCAGTTGCAGATGGTGACCAATCTTCTGCATCTGTCGATGTTCACACTGGTCAATGTGCCGCGTATGAATTGCGCCAGCGAAGTCTGCCTGACGGCGCGTGAGCGTGAAATCCTGCGTTGGACGAGTGAAGGGAAGACTGCCGAGATTATCGGGGCGATCCTCAATATTTCGACGCGTACCGTGAATTTTCACATCAGCAATGTGCTGACAAAGCTTGTTGCCGTGAACAAGGTTCAGGCTGTTGCGAAGGCACGCACCTTCGGCCTGCTCTGATCCATTCTAGGCCCCACGGCGGTTTGGCCCGTTGGGTGCTTTCAAAATCTCCCTCTCAAAATGAGCGCCTGTCCGTCCCGCGCATCATCAGATGCCCGTGAGGCTTCGCCTTTTTGAGCAAGAATTTATCCGGCTTTTGATCTCCAAAAGCGCTAAATATCACAAATTTAGTAGGATTTTCCGCCATTTAAGCGAAATTTCGCTTTTTGCCGGCTGCGCAAGTTTGTTCCCGCCTTGTGGTCAAGACTGCAAGTTTTTCGCGCAGGTTCATCGGAATACGCGAAAGCGTTCTTTCACTTTTGGGTTGCTTTTCACGACAATGCGGCCAACTTAATCAGGGTGCCGATTTCGCTCCGTCAGAACCGTAATCCTGCTTTCTCGTCTCTATCCGGTTTCCGGGAGTAAATGTCGTGCATCATGCATCCCTGACCAAGAACCTGACGCATCTGCAGCGTCTCGAAGCAGAAGCGATCCATATTTTTCGCGAAGTCGCCGCAACCTTTTCCAATCCCGTCATGCTCTATTCGGTGGGCAAGGATTCGTCGGTCATGATGCATCTGGCGATGAAGGCGTTTTATCCAGCACCACCGCCATTTCCCTTTCTGCATGTCGATACGACCTGGAAGTTCCGCGAGATGATCGAGTTTCGCGATGCGCAGGCGCGCGAAAAGGGCTTCGAGCTTCTGGTGCATATCAATGAAGATGGCGTGCGCGATGGCGTCGGCCCTTTCAGCCATGGTTCGAATGTCCATACCCATGTGATGAAGACGGTCGGTCTGCGGCAGGCACTCGACAAGTACAAATTCGATGCAGCTTTTGGCGGCGCGCGTCGCGATGAGGAAAAATCCCGCGCCAAGGAGCGCATTTTCTCGTTCCGCAATGCGCAGCACGGCTGGGACCCGAAGAACCAGCGTCCCGAAATGTGGAAGGTCTACAACACGCGCGTTGCAGCCGGTGAATCGATCCGCGTCTTTCCACTGTCGAACTGGACCGAACTCGACATCTGGCAGTATATTTTGCAGGAAAATATTCCCATCGTGCCGCTCTATTTCGCCGCTCGCCGCCCGGTGGTGGAGCGCGACGGCATGCTGATCATGGTCGATGATGACCGCATGAAGCTGCGGAATGGTGAAAAGGTGGAAGACCGGCTTGTCCGTTTCCGCACGCTCGGCTGCTACCCCCTGACTGGCGCGATTGAATCCAGCGCCTCAAGCCTCTCGGATATTGTCGAGGAAATGCTGATCGCCCGTACGTCGGAACGTCAGGGCCGTGCCATCGACCGCGATGAAGCCGGTTCCATGGAAAAGAAGAAGCGCGAGGGCTATTTCTAATGAACGCCGCGATAAAGCCTTTGGGCCAGCCTTCCGTAACCAGCGCAGCCGTGACCGAGTTTCTGGCCGATCAGGAACGCAAGACGCTGTTGCGTTTTCTCACCTGCGGCTCCGTCGATGACGGCAAGTCGACGCTGATTGGGCGTCTGCTCTATGACACAAAGCTGATTTTCGAAGACCAGCTTGCCGCGCTCAAGAATGACAGCCGCAAGTTCGGCACGACGGATGATGATTTCGACTTTGCACTGCTGGTTGACGGTCTGGAAGCCGAGCGCGAGCAGGGCATCACCATCGATGTCGCCTATCGGTTCTTTTCGACACCGCGCCGCAAGTTCATCGTCGCCGATACGCCTGGCCATGCGCAATATACGCGCAATATGGCGACGGGCGCTTCGACCGCCGATCTGGCGGTGGTGCTGATCGATGCGCGGCAGGGCGTACTGACGCAGACGCGCCGTCATTCCTTCATCGCTTCGCTGCTTGGCATTCGCCATATTGTGCTGGCGGTGAACAAGATCGACCTCGTCGATTTCTCGCAAGAAGCGTTCGACCGTATCGTTGCCGATTATATAAGCTTCGCCAAAGACCTTGGTTTTGCCAGCATCCAGCCGATCCCGCTTTCGGCGCGCTATGGCGACAATGTCACCAGCCTGTCGCCGCGCATCGGCTGGTATCAGGGGCCGCATCTGCTCGAACATCTGGAAACTGTGCGCATCGATACGGAAGCCGCAGCCAAACCGTTCCGTTTCCCGGTGCAATATGTGAACCGGCCCAATCTGGATTTCCGCGGCTTTTCCGGCACGGTAGCTTCCGGCTCTATTGCGGCAGGCGACACGGTTGTCGTGGCCAAATCCGGCAAGCAGTCGCGCGTGAAGCGTATCGCCACCTATGACGGTGATCTGCCTCGTGCCTCGGAAGGTCAGGCTGTCACGCTGGTGCTCGAAGACGAGATTGAGGTTTCGCGCGGGAATATGCTGGTTGGCGCAGAAGCGCGGCCGGACGTGGCGGATCGCTTCGCGGCCAATATTGTCTGGTTCGGCGAAGATGCCTTGCAGCCGGGACGCTCTTATCTGCTGCGCACCGAGACCGACCAGACGCCGGTGACGGTGAGCGAGATCAAATATCGGACGGACGTGAACACATTTGCGCGCGAGGATGCGGCGCGTCTCGATCTCAACGAGGTTGGTTTCTGCTATCTCCAGACGGCGGATCCGATTGTGCTCGATCCTTATGCCGATAACCGCGTTACCGGCGCTTTCGTGCTGATCGACCGTGTGTCCAATGCGACTGTTGGCGCGGGCATGATCGACAGCGCGCTTCGCCAGGCGACCAATGTGCATTTGCAGGCTTTCGACCTCGACAGCAAGGCACGGGCCGCACAGAAATTCCAGAAGCCGGCGGTGCTCTGGTTTACCGGCCTTTCCGGTTCGGGCAAGTCAACCATCGCCAACCGGCTGGAACAGCGTCTTCATGCGCTCGGCAAGCACACTTATCTGCTGGATGGCGACAATGTCCGCCATGGTCTTAACAGCGATCTCGGCTTTTCCGATGCGGACCGGGCGGAAAATATCCGCCGCGTCGGCGAAGTGGCGCGGCTGATGGCGGATGCCGGGCTGATCACGCTGGTTTCGTTCATTTCTCCGTTCCGATCCGAGCGCGACACTGTGCGTGCGCGAGTGCCGGAAGGGGAATTCATCGAAATCTTCGTCGATACGCCAATTGAGGAATGCATTGCGCGCGACCCGAAAGGCCTCTATGCGCAAGCGCTGCGCGGTGAAATCAAGTCCTTTACGGGCATCGATTCGCCTTACGAAGCGCCGGTTTCGCCAGAATTGCGTCTCGATACGACGGGGCGCAATGTTGACGAACTGGTCGCGGAAGTAGAAAAGTATCTGGCCGAACGTGGTGTCATCGGCAGTTATGGTAGCGATTCCTGGTCGATCTGAGCGATGAACATTCCAGCCTCTCCCAAAGCAGACCCCAACGGCGCAGCCTTGCTCGCCGTTTTTGAAGAGGCCGTGCTTGAGGCTGGCCGGGTCATCATGAAGCACTATGTCGATGGCTGCGCCGTCGAGCGCAAAAAGGATGAATCGCCTGTCACCGAGGCAGACCGTGCCGCCGAGGCGATCATCCTCGCGGCATTGTCGTCGGTAGCACCCGATATCCCGGTCGTGGCCGAGGAAGAGGTGTCCGCCGGTCGTCTTCCGACCCATCTCGGACGGCGCTTTCTGCTCGTTGATCCTCTGGACGGCACGCGGGAATTTCTGCTGCGCAATGGCGATTTTACCGTCAATATCGGCCTGATCGAAGATGGTGTGCCGGTCGCGGGCATTGTCTACGCTCCGGCCCGTAATCTGCTATTTTCGGGTGCGGGCAACCGTGCCGAGGAAGCGGAAACGACTGCGGATCACAAGATTGTCCGCCGCCGTGCAATCCGGGCAAGGGAGGCTGCCGCGCAACGCATTGCCGTGTGCAGCCGTTCGCACAACACGCCTGAAACCGAACGCTTTCTGCAGGCGAACCAGATTTCCGGCCATGTCTCGGTCGGTTCGTCCTTGAAGTTTTGCCTGATCGCGCGCGGTGAGGCGGATATCTATCCGCGTTTTGCGCCGACGATGGAATGGGATACGGCGGCCGGCGATGCGGTGCTGCGAGCCGCAGGCGGCATGACCGCCACCATCGACGGCAAGCCGTTTGTCTATGGACAGCGCGCCGGGCAGGGGGTGAAGGGCTTCGCCAATCCGCATTTCGTCGCCTATGGCGCAGGCTTTACGCCCGTCTTTCCAGCCGAAGCGCTTTGATCCTGTGACATTTATGAGCGGTCGCGATTGTGACCGCAAAAAAACTGCGTCATGCTCTTGCGGCATCAAAAATGCAGCGTTATAAGCCGCCTCAACGGTCGCACCGTCTGGTTGCGACCAACTGGTTCGGAGTGTAGCGCAGCCTGGTAGCGCACCTCGTTCGGGACGAGGGGGTCGGAGGTTCAAATCCTCTCACTCCGACCATCTTTCAAGTCATTGATAGACTTGGACAATTCCCGATTTACTGATTTTCTTGTATATTTTACTAATTCGCGCCACGGACCGATTACGGACCGAAAGGCTCATTTATTGGTCAGAACGCATTGGCCGCATCCTTCTGGAATAGCGGCGATACATGCGAATAAGTCCTTTCGAACTCTTCCACTGTCATACCCAAAGACGCTGCTGCCTGGTGGGCATCTACACCAGCCTGAGCAAGCCAAGTCGCCCTTGTGTGGCGCAAGACATGCGGTGTGACATCTTCCCCTAAACCAGCCTCAGCCCGCACCGAGCGGAATGCCTTATGTGGCTTGGTTATCTTCTCCCCGTTGAAATGCACGATATGGCGCAAGCTGACAGTCTTTGCCTGCTCGGCACTCCATGCTTCGTCCTGCGCCTTCCAGTAACGAAGGAACCGCAACAAGCGCGGTGGTATCTTTGCCGGTGGCTTGCGCTTGTTATGAGCTACCCGCTCCCCCATGGCTTTGCGGTAGATGACCCCTTTATCCAGATCAACATATCCGCCTGTAGTATTTGGCATCCATTGCAGCCCCAGAATGGGCGACAGGCGCGTTCCGGTATATGTGCCGATAAGAACAAGCCGGATTATGTGATCGCACTTTTGGAGCTTCCTAGCGGCTTTTATAAGCGCCGCCACTTCATTCCGGGTTAGCCATCTTTCCCTCGGCAGGCTCTTGTCTGGCAATGTTACCGCCGGTACGACATCCAACCCGTATTCCTTGTGATAATGATTTATAGCGGCGCGCAGGACTTCCAAATCCCGCCTCGCGCCGCTCTCTGTGTTCCTATGATCGGCAAACTCTCTGCATCTCTTGCCGCGTATTTCATTGATTGCATCCGCACCGAAGAAGTCATTCAGCCTGTTGACGGCTGCTTCTGTTTCCCTTGGCCTTGAAGTGCGGCTGGCCTTCTCATCGAGGTAGACCAGCAAGACATCACCTATCGTGATTGCAGCCGAAGAACCTCCCCTGACTGGCTCATATTTGGACGTGACGTATTCGCGGAGAACTTGTTCTGCCCGTTCAGTCTCATCCTTAGCGCATCCTGTGCTGATACGCTTTTCTCCGTCTTTAATGAACCAAGTCCCGGTGTCTGATCGGAACCAGAGCCTTGCGGGGCTTCTCTTACGCGACATCTTTCAATCATCCTTCTTATGCCGTTACGCGTCACGAAATCCTTGTTTGCGATGCGGATGATTTCTAGGTTTCCCTTCGCCGCTTCTGTCCGCAAAGACGATTTCGTCAGCCGCCCAGAAAAGAATATCTCTACTGCATCTGCAAGCGAGATCAGTTCATCTTCGTCTAGGTCTGCAATGCGCTTCTGTACTGCACTCATCGTATTTACCTCTCAAAGCCTCCGGTGCCCGCCCTTGGTTGACGTTGAAAAGTAGAACTCCCTGATGCTGACATCCTCACTCCCTTTCCCGCATTGCGGCGCGAACCAAATCGACAAGCGGATGCTGAATATATGAGGGGAAGGTAATGCGCCTGTGCCGGTTCATGCCTCGCAAACGGTCAAGAACACAGCGGGTCCATTCGGTATCTTGTTTCAGACTTTCGGCGGTGCTTTCCAGCGAGACGGGCAGACGCTCAAGCCTTTTCTCATAGCCAACCGTGCTCTGGTAAGGTCGCCAAATCTGCTCAAGCGCAAACTTCTCAAGATCGGTGATACGCATCTACTCCCCGCCTTTCAGGGCTTGGCGACCGGCGTCGGTGATGCGCCACGCCCATGCCTTGCGGTCGAAAACAGCCCATCCGTATTTTTTGGCTCTAGTGCGGGCGCGGTCCTGTGCGCGCGTGGCGGTCGGGATGCTCCAAGACCCCGTAGGCCCTCCATCCGATTTGAGGCATGACAGGAACTTGCGATCTTCTTCCGTCAGCTTCATTCGCTCTGCTCCCCAAGTGGGCTGGCGGCGAGCATCTTTCGCCAAGCGCGCTGTGCGTTGTCTGGTGTGGCGCAATCGTCGTGATCGACTGCGCAAACCATAGCCTCAGTTGGCTCCTGTAGAGCGGTTAGGAAAGATTTTCTCGCCGCCTCTGCATCGTCCAAGTACGGTACCTTATGCGACCACGGCAATTGCGACCACGGAGTGCGCCCTGCACCATTACGGCTTTCATAAATGGCTTTCGCGGCGTTCGTGATTTCCTTACTCGGCATGGCTGGCCTCATACTGTTTCCAAGTGGGAGTGACTTGCTGCAAGCGCGTCCGGTGTGGTTCGGGGCAGACCTTCCAGCCTATCCACGATAGGGCTTTGAAAAGCTGCCAGCGGATTTCATTGATCATGGCTTGCTGGCCTCCTTTGCGCGCAAGATGGCGATGCAGATTGCAATCGGTAGCGAATTGACATGCTCGCCGTGAAAGCCTCCGTACTCGCCGTTCATCTCGATTGTCACGCGAACGATGTTGTACAGATTGGTGAACTCATATTCCGTGCCGGGGAAAAGTCGCTCAGCCAGCGCGATTGCCGCGTCTACAGAGGCCGTGTAATCCTGACCTGACCCGTAAAAATCTTTCGCGTCAGGATCGTCAATGGAAATAAGAGATGAAAGAACCTCGCAGCTTATTTCCCAATCAGGCCCTTCCAGCTTGGATAGTCTGTCAATGAGGGTCATGGCAAAGGCTCCCACTTCCACTTTCCGTTGCCAAGGCTCACACGACGGCAATATTGCGGGTAAAAGACGATATTCATCCATAGCGCGAACCACTTCATGACGGCTTCCCTCCCAGCACGGCGCGGGCATACTGAGCATCCAGCGCCTTGTAATTAGCCTCCCATGCTGCCGCTTCTTTTTCAGCAGCCGCGAGCTTGGCTTCGAGGGCGTCCTTGTCTTCTTCCATCTGTGCGCAAGTGTTTAAAGCGTGATCCCGCTGGCGGATGATTTCGTTGCACTTGGCGACCAATTCGTTGCACTCGCTGTCCAACTCCTTAACCCGAGCAGCCAGCGCCGCGTTGTCGGCTTCGAGACTGGCGATTGTCTTATCTTTCATCCCGCAATGAGTTTGAGCAATTTCCATCGCAGTTTTAAGGAAAAGTGCTTTTTCCCGTTCCGACGCCAATAGCTCATCTGCCTGCGAGCGGTCGCAGAGTGCACGGGTTTTGAAACCACGCAATGCAAAGTCAGTTACCCCGGCTGGCATCGGTTTCCACGTATGCCCGTCGAGGTATTCACCGCCCACCGTCACCAGTCCCGTACCTGTAGCTGCAGGCTCGGGGCGGGTGGCCGCGAAGTTGTGGGCATCCATGAGCGCTTTACGGTCATCGGCGGTGACAGGACGGCAGAAGTGTATCTGCAATGTGCGACCGTCTGGGCCAGTGGACATAGAAAGCATGTCTTCGAGAAACGGTTTCAATTCAGTCATTTCAACACCCATACGGCAAGCACGGTCCACCAGGCCTTGCAGGCGATGTGCAGAGCTTGATCCTGATTGTATGAAATCTTCCCGGCGCATTTGGCGTCATCGATCCGGTAGTGCATGATGAGTTCGCAGATCGCGAGAAGCATGCTTCCGGTGATGATGCCAACGAAACCGGCATGAATGGCCGAGTGAGCGCCGAGCGCCTGATACCAAGGCACACCGGCAATCGGCGCGTATCGGTTTTTTGCCTTGGCGAGAAAGTCACCCTGCAACGGATAGTCCGCCAGCACGTGACCGAAAACGAGAAGGCCGAACAGCTCCAGTTCACTCGCCATGGCGGTCGCCTCCTGATGGGTGGGAGGCGTCGGGACGGCGCGAATACCAATGGGTTTCAGTCGGCGCGACGATGGAAAA